>NZ_VCDZ01000003.1:0-724477 GCF_005845405.1 Escherichia sp. E4930 | reverse complement strand
TGCTCATTTTGTAGGTCTGATAAGACGCGGCAAGCATCGCATCAGGCATCTGAGCACAGTGCCGGATGCGGCGTGAACGCCTTATCCGGCCTACGGGCTGCCTATTTTGTAGGCCTGATAAGACGCGGCAAGCGTCGCATCAGGCATGATGCACCAGTTGCCTGGTTTTTTTACTCTTGTGGCCATAACCATGCGGCGCCGCGTACGCCGCTCGAATCCCCATGCTTCGCCTTACGCACGGGCGTTTCACATTCGCCACCGAAGACAAATTGTTTAATCAGCGGTGGAACTGTTTGATATAAACGGTCAACATTGCTCATCCCTCCGCCCAGGACAATCACATCCGGGTCGAGAATATTCACCACATGCGCCAGCGACTTCGCCAGTCGTAGCTCATAACGACGTAATGCCAACTCAGCAACCGGATCGTTTTCTTCAACCAGGCGGATAATTTCACTGCCTTTCAGCGCATGTCCGCTCAAACGACGATAATCCGTCGCGAATCCCGTGCCCGAAATAAAGGTTTCAATACAGCCTTGTTTACCGCAATAACAAGGGACTTCCTCGCGATAACGTAGTTCGTCTTCGTCCATCCACGGTAGCGGATTGTGTCCCCACTCGCCTGCCGTGCCATTGCCGCCGATATGCGCCCGACCATTGAACGCCACGCCCGCGCCGCATCCCGTGCCGATAATCACAGCAAATACCGTCTGCGCTCCCGCTGCTGCGCCATCTACCGCTTCCGAAACCGCCAGACAGTTGGCGTCATTTGCCAGCCGCACTTCCCGCTGCAACCGCGCGCTTAAGTCTTTATCGAATGGCTGACCGTTAAGCCAGGTTGAATTGGCATTTTTCACCACGCCGGTGTAAGGCGAAATCGAGCCTGGGATCCCCATCCCTACTGTTCCACGCTGTCCTGTCGCCTGCTCCGCCATCTCTACCAACGTGGCGATCGTTTCTATGGTCTGCCGGTAATCATCACGCGGCGTGGGCAGACGATGACGGTACAACTGCTCCCCTGCATCGCCCAGTGCAATCACTTCAGTTTTGGTGCCGCCTAAATCGATACCTATACGCACGGTACTCTCCTTATTTTTTTCAATATCAATAGCGTAGAGACGGACAACCGGATTGGCAATGCAAGGCCGCCGACAATTCGTTATCATGCCCGCTAAATTTAACGACAAGGCCGTGGAAATTATCATGCTGTGGTTCAAAAATTTAATGGTTTACCGTCTTAGCCGCGAGATTTCGCTGCGTGCAGAAGAGATGGAAAAACAGCTAGCCTCGATGGCATTTACCCCATGCGGCAGCCAGGATATGGCGAAGATGGGCTGGGTTCCTCCGATGGGATCGCACAGCGATGCGTTAACGCACGTTGCCAATGGTCAAATTGTCATCTGCGCGCGCAAAGAAGAAAAAATTCTCCCGTCTCCGGTCATTAAACAGGCGCTGGAAGCGAAAATCGCCAAACTGGAAGCTGAACAAGCGCGTAAGCTGAAGAAAACCGAAAAAGATTCGCTGAAAGACGAAGTGCTGCACTCTCTGCTGCCGCGTGCTTTCAGCCGTTTTAGCCAAACCATGATGTGGATCGACACGGTGAACGGTTTGATTATGGTGGACTGCGCCAGCGCCAAAAAAGCGGAAGATACGCTGGCACTGCTGCGTAAAAGCCTGGGGTCGTTACCGGTTGTGCCATTGAGCATGGAAACCCCGATTGAACTGACGCTGACCGAATGGGTACGCTCCGGTAGCGCGGCACAGGGCTTCCAGCTGCTTGATGAAGCCGAGCTGAAATCGCTGCTGGAAGATGGCGGCGTGATCCGCGCGAAGAAACAAGATCTGACCAGCGAAGAGATCACCAATCACATTGAAGCCGGAAAAGTGGTGACTAAACTGGCGCTCGACTGGCAGCAGCGCGTTCAGTTTGTGATGTGCGACGATGGTTCGCTCAAGCGCCTGAAGTTCTGCGACGAACTGCGCGATCAAAACGAAGACATCGACCGCGAAGATTTTGCCCAACGCTTTGACGCCGATTTCATCCTGATGACCGGCGAACTGGCAGCGTTAATTCAAAACCTGATCGAAGGATTGGGCGGCGAAGCGCAACGTTAATAGCTGGTTTGCCTTCAATGCCGGATGCGACGCCTCGGTGCGTCTTATCCGGCGTACGAAGCCATGCCAGGCATTAATCTAATCATTCGCTACGTCGGATGATGATTTTTAACGCTGCAATATTGTGTGTTTTACGCCGTAACCTCATTTTAATTCCTCAAGCTTATTGCGCGCTTCACTGCGAATTTGCCGTGTTGATCCGGTTTTAACTAATTCACGTAATTGTTGTGGATCCGGATGATCGGCAAATAACAGTAATGACGGATCCTCTTTTAACCACGCCGTTTTCACCTCAGCAGGCAGTTGCGGATTGGCAATCGCTCCCTGACGATCCTGCGGTGTAACCAATGCTGTGAATGCGGAAGTCGGCGTATGCGCATTAATCAACGCCGTTTTACGTAATTGTTCATGCCGACTTTGCAGTAATGCCAGCCAAAACTCGTCATCAGGCTTATCTGTCAGCTTATCCAGCTCGATTAAAATAACGCTATCATCATCATTCCAGCGACGTAATCCTCTATCACACTGCCTACGATTACTATTTGTCATGTCTGTAACAGACAGCGCCCAGTCAGCATTAAAGCGATATTGCTTATCAAGACGGGTAATAATCTCTGAGGGTAAATCATTTTTATCAAATAACTGATTGCGCATCCGGTAACGATATTCAGCCGGTAAATCAGGCAGCAAATCGATGGCGTCATTGAGCATTGCTTCATCTACCATGCCATTATCAATCAGTTCCAGTTGTATATCATACGCCTGCTCCTGATCTTCTTGCCGTTTGCTCATCATTAATTGCAATGTGCGCTGCCACAATTTTTTCTTATATTCCAACGGCAGCAGTTTATCGTGTGCTAATTCATTCCAGACAGCGGGGTTATCATGATGTGTCAGGAGATAGTTAATCACTTCAGTTGACGTCAGATAACGCGCACCTTCACGTAAATGTTGTATATCTTCTTTTGCCAGCGACAGTTGGCGCGCTTCAGGTAAAGCAATAAATAATGCCATCACGATATTTTTATGGTCTTTATTATCGAGATACATTTGATCTGCAATACGTTCAATATCGGGAATACTCATGTTTGCAGAAAGTCGCGTAACTTTGAGTTCCGCAAGGGCATGAGCTACGGCTTCACGGACCTTAAGTGATTGATCGTTACTCAGCGCCACGGCTTGTCGTGTAGTCAAATCGGCACCAGCAATTCGTTCGCGTAGTTCATCATCATCGCTATTTATCAGTTCATCCACCACAGATGTTGGCGCCAGCCACGCGTAATCGTACTGGCTGACTAACGTCTTACGCACAATCGGAAACGGACTCTGACTTAATAGGGCAATGATTTCCGGAGAAAGATTATCCTGTCTGGCCTGTTCGAGTTGGACGCTCTCGACAGGAGTCGACATTAATTTTTCATTCACTTCTGGTGAAATATCGCTGTTTTTAATCAGTCCTTTCGCCACTGCCTGGTCTTTAATAAAAGGCGCGGTGAGTAAATGCATTTGCCTGGCGGGCCAACGCTGCGCCATATATTCTCGTGTCTGGTCATCAGGATGCTGTAGCAATTGCAGCATAACATCGGTTGGCAGACTCTCCATGCGAGTCAGAAAACGCGCCACCAGCGGATCTTCATGCTTAACGTTGCCTGCCGCAAATTTTTCGACCTTGCCCTGTTCAATCCACTGCAATTTTTCACTTAACCCCGATACAGGTTTATCGCGAAACAACGGCAATCCCTGGACAATACTGGCCGCTACGCTGTCATAATCAGGATAGGCATTTAAAACATTGTCGGTTTCAATTTCAGTAATCTCATAGAGATCGGGCTCAAACAGAGAATACGCTTTTCGAATATTCGCATCCCAGTCATAATTTTCATTGCTGGTATCTTCGTTGATATAAAACTCAGCGTTATTAACCTCAAATTGCGTCGCCTTGTCTGAAACAATAATTCCGCGAGCCGTAATACCTTTCATTACTTCAAAGTTATGATCATTATAATCAGCATAGACTAAACCTTTCGCTTGCATCTCACCTTTGACGTATGCGAAATCATGATTAATAAAGTTATCGACAATCACATTGCCCAACACTATGAGTTGACCATCACCTGCCGAATAATCATCATAATCACCATTAATGGTTAAATTCCCCTTGACCACCAGAGTATGCTTATTACTAAAATTGCTGGGTATTGATAAATCTCCATTATGGTAATACCAACGAATGTTATTTTTAAGCATATAAGAGGCTTCCATACTATCACTGGTTTCCTCTTTCACTCCATTACGTTCTTCTGCGGTCATGATATGGAAATCTGACTTAATAAGATCATCGCTAGTGATCCACTCTGCAGCATAAACATTTTCGGTGGCAATAAATACAACCATACAGACGATCAATATTTTTATTTTATTCATAATCTTCACTGATATTAATATCAACCTTGATAGATTATGAATATATCGAAAATAGAAAAATTAGCAGCAACGGAGATTTTATTATTCGTGAAATAAGGAATATTTCAGAAAAATGCCCTCCCATTCAGACGGGAAGGCGCGATATTACAGATAGCGGCACAAATAGGAGGTCGGTTCGGCAACTTGCAGATGGAACTCGCTGTGGCCGGGAACATTAAATACTTCACCAGCTTCATACACGCGCCAGTCGGTAGCGCCAGGCAGCAAAACATTCAGCGCCCCGCTGACCACCGTCATCTCTTCGGGTTCCGCAGTACTGAACGTGTATTCACCTTCAACCATCACACCGACGCTGGCGCGGCCAGTATCGCTGCTGGTAAAGCCGATCGATTTCACTTTTCCGGAAAAGTATTCGTTACTTTGAAGCATAAACTGGCCCTGTCAGGTGGTTTAACATCTTCTTCACTATAGGGGCCAAAGGTGCTAACTGTCACGTAAAATTACACCAGCAATTCCGCCGCCAGCCTTGCAATCAATACGTTAGAGAGCAAAACAGGTACATCGAGCTTTTTTTGCAGTAAATCGCGATGACGCTGATTAAATCCTAAACAATCCAGCATGATGACATCCGCCCCATTCGCCAGCAATTCTTTCCCGGCATCAACGATTTTCTGTTCAGAATCGTGAATGGGATTTCCCAGCGAAAATAGTGGTGTTCTCTGCAAAATTTGCCATTTTTGCGCCTGAACGGCCAAAAGCTCTTCTACTGGAACAATAACACCGACCTGGTGACCTTCAACAATGGAGGAAACCAACGGTGGGAGAATGCGCAAAGGCTCGAGGAAGATCGTATTTCGCGCTGTCATATTACTAATGTTGGCCGTACTCATTAGCAAAATAACGTCATAATCCTGATTATCGAGTACCTCAATCACGCTTTGTAGATCACGCTCCACTTTACGGCGTGAAACGTGGGCCAGCTGGTTGTCATTTAATAATGTAAGAATAGTTTCTTCGCCTGCTTCTGGCGCATACTCCGCCATCACCTCTTCGCGGCTTAATTTCCCCAGCAGGCTATGATGGGAAATATTATTTTCGTCAATGTACTCCGTCAGAAGCGGCAAAACTTCATGCATTGGTACAATGCCGATGGTCAGAATCGCCAACGACGCGCTCATTGTCTTCCACCTTTCTTTTTCGTCGTTAATTACCGGGCAAATACTAAGCACCACAGCGGGCGCTTGCCGATGCTACAAATGCAAAAAAGCGTAGCAGCAGACGCGCACGGCATAATGTAAAGATTCCCAATAGTTCCAGTAATGGATTGTTATTGTTTAATATTCTAATTATTTGAAAAACATGAATTGTGAAAAGTGTGATGCAGGTCCGTTGTAATAGCACTCAGAGTCCCTTCCGAGCAGTCTGATGCGGTCACTCTTTATCAGGATCCTCATAGCGTTTTTTAGCATCCATCGCCTCCTGGGCCGTAGGATGTTCGCTGATCAAAGAGTCTGGTTTGGGATGTTCGGCTCGCAGCTGATACCAGGTCACAGTCTGTCCTTGCTGGCCTTTTTCTACCGTAACAATTCTGGCTTCTCGGGGATAAGGCGGTTTCGTTGGCATTGTTCTTCCTTATTTCACGGGATGAACATTAAGTATAGGTGCCAGGACAATGACAATTTGCCGTTTGTGCCAAAGCGGTTCGAATTTCAGAGATCACCTGACTGGGTTCGTTGTTAGCATCGACGATAATATGCGCAACTTCACGATATAATGCATCGCGTTCTTCCAGTACTTCCTGAACTTCTTCACTTAACGGTTTTCCTGTAAGTGTTGGCCGTAAATCCTCTTCTGGCGCAGCTTGCAGACGATTTACCAGCACTGACACCGGCGCGCACAAGTAAACCACAATCCCGTTATTACGCATGTAATGGCGATTAAATTCCGTCAGAATAATACCGCCGCCCGTCGCGATAACGGTGGATGGTGCAGTTACTGCTTCCAGAGCGGCGCTCTCCCTCGCGCGAAATCCTGCCCACTCTTCCCTTTCGACGATCTCTGCTACCGTCATATTGAGTTGTGATTGCAACCATTGGTCGGTATCAACAAACCGACAGTTGAGCGAATCGGCAAGGGCCATTCCGACCGTTGTTTTACCACAGCCCCGAGGCCCGATCAGAAAAAGAGGTTGTGTCATCGTGGGTTTTCCCCAAAAGGTCGCAATGCGGCGAAAGCCGGTTTCGTAAGAATAACGATCATACCATCAAACTAGTACAATTTCGATTGTAAAGAAATAATTCCACTTAAGGAGCGAACTTCAATACATTCCTTACTATATCAAGAAATGAGCGAGAAAGAAGTGTAAATAATATATTACATTTACGAACAGTTACGTTGAACTTCCAGCCACCATTTTTCAAGTTCAGCCGCAAATGCCTGGCGGTCACGTTGCGAAAGACTATCTGGCCCTCCGGTCTGGATCCCGCTGGCTCTAAGGGTATCCATAAAATCGCGCATCGTCAGACGTTCACGAATAGTCGCAGGTGTGTACCGTTCGCCACGCGGATTAAGTACTGCCGCGCCTTTCTCGATGGCTTCAGCAGCCAAAGGAATATCTGCGGTTATTACCAAATCGCCCGCCTCACACTGACGTACAATTTCATTATCGGCCACGTCAAAACCTGCCGCGACGCGCAGCGTGCGAATAAACCGCGATGGCGGCACGCGTAAACTCTGATTTGCCACCAACACCAGCGGCATCTGCATACGTTCTGCCGCGCGATACAGAATCTCTTTAATTACATTGGGACACGCATCGGCGTCCACCCATATTGTCATAAGGCTATCCTCTGTTGGGTAATCTTCTATTGTGTCGCGCTTTTGCCTTCCGGCATAGTTCTGTTTATGCTTCTGACCAGGCGCTTTTCAAAATAATGAATTCACGGCAGGAGTGTGCAATGGAAAAGAAAATCGGTTTTATTGGCTGCGGCAATATGGGAAAAGCCATTCTCGGCGGTCTGATTGCCAGCGGTCAGGTCCTTCCAGGGCAAATCTGGGTGTATACCCCCTCCCCGGATAAAGTTGCCGCCTTACATGAACAGTTTGGTATCAACGCTGCAGAATCGGCACAGGAAGTGGCGCAAATCACCGATATCGTCTTTGCTGCCGTCAAACCGGGCATCATGATTAAAGTCCTTAGCGAAATCACTTCCAGCCTGAATAAAGACTCTCTGGTGGTTTCTATCGCCGCAGGCGTTACGCTCGACCAACTTGCCCGGGCGCTGGGTCACGACCGGAAAATTATTCGCGCCATGCCGAACACCCCCGCGTTGGTCAATGCCGGGATGACATCCGTAACGCCAAACGCGTTGGTCACTCCTGAAGATACTGCCGATGTGCTGAATATTTTCCGTTGCTTTGGCGAGGCGGAAGTCATTGCTGAGCCGATGATCCACCCAGTGGTTGGCGTGAGCGGTTCTTCGCCAGCCTATGTCTTTATGTTTATCGAAGCGATGGCCGACGCCGCCGTGCTGGGCGGGATGCCACGCGCGCAGGCTTACAAGTTTGCCGCCCAGGCGGTAATGGGTTCCGCGAAAATGGTGCTGGAAACCGGCGAACATCCGGGCGCCTTGAAAGATATGGTCTGCTCACCAGGAGGCACAACCATTGAAGCGGTACGCGTTCTGGAAGAGAAAGGATTCCGTTCCGCGGTAATCGAAGCGATGACGAAGTGTATGGAAAAATCAGAAAAACTTAGCAAGTCCTGATGACTCTCACCGGACGTCAGGCCGCCACTTCAGTACGGTTACGTCCGGCTCTCTTTGCTTTGTAGAGCGCCATATCAGCCGATTTCAGCCACTCACGGTAGTGACTCATTTGCGGATTCAGCGGCGCGATACCGACGCTTATCCGTAATATCACCTGCGGCGTATTTGGCAGGCGTAATGCATTTAATCCTTCATGCACACGTAACATAGCGGTAATGGCGTTTTCGGCTGGCGTACCTGACATAATTACCGCAAATTCATCACCACCAAAACGACCAATCACATCGCTGCCACGCAGGGTAATTTGTAATTGTCGGGTAAGGGCAACGATGGCTTCATCACCCACATCGTGACCCCATGTATCGTTGATACTCTTAAAATGGTCGATATCAATAATCAATAGCGTCGCATCGCGATTGTGTCGGCGACAGTTATCAAACTCATTACGTAGCATGATTTCCCAGTGACGCCGGTTGTAAACGCCCGTCATGCCGTCGCGGGTACTCATGACCTGCAATCGTCGTTTATGTTCAGCCAGTTTGGTCGCTGTCTGGTAGCTAACCCAGCCAAACAGCAGAGGATAAATGACGATAATGGGAAGGGAGAGCCACCATTCCAGCGGCGCACTCTTGAGCGACACAGTGATCCCCGTGAGTTCGAGTGTGACAAGGCAGGAAACGACCATCAACACCAAACCGGCGACAAACAGACGGGGGCCGCCTGCCCCCATCAAATTCAGGCACATAATCATCAGCATTGCGATCGAAGGCAGCACGTTTACGCCCATCACGCCTACCCACATACCGGCTAACACTGCATCAGTTTTTAAGTTGTATATTTCCCGGCCAAGCGGATCAACGGCCCTGCTCGCCAACTGCCAGGCTAAATGTGGCCAGACAAATGCCCAGCCAACCAACACCAGCCACCACCAGCCTGACAGCGGGTGCGAAACCAACGTCGAGGCGATTGGTAAGAACATCCCAGCCAGTCCTACCGCCCGCGGTAGTCTGACGCGACGGGCGAAGCGCAGCCCGGATCGCTGATGTTCGTTTTGAGGAGTTATTGGTGGTATCTCCCCGTGTGCCGCCGCTTTTTTGTAAAAATTTTCATCATTCATTATTTTTGGGAACATTCAGAAACAATTTTCCCAAATTATAGAGATGGGGCGAAAGGCGGGAGTATGATATTTCGGGTGAGCCATTTTCTTAACTCACCCGTTAGCACTATAGGTATTACGCGGCTTTCTTGAGGCAGGTACTCATAAACTTATTACGATCATCACCTTTCAGAGATTGCTGCGTCGCCTGACTATTACATTCGCGCATCTTCTGCTGCTGCGGTGTCAAACTCTTTTCACCGGGCGCAGATTTGCTGTTCTTCAGGCAATCACTCATGTATGTCTTACGGGCATCCCCTTTCAACGCCTGCGCTGTCGCCTGTTGATTACAGGAGGTCATACGCTGTTGTTGTGGGGTTAACGTTCTCTCGGCAGCGCCGACAGTGGTTAAAAAAACCAGGCCGAATAGCAGGGTAACCAGTAATGTTATTTTCATAGCACCATCCCTCTTCACATTTTAACCAGGAGCGTTTGCGCCCTTGATCTGCTTTTAAGTCTGGTTGCTAACAGCAAAAAAACCACCCGACAGCCAAAATTAGCCGCCGGGTTCGGTGTTATTTCAGCCCCAGTGCAGCTTTCATGGTGTAGAAGAGATCGGTCTGATCGGTCAAACCAACCACATTCGCAGCCTGCGGACCATATGCAGCAATACGCAACTGGCTACCGGTATGCTCTTGTGAATCCTCTTCGGAATTCCCGTAACTCATCACCATCACTGCGCCATCTTTGGTGTTTAACGCCTGAGTCAGACCCGGTGCTTTGGTATCTGGCGCGACAATCTGGCTGGCGTGGGCGTGGTCAGCGGTGACCACCACCAGTGTGTTGCCATCCTTTTTGGCAAATTCCAGCGCCCGCTGTACGGCTTCATCGAGATCGACCGTCTCGCCAATTTGGCCACAAGGATTCGCGGCGTGATCCTGTTTATCGATCGACGCGCCTTCAACTTGCAGGAAGAATCCTTTCTCATTTTTGCTCAGTAGTTCAATGGCTTTATCGGTCATCTGCGCCAGCGTAGGCACACTGTCATTGCGTTGCGGATTCGGGGTACAGGTGACTGCGGGCTTATCGATATTACCGTGGTACGTTGCTTTCGGTCCTTGCCAGCGCACTGGCATATTGCCGTCAGCAAACAGTCCAAGCAGGGGTTTTTGCTGGTTCGCTTCCGTCACCGCATTCAGCGATGCGGTATCGCTGACTAACTGATAACCACGCGCCTGCGCCTGTTCACGCAGCGTTTTTCCCTGCCATTCACCGGCGGTAGCCGTTTCAGCAAAGGTTTTTGCGCCGCCGCCAAGCGTAACATCCGCACGGGCGTTAAGCAGTTGTTCAGTAATCGATCCTTTTCCACCTTTTTCCAGCGCGTTGCTCGGGCATTTTTCGCTGGTAACGCTCGGACCATAGCATTTGCGCGAGGTCACATGTGCCACTAGCGCGGCGGGAGTGGCATCCTGTATTTCAGCCGTTGAAACGTTGCCGGTCGCCAGCCCTGCGGCTTTTGCCAATTCCAGAATCGTTGGATGATCTTTTTCATGAATATCGACACCCAGCGCGCCGTTATACGTTTTGACGCCAGTTGACCAGGCCGTTGCTGACGCTGCGGAGTCGGTCACGTAGTCTGGTTTTCCGGTTTTTTTATCCAGCGCATAATGGGTGTATTGTCCGGTAAGCGGTAAGGCATCGATCCCTTTAAAAAAACCGCCCGCGCCTTCAGCATAATTGCGTGCGGCAGTGATTTCCGAATCCCCCATCCCATCACCAATCAATAAAATAATATTTTTCGCGGGTTTATCGCTAAGAGAATCGCGTAAGGCAGCTGTCTGATCGCTCGTTAATCGGCGAGCACCGCCAGGTGCGGTAATATCCCCCTGTGCCGCCCGGTTTTCCAGAATTGGCATCTCTGGGGTCCGGGCTTTAGTAACAGGGGTAAACAGTAACGGCAAGAGAGCCAGTGCAATAGTGCTTTGTTTCACTTTATTTTCTCCATGTACAAATACATTAAAAAATAAAAACAAAGCGACTATAAGTCTCTGGCATGACAGCATTATGACAACTGTTGGAAGGCTTAACTTTTTACTGACGAGGATGCCTCAATAACTTCTTTACGTAATCGCGCAGCAGCTCCGTATCGTCATCAGGAATGCTGGCATCGGGCTTTACCGAGTATAGCGCCCCTTCAACCTGATCAATCAACCGCTGTTGGTCATTTTGCGCCATATTGCGAAGCATCGCAGTAACGATAATCTCTAGTGCTTCGACCTGTGCGCACAATTCTTTCGATTCCTCTTCCTTTTGGGCAAGCTTAAATAACAACTCAGCAATGAGATTTTTCATATCTGTATTTCCTTATCCAAAGTATGGAGAAGTTAACATTATGTTTCACAACTGCATAGAGTCTTGATGTAGTATTTTTATGACAGAGGAAATAGTTTTAGCAAATATTTTTTTCACATTTATCAGCGAAACGTTTCTCTATTTTTAAATAATTCCACACATAAAATATAGGTATACAATTATTAATGTTTTTATAATAAAAAGTTATGCAATATATCCTCTTGGTTAACTTATTATTACGTATAATAACCATCCGGGCAGCAATTCACACCAGGAATAAATTAGTTTCCCGTTCATCATTTTTGTGATCTTACGCACATAATTTAGTCAGCGATGAATCTTACCCCGCAAGCTGCACGGTTTATCAGCAGAAGATTGCAACAAACTGTCAGAAGGCCGCGAATCCCCCGTTTTGTCGTGGTAATGTATGCTCTTTGTGTTCTACGGGATAGGTTTTTAAGATGGAAAAACTGCGGGTAGGAATCGTTTTTGGTGGAAAGTCAGCAGAACATGAAGTGTCTCTGCAATCGGCAAAAAACATTGTCGATGCCATTGATAAAAGTCGCTTTGACGTTGTGCTGCTGGGCATTGATAAACAAGGGCAATGGCATGTCAGCGATGCCAGCAATTATTTGCTGAACGCAGACGATCCTGCCCATATTGCGCTGCGCCCTTCGGCCACCAGTCTCGCGCAGGTGCCGGGTAAACATGAACAACAACTTATTGATGCGCAGAACGGCCAGCCGTTGCCGACGGTGGATGTCATTTTCCCAATTGTCCACGGTACGTTGGGTGAAGATGGTTCCTTGCAGGGAATGCTGCGGGTCGCCAATCTACCGTTTGTCGGTTCCGATGTTCTGGCTTCTGCTGCATGCATGGATAAAGACGTAACCAAACGTCTGCTGCGTGACGCTGGATTGAACATCGCGCCATTTATTACCCTGACGCGCGCCAATCGCCACAAAATCAGCTTCGCCGAAGTGAAGTCTAAACTTGGGTTGCCGCTGTTTGTAAAACCAGCTAATCAGGGTTCCTCTGTTGGCGTCAGCAAAGTGACCAGCGAAGAGCAGTATGCCCTTGCTGTCGATCTAGCGTTCGAATTCGATCACAAAGTGATCGTTGAGCAAGGGATCAAAGGTCGTGAGATCGAATGCGCGGTATTGGGTAATGACAATCCGCAAGCCAGTACCTGTGGCGAGATCGTACTGACCAGCGATTTCTACGCCTACGACACCAAGTACATTGACGAAGATGGCGCGAAAGTGGTGGTTCCGGCGGACATCGCGCCGGAAATCAACGATAAAATTCGGGCGATTGCCGTTCAGGCTTACCAGGCGTTGGGATGTGCTGGCATGGCGCGTGTAGATGTCTTTTTAACGCCGGAAAACGAGGTGGTGATCAACGAGATCAACACGCTGCCAGGCTTTACCAACATCAGTATGTATCCGAAGCTGTGGCAAGCCAGTGGCCTGGGCTACACCGACCTGATCACGCGTTTGATTGAGCTGGCGCTGGAGCGTCACGCAGCGGATAACGCATTGAAAACCACCATGTAATTTTTGGATGCCCAATAACTTTTTTGTTGGGCATTTCAGGCTGATGGCAAACGTAAGATTGCCTGATGCGCTTCGCTTATCAGGCCTACCAGATAATTGCAATATACTGATTTTGTATGATTTTGTATGATTTTGTATGATTTTGTATGATTTTGTAGGCAGGATAAGGCGTTTACGCCGCATCCGGCATAAACAACGAGCACTTTGCCAGCACTCCAGAACGCCCAATCTTCTGTTATTGGGCGTTTTCAGTATCGTCATCGCGACGACGAATAATCAGCCCCGCCAGCCAGAAACTCATCACCCACGTCACCAGACCGACGGCATAGGTCTGCCAACCTTTAGCTTCAAACCCCAGCAACCCCACCACGCCATTAAGAATGAATATAAGGCCAATGGCGAACGCATAGTAATGCCAGTCGCGGCGGATTTTTACAGGCAGATTCATGGCAGCTCCGTTAACGAAAAACAACATCCTTGCATATTCTGCAACATCCGTCTGTGGTATAGACAGCATTTCCAGAACCGTTAAAAAAATTTAACTTAAGGTTGCAATTTTGTGACTCATAACGAAGATTCTCGCTTCGGGAATATTCCCAACACCAATTTACCATGATTCTGATATTGACAATCCCAATGACCTGTCAGACTTGCCATAAGCCGCTGGTATCACACCAGAAGAGAAGCAGATGACTTCCGGAGGTTTTTATGGCTGATTTCACCCTGTCAAAATCGCTGTTTAGCGGAAAATATCGCGATGCCTCTTCAACGCCTGGCAACATTGCCTATGCATTGTTTGTGCTGTTTTGCTTTTGGGCTGGAGCGCAATTGCTGAATTTGTTGGTACATGCGCCAGGTGTCTATGAGCATTTAATGCAGGTCCAGGAGACAGGCCGCCCACGGGTGGAAATTGGTCTGGGAGTCGGCACCATTTTCGGGCTGATCCCGTTTTTGGTTGGCTGCTTCATCTTTGCGGTGGTTGCGGTGTGGCTGCACTGGCGACATCGCCGCCAGTAAGATTTATTTGGCCAGATGCGACGTAAACATCTGGCCTACGATTACCTATTGGTCACGGCTTCATACAGCGCGCTCGTCTTTCATCGACGCGCTTCGCAAACCATGCGGTGGTAAGGTTACGGGTGATTTTCGGGCTTTCCAGTTGAATACCCGGCAACATTTCACGCGGTAGCGATTTACCCGTTTTCGCTTCGGCGAGTTGATAAACCTTCTTATACAACGCCGTCTCTTCAAAAGAGAAACTATCCCCTTTCTCGAGCTGACGACGAATTTCGCTGTCGCTCATTCCCAGTTTGCCCGCCAGCTTACGCGTCGCCAGTTCTGTTTTACCCGGCTCTTTACTGTCATAACGAATCAAATCACCATCCAGCGCCAGCTTCACGCCGCTGGCTTTGCTGACCGCATTCTGAAACGCGGCATTACGACTGGCGTACCAACCAGCATTAAAATCGGCGAAACGGAAAATCGGCGCGCTATAGCTGGCAGGATAATTGAGTAAATGGTAAGTCCCGAACCATAATCCGCCGCGACGACTGAAGACCTCCTGACGTACCGTACCGTCCATTTTCCACGGATACCCCCTGGTATGCTGTTCGGCAAAAGCAATGCTGACCTGCATCGGCCCACCGGTGCGCACCGGGTTAAGCGAACCAAACAGCGTCTGCCCCATCGGCACCATGCTGATCAGATCGTCAAAAATTGCACTCAGCTGCTTTTCCGTGCGCACGGAATCTAACCGTTCGCTGTAGCTTTTGCCGTTTGGCGATTTGATTTTTAGCGCGGTATGAACCAGAAAAGCAGGAATGTGCATCCGTTCGGCGCGGCGGTCAATCTCTTGCCAGGCGATTTTACTTAATCCAGGAACGACCGGATCCGCCTGATAATTTGACTCCTGCTGCGCCACCGCCAGCACCGAGCAGACATTTTCCAGTGTCGGTGCCAGCCCCTGGCTTTCAAAAGTGGTGGCAAGATCTTTCGCCCAGGCATCGCGGTCTTTTACGCTGGCGGGTAACTTCTGCCGCACCACGCTCGCCACATCTATCGCTTTTTCGCCCTTTTTCAACGGCTGTGGCGCCTGACTGCTACACCCCGCTAAAACCAGAACCGCCAACAATGAAAGCGAAGACAGATGATTGACTCGCGACATTACCTCTCCTTTTTAACTCAATGTATGGGTTACTTCCTGAATTTTGTCATTATCCAGTTCATGTTCAAAGCTGCGCAGACGTTTGTAGATCGACATCAACTCGACCAGCGTGGTCCATGAGTTAATCAGATACTGGAAAGCGCCGCGAACCTGACCAAAAACGTTGGTTATTTGGGTCATCAGGCCGAGCGTAATCGTACCGGCAACAATCGACGGAAACAGCAAGAACAAACCGAAAACGTTATCGACCTGCAGGTAGAGAATGCGGGCGATGTTGAAATACATATAGTGAAAATAGAGGCGGAAATAGTTCTTCCGTACCGCACTGAATAACTCGCGCACCGTTGGCGGTGTCGCACGCGTGGCGTCGTCTTCACCATAGACCAGCTCTTTACGGTAAGCTGCCTCTACTCGCTGGTTTTTAAACTCAAGTCCCGGCAGTTTGATCCCCACAACCGCCAGTAATCCGGTCCCCATCAGCGACCAGATAATCGCGGCAATCACCAAACCATACGGAATGTGCCCCACAATCGGCAACTCTGGCACGTGTGCGGAGAGCGTCACCAACACCGGCAAGAAGGCGATCAGCGTCATGATGGCGTTAATAAAGCTGACGCCCATATTCTCAAGCGTTGAGGCAAAACGCATGGTGTCTTCCTGCACACGCTGCGCGGCCCCTTCGATATGGCGCAGTTGCTGCCAGTTCGCCATGTAGTATTCGTTCATCGCCGTACGCCAGCGAAACACGTAGTGGCTGACAAAGAAATTGTTCAACACACTGATAACCACCGCGATCAGCGCTATCCCCAGAAAGACACCCACCTCGCGATAAAACTGTTCGATGGTCACTTTATGCGGCGAACTGAGCGCGGTTTGAATCAGGTCATAAAACGGTGCATACCAGGCGTTAACTGCAACCCCAACTTCCACCAGAAACCAGGTCACGAAGATAATTAGCGCAGTGCCGAGTATTGACCAGTATTGCCAACGATGTGGGCTGTAGATAAACCAGAACAGCGCGAAAAGTCCTACGCAAACAATGTAATAAGCGTAAAAAACCAGGAAGTCTAACGACCAGAAACGGGCAGCGCTAATCGGTATCTGCCCAGAAGCCCCGGTGATGTGGGCAACCCAGTCACCTCCTCCGGCTTGCCAGAAGATGACGGCAATCAATGCCCAAACAAAGGCCGAGAGAAAAAAGGCTCCCGGTTTTGGGAAAAAAGACTTAAACATATGCTCTCCTGCTAGCTTCTTATCGTTTTAGCAACTGCTGTGTATTAACCGCATGGCCGCTTCAAAGAATCAGCCAAATGAAACCGCCCATTGTGACCAGCCGCGGGGCGCTTAGTTCGTCCTCCTGACGGGAAGAATTGTTTCGACGGATTTCACAAACAAAGGATTGTTTACATAAGCGCATTAACACGAACAGGATCACAAATGCAGACATTGGTGAGCAGGAAAAAGATCGTGTTTACGCGCCGTTACGTTTTTAACACTATTATTGCACTAATTTGCGCTTTGCAATCCATCAACGAGTAGTATAAATACGCTCAGTTACCTTCATTTAATTTATGGACACCACCGTTGAAACGTAGTCTGCTTTTTTCTGCCGTGCTGTGTGCGGCGTCATTGACCTCTGTCCACGCGGCGCAACCTATCGCCGAACCTGAATTCGCCTCTGATATTGTTGATCGCTATGCCGATCATATTTTTTACGGCAGCGGTGCCACCGGGATGGCGCTGGTCGTTATCGACGGTAATCAGCGTGTCTTTCGCAGTTATGGTGAAACTCGCCCTGGTAATAACGTTCGCCCGCAGTTGGATTCGGTAGTACGTATTGCTTCGCTCACCAAGTTGATGACCAGTGAGATGCTGGTGAAATTGCTGGACCAGGGGACAGTGAAGTTAAACGATCCACTGAGTAAATATGCCCCGCCAGGCGCACGCGTGCCAACTTACAACGGAGCCCCCATCACATTGGTGAATCTGGCAACCCACACCAGCGCCCTGCCCCGTGAACAGCCCGGCGGCGCGGCAAATCGTCCGGTGTTTGTCTGGCCGACGCGAGAGCAACGCTGGAAATATCTTTCTACGGCGAAGCTAAAAGCCGCGCCAGGCAGCCAGGCCGCGTACTCCAACCTTGCGTTCGACCTGCTGGCGGATGCGCTGGCGAATGCGTCCGGTAAGCCTTATACCCAATTGTTTGAAGAGCAGATTACCCGTCCGCTGGGGATGAAAGACACCACCTATACACCATCACCGGACCAGTGCCGCCGTTTGATGGTTGCCGAGCGCGGCGCCAGTCCGTGTAACAATACGCTGGCGGCCATTGGCAGCGGCGGCGTTTATTCCACACCTGGCGATATGATGCGCTGGATGCAGCAATATTTGTCTTCTGATTTTTATCAGCGCAGTAACCAGGCGGATCGCATGCAGACGCTGATTTATCAGCGTGCACAGTTTACGAAAGTGATTGGCATGGATGTGCCAGGCAGAGCGGATGCACTCGGTTTAGGCTGGGTGTATATGGCACCGAAGGACGGACGTCCGGGTATTATTCAGAAGACCGGTGGTGGCGGTGGTTTCATTACCTATATGGCGATGATCCCGCAAAAAAATATCGGTGCGTTTGTGGTCGTGACCCGCTCACCATTAACACGGTTTAAAAATATGAGCGATGGCATCAATGATTTGGTGACCGAACTTAGCGGGAATAAACCGATGGTCATTCCCGCGTCCTGATTAATACTCTGAAGGCAAACGGTTGATGGCGACCAGTTTGCCTTTATTCATTTCGATATAGCCGCCCTTGCGTAAAGCCGCAAGAACTTCTGCCACGACGGAACGTGATATGCGTGTACGTTGATGGATATAATTCATTACACCAATGCGTGATCGTAACTCATCATTCCAATCAATCATTGATAATAACGTCGCACGGATTTGCTCGTAGGAATTATGCCCAATGAGTTGAACGTCGCGTAATTCCAGAATTTTATTTTGCCAGGCTAACCAGTAAAAAGCGTCGCGCCAGAGTTGATTTTGTTCAATAAGAGTAATGGTTTGTTTGGCTGGTAGATGATATCCCGTACAGTTTCCTTCTGATATTAATTTGTATGGTATATCGTTTTTCATTAAACCATCAGTCAGTCCCATAATATAGGGGGCCTGCGTAATACCGATAAGTACGTTTTCTTCTCTACGGAGAGAGATAACACCTTCTAAAATAACGAATGTGTCTTCGCTGTTTACATCACTGGAGAATATGACTTGTTTTTCATTATTAAACTCGAAGCGCGTGCCGTATCTGGACAAACATTTATCGAGCTTACCAAATTCCTGAAGAGGTTTAACTACAGATAACATTTGCGCGTCCTTTGCAGTAATGCCCGTCAAATCCTTGACGGGCATTATTTAGATTAAATTACCAGTATTTCTTCAGAGTGAAGAATATTACCAGGTATATTTAACACCCACGTTCGCGGACCAATCTTGATCTACGTCACCACCACCGAGGTAGCTAGCATCGGTATAGGCGCTGAAGTTCTTGGTGAAGCTGAACTGAGTACCCAGACCAACACGTACCGCAGACCCTTCAGTACCGTTATCGATGGAATCGCCGTTCACATCGTTATCGTTGTTAGAGTCGTCGTAGACGTAAGCCAGTTTGAAGTACGGAGTCAGAGCCTGGTCTTCGCTGTAAGTGAAGGTATAACCTGCATCTACACCCAGTTCATAACGCATGCTGTCGTAAGACTGACCGTCAACTTTCATGTCGTTGCTCAGCTGGTAGTCATCACCAGACTGGAACAGACCAGAAATGCTACCGTAAGGAGTTACGTAACCAGCATCACCCAGTTTGAAGTCGTAACCGGCTTTCAAACCGAAGCCCCATGCGTCAGAGTTGGTGCTACCGTCAACGTAAGTACCGTTGCTCATGGTTGCAGACAGATCGTTGTTGAAGTGAGAGTAGCTCAAGCTACCATCAACAAAGATGTTGTTCGCGAAGCGAGCAGAAGAGTAGATGTAGGCAGACTGGCTGTCTTGATCCACCTGACCAGAACGGTCATTCATGTCGCCTTTACCGAAGCCTGCAGCCGCACCGACGATCCACTTAGCGTTGTTACCATCAATTTTGGTATCAACACCGACCATGATGCCGTTAACATCCTGATCGTAGTCAATGGTACCGTTGTTGCCGTTGAAGTTACCACCGAAGTAGCTTACCCATGCGCCGCCGTTATCAGCCAGACCATGACGAGAGTTGGTCAAACGAGTACCAACGGTGTCTTGTTCCAGGTTCCAGATATTGGTGTTTGCAGACGGGATGCTCAGCGCCATGTTAGCGTAGTCAGTCAACTCGGTCTGATGCAGAACAACGGTGTTACCTTCCTGACGAGCTTCGTAGGTGTATGCACCCAGGTCAGCTTTGTTAGCAGCAGAGAAGGTCGCGTCGCTGTTTTTGTCGTTAACGTAGATCAGCTCGTTGCCGTTGTAGTCAGCGATAGAACCAGCACCAGTAGCGTTGTCGATACGAACTTTGTAGTTACCGGTTGCAGCTGCAACATGGTCACCATTGTTATCAACTTCGTTCTGACCAGCTTCGATAGAAGCAGTGTTATCGTTATCGCCGTTACCGTTAATGGTCAGGTGACCATCAGAGTTCATTGCGATTAAGCCATAACCGTAGTTTGACTTGGTAGTGTCGTTGGTACGGTCGTTGGTCAGGTCTGCATCAAGTACGAAGCGGTTGCTTTCGATGTTGAATACACCAGCGTGAATGTTACCACTGGTATCAGTGGTGCTGGTCAGGTTCAGAGTATCAACCTGAAGAGCATTAGCTGCTGTGTTACCTACATCCAGAATACCGTCGTTAGTAACGTTGATGGTATTCGCATACAGAGCGGCATCACCTACAGCCCAACCAGCAGTAACTTCATCAGAGATAGTTACGGTACTGTTATCGATAGTCAGTGAATCAGTTGCAACGTGACCATCTTCGTTGATGTTCAGCGCAGAAAGACCTGTCAGAGAGATAGAATCAGAAATCAGCGTTGAATCAGCAACATTAACAGTTGAACCACTGTTGATGCTCAGAGTATCAATCAGAGAAGTTTTGGTGGTATCCCACTGTGAACCGGTATTCAGGGTCACATTGAACAGACCGCTCTGGTAAACTTCGTTACCGATGATGTGATCAAATTCGCTGTATTCAGAGTCGCTGTTTTCTACACCAACAGTTGATGAAGGCCACAGGCTGTTAGCTGCGATGTCGATCAGAGTTGCAGTGGCATCGGAACCCATCGCATAAGCATCGTAAATGCCATCCAGCGGACTGTCTTTATCGATCTTACCATCGAGGGTATCGTTATCAGCATAACCATCGCCATTAAGATCTGTCCCAATATCTGAACCCAGATCAACCTGATGCGCAGACATTGCTGCACCAACCCACTTGCTGCCATTGTTCAGGGTCAGATCCAGGCGATCAGTACCATCCCAACCGTTAGTATCTACATCACCGTCAGCATCACGGTAGCTATCACGACCATGTGGGAAGAAGTTCTCATCAAAGTTGCTTGAGAAGAAAACATCACCCATCAGTGTGGAGTTATCGAATGTTGCAGTAGTCTGCATTGCGTTATCAGCATCAGGATGTGCAATAACAGCTAATGCGATATCGTCAGCATTCCAGCCATTACCGTTGTAATCACTGGCATTGCTGGTATTACCAAACCAACCAGTAGTACCTTCATCAGTCCATGAACCAGAGGTCACGGTAGAATCTTTAACAGTGATGGTGTTATTAAACACTTCGCTGCTATTTACACCGGTGCTGACAGTGTTGTCGTCGATATCTTCCCACTCATAACCCTGAGTCAGCGTAATACCTGCTACGTGAGAGTTATTAGAGATGGACAGATCAACTTCCTGATCCAGAGTGATGGCAGTACCGATGTTATAAACGTCTACAACATGAGTATCAGCGGCATTATTGTAGGTGCCGTTATATGTGTAGTGTTCGTAGTTGTCGTCGATCGTTGAATTATCAACAGTCAGCGCCAGACGGTCATGGTAGTAATCATCCGCACGATCAGCACAATCTGTTGTCATGCACTCGGAATAAATCATACCGTGAATAGTGCTGTTTTTGATTGTCAGACTATTGGCGTTGGTATTGGTAGAAATACCGTCGTCCAGATAGTAGGTAGAAATTACGCCGTTAACGGTAGCGTTATTAATGACCGGGTAGATATCGCCGTTGTAATAGCTATCAGCGGCATAGTTGTTCCAGCCTACATAACCATCATAGTAAACGTCATCAGCATAAGTGGTGTCGTTGTAGTGATGAAAAGTATTGTAAGTTTGACCAGAAATATCGTTGGTCGCTGCATTAGCCTGAGAGGTGATAGCCAGAGTGCAAGCCAATGCTAATTGTGATACTACAAGTTTCTTTTTCCAGGAGTGCATTTGTCATCCCTCCTCAGGGACGTAATAAGTTGATCCATCAATTATCAATGCATAGAAAACATCTTATGTTTCGCGTTTACGATTATGCGGCGTTATAGAGGAATGGTTCAATTATTCTTTCCCCTAAGTCCGATTGTGGACATATATAAAAAACATCTACACACGCAAAGAAAAAACTGACAAAAACACAGTTTTTCAACACGTTAATGAAAGCGTTAATTTTGAATTATAGCTTCTAAAAATATCAAACCAACAAATCAGATAAATAATTTATCAATAAACAATGAACTTTAAGCCATTCAATTTTTGACAGCTCAACCAAATCAACAAAAACAATAATTGAAGATTATAAATAAAAATTAAAAATATTTGCAGTGAATATAAAATCATTGCTATTTCTATTACAAAGATGTCCTGACCTCTCTTTCGTTCTCTTCTTATCAACATCGCGACAACTTTCGTAAAACACTCCGGCCCCGCTTCAGGTATACTGTGCGCCTTAATTCCACAAACATCAGGCAGACCATGACAGACTTAATCCAACGCCCTCGTCGCCTGCGCAAATCTCCTGCGCTGCGCGCTATGTTTGAAGAGACAACACTTAGCCTTAACGACCTGGTGTTGCCGATCTTTGTTGAAGAAGAAATTGACGACTACAAAGCCGTTGAAGCCATGCCTGGCGTGATGCGCATTCCAGAGAAACATCTGGCACGCGAAATTGAACGCATCGCCAACGCCGGTATTCGTTCGGTGATGACTTTCGGCATCTCTCACCATACTGATGAAACCGGCAGTGATGCCTGGCGGGAAGATGGTCTGGTGGCGCGTATGTCGCGCATCTGCAAGCAGACCGTGCCTGAAATGATCGTCATGTCAGACACCTGTTTCTGTGAATACACTTCTCACGGACACTGCGGCGTGCTGTGCGAGCATGGCGTCGACAACGACGCGACTCTGGAAAATTTAGGCAAGCAAGCCGTGGTTGCTGCTGCTGCAGGCGCAGACTTCATCGCCCCTTCCGCCGCGATGGACGGCCAGGTACAGGCGATTCGCCAGGCGCTGGACGCTGCGGGCTTTAAAGATACGGCGATTATGTCGTATTCGACCAAATTCGCCTCTTCCTTTTATGGACCGTTCCGTGAAGCTGCCGGAAGCGCATTAAAAGGCGATCGCAAAAGCTATCAGATGAACCCAATGAACCGTCGTGAGGCGATTCGTGAGTCACTGCTGGATGAAGCCCAGGGCGCAGACTGCCTGATGGTTAAACCAGCTGGTGCGTACCTCGACATCGTGCGTGAGCTGCGTGAACGTACGGAATTGCCGATTGGCGCGTATCAGGTGAGTGGCGAGTACGCGATGATTAAATTCGCCGCGCTGGCAGGTGCTATAGATGAAGAGAAAGTGGTGCTCGAAAGCTTAGGTTCGATTAAGCGTGCGGGTGCGGATCTGATTTTCAGCTACTTTGCGCTGGATCTGGCTGAGAAGAAGATTCTGCGTTAATGATCATTATGCCGGGTTATCCCAACCCGGCATTTCCCCTTCACCCCGCCCGATAAAATGGTTTATCCCCGAGAATCGTCGCGCGATGCATAATCCGCCGCTGTGGCAAATAATCGGCATTAGCATAGTGCTGAGTCACGCGGTTATCCCAAATCGCAATATCATTCGGTTGCCAGCGCCAACGCACCTGAAACTCCGGTTTGGTGATATGGGCAAACAAAAAGCCTAACAAGGCTTCGCTCTCTTTCTCGCTGACATCGACAATTCGCGTGGTAAATCCTTCATTAACAAACAGTGCCTGTTTGCCGCTCACCGGATGCGTACGCACCACTGGATGTAACAACGGCGGATTCTTCGCGGCCGCCTCGCGCCAACGTTGATGTTCCTCTTCGGTTTTGCGGTACTTGTATTCCGGGAACGATTTACGGAAATCATGCTCCGCACGCAGCCCGCTCAAAAGCTGGCGGAAAGGAACAGAAAGCGCCTCATAGGCAGCAATACCGCTGGTCCAGAGCGTATCGCCGCCGAACGATGGCAACTCTTTCGCTGCGAGAATCGCCCCTGCTGGCGGCGTCTCAATAAATGTCACATCGGTGTGCCAGTTGTCGTTATCCGGCGGATTATCGTTATGGGTGTCCAGTACGATGATCTCGTCAACCCCTTCGGCATGAGGATAAACAGGATGAATATGCAGTTCGCCAAAACGCCGGGCCAGCGCACGTTGCTGCAGTGGCGTTATCGCCTGTTCACGCAGAAAAACCACCTGATGACGCAGCACCGCATGGTAAAGCTGTTCAAACTGATTATCGCTTAACGGGCGCGTCAGGTCGGCACCCGAAATTTGTGCGCCAATATACGGCCCCAGCGGGGTAATGCTCAGACGTTCACTCATTGTACTTCTCCATGCCAGGGCGTCAGGCGGCGTTGTAACGCACGCAGACCCAGTTCTAAAAGAAAGGCGATAATCGCAATCACCGCGATCCCCGCCAGCACCACGTCAGTCGCGAGGAATTCACCTGCTGACTGGACCATAAAACCTAAGCCCCGCGTTGCGGCAATCAGCTCCGCCGCCACCAACGTAGACCAGCCCACACCCAGACCAATGCGTAATCCGGTGAGGATTTCCGGCAGCGCGCCAGGCAAAATGACAAACCACAGCACCTGTATACGGCTGGCCCCCAGCGACTGCGCGGCACGAATGCGAACCTGCTGCACGCTTTTCACCCCCGCCAGCGCCGACATCGCCACCGGTGCAAAAATCGCTAAATAGATCAGTAAGATCTTCGACGTTTCGCCAATACCAAACCAGATCACCATCAGCGGCAAATAGGCCAGCGGCGGCACCGGACGATAAAGCTCGATTACCGGATCCAGAATGCCGCGTACCGTAGGGCTAAGTCCCATCGCGATCCCGACCGGAATACCGATCAACACCGCGGCAAATAGCGCCAGCATAATGCGCGTCAGGCTGGCTGCCAGATGCTGCCACAGCGTGGCGTCCATAAAGCCTTGCGGTCCGGCAATGGTGAGTAGTTTTTCCAGTACCTGTTGCGGCGGCGGCAAAAATAGCGGGCTAATCAGTTGCAGCGTCGCCACCGTCCACCATATGGTGAGTAAAACCGCTAACGTACCAATGCTTAAGGTCACTTGCCGTGAGAGCGGCCAGCGCCATTTCAACCGACTCGAATGCAGTTTTTCGTTAATGAGCACACTCATGAGAACGCCTCCCGTTGCTCAAATACGCGGCTTAAAACATATTCGCGAATGGCAATAAACTGTGGATCGGACTTGATGCTGCGACTCGATTCTCCCGCAACAAAGCGGCGAGCGAAGTCGAGCGGAAGACGCTCCAGCACACGCCCTGGCCCTAGTGAAAGCAGAACCAGTTCAGTCGCCATAAACACCGCTTCTTCTATATCGTGGGTAATCAACAGCACCTGCTTTCCCGTCTCCTGCCAGAGTTTCAGCAACAAGGTTTGCATCTGGTCGCGGGTAAAGGCGTCCAGCGCACCAAACGGTTCGTCGAGTAATAACAGTTGGGGATTTGCCGCCAGCGCGCGGGCAATCCCCACTCGCTGACGCTGGCCTCCAGAAAGCTGCCAGATGAAGCGTTTTTCTGCGCCTTCCAGACCTACTTTTTTCAGCATCTGGAGAGCAATTTCCAGACGCTGCATTTTCTCCATCCCCGCCAGTTGCAGACCGAACGCCACGTTATCCTGCACATTGCGCCACGGTAGCAATCCTTCATTCTGAAAAACCACGCCGCGTTCTGCTCCCGGTCCCTGAATGTGTTTGCCCGCCAGTTGAATGCTGCCGTGCTGATAAGGCACAAAACCAGCAATTAAATTCAGCAACGTGGTTTTGCCGCAGCCGGACGGTCCCAGCACAACCAGCAGCTCGCTGCTTTCCAGCGTCAGGTTGATATCTTCCAGTGCTGGTTTACCGCCATAATCGGCGTAAAGATGAGAGATTTGCAGCATCTGCGCCTCCTTTTATTGCACGAAGCGAGAGGTAACGTACTGGCTGTAATCATTCGCCACGGCGGGGACTTTGCCCTGATCTTTCAAAAACTGGGCAGTGTCGATGATCGCTTTGTTCACCGGTCCGGTCAGTTCTGCCGTTTGCTGCTGCGGCGTCAGATAGGTGTTTCCCTTCACTAGCCCCGGCACATCGCCTTCCGGCACGCCGCTTAAGCGCGCCAGTTTGCTGATGTTTTCCGGCTGTTTCAGCCACGCGTCTGGGTTAGCAATGTACGGTTGCTGGGCCGCGATGGCGCTTTTGGCGAACGCTTTCACTACCTCTGGATGTTTCTCGGCAAAATCTTTCCGCACTACCCAGACGTCCAGCGTTGGCGCCCCCCACTGCCCGACCTGTTCAGAATCGGTCAGCACCTTGCCGTCTTTTTCCAGGGCGTTAACCGCCGGCGCCCAAACATAAGCGCCATCGATATCTCCCCGTTGCCAGGCGGCGATAATCGCGGGCGGCTGCAGGTTCACTATCTCCACTTGCCCAGATTTAATGCCCCAATGTTTCAGCGCCGCCAGCAGGCTGTAGTGTGTCGTGGAGATAAACGGCACGGCGATACGTTTACCAATCAAGTCTTCCGGTTTGCTGATGGCTTTCTTCACCACCAACGCCTCAGAGTTGCCCAGTTTTGACGCCAGCAAGAAGACTTCAATCGGCACCTGTTGGCTGGCAGCTACCGCCAATGGGCTGGAACCAAGATTACCGATTTGTACATCGCCCGAGGCCAAGGCCCGCACGATGCTGGCCCCGCTGTCAAACTTACGCCAGTCCACGGTTGCTCCGCTTTCTTTAGCAAAGGTGTTGTCGGCCTGAGCCACTTTCGCCGGTTCGGCGGAGGTTTGATAGGCCACGGTGACGTTCACCGCCTGCGCCTGAAAAGCGATGAATGCCAGTGCGGCAAGAAGTGTGTTACGCGATGAAATTGCCATGATTGTCTGCTCCCCTGTCTTGTTATGGGAGCAGTATTCGCGGACAAAGACATTTGATAAAAGAATTAGTCGTTATGGTACAGATGATTTTATTCTTAGCAAAAAAACAGCAAAGGAAAGGTTAATTATGCAATTGGCATCATCTCACAACTCGGGGAAATTGCTGCACTGCATTTTATTGATGCATAAAAAGTCAGATTACGAGATTTACTATCTTCTTATTTTTATTAAAACCAAAATATATGATAAAGTTATTATATTCGCATTAAATATACTACTGTATTGTTTTTCACCCACCGCATATTACATTCACAACATGTATATAAACAATATCCGTTCATTAAACATATTTTTTAAATGCAATTAATTGACAAACTAATTCACATCTAAATACAATGCACAAAAGAAAATAACTATACATAGCAAACACACAAAAACATAACATATGAACTACGTAAAAAAAACTTTACCCTGTCGATTTTCAGGCCCTCATAGCATCCTGGCACTAAGTTATTAGCAACTTTCACTACGTATAAATTTTAACGTCTGCTTGCGCCAGAGATTACGTCTCTGCGCGTATCGCTGCGCTTGCAGTATAATAATTAAAATGGAGTGTCATTAAGTGGATAAGGTTTTAAATTCTGCTCTCCTTTCTTCAAAAAATAAAAAGAAAGGTATTCTTGCTATTGGCGCACACCCTGACGATATAGAATTAGGCTGCGGCGCATCGCTCGCTCGTCTTGCGCAAAAAGGAATTTATATTGCTGCCGTAGTTATGACTACCGGCAATTCTGGTACCGATGGAATAATCGATCGCCACGCAGAGTCACGCGAAGCCCTAAAGATATTAGGATGCCAGCAGACTATTCATCTTAATTTTGCTGATACCCGTGCTCATTTACAGCTCAATGATATGATTACCGCCCTGGAAAATATCATTAAGTCTCAGATTCCGTCTGATGTTGAAATCATTCGTGTCTATACCATGCATGATGCCGATCGCCATCAGGATCATCTGGCCGTTTATCAGGCGTCAATGGTGGCCTGTCGGGCAATTCCTCAAATTCTCGGCTACGAAACGCCAAGTACCTGGCTCTCATTTATGCCCCAGGTTTTTGAATCCGTGGAAGAGAAATATTTTTCTATAAAGCTAAACGCGTTACAAAAACATAAAAGTCAGAGTCTGCGTGATTATATGCGCCCGGAACGTTTGCGTGCTGTCGCACAATTTCGCGGACAACAGGTCAATAGCGATCTGGGTGAAGGCTTTGTTATTCATAAAATGATTCTTTGAGCAGATTGCATGAAAACCTGGATCTTTATATGTATGGCCGTAGCAATATTACTATGGTTCCTGAGTACGTTAAGGCGTAAGCCCAGCCAAAAAAAAGGCTGTATTGACGCAATTATTCCTGCCTATAACGAAGGCCCTTGTCTGGCACAGTCGCTGGAAAATCTGCTACGCAACCCTTATTTTTGCCGGGTAATTTGCGTTAACGACGGCTCCACTGATAATACCGAAGCAGTCATGGCAGAAGTAAAACGTAAATGGGGCGACCGCTTTGTTGCCGTCACGCAAAAAAATACCGGTAAAGGCGGTGCGCTAATGAATGGCCTCAACTACGCCACCTGCGACCTAGTTTTTTTAAGCGATGCCGATACTTACGTCCCGCCCGATAAAAACGGCATGGGCTATATGTTGGCGGAAATTGAGCGCGGCGCTGACGCCGTAGGCGGCATTCCCTCCACCGCGTTAAAAGGCGCTGGCCTGTTGCCGCACATCCGCGCGACGGTGAAGTTGCCAATGATTGTTATGAAGCGCACGCTACAACAACTATTGGGCGGTGCGCCGTTTATTGTCAGCGGAGCCTGCGGGATGTTTCGCACCGATGTGCTGCGTAAATTTGGTTTCTCTGATCGTACCAAAGTCGAAGACCTCGACCTTACCTGGACGTTGGTGGCTAATGGCTACCGTATTCGTCAGGCGAATCGCTGCATTGTTTATCCGCAGGAATGCAATAGTCCGCTTGATGAATGGCGACGCTGGCGGCGGTGGATTGTGGGCTACGCGGTATGTATGCGCCTACATAAAAAACTTTTATTTAGCCGCTTTGGCATATTCAGTATTTTCCCCATGCTGCTGGTTGTGCTTTATGGCGTTGGGATTTATCTCACTACCTGGTTTAATGAATTCATCGCCACCGGGCCACATGGCGTAATATTGGCAATGTTTCCACTTCTCTGGGTCGGCGTAGTTTGTGTTATTGGTGCTTTTAGCGCCTGGTTTCATCGTTGCTGGTTATTGGTGCCTTTAGCGCCTTTTTCCGTTGTGTATGTATTATTAGCTTATGCCATCTGGATTATTTATGGACTTATTGCCTTTTTTACTGGACGCGAACCTCAGCGCGACAAACCCACTCGTTATACCGCACTGGTGGAAGCGCCAACCGCTTATTCCAACTCTTCTGTCGCAGGAACTGAAAAGCTATCTGAAGCTTAATGTTAAAGAGAAAAATATTCAGATTGCAGACCAGGTAATTATTGATGAGAGTGCTGGTGAAGTTATTATTGGCACCAATACCCGTATTTGCCACGGTGCAGTGATTCAAGGACCGGTAGTGATTGGCGCAAATTGCCTGATTGGCAATTATGCTTTTATTCGCCCCAACACGGTAATCAGCAATGGTGTAAAAATTGGTTTTGCCACAGAAATAAAAAATGCGGTTATTGAAGCGGAAGCAACGATTGGCCCACAATGTTTTATTGCCGACTCGGTGGTAGCAAGCGGGGCATATTTAGGCGCGCTGGTGCGTACCAGTAATCATCGCCTGGATGAACAGCCAGTATCGGTTCGCACCGCGGAAGGTACTATCGCTACTGGATGCGATAAATTAGGTTGTTATATCGGGCAGCGTTCACGCCTTGGCGTGCAGGTTATTATTTTACCGGGGCGAATTATTTCTCCGAATACACAGCTTGGTCCACACGTTATTGTAGAACGTAATTTACCTACCGGAAATTACTCACTCCGGCAAGAACTTATCCGTACAGGAGATTAAAATGATAAAACGGACGTTATTAGCGGCAGTAGTCTTTAGCGCATTGCCCGCTTATGCCGGATTAACATCTATTACCGCAGGCTACGATTTTACCGATTATTCTGGCGATCATGGTAACCGTAATTTAGCGTATGCCGAACTGGTCGCAAAAGTTGAAAACGCAACACTGCTTTTCAATCTTTCCCAGGGACGTCGAGATTACGAGACTGAAAGTTTCAATGCCACACGCGGCCAGGGTGCTGTCTGGTATAAATGGAATAACTGGCTGACGACCCGAACGGGTATTGCATTTGCGGATAATACGCCGGTCTTTGCCCGCCAGGATTTTCGTCAGGATATTAACCTGGCCCTGCTGCCAAAAACGGTGTTCACGACCGGTTATCGCTACACCAAATATTACGATGACGTTGACGTTAATGCCTGGCAAGGTGGCGTTTCGCTTTATACCGGCCCGGTGATCACCAGCTATCGCTATACCCATTATGACTCAAGCGATGCGGGCGGCAGTTACAGCAATATGATTTCCCTGCGCCTGAACGATACGCGCGGCGGTGGTTATACCCAGCTTTGGCTAACTCGCGGGACCGGAGCTTACACTTATGACTGGTCGCCAGAGACACGACACGGCAGTATGAAGAGCGTCAGTTTACAGCGTATTCAGCCTTTAACAGAGCAACTTAATTTGGGGCTGACGGCAGGTAAAGTGTGGTACGACACCCCAACCGATGATTATGACGGCTTGCAACTCGCAGCCCATCTGACCTGGAAATTTTGATTCCTTCTGCCGCCCGCTATCCAGGGCGGCCTTCCCTGCCGATTAGCGCCCAAACACTTTCCTTTTCGTTTTCCACCCACATTCACCGGATAAATTTTATTCTCCAGTGTTATATACTATAGGGGGGTATGCATTGACACATAGAATACCCCCTATAGTATATTGAGTGCAGATGATGAGGTGCGAAATGCCCAGTACTCCGGAAGAGAAGAAAAAGGTCCTTACTCGAGTTCGTCGTATTCGGGGGCAGATTGATGCTCTGGAACGGTCGCTGGAGGGTGATGCCGAATGCCGTGCCATACTCCAACAGATAGCCGCCGTTCGGGGCGCGGCTAACGGGCTGATGGCAGAAGTGCTTGAAAGCCATATCCGGGAAACGTTTGACCGAAATGACTGCTACAGCCGTGAAGTCAGCCAATCCGTTGACGACACTATTGAACTGGTTCGAGCCTATCTTAAATAGCTGAATCTATTACCATATTGAGGAAGAGCGAAAGATGAAATCACGAGCTGCCGTTGCCTTTGCTCCCGGTAAACCGCTGGAAATCGTTGAAATTGACGTTGCACCACCGAAAAAAGGTGAAGTGCTGATTAAAGTCACCCATACCGGCGTTTGCCATACCGACGCATTTACCCTCTCCGGCGATGACCCGGAAGGTGTATTCCCGGTCGTTCTTGGTCACGAAGGGGCTGGCGTTGTGGTTGAAGTCGGTGAAGGCGTAACCAGCGTCAAACCTGGCGACCATGTGATCCCGCTTTATACCGCAGAGTGCGGCGAGTGTGAGTTCTGTCGTTCCGGCAAAACCAACCTCTGTGTCGCGGTTCGCGAAACCCAGGGCAAAGGCCTGATGCCAGACGGCACCACCCGTTTTTCTTACAACGGGCAGCCGCTTTATCACTACATGGGCTGTTCTACATTCAGTGAATACACCGTGGTCGCGGAAGTGTCTCTGGCCAAAATTAATCCAGAAGCAAACCATGAACACGTCTGCCTGCTGGGCTGTGGTGTAACCACCGGCATTGGCGCGGTGCATAATACCGCTAAAGTCCAGCCAGGTGATTCTGTTGCCGTGTTTGGTCTTGGCGCGATTGGTCTGGCAGTGGTTCAGGGCGCACGTCAGGCGAAGGCGGGACGGATTATCGCTATTGATACGAACCCGAAGAAATTCGATCTGGCGCGTCGCTTCGGTGCCACCGACTGCATTAATCCGAATGACTACGACAAACCGATTAAAGATGTCCTGCTGGATATCAACAAATGGGGTATCGACCATACCTTTGAGTGCATCGGTAACGTCAATGTGATGCGTGCGGCGCTAGAAAGTGCGCACCGCGGCTGGGGTCAGTCGGTGATCATCGGGGTAGCAGGTTCTGGTCAGGAAATCTCCACCCGTCCATTCCAGTTGGTCACCGGTCGCGTATGGAAAGGTTCCGCGTTTGGCGGCGTGAAAGGTCGTTCCCAGTTACCGGGGATGGTTGAAGATGCAATGAAAGGTGATATCGACCTGGAACCGTTTGTTACGCATACCATGAGCCTGGATGAAATTAATGACGCCTTCGACCTGATGCATGAAGGCAAATCCATTCGAACCGTAATTCGTTACTGATTTCCCGCAGGTTTGCCCCGTCCAGTTCAGACGAGGTTCTTAATACCGTCCCCGGGCAGCCGTCCGGGGAATTAACCGTGAGATAATGACTGATGGAACTCATTGAAAAACACGCCAGCTTTGGCGGTTGGCAAAATGTGTATCGGCATTATTCCCAATCACTGAAACGTGAAATGAATGTCGGCGTCTATCTCCCACCAAAAGCCGCGAATGAAAAATTGCCGGTGCTGTACTGGCTTTCGGGCCTGACCTGCAACGAGCAGAATTTCATTACTAAATCGGGGATGCAGCGTTACGCGGCTGAACACAACATTATTGTTGTTGCGCCGGACACCAGTCCGCGAGGCAGTCATGTCGCAGATGCCGACCGTTACGATCTCGGGCAAGGTGCTGGTTTTTACCTGAACGCGACGCAAGCGCCGTGGAAAGAGCATTACAAAATGTATGACTATATCCGCAGCGAGCTGCCGGATTTAGTGATGCAACATTTTCCGGCAACGGCCAGAAAGTCTATCTCAGGTCATTCTATGGGCGGGCTGGGCGCGCTGGTACTGGCGCTGCGTAACCCAGATGAGTATGTCAGCGTCTCGGCGTTTTCGCCCATTGTTTCCCCTTCGCAAGTACCGTGGGGCCAGCAAGCCTTTGCCGCGTATCTTGGTGAAAATAAATATGCCTGGTTGGATTACGATCCGGTGAGCCTCATTTCACAAGGTCAACGCGTTGCGGAAATCATGGTTGATCAGGGGTTGAGTGATGATTTTTACGCGGAACAGTTGCGGACTCAAAATCTTGAAAAGGTCTGTCAGGAGATGAATATCAAGGCGCTAATCCGTTATCACGAAGGTTACGACCACAGCTATTATTTTGTCTCCAGTTTTATTGGCGAGCATATTGCGTACCACGCCAATAAATTGAATATGCGTTGAGCATTTGCGCACGCCTGCCGGATGCGGCGTGAACGCCTTATCCACCTACATTTCGCCCGTAAACCGTAGGCCTGATAAGACGCGCAAGCGTCGCATCAGGCATCTGCGCACGACTGCCGGATGCGGCGTGAACGCCTTATCCGGCCTACATTTCGCCCATAAATCGTAGGCCTGATAAGACGCGAAAAGCGTCGCATCAGGTATTTGCGCACGGCTTATCTATGTTTACCACATCAAATCATCAGGCACTTTGAAGTCGGCATACGGATCATCTTCATTCTGCTCTTCGGCGCTGAGTGCACTATGCAACACAATACTACTGGCATCACGCTGAGCAATTTTATCGGCAACGCTGGCGGGAATAATGGCGTATTCACCTTCGCTATTGTTATCGGCCAACAAGCGGGCAATCGCCAGACGACCATTAATCAACTGCGCCTGTGTGAGCTTATCAACAAAAATCTTCTTAATCAGATTACCATCGGTAAAGTTAAAACCAATATCGCCATTGGCAATGGTGATTCGGTTCATTTCAATAAGCTGCTTCACCTGGGCTTTATATTCTTTCGCCAACGCCGCTTGTTTTTGTTGCTCGCTAAGCTGTTTATCACGCTCAAGCTGTGCCTTTTTATTTTCTTCTACCGCCGCCCGAGCTTCACGCGCCTGAACGCGCGATTTTTTCGCCGTTCTCTCGACCTTCGCCGCTTTTTTGCTGGTGACTAATCCTGCTTTGAGCAACTGCTCTTGTAAGGTAAGTTTTGCCATCTTTGTTTCCAAACCCGCTGAATAATTTTTAGCGAGTATACCTGTAAACGCCGTAGGTGTATTGAGGGCAAGTTCCTTTCGCCCCTGCTTAATAAGGCGCGTCAGGCATCGGCGCACGCCTGCATTCTTGATTTTCGACTCATCAAAATAAACACCGCCAACCCAGCAACAAGAATACCCGGCGCAGAAGCGGCCATTACGCCAACCGTGCCAGTGCCTAATGCCAGCATTTTCCCGGCCAGCAACGGGCCGCTCATAGCCCCCAGACGCCCTACCGCCACGGCTGTTCCCACACCTGTTGCGCGGATCTGCGAGCTGTAAAACAACGGTGCCAGGGCATACAAAACGCTTTGCCCACCTGTCGCAAACAACCCCGCGACAAATCCCGCCAGCAACATACCGTTAAATGACGACACCGTTCCCAGCGCCAGCAGCGAAGCTAACATGCCGCTATAAATCAGTAGCGACATGGTTACTGGACGCAGCTTATCCATCAATGCGCCCAACATTAACGTCCCGCTCGCCGCCCCCATTTGCAGTGCAAACATCACCCCTGCCGCCTGCGATGGCTGGAATCCTTGCTCCACCAAAAGCAGCGGCAGCCAGTTGATCAACATGTAGACCACTAGCAGAGTGAAGAAATAACACAACCACAGCAGCAGCGTCGCGGTGGCCGTTTCTGGCGCAAATAACGCACGCAGTGGTGGCGCAGCCTGTTTTTCGCCAGCGAAAACCGCCGACTCCGGCAGCCAGCGCATTAATAGCGGCACCAGAATCAACGGCACCACACCACCTACCCAAAACACCGTTTGCCAGGCTAAGTTTGCCCCCGCGAAACCCAGCGTCGCCGCCAGCGCCGCGCCAATGGGAACACCGCAATACATCAGGCTCACTGCCGTCCCACGAAAACGTGGACCCGCGGCTTCAGACGTCAGGGCGATAAGATTCGGCAACGCGGCCCCCAGTCCGACACCGGTCATCAGTCGTGCAAAGACCAGTGAGGGGAAATCCCAGGCAATCGCCGTTGCCAGCGAGAACAAACCAAACAGCGCAACTGAGCTAATCAAGATACGCTTACGACCATAACGGTCCGCCAGCATTCCGCCAACCAGCGCGCCGGGTAGCAAACCGAGTATTCCGGCGCTGAATATCCAGCCCATTTGCATTTTATCGAGTGCGAAAGCCTGTGCGATGCCACCCGCAGCAATGCCAGCCGCCTGAAGATCCAGCCCTTCCATCAGGGCGACCAAAAAACAAAGCCCGATGGTCAGCATCAGGCGGGATGAAGATGATGAAGGGGTACGAGTCGACATAAGATGAACCTCGTTGTGAGTGCAGGTGAATCGCGGCTGATACATTGCCAGCCGCGTAATCAGAACCATTTAATGACAGCCTGCAGGCGAAATGTAGGCCGGATAAGGCGTTCACGCCGCATCCGGCAGTCGTGCGCAGACGCCTGATGCGACGCTTGCGCGTCTTATCATGCCTGGGATGGGCATACAAAATGCACGTTCTCGGCAGTCATCATTATTTGTTGTTGCGCAGATCAAGCGCCACGTCGACGATCATATCCTCCTGGCCGCCAACCATCCGGCGTTTGCCCAGCTCAACGAGAATATCCACCGCGCTTAAGCCATAACGCGCCGCCGCCGTTTCGCAGTGACGCAGGAAGCTGGAGTAAACACCAGCGTATCCCAGCGCCAGCGTTTCGCGATCGACTCGTACCGGACGATCCTGCAACGGACGCACCAGGTCGTCAGCGGCATCCATTAACGCATAGAGATCGGTCCCATGCTGCCAGCCCAGTTTATCCGCGGCGGCAATAAACACTTCCAGCGGCGCGTTACCTGCGCCCGCCCCCATTCCCGCGAGACTGGCGTCGATTCGGTCACAGCCCTCTTCCACCGCCGCGATAGAGTTCGCCACGCCAAGACTCAGGTTATGGTGAGCATGCATGCCGGTTTGCGTTTCCGGTTTCAGCACTGCTTTCAGGGCGCGGAAACGGTCACGGATATCGCTCATGTTCATCGCACCGCCAGAATCCACCACATAAATACAGGTCGCACCGTAGCCTTCCATCAGCTTTGCCTGCTTCGCGAGATTTTCCGGCGTGGTCATATGGCTCATCATCAGAAAACCAACGGTGTCCATTCCGAGCTCGCGGGCATACTGAATATGCTGGGCGGAAACATCAGCTTCGGTACAGTGCGTAGCCACACGAACCACCCGCGCGCCAGCCTGCCAGGCATTTTTCAGATCGTGAATAGTGCCGATGCCTGGCAGCAACAACGTCGCGATTTTGGCGTGCTTCACCACATCCGCCGCCGCTTCAATCCATTCAAGGTCGCTATGTGCGCCGAAACCATAGTTAAAGCTGGACCCCAGCAAACCGTCGCCGTGGGCCACTTCAATCGAATCCACACGAGCATCATCCAGTGCTTTGGCAATCTGGCGAACGTTTTCCAGCGAATACTGATGACGAATGGCGTGCATACCGTCACGCAACGTGACGTCCGAAATATATAGTTTTTTACCGTTCATGCCGCTTCTCCTGCCTTGCGCGCCAGTGACTGGGCCATTTTTTCTGCTGTCGCCAGCGCACTGGAAGTCATAATGTCGAGGTTGCCCGCATAGGCAGGCAGATAATGCGCTGCGCCTTCGACTTCCAGCCAGACCGCCGTTTTCAGCCCGGAGAACTGCCCCACGCCCGGTAAATTAACCGGTTTATCCTGCGGGATGACTTCAAACTGCACGCGCTGTTTCAGGCGATAACCCGGTACGTAAGCCTGCACCGCCTCAGCCATTTCATTGATTGAGGCTTCGATATCATCTTGTGAAGCTTCGTCGCTCAATACATACACCGTGTCACGCATCATCAACGGTGGCTCTGCTGGGTTAAGCACAATAATCGCCTTCCCTTTTGCCGCGCCGCCCACCACTTCAATGGCTCGGGAAGTGGTTTCCGTAAATTCATCGATATTGGCACGCGTGCCAGGTCCGGCAGATTTACTGGCGATAGAAGCGATAATTTCGGCGTAATGAACACGCGCCACGCGTGAAACTGCCGCCACCATTGGAATGGTGGCCTGGCCGCCGCAGGTGACCATATTGACGTTCAGTTGTTCGACATTCGCATCAAGGTTGACCACCGGCACGCAGTAAGGACCGATGGCAGCAGGCGTCAGGTCGATTAAGCGAATATCCGGTTTCGCTTCGCGCAAAGCGGCATCGTTTTTCACATGCGCGCCCGCGCTGGTCGCATCAAATACAATGTCGATATCAGCAAATTCAGGCATGTTCATCAGCCCGATAACCCCTTCATGGGTAGTGGCGACGCCCATGCGTCTGGCACGCGCCAGCCCGTCGGACTGGGGATCAATGCCGACCATCACCGCCATCTCCAGATGCTGACCGTGACGCAAAATTTTAATCATCAGATCGGTGCCAATATTGCCAGAACCGATAATGGCGACTTTACGCTTACTCATGACTGACTTCCTTTTGTAGCTGCGTTTGAAAATGTCGCAGCAACTGAACCTATGCCTTCGATATGGGCTTCAAAACGATCGCCCGCATTCACCGCCACCATCGGACCTAATGCCCCGGTAAGAATGATATCTCCGGCGCGCAGCGGTTCACCCAGGCTGGCCATTTTGCGTGCCAGCCAGACAGCGGCGTTAAGTGGATGCCCCAGGCATTCGCTGCCGCGCCCGCTGGAAACCTCTTCGTTATTACGCGCCATCTTCATGGCGCAGTTTTTCAGATCTAACCCCGCCAGACGTTGCGCCGGACCGCCGATGACATACACCCCGCAGGAGGCGTTATCTGCCACGGTATCGACAAACTGAATCGACCAGTCGCGGATGCGGCTACCCACCACTTCCAGCGCCGGAAGTACCCATTCAATGGCGTTATACAGTTCGTTAAACGTGGTATCGGTCGCGGGCAAATCGCGGTTCAAAACCAGTGCGATTTCCGCTTCAATGCGCGGTTGCAAGACGCGGGAAAAAGGAATGGTTTCATTATCGCCATAACACATGTCGGCAAATAACGTCCCATAATCCGGTTGATCAACGCCCAGTTGTTGTTGCACTTTCGGATGCGTCAGTCCCACTTTGCGCCCCACCACTCGCCGTCCCTGAGCGACGTCATGTTGCACATTGATGCGCTGAATGGCGTAGGCGGCTTTCGCGTTTTCAATACCAATCAGATCGCGCAGCGGCGCAATCGCTTCGCCCTGCTCTGCGGCGCGGCGTAAATCCGCCGCCAGTTGCTCAAGAGTATGCTTCGTCATGACCATTCCTTAAGGGCGTGCGAGGAAATTCAGCACCAGTTGATTGAAAGCGCCGGCATGTTCCCACTGCGCCCAGTGACCACAGTCGCGGAAGATATGCAGTTCAGAACCGGCAATGCCGGAAAGCAGACGCAGCCCCGCATCCATCGGCACAAAGCGGTCGTTGCGCCCCCAGACAATCAGGGTTTGTGCTTTGATTTCCGCCAGACGTGGACCAAAATCCGGGAACTGTTTCGGATTGGCCTCCAGGCTCTTAACGAAGTTTTCCAGGTGATCGCGACGCGACAGCATATTATTCAGGCGCGCTTCAAACAGGGCGTCGGTCAAATCGCTGGTATCAAAAACGAAGATATCCATCATCAGCTTCAGGTTTTCGATAGTAGGCTGACGATAAAGCTGATTCAGTCGCTTAATACCTTCGGTTGGCATCGGCGTAAACAAACTCATGCCGCCCGTACCGCCGCCCATCAGCACCAGTTTGCCGACGCGCTCCGGCCAGTTAAGGGTGAACGCCACAGAACTATGGCCGCCCATCGAGTTGCCCAGCAGGTGGATTTTGGCGATATCCAGTTGATCCACCACGCTTTTCAGGATTCGTGCATTAAGATCCGATCGCGAACCACTATTAACGATCGAATCGCTCTTGCCCCAACCCGGACAATCCAGCAGGATCACCCGATAGCCCGCCTCTACCAGCGGATCGATATTGCGGCTGAAGTTCGCCCAGCCAGTAGCACCCGGGCCGGAACCATGCAGCAGGACAACGGTTTCGTCGCCTTGTCCGCAGTCATTAAAATGGATGCGCAGCGTTTTACCCGCTTCTTCTACATTCAGAAAACGGCTGGTGGCGGCTTCGGTTTGTGGCTGATAACTCATCATCTTCTCCTGCATATTCAGTTCTCTGTTCTGGCGCTTAACGAGCCAAATCCGGCAATCCACTCCGGGATTGGGCGGTAATAACGCCCTTCGCTACGCCAGTTGCCAAACGCAGAAATAGCGGCAAAAGCGGCGACCCAGGTTTTGATTTCATGTGTCGACTTTCCGGCAATGGCGGAAAGCTCTTCGTTACTGACGGCATCCAGTTCCTGTATGCGTCCCTGCTCCAGCAAAGTCATGAACTGGTTATCCCAAATCGGGTTGAGCGGATGCAGAGTTCTCTGATCCTCAACAAACTTCTCAGCGGCGCTGATCACCCGTTGCTGGCGCATTTCGCGCTCACTGGCGGGTAAATCTTTCCCGCTCCCCAACAGACGGTCGCGCATATGGGCATCGGCTTTCGCCAGTTCGGGCACCGGCGGCTGATGGGAAAGCCCACCGGACCCAAGGAACAGCACGCGTTTATTGAGAGTGCTGGTGAAACGTCCAATGGCTTCACCCAACATGCGGGTACGCTGGAAACCGGGCAGTGGCGTGGCGACACCGTTGATGAACACAGGCAGAACTGGCACCTTATCCAGCCCACCGAGCAGGAACTCCAGCGGCTGGGCGAACCCGTGGTCCACCTGCATACAGTAAGAAACGGCAAGATCGATCCCGCTCTTCATGACGGCATGCGCACAGGCCTCCGCCAGCTCCACAGGCACGGCCAGCTCTCCTGCCGCACTGCCGAAATCACCAATTGCCGTCGCCCCAACGCCTAAACAGAACGGTGGCATCACGTCATAGAAAAAACCGTTGTAGTGATCTGGCGCAAACAGCACCACCAGTTCAGGGGAGAAAGCCGCAATACGCTCGCGGGCACTGGCAATCACGCCATTGACCTCATCGAGTACCTCTTGCGCCGGGTCGACATACCCCACCAGCGGCGAGTGGGAAAGACAGTGAAGATAAGCGTGCATATCAGGCTACCTTTTCGACAGAAACGTCGGCATCAGGGCGAGTCAGCGTCATCACCGACGCCAGTTTATTCAGCGTATTGCCCAGAGTTTGCGGAATGGCGGTGGCGGCAACAAAGCGATCCGGGCGCATCACCACCAGCGAAGCATTGTGTTGTGCGAACCAGCTACGCAGGCGACCTTGCGTATCGCCCACGCGTAGCACGCCGTCGTGGTTATCCTGTGCGGTATGAATTTGCACTTCCGGCACCACCTGAATGAAGCGTGTGCCCAGCGCGCGCCACTGCTGGATTTGCTCGTCGCTCATCCCCCACAGTGGATTGCATCCCCAGCCAATTACCGCGAAGTTCGCGCCAATCGCGTTATCGAGCAGCGTCACGTCGCCGTTTTCCAGCGTGACTTTCGGCTGAATAAACATCTTGCCAACCGGAGAGTGCTTCGCTTCGCCCTCACGCACCAGCGCACCGCCGTAATATTGCGGCATCGGCTTGAAGCGCATTTCGAGGAAGTAGCGTTTTACTGGCGGCAGATAATTCAGCAGCCAGGAAACGCCGTCACGTAACGAACCCTGCCAGCGTTTCGGCGGAGCCAGCACGTTGCCCGCCGTCACGGACAGGTCAATCATCGCTTTGGCGTGATCGCGACGTTCTTGTTGATAGGTATCGAGCAGCGCATCACGGGCTTTCCCCTGGATAACCAACGCCAGTTTCCAGGCGAGATTAAAGGCGTCGCGCATACCACTGTTATAGCCCTGCCCCTGCCACACCGGCATGATGTGCGCGGCATCGCCCGCCAGCAGTACGCGATCAATACGAAAACGTTGCGCCAGTCGCGCGTTGTGGGTGTAGACACGCTGGCGAATCAATTCAACATTGTCCGGATTAGGCAGCACTTTGCTTAACAGCTTGCGCATATTTTGCGGCTCACGCAGCTGTTCTTCGGTTTCTCCTGGCATCACCATAAATTCAAAGCGACGTACCGCATGAGGCAGCGCGGCAGAAACATACGGGCGCACCGGATCGCAACACAAATAGATGTGCGGCGTACTTAACGGATCGTTGGCGATATCTACCACAATCCACTGATTTGGCGCAGTTTTACCTTCAAACGGCACATTCAGAGTGCGACGGACAAAACTTGCTCCACCGTCACAGGCTACCAGCCACTGGGCTTTGACCGTTTCCCGCTGCCCTTCTGCCGTTTTCAGGTGCAAGGTCACTTCGTCATTTTGCTGGCTGAAGGCCTCCAGCTCGCGGGCAAACAAGCAGCGCACATTCGGAAAACGCGACAACCCTTCCAGCATCACCGCATCGACCTGCGGCTGAATAAAGGCGTTACGGCGCGGCCAGCCAAATTCATCGGTCATTGGCTGAATATCAGCAAAACAGCGGCCTTTCGGGGTGAGAAAACGCATCGCGTGCCACGGCGTAGTGTGCGGCAGAACATTCTCGACCAGGCCAACCGACTGCATGGTGCGCAGCGCCTCGTCATCAATACCAATCGCACGGGGGTAGTCGATCAACTTATCGAGTTTCTCCACCACCAGCACGTCAATGCCCATCTGGCCGAGATAGTTCGCCATCATCAGCCCGACCGGACCGGCACCAGCGATCGCCACCTGAACGCTATGGTTAACAGCAGGCTGGATGTCAGGGTGTTGTATTGCCATTTCAGTACCTCACGACTCGGACAAAATGCCGTTGCGCGCACAGTACAGCGCAACTTATTTTGTTAAAAACATGTAAATGATTTTTTATTGTTCGCTCAGTATAGGAAGGGTGTTTTCGGCTACAATCAAAACATGCCCGAATGTGCACCAGGTGCACAACGTTGTTTTAACTATAGAAATGTCAATGAATATGCAGAACGATGAGCAGACGGAATACAAAACCGTGCGCGGATTAACCCGCGGTCTAATGTTATTAAATATGTTAAATAAACTTGACGGCGGTGCCAGCGTCGGGCTGCTGGCGGAACTCAGCGGTCTGCATCGCACCACTGTGCGGCGACTGCTGGAGACGTTACTGGAAGAGGGATATGTCCGGCGCAGTACCTCCGATGACAGTTTTCGTCTGACCATCAAAGTGCGGCAATTAAGCGAAGGGTTTCGTGACGAACAGTGGATTTCTGCACTGGCGGCCCCGCTGCTGGGCGATCTGTTGCGCGAAGTGGTATGGCCGACAGATGTGTCCACGCTGGATGTTGATGCAATGGTGGTACGCGAAACCACTCACCGTTTCAGTCGATTATCCTTTCACCGGGCAATGGTCGGGCGGCGTTTACCGCTCCTGAAAACCGCCTCGGGCCTGACCTGGCTGGCCTTTTGCCCGGAAAAAGAACGCCAGGCGTTAATCGAAATGTTAGCCACCCGCCCCGGTGATGACTATCAACTGGCGCGGGAACCGTTAAAGCTGGAAGCCATTCTGGCGCGCGCGCGCAAAGAGGGGTACGGACAGAACTACCGCGGCTGGGATCAAGAAGAAAAGATCGCCTCTATCGCCGTACCGCTGCGCAGTGAACAACGGGTGATTGGCTGTCTGAATCTGGTGTATATGGCCAGTGCGATGACCATCGAACAGGCGGCAGAAAAACATCTTCCGGCGCTGCAACGGGTAGCAAAACAGATTGAAGAAGGGGTTGAATCGCAGGCTATTCTGGTGGCCGGAAGACGAAGCGGCGTGCATTTGCGTTAACGCCGCCGAATGGCGAAAAACCTTCCGTGGTATGGCATGATAGCACTCGGAAGAAAGTGAATTCAGGGTGGTGAATGTGAAACCAGTAACGCTATACGATGTCGCAGAGTATGCCGGAGTCTCTTATCAGACCGTTTCCCGCGTGGTGAATCAGGCCAGCCACGTTTCTGCGAAAACGCGGGAAAAAGTGGAAGCGGCAATGGCGGAGCTGAATTACATTCCCAACCGCGTGGCACAACAACTGGCGGGCAAACAGTCGTTGCTGATTGGCGTTGCCACCTCCAGCCTGGCCCTGCACGCACCGTCACAAATTGTCGCGGCGATTAAATCCCGCGCCGACCAACTGGGTGCCAGCGTGGTGGTGTCGATGGTAGAACGAAGCGGCGTCGAAGCCTGTAAAGCGGCGGTACACAATCTTCTCGCGCAACGCGTTAGCGGTCTGATCATCAACTATCCGCTGGATGAACAAGATGCCATTGCGGTGGAAGCCGCCTGTGGTAACGTGCCAGCGTTATTCCTTGATGTCTCCGACCAGGCCCCCATCAACAGTATTATTTTTTCCCATGAAGACGGTACGCGGCTTGGCGTGGAGCATTTGGTCGCATTAGGTCACCAGCAAATCGCCCTGTTAGCGGGCCCATTAAGTTCTGTCTCGGCGCGTCTGCGTCTGGCGGGCTGGCACAAATATCTCAAACACAATCAAATTCAGCCGATAGCAGAACTGGAAGGCGACTGGAGCGCCATGTCCGGTTTTCAACAAACCATGCAGATGCTGAATGAGGGTATTATTCCCACCGCGATGCTGGTTGCCAACGATCAGATGGCGTTGGGCGCAATGCGCGCCATTACCGAGTTCGGGCTGCGCGTCGGCGCGGATATCTCGGTAGTGGGATACGACGATACCGAAGACAGCTCATGTTATATCCCGCCGTTAACCACCATCAAACAGGATTTTCGTCTGCTGGGGAAAACCAGCGTAGACCGCTTGCTGCAACTTTCTCAGGGGCAGGCGGTGAAGGGAAATCAGCTACTGCCCGTCTCACTGGTGAAAAGAAAAACCACCCTGCCACCCAATACGCAAACCGCCTCTCCCCGCGCACTGGCGGATTCATTAATGCAGCTGGCAAGGCAAATTTCCCGTCTGGAAAGCGGACAGTGAGCGCAACGCAATTAATGTGAGTCAGCTCACTCATTAGGTTCCCCAGGCTTTACACTCTATGCGTCAGGCTCGTATGTTGTGTGAAATTGTGAGCGGATAACAATTTCACACAGGATACAGCTATGACCATGATTACGGATTCACTGGCCGTCGTATTACAACGTCGTGACTGGGAAAACCCTGGCGTTACACAACTTAATCGCCTTGCGGCACATCCCCCTTTCGCCAGCTGGCGTAATAGCGAAGAAGCCCGCACCGATCGCCCTTCCCCGCAGTTGCGCAGCCTGAATGGTGAGTGGCAATTTGTCTGGTTTCCGGCACCAGAAGCGGTGCCGGAAAGCTGGCTGGAGTGCGATCTTCCTGACGCCGATACTGTCGTCGTCCCCTCAAACTGGCAGATGCACGGTTACGACGCGCCCATCTACACCAACGTGACCTATCCCATTGCGGTCAATCCGCCATTTGTTCCCGCAGAAAATCCGACTGGCTGTTACTCGCTCACATTTAATGTTGATGAAAGCTGGCTACAGGAAGGCCAGACGCGAATTATTTTTGATGGCGTTAACTCGGCGTTTCATCTGTGGTGCAACGGGCGCTGGGTCGGTTACGGGCAGGACAGTCGTTTGCCGTCTGAATTTGACCTGAGCGCCTTTTTACACGCCGGAGAAAACCGCCTCGCCGTTATGGTGCTGCGCTGGAGTGACGGTAGTTATCTGGAAGATCAGGATATGTGGCGGATGAGCGGCATTTTCCGTGACGTCTCGTTGCTGCATAAACCGACCACACAAATCAGCGATTTCCATGTTGCCACTCGCTTTAATGATGATTTCAGCCGCGCTGTACTGGAGGCTGAAGTTCAGATGTGCGGCGAGTTGCGTGACTACCTACGGGTAACAGTTTCTTTATGGCAGGGTGAAACGCAGGTCGCCAGCGGCACCGCGCCTTTCGGCGGTGAAATTATCGATGAGCGTGGTGGTTATGCCAATCGCGTCACACTACGTCTGAACGTCGAAAACCCGAAACTGTGGAGCGCCGAAATCCCGAATCTCTATCGTGCGGTGGTTGAACTGCACACCACCGACGGCACGCTGATTGAAGCAGAAGCCTGCGATGTCGGTTTCCGCGAGGTGCGGATTGAAAATGGCCTGCTGCTGCTGAACGGCAAGCCGTTGCTGATTCGCGGCGTTAACCGTCACGAGCATCATCCTCTGCATGGTCAGGTCATGGATGAGCAGACGATGGTGCAGGATATCCTGCTGATGAAGCAGAACAACTTTAACGCCGTGCGCTGTTCGCATTATCCGAACCATCCGCTGTGGTACACGCTGTGCGACCGCTACGGCCTGTATGTGGTGGATGAGGCCAATATTGAAACCCACGGCATGGTGCCAATGAATCGTCTGACCGATGATCCGCACTGGCTTCCCGCGATGAGCGAACGCGTAACGCGAATGGTGCAGCGCGATCGTAATCACCCGAGTGTGATCATCTGGTCGCTGGGGAATGAATCAGGCCACGGCGCTAATCACGACGCACTCTATCGCTGGATCAAATCTGTCGATCCTTCCCGCCCGGTGCAGTATGAAGGCGGCGGAGCCGACACCTCCGCAACCGATATTATTTGCCCGATGTACGCGCGCGTGGATGAAGACCAGCCCTTCCCGGCTGTGCCGAAATGGTCCATCAAAAAATGGCTCTCGCTGCCTGGAGAGACGCGCCCGCTGATCCTTTGCGAATACGCCCACGCGATGGGTAACAGTCTTGGCGGCTTCGCTAAATACTGGCAGGCGTTTCGTCAGTACCCCCGTTTACAGGGCGGCTTCGTCTGGGACTGGGTGGATCAGTCGCTGATTAAATATGATGAAAACGGCACCCCGTGGTCGGCTTACGGCGGTGATTTTGGCGATACGCCAAACGATCGCCAGTTCTGCATGAACGGTCTGGTCTTTGCCGACCGCACGCCGCATCCGGCGCTGACAGAAGCAAAACACCAGCAGCAGTTTTTCCAGTTCCGTTTATCCGGGCGAACCATCGAAGTGACCAGCGAATACCTGTTCCGTCATAGTGATAACGAGCTCCTGCACTGGATGGTGGCGCTGGATGGCAAGCCGCTGGCAAGCGGTGAAGTGCCTCTGGATGTCGCTCCACAAGGTAAACAGGTGATTGAACTGCCTGAACTACCGCAGCCGGAAAGCACCGGGCAACTCTGGCTAACGGTTCACGTAGTGCAACCGAACGCAACCGCATGGTCAGAAGCCGGACACATCAGCGCCTGGCAGCAGTGGCGACTGGCGGAAAACCTCAGTGTGGCACTCCCCTCCGCGCCCCACGCCATCCCGCAACTGACCACCAGCGAAATGGATTTTTGCATCGAGCTGGGTAATAAGCGTTGGCAATTTAACCGCCAGTCAGGCTTTCTTTCACAGATGTGGATTGGCGATGAAAAACAACTGCTGACGCCGCTGCGCGATCAGTTCACCCGCGCACCGCTGGATAACGACATTGGCGTAAGTGAAGCGACCCGCATTGACCCTAACGCCTGGGTCGAACGCTGGAAGGCGGCGGGCCATTACCAGGCCGAAGTGGCGTTGTTGCAGTGCACGGCAGATATACTTGCCGACGCGGTGCTGATTACGACCGCTCACGCGTGGCAGCATCAGGGGAAAACCTTATTTATCAGCCGGAAAACCTACCGGATTGATGGTAGTGGTCAAATGGCGATTACCGTTGATGTTGAAGTAGCGAGCGATACACCGCATCCGGCACGGATTGGCCTGACCTGCCAGCTGGCGCAGGTCGCAGAGCGGGTAAACTGGCTCGGATTAGGGCCGCAAGAAAACTATCCCGACCGCCTTACTGCCGCCTGTTTTGACCGCTGGGATCTGCCATTGTCAGACATGTATACCCCGTACGTCTTCCCGAGCGAAAACGGTCTGCGCTGCGGGACGCGCGAATTGAATTATGGCCCACACCAGTGGCGCGGCGACTTCCAGTTCAACATCAGCCGCTACAGCCAACAACAACTGATGGAAACCAGCCATCGCCATCTGCTGCACGCGGAAGAAGGCAGCTGGCTGAATATCGACGGTTTCCATATGGGGATTGGTGGCGACGACTCCTGGAGCCCGTCCGTTTCGGCAGAATACCAACTGAGCGCAGGGCGCTACCATTACCAGTTGGTCTGGCGTCAAAAATAATAATAACCGGGCAGGCCATGTCTGCCCGTATTTCGCGTAAGGAAATCCATTATGTTCTATCTAAAAAACACAAACTTTTGGATGTTCGGCTTATTCTTTTTCTTTTACTTTTTTATCATGGGTGCCTATTTCCCGTTTTTCCCGATTTGGCTACATGACATCAACCATATCAGCAAAAGTGATACGGGTATTATTTTTGCCGCTATTTCTCTGTTCTCGCTATTATTCCAACCACTGTTTGGTCTGCTTTCTGACAAACTCGGGCTGCGCAAATACCTGCTGTGGATTATTACCGGCATGTTAGTGATGTTTGCGCCGTTCTTTATTTTTATCTTCGGCCCGCTGTTACAGTACAACATTTTAGTAGGATCGATTGTTGGTGGTATTTATCTTGGCTTTTGTTTTAACGCCGGTGCGCCAGCAGTAGAGGCATTTATCGAGAAAGTCAGCCGTCGCAGTAATTTCGAATTTGGTCGCGCGCGGATGTTTGGCTGTGTTGGCTGGGCGCTGTGTGCCTCGATTGTCGGCATCATGTTCACCATCAATAACCAGTTTGTTTTCTGGCTGGGTTCTGGCTGTGCGCTCATCCTCGCCGTTTTGCTCTTTTTTGCCAGAACGGATGCCCCTTCTTCCGCCACGGTTGCCAATGCGGTAGGTGCCAACCATTCGGCATTTAGCCTTAAGCTGGCGCTGGAATTGTTCAGACAGCCAAAACTGTGGTTTTTGTCACTGTATGTTATTGGCGTTTCCTGCACCTACGATGTTTTTGACCAACAGTTTGCTAATTTCTTTACTTCGTTCTTTGCCACCGGTGAACAGGGTACGCGGGTATTTGGCTACGTAACGACAATGGGCGAATTACTTAACGCCTCGATTATGTTCTTTGCGCCACTGATCATTAACCGCATCGGTGGGAAAAACGCCCTGCTGCTGGCTGGCGCTATTATGTCTGTACGTATTATTGGCTCATCGTTCGCCACTTCAGCGCTGGAAGTGGTCATTCTGAAAACGCTGCATATGTTTGAAGTACCGTTCCTGCTGGTGGGCTGCTTTAAATATATTACCAGCCAGTTTGAAGTGCGTTTTTCAGCGACGATTTATCTGGTCTGTTTCTGCTTCTTTAAGCAACTGGCGATGATTTTTATGTCTGTACTGGCGGGCAATATGTATGAAAGCATCGGTTTCCAGGGCGCTTATCTGGTGCTGGGTCTGGTGGCGCTGGGCTTCACCTTAATTTCCGTGTTCACGCTTAGCGGCCCCGGCCCGCTTTCCCTGCTGCGTCGCCAGGTGAATGAAGTCGCTTAAGCAATTAATGTCGGATGCGGCGCGAGCGCCTTATCCGACCAACATATCAGGATGGAATGATCGCAATGAACATGCCAATGACCGAAAGAATAAAAGCAGGCAAGCTATTTACCGATATGTGCGAAGGCTTACCTGAAAAAAGACTTCGTGGGAAAACGTTAATGTATGAGTTTAATCACTCGCATCCATCAGAAGTTGAAAAAAGGGAAAGCCTGATTAAAGAAATGTTTGCCACAGTAGGGGAAAATGCCTGGATAGAACCACCTGTCTATTTCTCTTACGGTTCCAACATCCATATAGGCCGCAATTTTTATGCAAATTTCAATTTAACCATTGTCGATGACTACACGGTAACGATCGGTGATAACGTATTGATTGCACCCAATGTTACTCTTTCCGTTACGGGACACCCTGTACACCATGAATTGAGAAAAAACGGTGAGATGTACTCTTTTCCGATAACGATTGGCAATAACGTCTGGATCGGTAGCCATGTGGTCATTAATCCAGGCGTCACCATCGGGGATAATTCTGTTATTGGCGCGGGTAGTGTCGTCACAAAAGACATTCCACCAAACGTCGTGGCTGCTGGCGTTCCTTGTCGGGTTATTCGCGAAATAAACGACCGGGATAAGCAATATTATTACAAAGATTACAAAGTTGAATCGTCACTTTAAATTATAAAAATTGCCTGATGCGCTTCGCTTATCAGGCCTACAAGTTCAGTGATCTACGTAGGCCACATCCGGCATGAACAAAGCGTAGGAACAAGCGTCTCATCATGCCTCTTTGACCCACAGCTGCGGAAAACGTGCTGGTGCAAAACGCAGGGTTATGATCATCAGCCCAACGACGCACAGCGCATGAAACGCCCAGTCCATCAGGTAATTGCCGCTGATACTACGCAGCACACCAGAAAACCACGGGGCAAGCCCGGCGATGATAAAACCGATCCCCTGCATAAACGCCACCAGCTTGCCAGCAATAGCAGGTTGCGCAGAGTGATCGAGCGCCAGCAGCAAACAGAGCGGAAACGCGCCGCCCAGACCTAAACCACACACCATCGCCCACAAGACCGGCAATTGCAGCGGCAGCCAGATAAAGCCGCAGAAACCCACCAGTTGTAACACCAGCGCCAGCATTAACAGTTTGCGTCGGTCCTGATGGCGAGCCATAGCAGGCATTAGCAATGCTCCTGCGGCTTGCCCAAGCGTCATCAACGCCAGCAAGGAACCGCTGTACTGCGCGCTGGCACCAATCTCAATATAGAAAGCGGGTAACCAGGCAATCAGGCTAGCGTAACCACCGTTAATCAGACCGAAGTAAAGGCCCAGCGTCCACGCGCGGGGAGTGAATACCACGCGAACCGGAGTGGTTGTTGTCCTGTGGGAAGAGGCGGTCTGGCGGGCGCTTTGCCACCACCAGGCGAAGAACGCAACAACGGCAGGCAGCGCCCACCAGGCGAGTGTTTTATACCAGGTTTCGCTATGTTGAACTAACCAGGGCGTCACGGCGGCGCCAAGTCCCCCACCGCCCATTAGTGCTGCGGACCACAGCCCCATCACCAGTGGCGTTCGCTGCTGAAACCGCCGTTTAATCACCGAAGGCATCACCGCCTGAATGATGCCGATCCCCACCCCACCAAGCAGTGCGCTGCTAAGCAGCAGCGCACTTTGGGGGTAAAGCTCACGCATCAATGCACCGACGGCAATCAGCAACAGACTGATGGCGACGCTGCGACGTTCGCTGACATGCTGATGAAGCCAGCTTCCGGCCAGCGCCAGCCCGCCCATGGTGACCACCGGCAGAGCCGTCAACAGGGCAGCCACGCTAAAGCTCATTCCGCTCGCCTGGCGCAATTGCGGTAGCAGTGGCCCGACGGAGGTGAGCAGTGGTCGCATATTAAGACCAATCAGCACCAGAACCAACAGCATCGTGAACGTCTTTTGATGGTCGCGCATGACTGTCAGAACGGTTTGGTCGGCAGATATTTACCATCTAAGGTGATGACCGCACGTTCGCCACCTTCCGGGTCCGCCACTTTCTTAACGTCGAGTTTGAAGTTAATCGCGCTGATAATGCCATCGCCAAACTTCTCATGAACCAACGCTTTCAGGGTTGTGCCGTACACCTGCAACATTTCATAGAAACGATACATCGTTGGGTCGGTTGGAATACGGTCATCAATGCAGCCACGCAGTGGAATCATCTGCAACAGTAGAATGGCGTCTTCGTCGAGATCCAGCTTCGCCCCGACCTGGCGGGCGGCGTCGGCAGGAAGCGCCTGCTGCCCCAGCAAAGCCGCGGTTACGAAGGCTTCTGCCAGACCGGTACCGTCGGCAATCTCGGCAAATGAGAGATCTTTTTTAGCTTTGCTGAGCAAAATGGCATCGGCAAGATCAAGACGAATATTGCGGTTAATTTGCGACTGAATCATGGTGAATCTCCTGATGGATTAATAAAAAAAGTTACGCTGCGGTTGGCTGGCGTAGCGGTATGGCACAAACGCGAGGATTAGCTGCCAGTGGCACAAACTGGCGGGTTACGCCGTCAAAAGCTGCGATGCTGCCGCTTTCAATGTCGTAGACCCAGCCGTGCAGGGCGATCCGCCCCTCTTCGAGCGCCAGGCGCACCGATGGATGAGTTTGCAAATTAGCCAACTGAGCAATGACGTTTTCACGTACCATCGCCGCAGCTTTTGACGGTAAATCGTGATGCGGGCGCGCCTCATTAACGACGCGGGCTGAATCGGCATAACGCAGCCAGTGGGAGACGGCCGGCATATGGTCCATGCACTGACAGCTGGCAATGGCGGTCATCGCGCCACAGTTGGAATGACCGCAAATCACAATGTCAGATACCCGAAGCGCAGCGACGGCATACTCCACCGAAGCAGAAACGCCACCGGGTTCCGGTCCGTAGGAAGGGACAATATTGCCTGCGTTGCGAATAACGAACAGATCGCCAGGCTCACGTTGCGTCACCAGCTCAGGGACCAGACGGCTGTCGGAGCAGGAGATAAAAAGTGTGCGCGGGCTTTGCTGTGTCGCCAGCTGTTTAAACAAGGCTTCCCGCTTCGGAAATGCCTCGCGCTGGAATTTAAGGAATCCATCAATAATCTCTTTCACCGTTAACCTCTGTCTGTCTCTGGAATGAGAGGCAGACTACTCGCCGATTGTCATAAGGTAAAAGTCTCATTTATGATGAGTTCTATTGGATTTACTTATAGGTTGGCGAATGCTCTCTCGACATATCAATTACTTTCTTGCCGTGGCTGAACATGGCAGCTTCACCCGTGCAGCCAGTGCGTTGCACGTCTCCCAGCCTGCGCTTTCCCAGCAGATTCGCCAGTTAGAGGAAAGTTTGGGCGTGCCGCTGTTTGACCGTAGCGGGCGAACGATTCGTCTCACCGATGCGGGGGAAGTCTGGCGACAGTACGCCAGCCGGGCGTACAGGAACTGGGGGCGGGGTAAACGGGCGATTCATGATGTTGCCGATCTGACGCGAGGATCGCTGCGTATCGCCGTCACCCCCACCTTTACGAGCTACTTTATCGGCCCCTTAATGGCGGATTTCTATGCGCGCTACCCCGGCATCACGCTCCAGCTACAGGAAATGTCGCAGGAGAAAATCGAAGATATGCTTTGCCGCGACGAGTTGGACGTTGGGATTGCCTTCGCGCCTGTGCATTCGCCGGAGCTGGAGGCAATTCCTTTACTGACAGAAAGTTTAGCGTTAGTCGTGGCGCAACATCATCCGCTGGCTGCCTGTGAACAGGTGGCGTTGAGTCGCTTGCATGATGAAAAACTGGTCCTGCTCAGCGCGGAATTTGCCACCAGAGAGCAAATTGACCACTACTGCGAGAAAGCGGGGCTACATCCACAGGTGGTAATTGAGGCGAACTCAATTAGCGCGGTTCTGGAGCTGATTCGCCGCGCTTCCCTTTCCACATTGTTACCAGCAGCGATTGCCACACAACATGATGGGCTTAAAGCGATTTCTCTTGCCCCGCCACTACTGGAGAGAACGGCGGTTTTGTTGCGGAGGAAAAATAGCTGGCAGACAGCCGCCGCGAAGGCATTTTTGCACATGGCGTTGGAGGAATGCGCGGATGTTGGCGGGAATGAATCACGGTAGCCACTGACACAGGTCAGTGGCTCTTCAACACAGAGGAAATTACCGTTTGTAATCGATGGCTTCTGGCTGCTCCAGATATACGGTGGTTTGTGCCGGTTGTGTGCTGGCAATCACTTTACCGCCACGTACCGAATAACGTACCGGAACCTGACGGCGCAGCGCATCAAACCCATTTTCAGCCGGCACGATAATCAGGTTGGCGCTGTTTCCGGCGGCAATGCCGTAATCCTGCAAATTCAACGTCCTGGCGCTGTGGTGGGTGATCAAATTCAAGCCGTCGTTAATCTGCCCGTAGCCCATCAACTGACAAACATGCAGCCCCATATGCAGCACTTGCAGCATATTCGCCGTTCCCAGCGGATACCACGGATCGAAGACATCATCGTGACCAAAGCAGACGTTAATGCCGGACTCCAGCATCTCTTTAACGCGCGTGATGCCGCGACGTTTTGGATACGTATCGAATCGTCCTTGCAGATGAATATTGACCAGCGGGTTGGCGACAAAGTTAATACCGGACATTTTCAGCAAGCGGAACAGGCGTGAGGTATACGCCCCGTTATAGGAGTGCATTGCCGTGGTGTGGCTGGCGGTGACTCGCGCACCCATGCCTTCACGGTGCGCCAGGGCAGCAACGGTTTCGACAAAGCGTGACTGTTCATCATCGATCTCATCACAGTGAACGTCGATGAGACGGTCGTATTTTTGCGCCAGGGCGAAGGTTTTATGCAGCGACTCCACGCCGTATTCACGGGTAAATTCAAAATGCGGAATCGCCCCCACTACGTCTGCCCCTAAGCGTAACGCCTCTTCCAGCAACGCTTCACCGTTGGGATACGACAAAATCCCTTCCTGCGGGAAGGCGACGATTTGCAGATCAATCCACGGCGCGACTTCCTGCTTCACTTCCAGCATTGCTTTCAGCGCAGTTAGCGTGGCATCCGAAACATCGACATGGGTACGCACATGCTGAATGCCGTTGGCAATCTGCCATTTCAGCGTTTGCCAGGCGCGTTGTTTCACATCGTCATGGGTTAATAACGCTTTGCGCTCGGCCCAGCGTTCAATGCCTTCAAACAGCGTGCCGGACTGATTCCAGTTCGGTTGTCCGGCGGTTTGCGTGGTGTCCAGGTGAATATGTGGCTCCACAAACGGCGGTAAAACTAAACCTTGTTCGGCATCCAGGCTGTTTTCAGTTATGGGCATCACGCCGGATTGCGCATCAATGGCGCTGATTTTTCTGTCCAGCAGATGAATCTGCCACAGCCCCTCTTTGCCGGGTAACCGGGCGTTAATAATTGTTTGTAAAGCGTTATTCGACACTGTTAGCCTCCACATGCGTCATTGCAGCTGTCGTTTTACGATTCAAAATCGGGTTAAGGATCAGATAGCTCAGCGCGCCACCTAATACAGCATTGACCGGAACAATTCCCGGTAACCAGTGGCCTGCGGCAATCCCCAGCCCGACCGCCAGAATCGCCACCCAATTGACACTCATCATACGCGTGGTCGCAAAGTGCTCATAGCGGCGACGGTTCATCAGATAGTCGGCGATGATCACGCCCCCTACCGGAGGAATAGCTGCCGAAAGGAAGGTCAACCAGCCGACAAAATTGTTATACAGCCATAATGCGCAGACCGTACCGATAATACCGTTAATCACCGAAAGGGTTTTGCTCGACATACCGGTAATGTTGGCGAAACCTAAACCCGACGCATAGAGCGCGTTATCGTTGGTGGTCCAGATATTCAGCCCCAGCACCACAATCGCAGGCAGCAGCAGGCCCTGAGCAATCATCACATCAGAGATATCTGCCATCCCCAGTGCCGCAGCGCCCGCTGCACCGAAAATAAACATCAACGAGTTGCCGAGGAAAAAGGCCACCATCGCCACCAGCACCGCCAGTTTGGCATTGCGACCAAAGCGGACAAAGTCAGCGGTGAGCGTACCCGCACTGATAAATGACCCCACAACCAGCGCCAGCGCGACATTGAAATCTAACGGTTGTGCGGGAACGACCGCTTTTAATGCGTCCAGGCCGCCCATGCCGTTAACAGCCAGCCACACGGAATAACCGCCAAGGCAGGCGATAGCCGGAACTGCAATCACCGAAAGAACCGTCAGCGCCGAAATGCCAAAGAAGACGGTGACGGTCATCAGTAAACCGGAAACGGCAATCAGCAAATTAATATCCAGCCCAGTTGCCTTGCCCACCGGAATAGCAAACATCGCCACACCAACGCCAAACCAGCCAACCTGGGTGCCGCCCAGCAGCAGTGAAGGCAGCCATGAGCCTTTAACACCAAAAGAGAAGCGAGCAAGAAGATGAGTGGTCAGGCCGGTTTTTGCGCCAATGTAACCAAGAAATGAAGTGTAAATACCGAGGAGAAGATTACCGATGAGGACTGCGAGGAAGAAATCATGATAGCTAAGACCGGTTCCGAGAGTGCCGCCGGTCCACATGCTGGCGGAAAAGAAGGTTAATCCCAGCATGACGAACGTCAATGCCAATACCCCTTTCCGCGCCGACTGCGGGACTGGCCCCTGGCTAAAGTTGTTATCTTGCGACACGAAATTCCTCCTTTTTGCTGTTTGAAACCCAAAAAATCCGCCGCATTCTATTCATCTGAAGATAAAAAGCAATCGTTTTCGTAGGGAGATATATTTTTTATATGAATGAGTGCAAAAAGGTGGGGGAAAATTATCGGTGTAAAAACAGTGGGTAGGCATGATAAGACGCGTCAGCGTCGCATCAGGCATCTGCGCATCAGGCATCTGCGCATCAGGCATCGGCGCATGGTGTCGGATGCGCCACCCGACGCATCCGACACTAACCTACTCTTCCATCGCCTGGCGGATCTGATCCAACGACGCAGGATCATCAATGGTCGTCAGATCCCCCGGATCGCGTCCTTCGCAAATTGCCTGGATCGTGCGGCGCAGCATTTTTCCGGATCGCGTTTTTGGCAATTGCGAGACAAACCAGACGTGCGCCGGGCGGCCAAAGTTGCCAATCTGGCTGTCCACCAGCGCCATAATCGCCTTCTCTTGCGAATGCGCCACATCACGATCTTCCAGACTGTCGCTCTCTTTCGGAATGACAAACGCCACCGCCACCTGCCCTTTCAGCGCATCTTTTACCCCAACCACCGCCACTTCGGCAACGCCGGATGACTGGAGATACTCTCTTCAATCTCGCGCGTCCCCAGCCGATGCCCGGCAACGTTAATCACATCGTCAGTGCGCCCGAGAATAAAATGATAACCGTCAGCATCGCGGATACCCCAGTCAAAAGTGGCGTACACCGGGCGGGAAAACAGCGACCAGTACGTCTTCACAAAGCGGTCGTCGTCGCCCCAGATGGTCTGAATACAGCCCGGCGGCAACGGCCCTTCCACCACCAGCATCCCTTTCTCATTGACGCCGCACGGTTCGCCGGTGACTTCATTGAGCAACTGCACGTTATAGCCATACATCGGCACGCCGGGGCTTCCCAGGCGCGTCGGCCTGTCATCCAGACCGCGAGCAATCGCCATAATCGGCCAGCCGGATTCGGTCTGCCAGTAGTTGTCGATGACCGGCACATCCAGCGTATTGCTCACCCAACTGGCGGTCGGCTCGTCCAGCGGTTCTCCAGCCAGATAGAGCACTTCCAGCGACGAGAGATCGTGTTTGCGAATTTCAGCGGTAGGGAATTTTTTCAGCACGCGAATGGCGGTCGGCGCTGAGAACATCCGGCTAACCTGATATTTCTCGACGATTTTCCACCACACGCCGCAGTCCGGCCAGGTCGGTAATCCTTCGTAAACGATAGTCGCCATCCCCGCCAGCAGCGGCGCGTAGACGATATACGAATGCCCCACCACCCAGCCGATATCCGAAGCACAAAAGAACACGCCGCCCGCTTTGCCGCCAAAAATGGTGTCCATCGAGGTCGCCAGCGCTACCGCATAACCGCCGACGTCACGCTGCACGCCTTTAGGTTTGCCGGTGGTGCCGGAGGTGTAGAGAATGCAGGAGGTTTCGTTGGATTCCAGCCACGCCACCGGCACCCGCGCGCCGATGTGTTGATGGCGCAACGACGCGAAATCGACATCCCGCCCGCTGACGCGCGCCATTTTCGCCAGCCCGCGATCCACCAGCAAAACGTGGCGCGGCTGGTGCTGTGCCTGACTTATCGCATCGTCGAGCAATTTTTTATACGGAATGATTTTGCCACCGCGCGCTCCGGCATCTGCCGAAACAATCAGCACCGGTTTAGCGTCATCAATTCGCGCCGCCACGCTGTGCGAGGCAAAACCACCAAATACCACCGAATGAATAGCGCCAATGCGCGCGCAGGCCAGCAGGATAATATGCGCTTCGGCAATCATCGGCATATACACCAGCACCCGATCGCCACGCTGCACGCCCAGCGAGCGCAGCATTGACGCCACCGCGTTCACTTCGTCATGCAGCTGGCGAAAGGTAAAGGTGCGCTCTTCTTCTGTTTCCGAAGAGACGGCAATCAGCGCCAGCGCCTCTGGCTGTTTCTCCAGCCAGCGGTCGATAGCGTTGTGGCACAAGTTGGTTCGGCCTTCACAAAACCAACGGGCAAACGGCGGATTGCTGTGATCGAGCGTTTGCGTAAAGGGCGTCTGCCAGTCAATACGCCGGGCCTGCTCGGCCCAGAATTGCTCCGGTTCGTTAATCGAACGCTGATAAAATTCGCTAAAAGACATAATGCTCTCCTGTTGAACTTACGCCTTACCGCCGTTTACTTAAATGACGTACAGGTCGAGATACTCATTGACCGGCATCTGTTCGAGGCGAGTTCTGTCGAGAGAAACCTCCAGAATGCGCTGCTGTTGGCGAGTCGGGAACTGGCGCGCGAGATTGATTTTGAATTTATCGACCAGTTTCGGAATACCATCCTGACGGCGGCGAGCATGACCAATGGGGTACTCCACCACCACTTCTTCAAAGCGCGTACCGTCGGTGAACTCAAGGGTTATGGCATTGGCGATGGCGCGTTTTTCCGGGTCGTGGTAGTCAGCGGTAAACGCCGGATCTTCAAAGCAATTGATCTTCTCGCGCAGGGCGTCAATGCGTTTATCTTGCGCAACGTTGTCCTCGTAATCTGCCGCCGTTAAGCGCCCGAATAGCAGCGGGATCGCCACCATGTACTGAATGCAGTGATCGCGGTCTGCCGGGTTATTGAGCGGCCCTTTTTTGTCGATGATGCGAATACAGGCTTCGTGGGTGCGAATGGTCACTTTTTCGATATCCGCCGCCGTTTTGCCTGCTGCCTGCATCTGTTCATAGAGCGTCATCGCTGCTTCAACTGCCGTCTGGGAGTGGAACTCCGCCGGGAAGGAGATTTTGAACAGCACATTTTCCATCACGTAAGAACCGTACGGACGCTGGAAGCGGAACGACTCACCTTTAAAGGAGACGTCGTAGAAACCCCACACTGGCGCAGTCAGGGCTGACGGATAACCCATTTCGCCCGTTTTCGCCATCAGTGCCAGACGTACCGCGCGGGAAGTGGCATCGCCCGCCGCCCATGATTTACGCGTGCCGGTGTTCGGCGCATGGCGATAGGTGCGCAGCGACTGACCGTCCACCCACGCCAGCGAAACAGCGTTGAGAATTTCCTCGCGGGTCAGGCCGAGCATTTCGGCGACCACGGCGGTGGAAGCCACTTTCACTAACAGAACGTGGTCGAGGCCGACGCGGTTAAAGGAGTTTTCCAGCGCGATGCAGCCCTGAATTTCATGAGCTTTAATCATTCCGGTCAGCACTTGTTTCATGGTCAACGGCGCTTTGCCGCTGGCGACCGCGTTGCGCGAAAGCCAGTCCGCCGTTGCCAGAATGCCGCCGAGGTTGTCGGAAGGATGCCCCCACTCCGCCGCCAGCCAGGTATCGTTGAAATCGAGCCAGCGGATCATCGCGCCGATGTTAAATGCCGCCTGGACGGGGTCGAGCTGGAACTGAGTTCCGGGGACGCGCACGCCGTTGGGTACGACGGTGCCGGGGACAATTGGCCCCAACAGTTTTTTACAGGCCGGGTATTCGAGAGCTTCCAGACCGCAGCCGAGAGTGTCGAGCAGGCAGTAATGGGCGGTGTCGTAGGCTACTTTGGAGCTGATTTCGTAGTTCATCACGTAATCGACGATATCAACGATTTCACGGTCGAATTCCGGGCGGATGTTGTTGATTTGAGCTGACATTGGGTACGTTTCCTTATTGTTATGCGTAGAGGTTTACTGGCGCTTATCCAGCGCGACAAACTGGCGGTCTTCCGGTCCAACGTAATTGGCGGAAGGACGGATAATTTTGTTGTCCTGACGTTGTTCGATAATGTGCGCCGCCCAGCCGGTGACGCGGGCGATAACAAACAGTGGTGTGAACATCTCGGTGGGAACGCCCATCATGTTGTAGGAAACGGCGGAGAACCAGTCGAGATTGGGGAACATTTTTTTGCTCTCCCACATCACCGTTTCCAGGCGATCGGCGATGTTGTACATCTTCAGCGAGCCGCCTTCCTGCGAGAGCTGCTTCGCCACGCGTTTGATCACCTGATGACGCGGGTCGGCGATGGTATAAACCGGATGACCAAAACCAATGACCACTTCTTTGTTTTCCACCCGCTTGCGGATATCGGCTTCGGCTTCGTCCGGCGTTTCGTAGCGTTGCTGGATCTCCAGCGACACTTCATTCGCTCCGCCGTGTTTCGGCCCGCGCAGTGCGCCAATCGCGCCAATAATGGCTGAGTACATATCCGAGCCTGTACCCGCAATAACCCGGCTGGTAAAGGTGGAGGCGTTAAACTCGTGTTCGGCGTACAGCACCAGCGAGATATGCATCGCCTTTTCCCAGCTTTGCGATGGCTTTTCGCCGTGCAGCAGATGCAGGAAGTGACCGCCGATGGAGTCGTCATCGGTTTCCGGCTGGATACGTTCGCCGTTATGGCTGTAGTGATACCAATAAAGGAGAATCGAGCTAAGTGATGCCAGCAGTTTGTCGGCAATATCCCGCGCACCAGAGATGGTATGCCCCTCTTTTTCCGGCAGCGTGCAGCCGAGCGCGGAAACCCCGGTGCGCATAACATCCATCGGGTGCGACGCCGCCGGTAAGGCTTCCAGCACGGTACGCACGTTAGCCGGTAAACCGCGCAGGGCTTTCAGTTTTGTTTTGTAAGCGGCGAGTTCGTCACGGGTCGGCAGTTTGCCGTGGATCAGCAGATGCGCCACTTCTTCAAATTCGCAATGTTCCGCCAGATCAAGAATATCGTAACCACGGTAATGCAAGTCATTGCCACTTTTACCCACGGTGCAGAGCGCCGTATTGCCCGCCGGAACGCCAGAAAGTGCTACCGATTTTTTCGGTTTAATGACATGGGTACTGTTTTGCAGGATCGTTGTGTCGCTCATGTTGTCCTCGTCATTGTTATCATTTGTAGGGTCGAGATTGTTGTCGGATGCGACGCCATGCGTCTTATCCGACCTACAGTTCAGTTCACCCCGTAGGCCTGATAAGTCGCGTCAGCGGCGCATCAGGCATCGGTTGTCGAATACAACCAACGGGCGTTTTTATTTCACCTGGCTACGGGCAAACAGGTCGTCGAGCTTATCTTCGTACTGGTAGTAGTTGATGCTTTCGTACAGCTCGTTGCGGGTCTGCATGGTGTCGATGACGCTTTTCTGCGTGCCTTCCTGACGCAGGACGTTGTAGACATGTTCGGCGGCGCGGTTCATGGCGCGAAACGCTGAAAGCGGGTACAGCGCCATCGCGACATGAGCGCTGCGTAATTCGTCGGTGGTAAACAGCGGCGTGGCGCCAAATTCGGTAATGTTGGCGAGGATCGGCACCTGCACCGCATCGGCAAACTGGCGGTACATGGTAAGTTCGGTAATCGCTTCCGGGAACAGCATCTCGGCACCGGCTTCAACGTAGGCTTGCGCGCGCTCAATCGCCGCATCCAGCCCCTCTACCGCCAGCGCATCGGTGCGCGCCATGATCACAAAATCAGGATCGGTTTTCGCATCCACCGCCGCGCGGATCCGATCCACCATTTCTTCTTTCGAGACGATCGCTTTATTCGGGCGATGGCCGCAGCGTTTCGCGCCGATCTGATCTTCAATATGCAATCCCGCCGCGCCCGCTTTAATCATCGATTTCACGGTGCGGGCGACGTTAAAAGCCGAAGAACCAAAACCGATGTCTGCATCCACCAGCAGCGGCAGCGAACAAACGTCGGTGATACGACGGATATCGGTCAGCACATCATCAAGGGTAGAAATACCGAGATCGGGCAGCCCCAGCGAACCTGCCGCCACGCCACCACCGGAGAGATAAATCGCCTGATATCCGGCACGCTGTGCCAGCAGCGCATGGTTAGCGTTGATGGTGCCGACAATTTGCAACGGGGTTTCTTTGCTTAGTGCAGCGCGAAACGCTTTACCTGGAGAGTGTAGAGACATAGCCCATCCTTTGTTATCAACTTGTTATTTGCATTGATAAACACAAAGCAAGGGGTATGCCACAATTGCCTTAATAAAATTAAATGTTTAATTTCAATCTGTTAAATATAAAGTCATGAAGTAATCTGCAAATATGCGTTTCAGTTAACGTTTCAGGCAATGTTTCACCGCGTTTCATTGCAACATTTATGAAACAAGGCTAAACCCAATATTCGGTTTCTTAACTTTGCGGTGCGCTATGGCACATCCACCACGGCTGAATGACGACAAACCAGTTATCTGGACGGTATCTGTAACGCGCCTGTTCGAGCTGTTTCGCGATATCAGCCTCGAGTTTGATCACCTGGCGAATATCACCCCTATCCAGCTTGGCTTTGAAAAAGCGGTGACCTACATCCGCAAGAAACTGGCCAACGAACGCTGCGACGCCATCATCGCTGCTGGCTCTAACGGCGCATATCTTAAAAGTCGCCTGTCAGTGCCAGTTATTTTGATTAAACCGAGCGGCTACGATGTGTTACAGGCACTGGCAAAAGCCGGAAAACTCACCTCTTCTATCGGCGTTGTCACCTATCAGGAAACCATTCCAGCGCTGGTGGCGTTTCAAAAAACCTTTAATTTGCGCCTCGATCAACGTAGCTACATCACGGAAGAAGACGCGCGCGGGCAGATTAACGAGCTAAAAGCTAACGGCACCGAAGCGGTGGTCGGCGCGGGGCTGATTACCGATCTGGCAGAAGAAGCCGGAATGACTGGAATTTTTATCTATTCCGCCGCCACCGTGCGCCAGGCGTTCAGCGATGCGCTGGATATGACGCGCATGTCGTTACGCCATAACACTCACGATGCCACCCGTAACGCCCTGCGTACTCGTTACGTGCTGGGCGATATGCTCGGTCAATCACCACAGATGGAACAGGTACGGCAGACTATTTTGCTGTATGCCCGCTCCAGTGCGGCGGTGTTGATTGAGGGGGAAACGGGAACGGGCAAAGAGCTGGCGGCCCAGGCGATTCATCGGGAATATTTTGCCCGCCACGATGCGCGACAGGGCAAAAAGTCGCATCCGTTTGTTGCCGTTAACTGCGGGGCGATTGCCGAATCGCTGCTGGAAGCGGAGCTGTTTGGCTATGAGGAAGGGGCGTTTACCGGCTCGCGACGCGGAGGACGCGCCGGGCTGTTTGAAATCGCCCACGGCGGCACGCTGTTTCTGGATGAGATAGGCGAAATGCCTCTGCCATTGCAGACTCGCCTGTTACGAGTGCTGGAAGAAAAAGAGGTCACCCGCGTCGGCGGGCATCAGCCTGTTCCGGTGGATGTACGGGTTATTAGCGCCACTCACTGCAATCTGGAAGAAGATATGCAGCAAGGACGTTTTCGCCGTGATCTGTTTTATCGGCTGAGTATTTTGCGTCTGCAATTGCCACCACTGCGCGAGCGGGTGGCGGATATTCTTCCGCTGGCGGAAAGCTTTTTGAAAGTGTCTCTGGCGGCGCTCTCCGCCCCGTTTTCTGCCGCATTACGCCAGGGGTTACAGGCAAGTGAAACTGTGCTGCTGCGCTACGACTGGCCGGGCAATATTCGAGAACTGCGCAATATGATGGAGCGACTGGCGCTGTTTTTAAGTGTGGAACCGACGCCGGATTTAACGCCGCAATTTTTGCAGCAATTATTACCAGAGCTGACACAAAAATCAGGTAACGTCATCGCCCCACCCTTGCTGACACCACGACAGGCACTGGACAAATTTAATGGTGATAAAACAGCAGCAGCGAATTATTTAGGCATCAGCCGGACGACGTTCTGGCGGCGGCTAAAAAATTAAATTGCCGGATGCAGCGTTAACGCCTTATCCGGCCGACAAAAACATGAATTTCAATATATTGCGTTCACCGATAGACGTGCGCATCGGGCTTGTTTACATGAGCTTCAGAATTACTTCTTCTTATAAAGATCTGCCGTGCCGTGGATCTTATTGTCAGTCTGACCGGAGGTCAGAACCAACACATCCGCACCTTTTTCATCCGCTTTTTTGATCAGATCTTCTTTTGCATCTGCGGTCGACATTTCATTACTGGTTGAAATATCACCTATTTTTTCATATTGCGATTCAACTTTTTCAAATTCCGCTTTGGTCATCAATTCAGCGGCATAGACATTTGTGACAACAAAAGCTAACGCACCAACTAAGAGCTTAGTTCCAGTTTTCATCGATGAACTCCATAATGTGTGATTGGCCAATGCCCTGAAGCTAACAGTCATCATCAGGGTTGATTAATAAGTAGTTCAGCGGTTAGGAAAAATCTATAGGAAAAGAGAATATATTTGTATTTTTCTCAACGATAGCCACATTCCCCCAGTTGTTTAATAACGCTCACTACAATTATCGCAGGTGTTCCTTAAATTAATTTTCATAAAAATCTTAAATTCCTTCTTCCGCTAAAATCCAATATAAAATTCACATGAGCCGTATTACTTTTCTGAACAATAAACCACCAACTATATATTGATATGATTTCCATACCTTTTCTTTATTTCACTTACATGCAGTTTAGGATTATTAGATGTATTTTTTCTAAACGACATAAAAAAAACCGCATTAACTCCACTTACAAACCACTAAAACCAATCAATGCAATGAACAACTAACACTTTAATAAATTTATTACATCTAATATTACAGATATTCTTATTTAGTAACTTGCATGTTTGTGCCTTACAAGGCTTCAGGAAGAAAAACAGTGCAATAAAAAGCATCTCGCCATTTAATTTTTAAGGATAAAAGTGAGTGATATGAAACCAGCAAAAAAAAGCTTATCGACACGGGCGATAGCCATTTCTACCATATTATTTACGCCAGTATCCTTGGCTATTACCCCACCTACAAATTCAGATAGTAATGTTATCATTAATAATAATGAAGAGATAAAACTCATTGCGTCAGAAGGCTACGATCCCGGATGGGAGCATTTTAACTCATTGAAAGTAGGTGAAGACTCTAATGGTTCATTACTCATTGATAATCTTTCACTTACCACTTCAGCAGCCAGCATTGGTAATAATGCTGAAGGCTCCGTCACTTTAACAAACCATACCAACTGGCAGTTCGACACCACTACCTCCAATATTTTTTTAGGCACTAACGAAGGCTCCGGTACGTTATACGTGTTAGAAGGTAGTAAGATAAGTGGCCTGCAATCAATAAGAGTTGGTGAGTTTTATGGTGACGCCAGGGGGACGTTGGTTATTGATGGGGAAAGCTCATCAGTCACCTCTAACATTGCTATTGTTGGCGATCAGGGAACAGGGAAAGTATCTGTTACTAACGGCGGTACACTCACTTCCCTGACTCAACTGAATATTGGTTATGTTGACGCCCATTCTCCTCTGTCAGCTAACCAGAGTAGTTATGGAGAAGTTCAGGTTGCCGATAAAAATTCAACAGTGAATGCCCCAAATATACTTATTGGCGGATATAACACATCTTCTACTTCTGATACTACCGGAGTTCTCACTGTCAGCAACGATGGTGTAATCAATGCGAATTCATATATCTGGGTTGGTGTCTCCTCTAACGGAACAGGAATATTAAATATTGGAGGTGCGCAAGGTGAGTCTGCCCAACCTGCTGGTTCAATTAATACTCCCCGAATTTATTTAGGGGGGACAAATGCATCAACCACTTCAATATTAAACTTTAATCACACCAACGCTGATTTTGTTCTGACCTCGTACATAGACGGTAAAGGCCAGGTTAACCAGGTAGGTTCCGGGACAACCACATTATCCGGCGCGAATATCTATACCGGTAATACTTATATTAGCAACGGAAGTCTGCGCGCTGGCACGGTTGATACTTTCAGCCCAAACTCCGATTATATTGTCGACAGTGAAGGCCATCTCGATTTAAACACTTATTCGCAAACATTAAATACTCTGGCGCTGGCTGGAACAGCAACGTTGTCTTCGTATGAACAGGGTCACGCGTTCACGCCGACCACGCTGACCATTAACGGCAACTATACTGCCAATGATGGCCTGTTAGTCATGCATACTGTATTAGGCGATGATAATTCCGTAACGGATAAACTCATCGTAAAAGGGGATACTTCCGGTAGTACCCGCGTCATGGTCAACAATGCGGGCGGTCTGGGCGCGGATACCCTGGAAGGAATAAAAATTGTCGAGGTTGACGGCCTGTCAGAGGGCGTTTTCAGTAAAGAAGGTCGTATTGTTGCCGGTCCCTATGACTACAACGTGGTAAAAAGCGACAACCAGAACTGGTTTTTAACCAGTGAAATTCCCGCAGGACCGTATACTCCGGTACTACCCGTCATCCCGGACCCCGATCCTGAGCCACCTGTAACACCTGAGCCCCCTGTAACACCAGAACCGCCTGTGACACCGGAGCCGCCTGTTACGCCATCTGTTCCACAACCAGAACGAAAACATCTGTATCGCCCGGAGATTGGTAGCTATCTGGCCAATATTCAGGCGGCAAATACGCTGTTTAATACCCGGCTGCATGACCGTCTGGGGGAAACACAATACACCGACCTGCTCACTGGCGAACAGAAAGCGACCAGTTTGTGGATGCGTAACATTGGCGGACATAATCGCTTTAAAGATCGTTCGGATGAATTGAGCACTCAGAGCAACCGTTATGTTCTGCAACTGGGTGGTGACCTCGCACAATGGAGCAGTAATGACCTTGATCGCTGGCATCTCGGCCTGATGGCTGGCTATGCCAACAGCAAGAGTCACACGCATTCCAATCTGACCGGGTACAGCTCACGTGGGCAAATCGACGGCTACAGTGTGGGCATGTATGGCACCTGGTACGCTAATGAAGCGGACAAAACAGGGACTTATGTTGACAGCTGGTTGCTCTATAACTGGTTTGATAACACCGTCTCCGGCGAGTATCTGCCCAGTGAGAAATATCACTCTGACGGCATCACCGCCGCCATTGAAGCGGGTTATACCTTCCGTCTTGGTGAAAGCGCAGATGCCCGCACCAGCTACTGGTTGCAGCCCAAAATGCAACTGACATGGATGGATGTGAAGGCAGACAACCATACGGAAGACAATGGCACGCTTGTTGAGGACAGCACCGAAGGCAACCTGCAAACGCGTCTGGGGGTGAAAGCGTATCTGCAGGGTCATCATGCTATTGATGATCATAAAGAGCGTTCTTTCCAGCCTTTCGTGGAAGCCAACTGGATTTATAACTCCCGCAATTACAGCGTGAAGATGGATCACATCGGCGATGAGATCATCGGCGCGCGTAACACTGGCGAGTTAAAAGCGGGGGTGGAAGGTCAGATTACTCCGCGTCTGCAACTGTGGGGCAACGTCGCCCAGCAGTTGGGTGACAACGGTTACAGCGATACCCAGGGAATGTTGGGCATGAAATATCTCTTTTAATGCCACTTTGCCACCTGTCACGTACAGGTGGCTCTCTTTTTAGATCCACGGCCTTTGTTAGGAAAAATCTACAGAAAAAGGGAATATATTTGTATTTTTCTCAACAATAGCCACATCTCTCCTGTTGTTTAATAACGCTCATGACAATTATCGCTGGTGTTCCTTAAATTAATTTTCATAAAAATCCCAAATTCCTGCGTCCGCTAAAATCCAATATGAAATTCACATAAGCCGCATTATTTTTCTGAACAAAAAAGCCACCAACCATCTATTAATGTGATTTTCATACCTTTTTTTATTTCACTTACATAAGCTTTAGGATTATTAGATGTGCTTTTTTCTTAAACGACATAAAAAAAACCGCATTAACTCCACGTACAAACCACTAAAACCTATCAATGCAATGAACAACTAACACTTTAATAAATTTATTGCATCTAATATTACAGATATTCTTATTTAGCAACTTGCATGTTTACGCCTTACAAGGCTTCAGGAAGAAAAACAGTGCAATAAGAAACATCTCGCCATTTAATTTTTAAGGATGAAAGTGAGTGATATGAAGTTAACAAAACATGCTTTATCAACCCTGTCCATAGCCATTTCAACGATATTATTTACACCCATATCCCTGGCCGTAACCCCACCCACAGATGTAGATAGCGTTGTTATCATTAATAATGGCGAAGAGGTAAAAATCATTGCCTCTGAAGGTTACGATCCCGGATGGGATAATTTTACTTCTTTGACTGTAGGTAAAGACTCTAATGGCTCATTACTTATTGATAATCTTTCATTTATTACTGCCAGTGCTACCGTAGGTAATAACTCTGAAGGTACCCTCACTTTATCCAACCATACCAACTGGCAGTTTAATAGTTCTACATCCAACTTGTATTTGGGTACAAATGAAGGTTCCGGCACGGTATATGTGTTAGAAGGCAGTAAGATAAGTGGCCTGCAGGAACTAAGGATTGGTGAGTATTATGGTGATGCCAAAGGGTTGATGGTTATTGATGGGGAAAACTCATCGGTTTCCTCTAACATTGCTCTTGTTGGCGATCAGGGAATTGGCAATTTACGTATTACGAATGGCGGTACACTCACTACCTCAGCTCAGGTAGCTATTGGATATTCTTATCCAGGCAATAGTGCATCAAAAAATCGTGATAGTTATGGCGAGGTTCTGGTTGATGGTAAAAATTCAACATTGAATGCTAAATATGTTTATCTTGGTGGATTCAGCCCAGATGTTGCTTTTAATACTACCGGTATCCTTACCGTTAATAATGGTGCAACAATCAATGCCAATTCGTTTATCTGGGTTACTCTCGCACCTGGCGCCACAGGCGTTTTAAATATTGGTGGTGCGCAAGGTGAGGCTGAACAGGCTGCTGGTTCGATTAATACGCCATTTATTCATTTGGGAGCCGCAGATGCTTCTTCCTCTTCGATAGTAAACTTTAATCACTCCAGTACCGATTTTATCCTGGCCTCACCTATCCAGGGGAACGGCCAGGTTAACCAGGTAGGTTCCGGGACAACCACATTATCCGGCTCGAATAACTATGCTGGTGATACCTATATAACCAAAGGCAGCCTACGCGCAGGTAAAGAAAATACCTTCAGCCCAAAATCCGATTATATTGTCGACAGTGAAGGCCATCTCGATTTAAACGGTTATTCGCAAACATTAAATACTCTGACGCTGGCTGGAACAGCAACGTTGTCTTCGTATGAAAATGGCCACGCGTTCACGCCGACCACGCTGACCATTAACGGCAACTATACTGCCAATGATGGCGTGTTAGTCATGCATACTGTATTAGGCGATGATAATTCCGTAACGGATAAACTCATCGTAAAAGGTGATACTTCCGGTAGTACCCGCGTCATGGTCAACAATGCGGGCGGCCTGGGCGCGGATACTCTGGAAGGGATAAAAATTGTCGAGGTTGACGGCCTGTCAGAGGGCGTTTTCAGTAAAGAAGGTCGTATTGTTGCCGGTCCTTATGATTACAACGTGGTAAAAAGCGACAACCAGAACTGGTTTTTAACCAGTGAAATTCCCGCAGGACCATATACTCCACCAGAACTGCCCGTCATCCCGGACCCCGATCCTGAGCCACCTGTAACACCTGAGCCCCCTGTAACACCAGAACCGCCTGTGACACCGGAGCCGCCTGTTACGCCATCTGTTCCACAACCAGAACGAAAACATCTGTATCGCCCGGAAATTGGTAGCTATGTGGCCAATATTCAGGCGGCAAATACGCTGTTTAATACCCGACTTCATGACCGTCTGGGGGAAACACAATACACCGACCTGCTCACTGGCGAACAGAAAGTGACCAGTCTGTGGATGCGTAACATTGGCGGACATAATCGCTTTAAAGATCGCTCGGATGAACTGAGTACCCAGAGCAACCGTTATGTTCTGCAACTTGGCGGCGATCTTGCGCAATGGAGCAGTAACGCACTCGATCGCTGGCATCTCGGGCTGATGGCTGGCTATGCCAACAGCAAGAGTCACACGCATTCCAGCCTGACCGGGTACAACTCACGTGGGCAAATCGACGGCTACAGTGTGGGCGTGTATGGCACCTGGTACGCTAACGAAGCAGACAAAACCGGAACTTATGTTGACAGCTGGTTGCTCTATAACTGGTTTGATAACACCGTCTCTGGCGAGTACCTGCCGAGTGAGAAATATCACTCTGACGGCATCACCGCCGCCATTGAAGCGGGTTATACCTTCCGTCTTGGTGAAAGCGCAGATGCCCGCACCAGCTACTGGCTGCAGCCCAAAATGCAACTGACATGGATGGATGTGAAGGCAGACAACCATACGGAAGACAATGGCACGCTGGTTGAGGACAGCACCGAAGGCAACCTGCAAACGCGCCTGGGGGTGAAAGCGTATCTGCAGGGTCATCATGCTATTGATGATCATAAAGAGCGTTCTTTCCAGCCTTTCGTGGAAGCCAACTGGATTTATAACTCCCGCAATTACAGCGTGAAGATGGATCACATCGGCGATGAGATTATCGGCGCGCGTAACACTGGCGAGTTAAAAGCAGGGGTGGAAGGTCAGATTACTCCGCGTCTGCAACTGTGGGGCAACGTCGCCCAGCAGTTGGGTGACAACGGTTACAGTGATACCCAGGGAATGTTGGGCATGAAATATCTCTTTTAATGCCACTTTGCCACCTGTCACGTACAGGTGGCTCTCTTTTTAGATCCACGGTCTTTGTGATCGCGCTCGCATTCAGTCATTTTTACTATAAATATGATGAAGTTAATTCAGCTTATTTATGGGTGAAATCACTATGGACCCTTTGCACGCCGTTTACCTGACCGTCGGACTGTTCGTCATCACCTTTTTTAATCCTGGGGCAAATCTTTTTGTCGTGGTACAAACCAGCCTGGCCTCAGGCCGTCGTGCAGGTGTACTCACCGGGCTTGGCGTGGCGCTTGGCGATGCCATCTATTCCGGGTTGGGATTGTTTGGGATGGCGACGCTCATTACCCAGTGTGAAGAGATATTCTCACTCATTAAAATCGTCGGCGGCGCTTATCTTTTATGGTTTGCCTGGAACAGTATGCGCCGACAATCAACACCACAGATGAGTGCATTACAGCAGCCGCTTAATGCTCCCTGGTATGTATTTTTCCGCCGTGGACTCATTACCGATCTTTCTAATCCACAGACAGTTTTATTTTTTATCAGTATTTTCTCAGTGACGTTAAGCGCTGAAACGCCGACCTGGGCGCGGTTTATGGCCTGGGCGGGGATTGTGCTCGCATCTATTATCTGGCGTGTATTTCTTAGTCAGGCGTTTTCTTTACCCGCCGTGCGTCGTGCATACGGGCGTATGCAGCGCGTTGCCAGTCGGGTTATTGGTGCGATTATTGGTGTCTTTGCGCTACGGCTGATTTATGAAGGAGTGACACATCGGTGAGCTGATAATTGTAACCAACCCAATTGAGAAATTGGACCGCCATCGAGGCCTCGAACCCCGTACCATACAACAATCCTGGTTGTCGTCTGCTCTTCCTGATGAGCTAATGGCGGTTTTTTGATACGAACCTTACAGCATATTTCCTGTCAGGCCCTGGTGCGATGCATAAGATACAGAAACTGCCCTACGCGAACATGACGGAATTATGATTTTTTTCATATGAATGTCAACTCATACATTCACAAAATATCTTTGTTGATCATTTAGTAAGCAACACTGAGTTTATGTCGGCTGAGCACTTTACACAGGCAGCGAACTCTTGCCCCTGCGCTGAATGTTGTCGCTCTCTTAGTGCCGGAGAGCGACGTTATATGCAGCACTATGCGCTATATTTAATTTTTCAGTCCGTTAGCGTGCCATTATCAATCACAAAGCGATATTTCACATCGCCGCGCAACATTCGCTCATAGGCTTCGTTAATTTGATCGGCCCGAATCATCTCTATATCAGCAACGATGCCATGTTCGGCGCAAAAATCGAGCATCTCCTGAGTTTCTGGAATGCCGCCAATCATCGAGCCGGCAATCGAGCGACGTTTCATGATCAGGTTGAAAACCTCCGGCGACTTATGCGGCGTTGCGGGAGCGCCAACCAGCGTCATGGTGCCATCGCGTTTCAGCAAAATCGTAAAATCATCGAGATTATGCGGCGCAGCAACTGTATTTAAAATGAAATCGAAACTCTTCACGTGGGCCGCCATTTCATCGGCATTACGCGAGTTAACGACTTCATCAGCCCCCAGGGCTTTTGCCGCTTCGCGTTTTGATTCAGAAGTGGTAAACGCCACCACATGCGCCCCCATAGCGTGGGCCAGCTTGATTCCCATATGCCCCAGACCGCCAATGCCGACCACGCCCACTTTTTTACCTGGCCCGGCCTGCCAGTGGCGCAACGGTGAATAGGTCGTAATGCCTGCACACAGCAACGGCGCAACGGCGGCAAGCTGCTCTTGCGGGTGGCGAATACGCAAAACGTAACGCTCATGAACAACAATTTGCTGCGAATAACCGCCCAGAGTATGGCCCGGCTCGTCTGGCGTCGGCGCGTTATAGGTCCCTGTCATGTGATCACAGTAATTTTCCAGCCCGTCTTCACACTCTTCGCAGTGTTTACAACTGTCGACAATACAGCCGACGCCCACCAGATCGCCTGGCGCATGTTTTTCCACCTGATCACCAACGGCCACCACGCGACCCACAATTTCATGGCCTGGCACGCAGGGATAAACCGTCCCCGCCCACTCCGAACGGACCTGGTGGATATCGGAATGACAGACGCCACAATAAGCGATTTCGATTTTGACATCATGCGGTCCCGGTTCACGTCGGGTGATGTTCATCGGTTCCAGCGGTTGTTTAGCGGAATATGCACCAATAGCTTTGATCTTCATTGCGTTTACTCCTGGTTAGCTATGTGTGTTTGGCGATGCCTGATATGTCATCGCGGCAAAACGCGTCCATTGAATATAGCCAATATTTAAGCCACCCGATCCAGCCCCAACATACCGCGTACCTGAATGAAACAGAGCAGCAACGTTCCCCATAAGGCGAGCGCCTATAAGTGTGATATTTGCTATCCGTAAAAGACTAAAATCGGCAAAACTGATGATATTTTCACGTAGACAAATAGTTATCTACACAACGTCAATAAGGGCATATTCCTCAAAGATAATGTCCATTTCTGCCGACACACTCATATTCAGATAGCCCCACTCCCTGGGGCTTAAATCTCTTACTGTTCACCGTTGCAGACATATCAAATGCGTATCAACCTGCCACACTCCCCCACACCAGTTGTCCTTTATGGAACGTCGCCGTTCTCGGCGAGATACGCGCCACCGCCTCGGCGGAACAGGAGGCGTCCACCAGCACAAAGCTGGCGTCATCCTGCGCTTTAGGCCACACACGCTCGCCTTTTTCGTTGAGCGGCAATACATCGCCAGTGGCTAAAAACAGCGAACGGGAGAGGTTCTGTTCGTTAGGACGAATATAGAGCTGCGCGTACAGGTTGGCTTTTTCCAACATGTCGCCCAGGCCGTAAGGCGACCAGTGGTCGATAACGCTGTCGGTGCCAGTCATCACTTTTACGCCTTTGTCGTGGAGCTGTTTGAGCGGCATATGCAACGTGCCAATCGGCACCGTCGAGGCGATAGAAATTTGCTGCGCCACCATCCGGTTCGCCAGTTCATCAACCTGTTGCTCGTTGAGCGTTGCCAGCGCAAAGGCGTGACTGATGGTCAGCTTGCCTTTCAGCTGCGGCGTTTTCTCTACCGTTTCAACCATATAATTGATGGCTGCCACGCCCGCCGGAGTGGTTTCGTGCAGGTGAATATCGACGCCTTTGTCGTAGTCCAGCGCAATCTGGAACATGGTGTCGAGGGATTTTTCCATCGCGCCATCAACACTGGTCGGGTCCAGCCCGCCGACGTAATGTGCGCCTGCCTGCATCGCTTCGCGCATCAAAGGTTCTGATTTCGACAGCAGCAAACCGTGCTGCGGGAAGGCGACGATTTCACACTCGAAGCCCGCCTGACGTCGCGCCAGCACCGCCTGCAAATTTTGCAGATTTTTCAGGCCGGAAACCGGTTCGATATTGCAGTGGCTGCGGGCAATGGTAGTACCTTTCGACTGCAATAAATCGATCAGTTTTTCCGCCCGCTCCTGAGTGTACGGTTGCAACTCCGGCAGCATTTTCTGCTCGAGTTTGATCATGTCCTGGATGGTGGTGCCTGCCGGGCGATTGAGCGAGCGCCACGGCCCGCCGTAAAAGGTTTTGTCGAGATGAATATGCATGTCGCGGGTGGTGGGCAGCATCAACTTACCGCCAGCATCATAGTGCGGCAGCGTGGCGTCAGGATGCTGTTTGTTCTCGCGCAGGGCGACAATTTTACCGTCCTGAATCTCCACGGTCTGGCGCGCTGTGCGGGTCTGCACCGCCACGCCATTTTCGTAGTCAAATCCAGTTTCCAGCAGCACGTTGTCGAGATAGTAATGCGGGTCAGTGATTTTCATGATGTTGTTCGCTTCGCAGTTTAGGGTGCCAGCTACCGCCGCATGGGCGAGCGGCACAGAGGTACCAAACAGCGCGGCGGCGGTGACCATCTTACCGCTCTGACTCAGAAACTCACGGCGGCTATTGCTTTCTTTCATCTTACGTCCTTACGTTTTAATAATATGGGTGCCCGTTTCACCGCGCAGCGCCGCAGGCAGGCATTCCGGCGTGGTGATAATCACTTCTTTGCCGCCCTGTTCCAGGAACGTCAGGCTGGCGATGATTTTTGGCAACATGCTGCCGGGCGGGAAATGCCCTTCCTGCATATAGCGGGTCATGGTGGCAATATCTACGCGATCCAGCGCCTGCTGCTCGGGTTTGCCAAAGTGAATACACACTTTTTCCACGCCGGTGGTGATCACCAGAATGTCGGCGTGAATTTCGCGAGCCAGTAGCGCGGTAGAGAGATCTTTGTCGATAACCGCGTCCACGCTTTGGTAATCCCCCGCTTCGCTGCGCACCACTGGAATTCCGCCGCCGCCCGCGCCAATCACTACAAAGCCTTGTTGGATCAGTGCCTTAATGGCAGGTGCTTCGACAATACGTTTCGGTTCCGGCGAGGCGACTACGCGGCGATAGCCCCGTCCGGCATCTTCAACAAAACGCCAGTCAGGGTTTGCCTTTTGTAATTCGTCACGCTGGCTTTCACTGAAGAATGCGCCGATGGGCTTGGTGGGATGGGCAAACCCCGGATCGTTTTTATCCACTTCCACCTGAGTCACCACGGTGACGGCTTTTTTCTCGCTGTGACGCGCCAGTCGGTTGTTCAGCGCCTGCTGGATCAAGTAGCCGATGCCGCCTTGCGTATCTGCCACACAGTTCGCCAGCGGCGTTAAGGGCAGCCCTTCACGCTCGTGGGCTATCTCCGCACGGCGTAAATCCAGCCCGACCTGCGGCCCGTTGCCGTGGGTCAGCACAATGTCGTAATCGGAAGCCAGCATTTCCAGCACCGTATCGGCGACGGCTTTCACCGCCTCCGCCTGATGCTCAATCGACTGGCTGGCGTTATCTTTGATAATGCTGTTGCCACCAATGGCAACGACCACAAGTTCTTTCATGTTGTTATGTCCGCTACAGAGGGTGATGGGGTCATGACCAACGCCAGACTGCCTGATGCGCTACGCTTATCAGGCCTACAGATTCTTGCGCCATCCGTAGGCCGGATAAGGCGTTCACGCCGCATCCGGCAGAAACAACGCGCACTTTACAGTTCAGACGCCGTAACGTTCGCACCAGCCAAGAATGGCTTTCTCGAAGCAGGCGAATGGTGGATGCACAATGCCCGCACCAATCATGCCGACGCCCGCATCTTTATGGGCAATGGCGGTGTTGATCACCGGCAGAATGCCGCTGCTACCGACGCGGGTGATGTCGATAGCCGACGGCACGCCCATAAAACCGAGCAGCGGAATGGTGACGTTCGGGTTTTCACCGAGGGTGATTTCACGCATCTGACGGGAGAAATCGATAGCTTCTTCCACCGTGCCGCCCACCAGCGCGACGATTGCAGGCGCGGTCGCCATAGCAAATCCGCCAATACCGTAGGTTTCGGTGATGGCGCTGTCGCCGATATCCAGCCCCGAATCTTCCGGCTTATAACCGGCAAACATCGGGCCGATCACCTGCTGCGCCGGACCGGTAAACCATTGCCCCGGTAATCCGCTGACCCGCAGGCCAAACTCGACGCCGTTACGCGCCATCGTGGTGACCACGGTGCTGTATTCGATGCCGTGCGCCGCATCCATCGCCGCTTTACACATCGCCATCCACGTCGGGCCGGAGAAGTAGTCGCTGCTGGCGACAAACTCAAACACTTCGCGCTGTTGCTCGACGGAATAACCGGCCTGAATAATCCCCGGCGTCAGCGCCTGAATCAGCAGCGTCGTCCCGGCGTTATTGCGGTTATGGCACTCATCGCCCATATGCAGCGCCTGCGCCAGCATTAAGCGCAGATCGATCTCGCCGATAATTTTCATCGCGTCGCGCAGCATTGGCCCCTGCACATCGCGCATCCAGTTGAGGCGGTCAATCACGCTCTGATCGTTGGCACCCATACGCAAAATCTTCGCCATCTGCTCGCTCATGTTGGTGTAAGCGACGTTGCCGTAGGTTTTGTTTTTCACGATGTGCATAAACATCGAGGCCGAGGTGACACCCGCCATTGATCCCACACAGTCGTGTTCGTGGCACGGCGAGAAGGTGATCTCCCCGGAAGCCGCCAGTTCAGCCGCCTCGTCGAGATCTTTCGCCAGCCCTTCGAACACCAGTGCCCCGGTGACCGCGCCTTTCATCGCGCCGCACATTTTTTCCCAGGTAACCGGCGGCCCGGCGTGAAGAATGGTTTTCGGCGTCATGCCCGGTACCACGTTGATCGCCTGATCAAAACCAATCAGCACCGGATGCGACTGGATAATGCGCTCCAGCGCCTGCTGGTTAGCGGCGGCGATTTTGTCTGCCAGCGGCGAATCGGCAATGTTATCCAGCGCCTGTACCACCTGCATATTGCCCTGCCCCGGCGGCGTCCAGTCGAGTTGAGTCACTTCTACATGCTGCATTTTCAGGTCATCGCTAAACATGGCGATACCGACGTTAATAACGTTCAACGGTTGGCTAAACAGTGACGGGCTCATCAGGCTTCCTCCCCTTTGCAGATAAATTCACGCGCCAGCAATCCGGTATTGGTGCTGCTGCTGGCCAGAATCACTCCGGCATCAAGCAGCATCTGGCTTTGTTGTGTTAACGATGGCGTATCGAGATCGGTACCCAGCACATAGGCGAGAATGATCAACTCGCGCCCTTCGGCAGCGGCGATCGCTTTCGCTTCTTTGATCGCCTCAATGGTGGAGCCGACCGGATCTTCATGCGATCCAAACCCGAGCACAAAATCCATCACGATCACCGCCACTTCTGGATCGCGCGCTTCTTCGATCAAACGGCTGATACGGTTGGTCGGGTCAATCATCGGGTGCGGCTTGCCGTTGGTGAAGTCGTCATCGCCAAAGTCGAGGAAGGTGTGTTTGATGCTGCGGTTGATATCTTTCAGGCGGAATTCAGGATCGGGCTGAATGTTGCTGTAGACATCGCCATGTTTTTCCATCACCGCGAACATGGTTTCGTCACATAGCGTGCCGCCGCAGAACAGGCCACGAATGTACTTCTGCTGCGGTTGCAGACGCGCACGCACATCAGCAATCAACGGCTGGTTCAGGGTATGCAGGTCGAGATGTTCCTGTTTCACGCCGGAGAGCATCACTGCTTTCAGCGCCGCCTCTTTGGTGCCGCGGGCAAACTGTAGCCCCTGCTCGTCCACTGGCGTTTCACCACGACCGAGGAAGCAGACCACCACTGGCTTACGGCAGGTGCGCGCGCGTTCCAGCACTTTGCGGGCCACCGCAGGCGCAGGCGGTTTGGAGATCAGCGCGATGATTTCAGTTTGCGGATCGTTTTCCAGCATCCCGATAGCGTCGAGCATCATCAGGCCGCCGATTTTCTCGCTCAGGTCGCGCCCGCCGGTGCCGATCAGTTGTGAAACGCCGCCGCCAAATTCATGGATACGGACGCTCAGTTCCTGGCTACCAGTGCCGGATGCGCCAACAATACCGATATTGCCGCGACGCACGGCGTTACCAAAACAGAGCGCCGCGCCGTTAATAATCGCCGTGCCGCAGTCTGGCCCCATCATCAGCAGCCCTTTTTCGTGGGCCAGTTGCTTGAGCGCCAGTTCATCTTCAACCGAGACGTTATCGGAAAACAGCATTACGTTAAGATCGTTTTGCAGCGCCTGACGCGCTTCGCGAGCGGCAAACAGACCGTTGACCGAAATCACCGCCAGGTTACTTTCCGGGATATGCTTTTTGGCGCTGGCAATAGTGGCGTAACGCGCCTCGTGCGACCCGCTTTGCGCTTTGGTGTTGAACAGCTCTTCAATCTCCACCAGCAACTGCTCGTTGTCCGCGCCCGCTTTACCGTTGATGACAATCATCAGGTCGCCGTTTTTCGCCTGTTCCAGCTCCGGCGTCAGCAATCCTAAATTTTTCAGCACACCTTTGTTCATTTCGGTCGCCATCGCCACAAATGCCTGCTCGACGCCGTCGAGTTTATTTGCACGCGTGGAGATAGACATCAGCGAGACAGAATCAAAATAGGTATTCGGTTTAATGACTATTTTAACTGACATAATTCCCTCCGTAGGTTTGGCTCAGCGCACAACCATCGGCCATGCCATACAGCATGTCGCAGCCGGAACTGGAGCCAATATGTTTAATTTTTTCTATTGCCTGAGTTGCGTTCCCAGGGATGTCATAAATAATGTTGTGAATAAAGCGATGAATATTTTCCCGGCAACGTTGTTGTAATGCGGCTTCCAGCGTTATGGCACTTAATAACGTGGTATTATTTTTGCCGCGTTGCAGACCGAGATAAAATTCCTCTTTGTATTTTTCCGCCGGATGCCCGGATATAAATAAAATAAGTGCCAGACCTGTTAAATAATCGTCGGCTGATGGCGTAAGGCCAATCCCTAAGCCCATCATACTGGCGACCGCTGCGGCGATATTTTGTTTTTCGTTTACTGCCTGAATAACTGCCCGTCGTTTAATATGTAATTCTTTATTTAACGCCTGATAAAACGGATTATCGCCGCGATAATTAAACAGGGTTTCATTTTCCCCCAGGTGCTGATGAATAATGTCGTGCCACTGTTGCCAGGCGATAAGGTGAAAATTCACAGCGGTCATTTGCAAGGTTGGGGACAGCCAACGCCGACAACGACTCATCTCTATATGAAGATGTTGACCAACCGTAATGCCTTGATCGTCAAACTGAACCTTATCACCATGCCGGAACAGACCATCAAAGTGAGTGAGTGCCAACCGACAACTGTTTGGCGCATTGTCGTACTCTTCACAAAGCAGCGTCAGCAACTGCTGGCGGGCCGGGAGTGCGATATTTACCGCTCTGGCAAAGACCTGTTCGACCTGTCCTTGCCCCCGCTGCGCCAGAAAATCCGCATCCGCAGTTAGCGCCCACACACACCGTCTTTCTGGTGTGTCGATAGCCAGCCTCCTGGTTTATGCGCCTGCGGCAATCAGTAACTGCGCAATCTCTTCAAAGCCCCGTTCCCGCGCCAGTTCCAGCGGCGTTTTGCCATATTTATCCGTCATGTGCGGGCTGGCACCGTGTTCCAGCAATAGCTGGACAATCGCCTGCTGTTTAATCCCGCCATCGTTAAGCACAATCGCTTCCAGTAGCGGCGTCCAGCAACATGGTTGGTCTGGTTAACGTTAATCTCCGTATGTGCCAAAAGCTCTTTTACAATACTTAAATGGCCTTTTTCACAGGCAGGCGTCAGGCCGACACCACCGAAACGGGTGACGCAATTAAGGTCTGGTTTAGCCGGTAAAATAATTCGTAGCAGCGTTAAATCACCGTTCAGGCAACTCATTAAAAAAGGATTTAAACATGTCAGGTCTTGTTTATTAATATCCGCTCCGGCATCAATTAATGCCTGAACGCAAGCATATTGCTGATATAAACTTGCCAGCGTAATTGCCGTTTTCCCCTGGCGATCGCAGGTATTAATATCGACACCCAGCGCAAGACAGGTTTTTACTTTATCGATATCGCCCTGTTGTGCAGCCAATAAATAGTCGGCAGGTAGATTTTTTATCGTCATTCACATTCCCCTGGTTTTTGTGGCTGTTTTCGATGAATTGAGAATAGCAACGATAATCTGATAAAAGAACCCGCTTAAATTTAATTCGCCGTATTTCGCCTTTTTGTTGAATGATGTTCAACAATCTTTTCGCAGTGTGCGGTAGTGCAATATTTGTTTCTTTGACCCGATACCCTTTCACTCAATCAGGTTTTATTTCTCTATAGTCTGCACATGTAAGAGTAGCTTTCGTCCATGTCTAACCAGAGGGGAACAAGATGAACGGACTCACGGCAACGGGTGTCACCGTCGGTATTTGTGCAGGGCTTTGGCAGTTAGTGTCTTCACATGTCGGGCTCTCTCAGGGATGGGAATTATTAGGTACGATTGGGTTCGTCGCCTTTTGCAGTTTTTATGCCGCAGGCGGCGGTAAATCGGGGTTTATCAGAAGTCTGGCGGTTAATTATTCCGGGATGGTGTGGGCGTTTTTCGCCGCACTGGCTGCCGGTTGGCTGGCCTCTGTAAGTGGACTGTCCGCGTTCTGGGCGAGCGTAATTACTACCGTACCCTTCTCGGCGGTGGTGGTCTGGCAAGGGCGTTTCTGGTTACTGTCATTTATTCCCGGTGGCTTTCTCGGCATGACGCTGTTTTTTGCCAGCGGGATGAACTGGACGGTGACGTTACTGGGTTTTCTGGCGGGTAACTGCGTGGGGATAATTTCAGAATATGGCGGACAAAAATTAAGCGAAGCGACGACTAAACGCGACGGGTATTAAAAGTTATTCAAAAATGATTATCTATCTTTAACCGATACCTCTACAGTCATAGCTGGAGAAATTCATAGTAGATAATGGCGGGAATGGTTTAATGAACTCAATTTTTACCGAAGAGAATCTGTTGGCATTTACTACCGCTGCGCGTTTTGGCAGTTTCAGTAAAGCGGCAGAAGAGTTGGGTTTAACCACTTCCGCCATTAGCTACACCATCAAGCGTATGGAGACGGGGCTGGATGTGGTGCTGTTTACTCGCAACACCCGCAGCATTGAGTTAACCGAGTCCGGGCGTTATTTTTTCCGCAAAGCTACCGACCTGCTGAATGATTTTCACGCCATTAAACGCAGTATCGATACTATTTCGCAGGGCATAGAAGCACGGGTGCGCATTTGTATTAACCAACTGCTTTATACGCCCAAACACACCGCACGCTTATTACAGGTGCTGAAAAAGCAGTTTCCTACCTGCCAGATTACCGTCACCACCGAAGTATATAACGGCGTCTGGGATGCAATTATTAATAATCAGGCAAATATCGCCATCGGCGCACCCGATACACTACTGGACGGCGGCGGTATTGATTACACTGAAATTGGCGCGATTCGCTGGGCTTTTGCTATCGCGCCGGATCACCCGTTAGCCTTTGTGCCGGAACCCATCGCCGAAAGCCAACTGCGTCTCTATCCTAATATCATGGTGGAGGACACCGCGCATACGATTAATAAAAAAGTGGGCTGGTTGCTGCACGGGCAGGAGTCAATTCTGGTGCCAGATTTCAATACCAAATGTCAGTGCCAGATTTTAGGTGAAGGGATTGGTTTTTTGCCGGATTACATGGTCCGTGAGGCGATGACGCAATCCCTGCTGGTTACCCGACAAATCCATAATCCGCGCCAGGATTCGCGCATGTTACTGGCGACTCAGCATTCTGCTACGGGTCAGGTGACGCAGTGGATTAAAAAACAATTTGCGCCAAATGGCATATTAACGGGGATCTATCAGGATTTACTGCATCGGGAGAATTAATCGCTGCCAACCTCCCGATGCGCTGTGAATAGCGGTTTACATCAACCACCTGCTTTCATTACCCATTCAGAGATAAATTTATTACCCGGAACTGGCGGGGAGTACAAATAGCCCTGCAAAAAGTGAACGCCTTTACCGATCATTAAATCCGCCTGCTCCTGGGTTTCTACCCCTTCCGCTACGATACTCAGACCAGGCTTACGCGCCAGTTCGACAATATTGTCGACAATATGACCGGAGATTTCGTCCACGCTCGCCATTTGCACAAATGACTTATCGATCTTAATAAAATCGACCGGGAACGCCTGCAAGTAACGATAGGTCGCATAACCCGTACCAAAGTCATCCAGCGCAAAGGTAATATTGTGCTGATGAAGGCTATCAAATATCGCTCTGGCTTCTGGCGTTACCGGAATAGGATTACGTTCCGTCAGCTCAAGAACCAGTTTGATTTTATCGTTACCTAATTTCTTAACCAGGTTCAGACACTCTTTTTCAAATCCCGCAGCCAAAAAACAGCCCGCCGAGACGTTGATACCAATATGGAAGTTGTCCGGCAGCAAATGTTTTACCGGCATCAGAATATCCGCAGTCTGTTTCATCAACTGGCGGGTCATTATGACGATAAGACCAGATGACTCCGCCAGAGGAATAAATTGATCCGGCGGGATGATTCCCGTTTGCGGATGTTCCCAGCGAACAAGCACTTCACAACCTGTCAGTACCCCTGTCTGAGCACAAAATACCGGTTGGATCCACGGTTTGAATTCATGGTTTTCCAGCGCCAGACTGATGGCTTCAGGTGTGACAATATGGTGACAACGGTTGTCAGGAAGATAAATTTTATTTTTATTTCCCGTAGCAGTGGTTACCTGCGGGTGATACTGAAAAAAGATATCCCGCCAGAAGGTAATATCACTCTGGATGCCTAATTTCTCATACAACTGCTTCTTTTGATGTGAAATTGTCTTTGCACTGCGATTTCTGTACTGTGAGATTTCTGTAACCGACATCCCCTCCATTAGCAGCTTGAGTAAAAGCCGTTCTTTTTCGGACACAATACCAGGCAACGTCAAATTCACCGTTGCGCCGAACTCTTCCAAAAAAACACTCAAATCATGCGAAGCCATTTAACACACCTTGATTAAATCTTGTGCGCCAGCTTAATCTGCTTGTCTTCACTCTGGCAGGAAAAGCTGGCTGCAAGAAAATGACACAGAGAGCCGAATTAGCACCCATTCGGCTCTCTCCTTTTACTTATTATTCAGATCAGAATTGCCACTTAACGCCAACCATTGCAGAGGTGTCATTATATCCCTTATCAGCAACCTGAACGCCCACATTTCCCCAGACATTCAGGTTGGCATTTAGCTGTCCTTCAACACCCGTCTTTATCTCGGCAATATTTCGGGCTCCATCCTGAGTGACTGACACGCCATCCATACTGGTGCTGAAATCCTTACTGTTATGCAACCAGTTCACTTCTACAAACGGCTGGAACTCGCGGGATTTACCGTCGTCCATTTTATGATGACTCTTCAGCCAGGTTTTTACACCAAGTCGAGTCTGAATGTTGCCATCACCGTTGCTATGAACGAGGGTTCCGTTGCTTTCGCGGTGCTTATCGGCTTTGACTCCCATCCAGGTAACCTGTGCTTGTGGCTGAACATACCATTCATTACGCGTTCCCTGGCTGCCATTAAATTCAGCTAATTTGTGTTTGTATCCAGCTTCCAGTGAAGCGGTAAATCCTTTTGATTTATAGGATTCACTTTGTAAGTCATCCCCTTTCACTGTGTTATCAAACCAGCTGTACTGCGCCCAACTGTCGAGATACGCGCCATTATGCGATTCGTCATCGGCATACCAGGTGGCATACAGGCCGGTGCTATATCCGTTCACACTCGCTTTTGCACGATAACCGGTTCGCGAGGAAATGGTTTTGCTGTCGCTGTTGCCATATCCCGCCATGACCCCAACATGCCAGCGGTCGCTGCCGTTTTGGCTCCACTGCGCGATATCGCCTCCCAGTTGCAGAACATAGCGATTGCTTTGGGTTTTCAGCTGGCCGCTGCCATCGCGCCATTTATTATGACCACCTTCATGGCGCATCCACATAGCGGTTTGTTTCTGCTCACCCGTCACCATGTCGGTATAGTCCGTATTACCCAGACGCTCATGCAGACGCGTGGTGAACATGGTATTCGCTGCTGCAAGGTTCGCGATGTAGCTACCCGCCTCCGGTCGCAGGTCATTATCCACATTCAGATCCGGACCCGGCGTAGGTGTCGGGTTAGGGTTCGGCTCTGGATTCGGGGTTGGCTCCGGATTCGGGTTTGGCTCCGGGTTCGGCATCGGCTCTGGCTCCGGTTGCGGTTCAGCTGAATCACCACCACTGGTCAGATACCAGTTTCCGCTGTTTGCCCCCTTACCACGCGCGAGAGTGTAGTCATATGCGCCCGCAACGATACGTCCCGCCTGAACAAATTCCCCCTCAGACTTACCATCAACATGGATAAGTTCAATGCCGTTAAGCGTTTTAGCACCTGTACCACCAGCGTTATTCACCGTAACGGAGGTCGTGCCGCTGGTATCGCCCTCAACAACCAGTTTATCCGTCACTGAATCATCGCCATTCAGTGCTGTATTCATCACCAGTCGGCCGTTATCACTATGGTAGTTCCCCTTCACCACTAACGCGTTGCCCGCTTGCTGTCCAGACTCTCCGGTCATCAGCGTACCGTTGTTGGTCAGATTGCCGCCCAGGGTGTAATTCACAGGCACAGCCGCTCTTTTTTCAGCGCTATTATTCAACACCAGGGTACCGTTGTTCTCAACGTTTGCGCCCCCCAATCCCTGTGCATGACTTACCAGCACTTTAGCCGAGCTGGCAATATTCATATTAGCCGTCAGGTTGCTGTTATCGCCCGCGACGTCCAGCGTGCCGCTCTGAATATTCAGCTCTCCGTTCCCCGTTAACGAACCTGCTGAAGTCCCCCCGTTGGCAAGCGTCAGACTGCCGCCGTTTAAGTTCAGCAGCGAATCGGCGCCGCCATTGAGCGTACCCACGGTCTGGCTGTGACCATTCATATCCAGTTCAGTCTCCGCCGCCAGACGCAGTTCCTGGGTATTACCCAACACGTTATCGTTATTCAACAAGAGCGTCCCGCTGCGCAGATCGGTAATACCGGTATAGTCGTTGTCTTTGTTAGAAAGCGATACGGTCTGACCTTTCTGGCTGCTGAATGCCAGGTCACCACTGCCGGTAATCTTTGCGCTGAGATCGGCGGCATTCTCGCTTTTACCGTTAGAGCTCAGCACCAGAGCATCGCTGTCGGTAGCGTGTAAATCAAGCTGGGTCAGGCCGTAACCGATATACAGACCGTCATTGTTTACCCCACTCGTCAGACGATAGTCGTAAGTGCCGACGGCGGCTTTTTTCCCATTCTGCTGAATATCACGTTGGGCGTTGCTGGAGAGGATTTGCCCATTTTTATCCTGCAATTGCAGATTGCCCGCATCCCCCAGAACTTCCGCACCTTGCGCATCAACCAGCTTAATGGCGCTGTTACCATCATCAACTTCAGTAAGCGATAACGCGGAGTCAATATCACGAGATACTGAGCGGACAACATCACTGTCAGAAACCTGAATCACACCCTCGCCGCGCAAATCCAGCGTTTTACTAACGTTGACTGTCCCTTCTGTCATCTGTGCACCCGCTGTCAGGGCACCAAAATCAACGGTTCCGCCGGAGAATCCCAAAGTGCTAATGGAGTGAGCGCCCTTACCCACTGTTACCTGGCTTCCCTGACCCGCAGTGATCCCGCCTCTCTGCAGAAACTCAGCATTCTTTTCCAGGTTAAATGTCGTGTTCTGGAACGCCAGTGAACCCTGGAACCAGTCTGTATAAGCAAAATCATCGAAGGAGAATTCGTGATTCCCCATGTTTATTTCAACAATGCCTTTACCTTCAAGATCGTTATCAAATACCCAATCTTTGTTGGCATTAATTTGCAATTTGCCATCAACATCCAGATCCGCGTTGCCAATGTTTTTTTCTTCAGAAATAACCGCGACAGCATCGGAAGCAACATCAATATATCCGCTGAATGCATAGTTATTGCCGGTCAACTCCACCGTCCCACTGTCGATACTTATTGTACCGTTGCCGGAGATCTTATTGGCAAAGGTCATGCTATCGTCAGCCTTCAGGTGTAATTTCCCGCGGTTGTTGATCTCTGCTGTACCTATATTTTGGGTGATCCCTAAAGCGCCATTTTGCTCAATTTTGACTTTACCGCTAAAGGCAGAGTTATCACCGGTTAAGTAAGTCGTGCCATTGAGCGCATTGATATAGCCCAGGCCCTCGCTGCCACTAACAATATCCGCGGAAATAGTCGCATCTTTATCCGTGTGGTTTAAGGTGATTTTCTTATCGGATGTCGAAGCCCACACAAACTCAATTTTTTCGGCATCAATAATCCCTGCTGCCTTCGCAGTACTTCCTTCCTGTGCACCTAACGCTAACTCAGAGTTGGTACTTAAACTAATAGTCGGCGCAGAAATTTTACCACCTTCCGAAACGGCAAGTGTGGTATCGGAGTTTTGATTATAATAGCCCAGGCTAATTTGCTTCCTGGCATTAACTTCACCGCCGTTATTAACTGACAGGTACTGATCACCACCGTAACTGCTGTAAACGCCCATAAAGAAGGTTTCGGAATTTACCTGGCTACCTTCACCACTGACATTTCCCTGCGTATAAGTCAGACGGCTGGTGCCCTTAACATGAATTTTGCCGCCGTTGGAGACGTTAAAATAGCCGCGATCATGTCTCATGCCTGAGTTTGACTCATACAAATCATCAGCATATAACTCGCTGCCAGCATTGGAGACATTCAGGAATCCCGTACCTTTCAGCAAAAAGTTAAGTGGGCCATTGATACGCACCTTCCCTCCGGTGATATCCAGCCCACCACCAGAGTCGAGCGTAAAACGTGGACGAGAAGATTCTGTCGCATTGATAACCAGATTAGCATTATTGGTCACCGTAATATGGTAATCAATGCTCTTGTTCTCTTTGCCAAAATCAATAGTCGCATCCTGGTTTACGATGACATTATCAGCGAACGCCAGAGATGAATATAAACTTATCGCGCTAATTAAAACAGCCCGGGACTTTTTTCCTTTTATTTTGCTTCCCAGTTCAGAGCAGACGCTCCAACAGTTACGGGACCTGTTCCACTTTAGCCGATATATTTTATTCATCACAATCTCCAGCAATACATCCAAATAAAACCAAGATTGCATAAACAGCAACGTATAAAATGCCATCCCGGTTGCTGCTCATGGCATATATAAATTCAAAAAAATCGCATAACATTGATAACCACATACCTGGGTATGCAGTTCAGAGAGTAATAATAGATTAACTTACTACCGGATACCTATTTCAAATTAACAATCTTAACTTTATCCTTACATTAGCACCCAGTCTCGAACATATGAGCATTATATGTATCTAAGAGCTCAAATCAACTCAAAATATAAACAAGAAGCAGGCGTTACACATTTAATATATAACCAACAAAGGTGATAACTCTTATTGGGTATTTAATTATAAGAATTGTCTTATTAATAAATATATATGCGCATAAGACTGAATCCATTCAGCTTTCATTCATATAAAACCGTTAATTAATAGAATATAAGATTTAAAAGTGTCTAAGAGGAATTACAAGATATGAAGTTACAACTATATATAATATATGCATAAAATTCTACAGTGGTTCAATGATTCCCGTACCATATGCAGACATGGCGCAGTTTTATGCACGTCCTGGAACATCACACTATTCCCTGTGTGTCGATTGTCAGACCGATGAACACCTCAACGAACTTGTGCGTAATTGCACCGAAAACGCCTTTCCCCCGTGCGATGCGTACAGAACAGACTACGACGAGACGGCGGGCCGTATACGAACTGGAAGGCCTGCGCGTGGTGGAAGCATCAATTATGATTGGCGAGAAGCACGGCTGCGTATTTTGTGGCGAATAGAATACTGCTAGAGCTAAAAATTCAGTCGCGACTTGATTTGACTGTAGGCTTTGCAAGGTTGAGAGTTACCGTTTTGATACGGGACCGAATCCTGCTATAAAAACGTGAGGTAACTCTCATGTTACTCTCTCTCAGCAATCCTCAATAATCAGGTATACCGCTTTCACCGGGCCATGAACCCCGACGACTTTGATAAGCTCAATATCCGCCGTTGAACTAGGGCCGCTAATGATGTTAATGCAGGACGGCATACGTTCACCGGACTGCGCTTTCTGATGCAATTTTTCTGCGAGTTGCGCCACACGTGGCAGGATGGTGCTTTTACGCAGGATAAAAATTGAGGACTCAGGGAGCAAACTCAACGAGCGCCCACGCTCAGCAGCGGAAAAAAGCACCACGCCTCCCGATTCTGTTAAGCCATATTCAGCATACACTACGCCAACTTTAGCCTGCTCTGCCTGCGAGATATTCTCGGCACCTTTCAGCGGATCCCACACGGCGGCATTGCATTCCTGTTGTAAACGCTCACGGATCCCCAGCTCTTCCAGTCGCCTGTCACCGCTAATCACCACCGACTGCTCTCCCAGCTCTTTACACAGGCGTAATGCAGCATCCGCGGCCTGCGCCTCGCTGGTCAGTTCACAACGCGTCAACATGACATCACTGGCAAACTGGATAAACGCGTCACAGCGCTGTTGCTGGTTAAGTTCAGTAAGACGCTCGTTTGCATAGTTGTTAAGCGGCACATCTTCCGTTTGCGGTTCGAGTCGCAGCGGGCGGCCCAGTGCCTGAGCAACGTTTTGCAAAAATTCGCTTCGATTATCCATTCTTTTTCTCCTGCGCCTGATGTTTCTTAAACCAACTACGGAAACTCTCGCCGTCAGCTTCAGGAAGATCGCGGGCTTCCATCCAGTCGCTAATCGCACCGATCCTGAGTGGTGTTTTGCCACCACTGATAAACCAGCTTGCCGCATGAGCGCCTGCCATCATTCCGACTTTCCACAATCCCGGATGACTATTGGCATAAGCGAACATTTTAATCGCCCGTTGCCCTGCTTTTGCGGTGATCCCTTTTTCAGCCATCACCCGACGATGGCGCAAAATCAGTTTTGACAGAGGAATACGCACCGGACACACGCTGTCACAGGCCGTGCATAAAGAGCAGGCGTAAGGTAAATCTTTAAAATCTTTATAGCCGCCAAGTAGTGGAGAAATCACCGCGCCGATTGGCCCTGGGTAAATAGATCCGTATCCGTGACCTCCAATGTGGCGATATGCCGGACAAGTATTCATACAGGCTCCGCAGCGAATACAGCGCAGCACATCCCGAAATTCAGAGGCCAGCACTTCAGAACGCCCGTTATCAACAATAACCAGATGAAACTCTTCAGGCCCGTCCACATGCCCCGCTTCGCGCGGCCCTGTCAGCCAGGTGTTGTATCCCGTCAAACGTGCGCCAACGGCACTACGCGCCAACATGGTGATCAATACATCAACCTCGGCAAACGTGGGGGCAATACGCTCCATCCCCATCACCGCGATGTGCGTTTTAGGTAGCGTGGTACACATTCGCGCATTGCCTTCATTGGTCACCAGGCATACCGAACCGGTTTCTGCTACCGCGAAATTACAGCCGGTTATACCGATTTCGGCACTGAGGAAATCTTCACGGATCTTTTGACGAATGAATAAGGTCATCGCTTCAGGCGTCTCCGGGCCATCATAGCCCAGACGTTCGTGTAGCACCCGGCGGATCTGGTGGCGATCTTTATGGATAGCCGGAACCACAACATGAGATGGCGGATCTTGATCCAACTGAAGAATGTATTCACCCAGATCGGTTTCAATCACCTGAATGCCAGCATCCTGCAACACATGATTGACGCCAATCTCTTCGGTCACCATCGATTTAGATTTCACCACCTTCCGGGCATTTTTGCGTTGGGCGACCTGTAAAATGTAGCGGGTCGCGTCTTCTTTGGTTTTTGCAAACCAGACGTGACCGCCGTTTTGCGTCACTTTTTCGGAGAGCTGATACAGATAAGCGTCGAGATTACTCAGAACATGATCACGTATCTGGCTGGCACGATCGCGCCACTCCTCCCAGTGACCTAATTCATCGACCATTTTTTGCCGATTTGCCCCAATACGCTGCTGCGCGTTTGCCACCGCTTTGCGCATGATCGGATCTTCAATTTGCTGACGGATGCGTGTCTTGAATTCTGTATTACTGGTTTTGATCGACATCTTTATACCCTCAGCGGCTCATCAGCACTTCAGCAATATGCATCACTTTGACTTTCTGCCCTTCCCGTTGTAATCGCCCACTTATATTCAGCAAGCAACTAATGTCGGCACCAATTAAATACTCAGGACAAACCTCCATCAGGTGTGAAACCTTTTCTTTCACCATCTCGCCGGAAATTTCGGCCATTTTGACCGAGAACGTACCGCCAAACCCGCAGCAAGTATCCTGTTCGGCAAAGGGCAACAGCTCCAGTCCACGTACATTTTTTAGCAGCGTAAGTGGTTCTTCCTTCACACCCAGCTTACGGGCCAGACTACAGGATGGATGATATACCGCCCTCCCTTGCAAGCTGGCGCCTACATCGACTACCCCTAATGTATTGACAATAAAAGAAGTGAGATCCTGCATACGCGCGGCAACCTTTTCTGCACGTGATGCCCATTCTGGTTCGTCAGCCAGATATGTTGGGTAACTTTTTACGGCGTAAGTGCAGGAACCGGCGGGAGAAATAATGGGATCGTCGTTATCTTCAAGTGCAGCGATCAGATTTTTCATTCCTGGGATCGCTTCTTTGATATAACCACTATTGATCGCAGGCTGACCGCAGCATCCCTGTTTCTCAGGAAAATTTACGCGACAGCCGAGTTTTTCCAGGAGCAGCACGGAGTCGCGTGCCATCCTTGATTTCAGGGCATCACCGATACAGGTAACAAAGAAATTTACATTCACAACCAATACTCCATTGCTTCATTTCTATTTATGCCTGATCGCAACCACTCCTTCCGGGTTATCAGACATCAATAAAAATGGCGGCTTTTTTATTGGGTAGCAGAATACAAATTCAAACTGATTTGTATGACAAATCAATAATCCATCATTGGATACCTGGATGCAATAGCTAATTTTATTTCTTTCGGCGTCGCTCACATTTTTATAATGATCGCCACTAACAACACGGAATCATGCATTCGATAAAATAACGTATTGAATTTCATTGGATTTATCTTGAATGCCTATTTAAAGATACTCATTTGGTATCTATTAGAACAGTCCCCCAAATGAGTATAAATGAAATTATTAACAATAATTTCATAATCATTAATAACTGTAATTTTATCTTACTGAAGCGATTCAGTGTGCATTTTTACTTTTATAATGAGATCCCGCCTTCGGAAAATATATAATAACATCTGCTATAAGTTATATTTTCAGAGTGCGGGTCAGGTAGCATCCTGATAAGTCTAATTAGTTATGTATTTTTACGCCAAGACAGCCACGAACAAACTCAGGATTAAAATGTTTTACGGATTCGCCAACATACCCTAGATCAAGTGAGCTTATTTGCGCCATTTCTTTCTCTGTCAGTGAAAAATCCCAGATAGCGAAGTTCTCTTCAATACGATGCTGATGAGTCGATTTTGGAATAACAACCACTCCCCGTTGAATATTCCAGCGTAGAATTACCTGAGAAATCGATTTTTGGTGGGCATTTGCAATACCCTGAAGCAGGCTGTTTTCAAATGGTTTATGTCTTCCACCGCCTAATGGTGCCCATGCTTCAGGCTGCACGTTGTAGTACTTCATGGTTGCCAGCGCTTCTGGTTGGGCAAAATAGGGATGCAACTCAACCTGGTTGACCATTGGCTTAATTCTGACTGTTTCACAAAAGTTTGCCAGAGCATGAGGATAGAAATTGGAAACCCCAATCGCTTTCAGTTTGCCCTCTTCATAGGCCTCTTCCAGTGCACGCCATGCACTGAAATAATCGCGCATTGCCTGGTGCAATAAATAGAGATCAAAGTATTCAAGTCCCGATTTTTTTAATGACGCTTCAATACCTGCTTTTGCCGTATCCTGATCAACCATGTCCTGTACCCACAATTTAGACGTAATAAATAACTCCTCGCGGGTACAGAAACCTTCCGAAATGGCTTCACGAATAGCGTCGCCGACGGCGTCTTCATTACCATATACCGCTGCAGTGTCGATGAGTCGATAACCGGTTCGGATAGCATTCAACACTGATTGTTTACATACTTCTTTATCGGTAACCTGAAAAACACCAAATCCCATCATCGGCATTTTCAGATTGTTGCTTAATACGGAAAATTCCACTAGCAGTCCCTCCATTACGTATGAATCATTAGTCTACGTTAAAACATGACCGCAGATTAGTATGTGGATTTTGATATCACTTATGTAAAAATTTCATTAATAATAGGGGACTGTAATTTCTCTATTATGGGAAAAATGAAGCAGACACGATGAGATTGATGACAAGCACAAAATTGCCTGATGCGCTATGATTATCATGCCGACCAGAGAATCGCAATTTATTGAATTTGCGCTATTTTGTAGGCTGAATAAGTTCCGGTATACACAACAAGCATTTGTCAACAATCTGAGATACTGTCAGTCGCCTGGCCTCGGACCTTTCTGTTTTTGATACACTAATAGCCTTTGTCATACGAAAAATGTACGAAATGGCGAAGGGTAAATGGAGAATGTTATGATCAGGCAGAAGATTTTGCAGCAACTCCTGGAGTGGATTGAGTGCAATCTCGGTAACCCTATCTCAATCGAAGATATCGCACAGAAATCTGGCTACAGTAGACGCAATATCCAGCTCCTGTTCAGAAACTTCATGCATGTGCCGCTGGGAGAATACATTCGCAAACGAAGACTTTGCCGGGCAGCTATTCTTGTCCGACTCACAGCGAAATCTATGCTTGATATTGCACTATCTTTGCATTTTGATTCACAGCAGTCATTCAGTCGCGAATTTAAAAAGTTGTTCGGATGCTCTCCCCGAGAATACCGGCTCCGTGATTATTGGGATCTGGAAAATATCTTCCCTCCATTTTTAGCACGCCAACATACAAAAACTGATTGCACATTAATTCATTTCCCTGAAACACGTATTTTTGGCAATTCATTTAAGTATGATACTGAAATATCGAACAAATCACCGGATGAAGAAGTCAAATTGCGGCGTCATCATTTAGCCAAGTGCATGAAGGATTTTAAGACGGATATCTATTTCGTCTCAACGTTTAAACCATCAACAAAGTCGGTCGATTTACTCACAGTTGAAACCTTTGCTGGTACGGTATGTGAATATGCTGACATGCCGAAAGAGTGGACAACGACCCGAGGACTTTATGCATCTTTCCGTTATGAAGGAAACTGGGAACATTATCCTGACTGGGTGCGGAACATCTATCTGATAGAGTTGCCTGCCAGGGGGTTAGCCAGAGTGAACGGCAGCGATATTGAGCGATTTTATTACAATGAAGATTTCGTAGAAAAGGATGGCAATGATGTTGTTTGCGAAATTTTTATCCCCGTTCGTCCGGTTTAGTTTGTCGCTATGTCTTATTGAGTTTTATCCTGGCCTGCTACTGTTTAATCAGTATCAGGCCAGGTATTCAGTGAATAATGGCGTTGAACATGTCAACACCATTATTCTTTATTAGATCGTAACGTTCATACTATTCAAATTATGGCATCTCCTCCTCGCCCTTTTCAGTATCTGCAGCCTCGGCGTTAATTGTCACCTTCACAGGCGTCATTTCGTACCCGCCATACGTCAGTGCGTGGAATGTGAACGTATAGAGACCCGGCTTCTTGGTACTAAATGTACGCGTAATTTTCCCGCTCGAGAAATGGTCGGCCTTCGACGGCAGGAATTGATAATCCGCCTCTGTCACGTCTTTCGGAGCCTCAATGTCGACCCACATAGTTCCTCCTACGGGGTTGTTTGCCGAGAACAGGGTAACCGTCATTGTTGCGGTCGTTACCCCATCCGCCACCAGAGACTCATCAGATGATACGGCGAGCTTCGCGTTTTTATCATCCGCGACGAATTTAGATTCGGCAGTTTTCGTCGATACCTGACCGTTGGCCTGTTCCACTTTAGCCGTAAGTGTATATTTCGCTGCGACAGTGGTCGTGGCGGTGAAAATAGCCTGCCCTTGCTCATTAGTTTTCGCCGTCCCATCGGGATCCAGAGCTAAATTCGCCGGGCTGGCAGTCAGCGTCACGTCACTATCTTTCAACAGGTTGTTATTGGCATCAGTCACCGTAACTTTATACGTCTGTTTGGCTTTGCCATCCGCCAGTGCATAGTTGCCAATCACCTCAATACCGGAGACGGTTGCGGTAGCCTTATCGGCCACAAACGTTATAGTCTGCGCATCCGAAGGCTTGTCATTTCCTGCCGACGCCGTGACCTCATACGTTCCGGCAGTCACGGAAACCACTTTCAGTTCCGCTTTACCCTCCTCGTTGGCGTTCACCATGATATTACCGTCTGCAAACGGTTTGACGCCCCGAGGCAGATTAAAGACGACCACAGCGCCAGGAAGAAGGTTGTCGTATTGATCCTTAACCGTTGCCGTCAGCGTAAAGGCATCTTTGTCGTTTGCCACTTTTGGCGCGGCGCTATCAACCTCCAGGCTCGCCTGACCGGTACTGAAATCCGCCTTGAATTTCACCGTAACCGTCTTCTTAGCACCATTCACCGAAGCCGCGATGCTGTGTTCCCCGGCAACCGTTGACATCAGCTCAATGTCGGCTTTACCTGCCGCATCGGTTGTTACCGTATTCCCCGTCTTGCTGGTCACTCCTTCCGGCAGAGTCAGCGTCACATTTTGTCCCTGCAACGGGTTGCCATAGTTGTCCACAACGGTCAGGGTTACCTGGTTAGCAGACTGTCCATTAGCCACTTGGTTATCAACCTTCACCGTCATATCACGTATCTCAGCCTTAGATGCGTCACCTGCAACATTCAGCACCAGTGGCTGAGCAACGGCATTTTGGCCGTTCACTCGCGGCATCACAGACAACTGACCCGCGGCAGAGCCCAGAGTTAAGGTCGCCACATAGACCCCGTTACTTTTCTCTGCCCAGTTTCCTGCTGAAGGACGCTCAGTCCCCGTGCTGGCGGCACCACTAAACTGCGGTGCATCTGGCTTCAGCCCGGTGACAAGGTTCCCGTACGCATCCTTCGCGGTGAAGGTGAGTTCCGTCGTCGCTTTGACGGTCGGAGCATCATTATCCGCAACAAGCGTAGAGTTCGCTGATGACATATCCCCGGCGACGACAGTCAAATGCGCAGCATCGGTGGCTGCTGGCTGGCCGTTGAATAGCGGCATGACGAGAAGCTCACCTGTCTTTCCGCCTGTGGTCAGCGTAGCGACATAGGAACCATCGCCTTGCTCGGTCCAGTTGGATACAGTCGCCCCTTCAGATGCAACACCCGTCAGGCTTGCCGACAGGGAAAGGCCACTGATAGCGTTGCCATGCGCATCTTTTGCAATAAGCGTCACGGTTGTGCTTTCGCCTGCTTTTACGCGATCTTTTGCCACAGAGACTGTCGACTGGTTCGAAGATAACGCATCAGCTACCACGGTTACTTTCGCCGCCTTTGCTGCCGCGTCCTGCCCATTGAGCTTCGGCATAACCTCTAATTCCCCCGCCGTAGTGCCGAGAGTAATCTGCGCAGTCCAGGTCCCGTCGCCATTATCCGTCCAGCCTGAGGCCTTAGAACCTGCAGCGGCTGCGCCCGATAATGACGGTGCATCCGGATTGAGGCCAGTTACAGGGTTGTCATTAGCATCTTTTGCCGACCAGATTGCCGTAACTGTACCGCCAACCACCGGTTTATCCGGATTCAGGGCGATGGTCGAATGTGCTGCATCAAGCGGCCCGGCGACAAACTTCAGCGTTTGTTGTAATGAGCCCAACTGATACTGCTCGCTAAAGGCACGCACAACAACGTTTCCGGCACGGGTCGAAGAAACCGTAGCGCTGTAAACGCCTGGTTTTACCTCCGAAATGGTACCAATGGTGACACCATTGCTATCCTGCGGAACAAATCGCAAGCGGCTGGCCTCTCCCGTCACCGGGTTGCCATCAGTATCCACCGCAGTCAGCATCAGCGTGTGGGATTGCTGACCATCGGCAACCACGTCTCCTGAAGATTCATTCACGCTCAGAGTAGACTTCGACACATCCATCATCGTAGCGCGCAATTCTGCAGTGACGGTTTTGCTCATGCCATCAACGCTAACCGTAATCGTTGCCTCACCTGATTGCGTTCCGGTAGTAAAGACAGACTGGTACACCCCAGCTTCAGTTTCGGTGAACTCACTCAGTGTTGGCTGTGCCTGTGATTTAGTGGCCTTCAGGGTACGAGTCACAATATTTCCAGCTGGCTTGAACGTCAGCTCAGACTTGATCTGATCTTTCATACCCGTGACTGGCTGCCCCTCGGCGTCGCGCAGAGAAAGCACCAGTGGCTTTTGCTCACTACCGTTAGCAAGCATTTGGATACGGCTCTGACCGTCAAGCGTTAACGCCGTGCGCTCGGCACTCATACCTGCTCCGGTAATGACCACCTCTGTCTGCACGCGTTTTGAGGCATTGCCTTTGTTATCGTAGGCAACCGCAGAAATCGCATAATAATTGTTTTTGCCTGCCTGGTAAGCCGGGAGCGTCACTTGCCACTGATTGCCCTGCCCGGTAATTTTTCCGCCTGCGGCCAGCAAAGATGGCGCTTCCCATTGAACATTTTTCAGACCGTAAGTTGCTTTACTCACCACAAGCCCCAGGGAAACCGTCTGCCCGCCCTTACCTGCAATACGCTCAGGCAGAGCAATACGGATCACTTCAGATTTGCGATACTCAAGAACGATATTGTTATTACGCTCAACCAGGTCATAGCGGCTGCCTGCCAGTACCCGACGCTCGCGAATGCTATCCGTATCGAGTTGTTTCGCCAAAGGTTCGCCAATTCGGTAGTTAACTTCCAGGCCAAAGCGAGTGTCATTCTCACCGCTCTTGCCCTGCTTATGCCCGGCGCTCAGTGTCAGAAGAGGCACTGGCGTATAGGTCACCTCGGCAGAAATAGCATGCGGGTCTTTCTGGCGCTTATCTTTACCAAACAGCCCGACTTCATCGCCATAATACTGTTCATACATCAGGCTTGCGCCAAGCTGCGGCCAGGCAGGTAAATAGCCCTCTGCGCGGATATCCCAACCATTCGCCGGGCGTTCCTGATAATCCTCAATATCCGGCGATTTTTTCCAGCCAGAAGCGCGGATATAACCATTGGCGCTCAGTTTCAAATAATCGCGCCAGTATTCCGCACCAACACCAATACGGGTATGATTACGGGATAAATCATGGTCAATAAAGGTGTTCACTCCCGCCATCCATTCATTACCTGAAAAATGACGCCAGCCAAAACCAATATTTGACTGAGTACGATCGTCTGTACGATGTATTGCCCCCTGAGTGAACAACATATTTGTCGGCGTATCATAAATCGGATAAAGCATTTCCAGCGAAGAATCCTTCAGCGAGAAATCTTTATCGACATTCAGTTTAACGCGCGCAGTACCATATTTCCCGAGCCACTCCTGGATTTCCTGGGTAGCTTTAGTGGTGGCCATCCCGGTAATAAAATTACGTGTCGCATCGCTATCTGGCTGACTACTCAAAAATGTCCCGGCATTTGCGGCAAACGACGCGACATTTTTCTCCACATTATTATCAGCAGTTACCGTAGTATTTTCCATGCTCAACCGTGGCTGAACCGCATTCTGCGCACGTGCCGCCATTACTGGCGTAAAGGTGACTGCAAGTGGAAAAAGAACCTGAACAGAGATATTTGCCCACGCCACGCAGCGGGCCAGAACTGAATAACGAAATCGTGGTTGTTTATGACCTGTTTTATAACGTGACATTGAGATAATTTCCTGATGAACGAATTAACGAACATAGGCAGACACAAATAATGGCGTCCGCTTGTCAGAAAAACCGGGAATTTCCCGGTTTCCTTTTCCGCAGAAAAGGAAATACCTTTATGTAAGAAAGTACACCGCCACCTAATATATCCAGTGTCTGTAGCCACTCATCAGGTGGTTGGGCGCGGGATTATATTTTTATTTATGGGTGAAAATTTAGCTTTTTGTGCAACTCATTAAATAGCTACCTAAGTTATATTTCTTACTCTGCGGACAGTGAATAATTCATTATTCAGAGTGAATAATAATGACCTGTCTTTAATTTGCCACGATTGGCAATACGTCGAAGTAGGTATATACGCCAGGATAAACCAATATATTTTTTATGGATATTCATTTTCCTTCATCGGACTGTAAATTCCGGGGATATCGAACTTGCACGACTCATCTCAACACTCAAACAGATTTATGAATTTCGTTCATAACCCCTGACAAATCCTGCCGTCTAATCGAGCTCTTCCCTTTACGTTATGCTTCTCATGAACGATAACGGAAGGATAACACCATGCAAAAAGTAAAACTGAACAACGGTATTGAAATGCCTCTGCTGGGCTTTGGTGTATTTCAGATGACCGATGCCGCCGAATGCGAAAGAGCGGTCATTGACGCTATTAACACCGGTTATCGACTGATTGACACCGCCGCCTCCTATCAAAATGAAACCCAGGTCGGGAACGCACTGAAACAAAGCGGCATTGCGCGTAACGAACTCTTTGTCACCACGAAACTCTGGTTGCAGGATACCAGTTACGAAGGGGCCAAAGCCCAGTTCGAACGCTCTCTGAATCGACTGCAACTTGATTACGTTGACCTGTATTTGATTCATCAGCCTTACGGTGATGTCCACGGTGCCTGGCGCGCCATGGAAGAACTGCAACAGGCAGGCAAGATCCGCGCTATTGGCGTCAGTAACTTCCATCCTGACCGACTGGCTGACCTTATCGCCTTTAATAACGTCGTTCCGGCGGTAAACCAGATTGAAGTTAACCCCTTCAACCAGCAATTACAGGCCGTTCCGTGGATGCAAAGTCGTGGTATTCAGCCAGAAGCCTGGGCACCGTTTGCGGAAGGGAAAAATGGTCTGTTCCAGCATCCTGTTCTCACGGCAATTGGCGAGAAGTATGGCAAAAGCGTGGGCCAGGTTGTTCTGCGCTGGATCTACCAACGAGGCATTGTTTCACTGGCAAAATCAGTGCGCAAAGAACGCATGGAAGAGAACATCAACATTCTCGATTTTGAACTCAGCCCTGAAGATATGCTGCAAATTACCGCCCTGGATACCGCAACCAGCGCGTTCTTCTCTCACCGCGATCCCGCAATGGTGGAATGGCTGACAGGCCGCAAACTTGATGTTTAAGCCGCGATAAAAGAGGTATTCATTCAATGCAAAAACGTTATCTGGGTAAATCCGGACTCGAAGTCTCCGCCCTTGGGCTCGGTTGCATGGGCTTAAGCCACGGCTACGGCCCGGCGACCGATACCCGTCAGGCTATCGAACTTATTCGTGCTGCGGTTGAACGTGGCGTCACCTTCTTCGATACCGCCGAAGTGTATGGTCCGTATCTGAATGAAGAAGTGGTCGGCGAAGCCTTAAAACCGTTTCGTGACCGTGTGGTGATTGCCACTAAATTCGGTTTTACCTTCGGCGATGATAATAAGCAGCAGATTTTAAACAGCCGCCCGGAACATATCCGTGAAGCCGTTGAAGGCTCATTACGCCGCCTTAAGACAGATGTTATTGACCTTCTGTATCAACACCGTGTTGATCCGGATGTTCCTATTGAAGATGTTGCAGGAACGGTGAAAGACCTAATTGCAGAAGGTAAGGTCAAACATTTCGGCCTGTCTGAAGCGGGAGCACAAACCATTCGTCGTGCACATGCGGTACAACCTGTCACCGCCCTGCAAAGCGAATATTCCATGTGGTGGCGTGAGCCTGAACAGGAAATTCTGCCGTTGCTGGAGGAACTGGGGATTGGTTTTGTCCCCTTCAGCCCACTAGGTAAAGGTTTCCTGACGGGGTCAATTAAGCCAGGAACCACTTTCGGCAAGGATGATTACCGTAGCACCGTACCGCGTTTCGCGGCACAAGCCATTGAAGCCAATGAAAAACTGGTCACCTTGTTAGGTGAACTGGCCGCGGAGAAAGGGGTAACATCTGCACAAATCGCACTGGCATGGCTGTTAGCACAAAAGCCGTGGATTGTTCCCATCCCTGGCACCACTAAACTGCATCGGCTGGAAGAAAACCTGGATGCTGTCGACATTGTTCTTTCGCAGAAAGATACGCAGCAGATAACCGAGGCACTGGAAACAATTAAAATCGTCGGTGAACGTTACTCGCCTGAGCACCAGGCACGCGTAGGCCGCTAATACCCAAACGGGTCCACAACAAAATGTGGACCCGTTACTCTGAATAGCGAAGTGCATCGATCAACAGCGCAAAAGCTGGCGGATGCTGCTTGCGGCTGGGGTAGTAAAGGTAATATCCGGGAAAAGTTGGACACCACTCCTGCAACACCTGAATAAGCTTGCCTGACTTTACATACTTCTGAACCATGTCTTCAGGGACACTCATGAAGGGGCTCATAGATGCAATTATTTTAGCCACATTATTGGTGATAATGATAATTGATATTATGGCTGTAGCGAAAACAAGCATTAATTATCAGAATATTTATTATGAAAACGCGTCCTCACGATGGTGTTATTCTTCTTACCGATATTCGCCCAGAATAATCATCAATTACACATATCATCAATTTTCGAGTTTTACTCTTTTCTCCACCATAAAATCAATAAAAGCACGAACTTTAGAGGGCATTCTCACTCGTGAGGAAACATAAATATAAAATCCAGGAAATGAAACGGCCCAATCCTCAAGAATCAGCTGTAACTTGCCCGCATTGATATGTTCGGCGATGGCAAAATCCAGATGTTGGATGATACCGGTCCCATTAAGCGCCATTCGTATCATGCTTTCGTCATCATTAGAAATATACTTACCTGACACCTCTATTTCGAACTCTTCATTATTCCCCGTGACATTAGAAAACTCCCATGCTGAGAGTGCTCCGCTACTTTTATGCCGCAATCGAAGGCAATTATGGTTACTCAGTTCCTGAGGCGTTTCAGGAATACCGTGTTCTCTTAAATAATCTGGCGATGCCACGGTAACCAGTTTAATAAGCGGAGAAACAGGAACGGCAGTCATATGCTCATCCAGTCCTTGCTCAAGGCGTATGCCCACATCACAGCCGTCCGCAATAATGTTAGATAAACCGTCATCCATAATGAGTTCTATCTTTGTTTTGGGGTAACGAGTAAGAAACTCGCCAATATGAGGCTCAACAAGCATCCTTGCTGCAACACGGGAGGAATTTATTCTCAACAGGCCAGTAGGTTCAAGTTGGGTATCACCGACATCTTTCAAAGCATCATCAATTTGCCCCAAAGCCGACACCAGCACTTCATACAGACGCTGGCCTTCCTCGGTAAGCGACATATTGCGGGTCGTACGGTATATCAGCTTGGTGTTAAGACGTTCCTCAAGAGATTTTAAATTCTGGGACAATGCGGCCCGCGTAATACCCATTTCAGAGGCTGCTCTGGAGAAACTTCCGGCGCGAACAATCAGCGCAAACCAGGCAAGAGAAGGCAAAATTGAAGGCTCTATTTTCATCATTGTAAACCTTAACTTAACACTGTGATAGATATTAGACCATTGATGATAACCAATACAAGTCATACTATTACGCCGTTCGCGATAAGAACACGAATGCCAGTTGCGGATAATAGAAATGATATTTAAATCTGTTTAGGCAAATCCCCGGAGCTTGAAATGAAAACTGTTTCGATAAAACACACTTACTGGGATATAGCTGCTGATATCTATTTCCCTGACGATTTTAATAGTGAAATAAAGTATCCAGCCATTATCAGCGCCCATCCAATTGGAAGCTGCAAAGAACAGACATCGGGTAGCGTGTATGGTGCCGCCCTGGCAAAAGCTGGCTTTATCGTCATTGCTTTTGATGCCAGTTTTCAGGGAAGCAGCGGTGGAGAACCGCGTTATCTGGAAGATCCAACAATGCGAGTAAAAGACTTCAGCATTGTCGTTGATTACCTTAGCACCTTACCTTACGTTGATGCCGGGCGTATTGGCGTCCTGGGCATTTGCGGGGGTGGTGGATATGCCATTAATGCTGCAATGACAGAACGTCGAATTAAAGCCATTGGTACTGTCACGGGTGCAAACTACGGGCGTCTTATGCGTGAAGGTTTTTCGGCATTTAACCCTGTCGGAGCACTCGAAGCAATGGCGCAACAAAGAACAGACGAAGCTAACGGCGCAAAACTTCGCGTAGATGATTTACTCCCTTCTTCTCCGGATGCAGCTCTTGAAGCGGGATTAACAGAAATAGACCTTTTTGAAGCCACAGAATATTATCGTTCGCCACGAGGCTGTGCGCCTAATGGGGTAAATCGTTCGCTATTTTCACATCAGACTGTTGCAGTGGGCTGGGATGCTTTTCATCTTGCAGAAGTCCTGTTAACTCAACCACTAATGGTTGTAGTGGGTGATAGAGTGGGCGCTTTTGGTGCCTATCGTGACGGCTGCGAAATTATTGGCCGCGCTGCTTCAAAACATAAAGAGCTGGTCGTGGTTGAAGGTTATTCACATTACGACCTGTATGATAAGCCAGAACCTGTGAAACAGGCGCTCGATAAATTAATTCCTTTTTATAAAACACATTTATAAAAATGCTGCAGGGAGATTCACTATCTCCCTGATATTTATCCTTTATTGACTACACGACAATAATAAAATCACTCAAAAAGAAATTTTATCAAAGAAACAAAAGCATCAAAAAAGCAGCAATTCAACTTATTAAAATTATAAGCAACTCTTTGAAGTAATTATAAATAAAATCAAACCAGAAATCGTGGTTCCAAAGCTGGCAACAACTCACCAGTTAAAATATACGCATCAAAATCAGATAAACATTTGAGGTATTGTTATGTCAAATAAACGCCCATCATTGTTTTCTCCTTTTATGCTGACAGAAAAAATAAAGCTACGTAATCGTATCGTTATGGCGCCTATGACGACCTGGTCAGCGAATCCTGATGGAACCATCTCTGAGCAAGAACTCGAATTTTATAAACGTCGCTCACAAAATGTTGGTTTAGTAATAACAGGATGTACCTATGTCACACCAAGCGGCATTGGGTTTACTCATGAATTTGCCGCGTATGACGACCGTTTCATTAACAGCCTTGAAAAGTTAGCGACTGCTGCCAAAAGTGGCGGTGCTCCGGCTATTTTGCAGATTTTCCACGCCGGTAATAAAGCCATCCCGGAGCTTGTGCCAAATAACGATGTTATTAGTGCCAGCGCATCAAGCGTAAAATCTGGTGACTTTATGAAGAGAGTAGTACAAAGCAGGGAAATGACTGAAAACGAAATTCAGGAAACCATTAGAGCATTCGGAGATGTCACAAAAAGGGCGATTAAAGCAGGTTTTGATGGCGTTGAACTTCATGGCGCGCACGGATTCCTTCTGCAGAATTTCTTCTCCCCTCTATTTAACCAGCGTAATGACCGATGGGGAGGAGATCTCGAAGGACGTATGCGCTTCCCGCTGGCCGTATTACAGGAAGTAAAAAATGTCGTCTATGAATATGCGACAAAGCCCTTTGCCATCGGTTACAGAATATCTCCTGAAGAATCTGCAACAGGGGGACTGCGGATAGAGGATACTTATAAACTCCTTGATCGGCTCATTTCATCCGGTATTTCGTATATACATACCTCACTGGTCAGTGTTAACGATAGCTACCCTGTAGAATCGCCAAATGGCCCCCGAACCATTGAGCTGATTTTAAATCATATTGCAGGCAGAGTGCCGGTAATCGCCGCAGGTAAAATACGCACACCGTCTCAGGCTCAAGAAGCAATTTCCGCTGGCCTGCCACTTGTTGCGATCGGTAAAGGGCTAGTGATAAATCCAGAATGGGTGGCTTTAGCTGAATCAGGAAAAAGTCATGAAATTCAAACAACCCTTAATCCACAACTCGTTCCTGAATTAACCATTCCGGATAAACTATGGGATCAAATTCAGGCATCGAAAGGAACTGGCTGGTTCCCATTAATGGATTAAATATCTATTTTTTGCTTAGAGAGGTGATTATCACTAATTCACCCGGTAGTAAAACGATTGAACAAATTCGAACTCTATATGTATTCCAGATCTCCAGTATCGATATCTACAGCTCAGTTCACCCCGTAGGCCTGATAAGTCGCGTCAGCGGCGCATCAGGCATCGGTTGTCGGATGCGACGCCACGCGTCTTATCCGACCTTGTATAACACCCTGAGAGCTGCGGCACTCTGAAGAGGTGCAGTGTGCTCACTCTGCGCCTGCGAACGCCAGGATAAGGCCGCTCGGGAGAACAGACTCATCCCCGGATCTGATTTCAGGTGGCGTATATCGATGATTTTGGTGCAATAAATAACAGTTGATGTAATACATCTATTCAAATTTGTGATACATCTCAAAAAACTGGTTGACCAAACTCGTTATTTATATAGGGACGCTTACGAAGCGCACTATTTTTAAAGCGAGGAACTACAAATGAAAGAGAATAATATACACAGAATCAGTAATAAACTGATCAATATCGTTGTTTTTGTTGCCGTTGTAGAGTACGCCTATTTGTTCCTCCACTTCTATTAATAACGTCATAAAACAATTTACTTTAGTGATATTTAAAATAAGCATCCTTTCACTGTTTTTCACGCTATTCAGCGGCGTAAGAAAAAGTGTTGATTATGAATTAGACGGTTTAACAATATCTGTCTGATTGGCAATCATCTGTGATTAATGCTGGCCTATTCATTACGCCAGCATTAACCTCTTATTTCTTCGGACTGAACAATGCAAAACATCATGAATCTTGCTATGCAAAACAGAAGGATATATAAATTTTGCTCTCGATTTATTTAATAAAACGTGAATATAAACGTTATCCTTCAGTTTGCAGACGCGGTGGGTCTGATGGTAATTTCGGTTGTATCAACGCTTTCGGGAGATTCAATAATATGCCTTACAGCACGGGCAATATCCACGGGTTGAAGTGCAACAGAACGGTAGGCGTCCATTGCCTTCATGGTTTCCACATGGGTAATGGTGGAAGCCAGTTCACTTTCGACAACGCCAGGATTTACGCAGGTCACGCGGATTTTCGAGCTTTCCTGCCGTAAGCCATCAGAAATAGCCCGTACTGCAAATTTTGATGCACAATAGACTGCGCCCGTGGGCACAACTGAAAGGGCACCAATAGAACCAAGATTGATTATCTGACCGGAGCCCTGCGCTTCCATCACTGGAAGTACAGCGCCAATTCCCCAGAGTACCCCCTTGATATTCACATCAATAGTGAGCTCCCATTCATCCTGTTTTCCTGCTGCAAGCGGTGAAAGCGGCATAACGCCCGCATTATTGATAAGAACATCAACTCGCCCCCAGCTATCCAGCGCTGCTTGCACGAAATCTGCCATGGACTGTCGGTCTGTGACATCCAACTCCCGCGCTTTAGCAATTCCTCCTGCGCGGCAGATTTCTGTTGCAATGGCATCGATACGCTCAAGTCTGCGTGCTCCCAGTAAAACCTTTGCACCTGTCGTTCCCAGCTCTCTGGCAATGCCTTCCCCAATACCACTTGATGCGCCGGTGATTAATATGACCTTATCCATTACGTTCTCCTTCAAATGTGTTCGGAGAGAGAATAGAACTTTATGATTGGTTCCAGTATCCTGCTTTCAATGTACTCAGTGGTTAGCGGCATTAAACAATGAAAATCGATCTTAATCTTTTACCCATTTTTATCGCGGTAGCAGAAGAGAGTAATTTCAGTAAAGCCGCTGCACGGCTTGGCGTTACCCGTTCAGCGGTCAGTCAGGGAATAAGACGCCTTGAAGATGCATTCGGGACAATGCTTGTAATGCGGACCACGCGCTCAGTTAATTTGACGGAAGCGGGAGAACGGCTGCATAAATCGCTGTCATTACCTTTATCCGGTATTGAGGCAGCGTTCGAAGAGATGGTTTCTGATCATGTACCACGTGGACTTCTCAGAATCGCGGTGACGTCGATAGCTGAAGAATTTCTTTCAGGTCCGCTAATCGCTTCGTTTGCAACAGCCAATCCAGCCGTTACGCTTGATATTGTTGTCACGGATGAGGAATTCGATATCGTGGCCGCAGGTTACGATGCTGGCGTAAGGCTCGGAGAAGTCATTGAAAAAGACATGATTGCGGTTCCCCTTACCGGCAGGCAGCGTGAAATGGTCGTTGCCTCTCCCTCCTATCTCGCAGCCAACAGCACACCTGTTCATCCGCGTGAACTTGTGAATCATAAGTGTATCGGCTGGCGTCAATCCTCGGATGTTGCGCCTTATCGCTGGCCATTTGAAGAAAACGGGAGAGCTTTCGACCTTGCGATTGAACCGCAGATTACGACTAATGATCTGCGTCTGATGTTGAAGCTGGCTCTTGCCGGCGCAGGCATAACAATTGCCACTCAGGAAACTTTCAGGCCGTATATTGAAAGCGGTAAGCTTGTATCGCTGCTTGATGACTTTCTTCCACAATTTCCAGGCTTCTATCTGTATTTCCCTCAGCGTCGCAATATTGCACCAAAGCTCCGCGCCCTGATTGACCACGTCAAAGAATGGCGGCAGCAATTGGCTTAAATATCTGCACCTGCACTCTACAGGCTGTGCTGAGTATCTGGATGCGCCAGAACGGCTTATAGAACTTCTGTTGAACCATGTTCCGAAAGACAGATTAATCAGAACTTATCAGGTCGGGCAGCAGGCGGAAAAATTACGGGATCTTTTTTTGAAATGGGGGGATTTTATTGAGCATGAGATCATCAGATCTAACAATGATGCTCCGGATAATGTTATTCAGATCAGCTTTGGTAAGAGATAGTTTCGTATTTCCATGAGCAGAGATCGTCTAATCACTCAGCGATCTCTTACTCGATGGTGCTATGTATTGAATTAAATGAATATGTTTGAATTATTGCAACGAAGTTATTCATATAACCAAAGCACCATGGCCCATTTCAGAGTCCATGGACAGCGCTAAGAATATTGCTCCAGTACCCTCTCTAGCTTATTCACCGCCGCCACATACTTCGCCGGATTTTTATCTTTCAGCACCGCCAGATTGCGCTGCTTCCAGCGAATAGCGGGAAGATGCTGAATTTCAGAATAGCGATACCGCGACCAGTCAGGGCTGTTTTGCTTAAAACTGAGCAAGAACTCGCGATCCCGATCCGTAAGATGTGACTTCAACGCCTGCGGCAGCAAAGTCGTTACTGACAGCAGCGATTCCAGCGGCGTTTCCTGCTGAGTCATCCCCGAAAATTCCTGAGCGTATAACGTGGCAATCCGATCTGTATCCCAATTTGGGGCCAGCAACTCGCCAATGGGGCCGGGATGGCCTGCCAGATAACAAAGAAAACCGTCAAAGATCTCCCGCATCAGTCCCGGTTTCTCCAGCATATTCAGCACATCAAACAGATCGCGCGGGTGCTGACGATCAAGCGCTGCGCAGATTTTACCGCCATAAAGATCCGCCAGCGAAACGACACTCATAGTGGTGAAGCCATACTCCATTTCCACACGTTCGCACACCGACATTTCTGCCGGAGGCAACAACAGCCCACGCCAGACCGGACTAACCTCGATCTTAATCTGGGCATCAGCCGTATTCACAATGATGCGCTTTTCATCCGTTTTATTTTCCTGCCGAATCGCGGTAATCCCCGGTTTACTGTTCAGCGATGCAGTAATTCTCTTCAAAGCGTCGTTGATCGCCGCCAAATCGGTATCGCGATCCGCAAAAGTCTTATACGCCAGATCGATATCCACCGACAGACGGGGAAAATCCTGCACAAACAAATTGATTGCGGTGCCGCCTTTTAATGCGAAACAGGACTCCTTCGCCACATGCGGCAGAGCTGCCATCAACAGTTTGACCTGCCGGGTATAGCTATCACGCAGATCCATCTTCGACTCCTTCCGGTTTAAATTCGCGTGGAACAGTAATTTGATAATCCGGCTCCAGCCAGCCACCGGGTATGATTTGCCGCTTTCCCGTACCTGTTTCTATACCGCTTTGATCAAGATACTGAAAATAAGGGTGTCCATTACGCCGGGCAAGGTAAAGCATCACCCGGTTGGTTTTAACCGAATGGCTGGCGCGAAGCAGTACCTGTAATTTACGTGGGCTGAGAAGATTCAACCCCTGAAACAACGCATCGGCATGTTCGAACGAGATTAACGAAGGAACCCCGCAGGCGATCTCATACGCGGCCAGTTCCGGAACACTGCCCGCTAACTGCCGATCGCCAATTTTCAGCTCCGTGATAAATGACGTTACATCAACGGTAAGGCCCGATGTATACAGCGTGATAAATGTGGCAGATTGTTCGAAGGCAGCAAACGATCCCGGCAGTTTGACGTAAGCCGGAAGCGCGAGCCAGACCTGCGGCTTACCCGGTTCGGTATAGTGCGCATGGCCCTGAAGCGCAAGGCTGGTTAGCCCCGCCACCCGAACAGGCTTTTCCCACTGTGTTTGAAGGCAGTAAACCGCGTCTACCCAATCCGGCTCACGGCCCGTCCGGCAGTACACACCGTGAGCGATGCGCCTGAGCCAGCCATTCTGAACATAGAGATAAGAAAGCTTACGATCTACGCCGTTGCGGGTAAGCCATGACTGGAGCAGCACCTGACCGGGTAGTGTATGCTGCATCAGCCAGTTTAGATAGTTTGGCAAATGTCGCTCCTGAATAGACATTAGTACAAATATTTAAACCAGTGTAGGTTCAGGGATACCCCACAGCAAGAAATAGTTTACTTATTCCTTATTTTGTCTATTTAAAATCGACATTAAACAAAAAATTCAAACCTACCCATATTCGGGCAAAGTGCGACAAATATATGCTCGGACTGGTTGCGGGGAGCGTGTAACATGGATACAAATCAAGATTATTGCCAGCCTCACTGATGGATTACTGGTGTCAAGAGCACCCCTTCGGGCATGAAACGGCTGGCTAATTCTGTACAGACTGTAATCTAAGGACGATAACGCATGACATATCAGGCAATTTTCACTGGCTGGGATGATCTGACGATTGAAGACCTTCTGGTCGCTTACCGGAAGGCAAAAGCCGATAGCTTCTTTGAGAATACATTTCCTGTTGCTATCAAATTTGCCGAGTATGAGCAGGAATTACTTGAAAACCTGCAAAAACTCTTAGATCTTTTGCAGAGCGAAGATGGATTCAGTAGCAATAAGAAGTTGATTGGCAAATTTCGTTTGTTACCGAAAAAATTAACCACAAAGAAAAAACATGAATCCCAAAATGGACACGTCCACTTTTCTAATCCTAAACGAGCAGCCGACCATTTATTTAATAATTTTGATCTGATACCAGAGTTTCGTATTATTGGTGACTTCCCGGTTGATAGTCACATTATCTCTGCACTATGGATTAACATGGTCGGGCATAAATTTGATGCCAGCTTAGATAACTGTTGCTATGGCGCGCGGCTAAAACGTATTCGTAATGATCAATTATTTAGCAATGAGCAGGATAATCCATTCCATATCAGTGCCGTGGGTTCTTTTAGCCCCTACTTCCAGCCCTACCAAAAATGGCGTGGTGATGGCTTAAAAGCTATACGTGACGAGTTGGAAAAAGATCGTGACATTATCGCCGCCTCACTGGATTTAAAAAGTTACTATCATTTTATTGATCCACTGGCTATAACCTCTGATGATCTCTATAACACACTAAACATAAAACTGACTGAGGATGAAAAAGCGTTTACTGCACAGTTAGCCGTATTCTTAAAGCACTGGTCTGACGGCGCAGCGGCATTTGGAAAGAAAATAGCGTACAAAACACCTGTTATTAATGGTGGTCTGGTCATTGGATTAACAGCCAGTCGGATCATTTCAAATATATTGCTACACCATTGGGATAAATTAGTCATTGAAAAACTATCACCAATTCACTACGGTCGTTATGTCGATGATATGTTCCTTGTAATACGCGATACAGGGAAAATTACTAATAATTACGAATTTATGTTATTGCTGCAAGATAGGCTTGGCAATGATTGCGTTTATTTGAAAAACGAGCAAAAACAAATATGGCAAATACAGCAGGGCGAGCATTTCCAGGGTAAGACCACCATCCAGTTACAATCCGATAAGCAAAAACTTTTCGTGCTTCAAGGGAGGGCTGGAATAGACCTGCTCGACAGTATCGAAAAGGAGATCTACGAGCTTTCTAGTGAACACCGCTTGATGCCTTCACCGGATCAACTGGAACACTCTACCGCAGCTAAAGTCCTTTCCGCTGCCGGTAGTGTAGGTGAAAATGCCGATACTCTGCGCCGTGCGGATGGATTAACCATTCGGCGTTTGGGCTGGTCACTGCAATTACGCTACGTTGAAACACTGGCACGAGATCTGCCTCCAAGTGAATGGAAAGAACAGCGGGAAGAGTTTTATCAGTTTGCCTACAACCATATTCTTAGGGCTGATAATCTATTTGCACATTTTAGTTATCTGCCAAGGCTGCTTGGCTTTGCTATCAGTATGAATGAATGGCAGCACGCGGAAAAAATTGTACTTAAAGCTTACGAATCCATCAACCTGTTGGCATCGGTGATTACTTCAGGTAAAGAAGTGAATATAAATGGTTGCAAAACTCGAGCAGTAAATGATCTTTGGCGCTGTATAAAAGGCACATTAAGCTGGTTATTTGTTGATGCAGCGACACGATATTACAGTCCTGACAGATTATTTCTTGATAAACGGTCAAAGAAAGAAGAGTGCCTTGCGGATACATTTTTTAATCATATTTCACAAAGTCTGACGAATCTAAAGGATTTACTGGATCTTCGCTTTGATTCAGCAGATTTTTATTTAAAAGCGCCATTGGTAGCTCGAGCTGATTTAGCAAAGGAACCTTATAAACAGATCGTAAAGAGTCAGTCGGCAGAAAAACTTGTTAATCAGCGTGATAGTAAAAAAGAAGTTAAAATACTGAAATTAATGAGCGACTCATCGCTTATTGATATTGACGTTATTAAGCTATTTTTGAAATCAACCAAGAATACCCGACTGGAAAAAGTGGCTAAAGGAAATCGTAAGAACGAAAGTTACCTGCCTTACATTTTCCCTACACGTCCTTTAACACCCGCTGAAATATCAGAACTGGCCCCCGAATGTGTTGGATTACCCTCCACATCCGACAAAAAACCAGATGAGAGACCGTCCACCATTTGGGCAAAATATACTCAAGCATTACGCGGAGTATGGATCAAACCGACGTTACTAGCATCGGAGCAGGACTCAGATGAAGCGACAAAAAAAGCTCGGCCTAAGAAATTTATTCATATTGGCACAGACAGGAAACATAAAGTTGTCGTTGCGCTAACCAGCATTAAAACAGAGGAGGACGACTGGGCTAAAATGGCCTGCAATAAATCTAACTTGTCCCGTTCAAGGTACCAGCGGATTTCTGAACTGGTTAATGCAACATTGAAACTATCTCCTAAACCTGATTATGTTTTATTCCCTGAGCTTTCAATCCCGTTACGCTGGGTTAACAGTATTGCTGATCGTTTGAGTTCGGCGGGTATCAGTCTAATTGCGGGAACAGAATACCGCCACTTAGACGATAATCAACTGAAGAGTGAGGCCGTACTTGTCCTTTCAGATAATAGACTCGGCTATCCAGCGAGTGTCAAAATATGGCAACCCAAGCTGGAACCCGCCGTAGGTGAAGATGAGGCATTATTTTCAACTTATGGTAAGTCTTGGGACTCGACACTTAATGTTAAACAACGTAAGCCGGTATATATTCATCACGGCGTCAATTTTGGCGTTATGATTTGCTCTGAACTCCAGAATAGTAAAGCGAGGATCCGTTTTCAGGGCGCACTCGATGCATTAATGGTATTGAGCTGGAATAAAGATCTAGATACGTTTGCATCGTTGATTGAATCAGCAGCGCTGGATATTCATGCCTATACTATTTTAGTGAATAACCGAAAATACGGCGATAGTCGCGTACGTTCCCCGGCAAAAGAACCCTTTATGCGTGATATTGCTCGTGTGAAGGGCGGTGATAATGACTTTGTGGTCGCTGCAACGCTGGATATCGACTCGTTAAGGGCATTTCAGAGCAGGGCAAAACGCTGGCCTAAAGGCGGCGATAAATTCAAACCGTTACCTGAAGGATTCCAGTTGGCAAAGAACCGCAAAAAGCTACCGCCAAAATAAGAAACTGATTTTCGCTATTAATAATCAGGGTATTTTTGCGTGAGATGTCGGTAAACATGATGTAGCCCTTGCCACTCATGACCAATCGCAGTATCTTTCTCCCGCGCCTGCAAAATCAGGCGTCGGGATTGGAACCCTGAATTACTTCATCGACGACATATGGCGCGTTAGCGCTTTTTTTGTGTCGTGCGTTCGGCTACACCTCAATGGCGGGCCGGGCGGGGGCGTCGCAAGACGCGCCGGTGTCGATGAGGCCGGTAGTTCCAACCCCGTCCGGTTCCGCCACCCAAGAGATTGGAACCTCTGGTGGTGGTAAACATTACTCATCGGAGGTTGCCCCATGGCTACAACCCTCACCCCTGACTGCGGTTTACTCGATCTGCTGTCCGTTCCCTTCAATGCCACCACGGATTTCACTGTCCTTGCTGACTACTGCGCCCGCTTTGCCGAAACCCTGATTGAAACCGACGATCCAGCGCTACGACTGGCGCTCTGTGGGCGGCTTTACGCGGCTCTTGCGCTATTGCAACCCACACTACACGACCCCATCCCACCGCATCTTACCGAAAGCCTGACCGTGGATACCCTTCCCGCCACACCAGAGCACTTTATTTCCGAACCTGATTCCTTGTGCGAATACTGCCTCGCACTACTCCAGCTTCTGCTGGAACGTCCGGCGGAACCAAAAATGGAGCAAACCCTGACCGGGCTGCTGTGTGAGCTGGTCTGGTATTTCACGGAAGGACTCAAAGCCCCGCGCTGGCTGCGTACCGCCGACGGCGTAAAATTTATCAGTGAGGTGGCCGCATGATGCAACAGGACTGGCATTCCGCCTACATTATTGCGGTGCTGAAAAAGCGAGGAACGTCTCTGGCGGCACAGAGAAAAACTCATTGCGGAAGCGCTGTAAATATCGCCAGAAATCATCTGGTCCTCAAGGTACTTTGATAGCAAAGGCAAGCTGGCTGGTTCAGTCCGGAGTCTCTCTTCTTGCACTTAAAGAGATGGGAGGATGGGAAACTCTCAAAAAGGTTCAGAGATACGCTCACCTTTCAGCCGGGCATCTCCCCGAGCACGCAAGCAAAATCGGCACGATCATAAGTCGCAATGGCACAAATACGGCACAGGAGGAAACGTGGTGTATTTAAATATGGGGTAACTTATTGATTTAAATGGTGCCGATAATAGGAGTCGAACCTACGACCTTCGCATTACGAATTATAAGAATCCGATTCTAATTCAAAGCATTACCCCATCAACACTGCGCTCACACGTCCCACCACATCAAAACATGTAAAGCCTTGCAAGCCATTGTGAGGCCTTATGTGTCTCAGTTTTGTCCCATCTTGTATTACGACTCGCATAGCTAATGAAGATAAACGTGACGACAAACGGCGAAGCAGTCTTCTTTTCTTTCGCTGCTTCCCCACACCCAGCATGCATACCTTTCCGTCATAACTGGAGTGAATGTCTGTTATGAGCGAGGAGCGGACATTTTTCAGCAACCCATAGTTTGTTAACTTAGCTCCAGGGGAGATGGGCAGTGACTGCATTCTCAATACTTGGAATAACGCGATTAAATCAGGTGACATTTTCACACTCCTTCAATCTGAGAGGGGGGCTAGATGACGCAACTGCCAACATTCAGGTAGTCAATTGCATAGCCCGATTTCATTTTTAATAAAAGGTGTTTAAAATAGATCTAATATAGTACTTTAAGGCGTTATGTGAATAAATAAGTATTGTTAATTTTTTAATAAGAGGGTACATGAATAAAAAAATAGATACAAACCATCAAGGTCAGATTGGAGTCGCTTGGGTGCAATGGATTGTTGAAGGATTGTGGGGTGCTGGTTTGGAAGTACTCTCGGCACATAATGATGATGGTGTCGATGTTATCCTTCTCCTAAAAATCAGAAAGCACAAACAAACAGCCAATTCAACAGGGGATATTATTTTTGCACAAATTAAAACAGGTTATGTTTCTCAGGTACCAAGTAAAGATTATAATTTGAATTTAGGCAAGAAGCATATTGATTTGCATATGAGTCGTTGGCGTGCTTATCCGGGGCCAGTTATAATGATAAACGTTATTCCTCCGAGGATTACCAAAGGGGACCCCGTAGCGTACTGGACGAATTTACGTTCAGAAAAAAACAAACTTTCAGATGGTTCAATACACTTTGAAATTAAGGATAAGTTTGATGCTGCAGCTAAAGTTAATATATATAATTTATGTTGGCAGTGGGCAAGATTAAGGAGCCTGCCTCGTTTGTCAGCAAATATCCCCACATCACCTGCAATAGATGAAACAGCATTTTCAAAAATAAGCCCTTATGCAGAGAATTTGTATTTAATAGCAAAAGAGTATTATAAAAATCTTATGAAAGAATCTAAATCGCCTTTAAACCCTTTTCAGGTTGTTTTTACCCGTAGAGGATGGGAGCACATAACTAGAAAAAGCCGACCTAGTGAGACAAAAATACAGTCCTTAATTTTACTACCTGTAGCTATGAGAATCTTGCTTAAAACAACTCAAAGTGAGTCAAAAAAGATAACCTTCACGGATGAAAAAAGTGTTGGGCAATTAAGAAGACGGTGGTATGAAAGTCGAACATGTAACGCTACTTTCTATGCTCGAGATGCTGCTGTAGTTAGGGTAATTATTGAAAGGACACAATTATTCCATAAAGGCATATTGAAGCAAGACGTTAGCGTATTTTATTCAGTGCATGAGGTTGCTCGTAGAAGATCATTTGTATGAGGCGAAGCGTCGTGTCTGACATCTAACATCGTACCGAAGTGCTTGTGCTCATTTGAGCACCGCTACCTTCTTGATTACGTCCAGTGACACTAGCTCCACCCCATACAGCGTCTTATTGTAAGATCATATACTGTCGCTGTCGACAGCTATCATCTTATATGGGGAATGGCCATGTTTGGATTAAACACTCTTTATGCTTTTTTAGCGACATCAAGGTGTAAACGGATGCCAAATATCAAGCAGGCAAATCGCCGAATTTTCATATAAAAGTGCTTAGGCTACTTCTGCTTTTGGCACAGGGCTGCCGTTGCAGCCCTGACAACCTTAGACTTCAATCGATTCAGAAATCTCTAACGCATCATCGACTTCAATGCCCAGATAACGGACTGTACTTTCCAGTTTCTTATGACCCAACAGAAGTTGGATCACCCGGAGATTCTTAGTTTTCTTGTAGATAAGGTAAGGTTTTGGAGAAAAAATAGGGGGCTTTACATCCAGATACGAAGGGAGCGACCGGAGTGTCCTATTAAACTCTAAAGCAATCATCATCCCACCTCACCAAAGCTGAAAATAGTCTCACTCTAATGATTGATTAGTTATTCTATGCCTACAGCCGCTTATGACACGAAGCGGGCTGTAGGACAGTTCTTCAAGGATAGGTAAGTAATCTAGGAGGATTAATCGGCTTATAATGGTGTTACCCCATAAATTCACAGTAATACTTTAAAACCTATATCGTTGTCGGCATATACAACCAAAGAGTACAAATTACTAAAAGTAATGTACTCTAAGAGCACATATAAAATAAATTCCTATGTGAAAGTTACTCTTTAACGATAGCTGCAAGCCGATTAACCTCTTGTGTAGCCAATTTAAAAGCGGCTTCACATATTTTCAAAACCTCTTGAGAGCCTTGATCAAGCTCATTGTAAGAATCAATAGTTGGCTTGTTATTTTCAGTATGTAGTGACTCCTCCATACACCGCTCCCATAAGGTTGCTATTTCCTCGAGAGATGGACCTATAGCCAACAGATCTAGAGCTAACATCCCCTCTGGTATTTCAAATAAATTTAAATTATCAATTGCACGTTTTGTATTACGCATAGTCCAAGGAGACACTTGCTGAAAGTCGCTTTCTTCGCCACGCTCAATTGCCTGACGAACCTCATTCATTAAAGTTAACGAACGTATTATCAGCGCTCTTACTATATGCATTTTAGACAAATCTGACTCTGCTACCTTTCTCTTTTCAAGCTGTTTCTCATGTTTAATTTGATTGGCCGAGATCATACCGGCAATAATAATTGCTAAAATGCTACCAATGGCTTGAATCCAAGCAGGAATGATTGACTTGATCATGTCTTTTTCAGAAAAATCAATATAGGCGATACATCTTAACGCCAATAATAAAGCCACAGCCAAAGAAAAAGTATATATTATTTTTTTCATGATGATTAATCCCTCTATACTTCTTCACATCATATCATATCATATCATATCATATAATTTTCATCATCTTAAACAAAGAAAAGAATTACGAATACTAAAATCTTTATATAACGAGCTTATGATAAAGTAATGACTAATGGATTTCACCATTTATTATCCACTTGGCGCTAATACGAATGAATTCAAGCCTAGCGATCACTAGTCTGCTACTGGCACATAGCAGTCCTAGAGACAGTGGCGTAAAGTCATGGAGGATCGGTGGGAGGAAGCGCTAATCCTTTCATACAAAAAATATGTAAAATCAATAACGGCTGTAAATCATTCAATACTCGCACTATCGGAAGTTCACCAGCCAGCCGCAGCACGTTCTTGCATACGACGAGCCTGCGGTTTCATTTATCTCCGACCGGAAACATCTTATACAGTGTCGATACACCAACATCATAGATGATCGCCACCTTCTGGCGAGGAACGCCTGATGCAATTAATCGCCCGGCCTGCGCCCATTGTTCTGGTGTAAGTTTGGGACGACGTCCACCAATTCGTCCCTGTGCGCGAGCAGCTTCCAGTCCAGCTTTTGTTCGTTCAACAATCAGTTCTCGTTCCATTTCAGCCAGGGCTCCCATGACATGAAAAAAGAAACGGCCCATTGGGGTACTGGTATCAATACTGTCAGTCAGGCTTCGGAAATTCACGCCACGCTGGCGCAACTCTTCTATCAGCGTAACAAGATGCCGCATACTGCGCCCCAACCTGTCCAGCTTCCAGACAACCAGAGTGTCACCTGCCGATAATGTCCTGAGCAGTTTTTTCAGTCCGGGCCTTTCGGACTTCGTACCGCTTATCTTGTCTTCAAAAATCAGTTCACATCCTACACAGTTCAACGCATTACGTTGTAGATCGGTGTTCTGGTCATTTGTTGATACGCGTACATAGCCAATAAGCATGGTGGATCTCCCTGACAAAAGCAGGAATGATGCCATTTGCTCGTTATTTCTGCATTTTCATAAACGTTGGTTTGGGAGAAGGCTCTGCATTACCTGTTGGTGTCCCTGTTCCGTGGCCTTCAGCCACTCCGCCAACAGGCTGGCTGAAATGCAATGGTGCGGCTTTTTCCGCTGAAGAATACCCAGAACTGGCAAAGGCTTACCCGACAAATAAATTGCCTGATTTACGCGGTGAGTTTATTCGTGGCTGGGATGACGGTCGTTCAGTAGATACTGGTCGCAGCGTTATGTCTGCACAGAGCGCGCGTGTTGGTTATATTAAATTTGATATGGGAATTTATGGTATTCCTGCAGGTACAGGCTCACTTATTTTGTCCAATGATATCTTAATTACGGGTCATGACAGTAATGGCTCAAGCCTATTGCTGAACAACTCTAATGAGCGGGCAATTGGTGAAATGTATGTCGTTCCTGCCGATACTCGCCCACGGAATATTGCATTTAACTATATCGTGAGGGCAGCCTGATGAATAAAGCCGTATTAAATATCGAGCTTATTGCCACGAAGGCGGGGAATATTACCGTCTATAACTATGATGGCGAAACACGGGAATATATTTCCACATCAAATGAATATATCGCTGTCGGCGTCGGTATCCCGGCAAGTTCCTGTTTAGATGCTCCTGGCTCATATAAAGCTGGTTATGCAATTTGCCGTTCTGCAGATTTTAACTCATGGGAATATGTGCCAGACCATCGCGGTGAAACGGTCTATAGCACTGAAACAGGAGAATCAAAAGAAATCACAGCTCCGGGTGATTACCCTGAAAATACAACCACTATCGCCCCATTAACGCCATACGATAAATGGGATGGTGAGAAATGGGTGACCGATACTGAGGCACAGCATAGCGCCGCAGTAGACGCGGCAGAAGCACAGCGCCAGTCACTGATTGATGCTGCAATGGCTTCCATTAGTCTGATTCAGCTGAAATTACAGGCCGGACGGAAACTGACGCAGGCAGAAACAACCCGGCTTAACGCTGTGCTGGATTACATTGACGCGGTGACGGCAACAGATACCAGCACCGCGCCGAATGTCATCTGGCCTGAACTGCCGGAGGCGTAGGCCATTCAATATCTGGAGCACTGGAGGGATCAACCAGTTCCAGTGCGTCTAGATAATCCAGCCATAAATTATATTGCTCCAGCTCGTTACCTTTCAGACGACCAATAGCAGCTTTGCCAGGCCACTGATGGGTGTTGATGTAGGTATTGGCTTCTGAAACCAAAGATATTTTTTTCATTTCAGCCATCAACACCTCATCCTCTTTTGAAGGCGGTGGGGAATTAATCCATATTGGCCGTCCTGAACTGTCAGCGCCAATTTCTTTCCCTTCTGGATGCAGCCCAAGAAATTGCTCATATGTTTCTCGGGTAATTTCAATAACATCATCTGGAAGCGTTCCCGCATCCTCATATTCTGGAAACAATTCTTGTAGATAAAAACTTTTACTTCCGGGTGAAAAGAATACTGAGTTCATTATTACCGTCCAATGATTAACGCTGAGACGCTGGTATCTGAAGGAAAGGCTGCATTCAGTGGTTTGTCGACTTTGAATACAATCGTATTATTCCCCCGGACAGCGGCAAAAGAACAAACCGCCGTCGCGTATGAACCTGTAATATTACTGGATACACCACCATAGGTTGTTGTTGATACCAGAGGGATAACGCCCAGCACCTTATTAGGAAATACAAAGGGCAATGTGGCTGTGGCAATATAAGACTTATTAGAACCTGTAATGGCATAAGCATTATCAGTCATTCCATTCATCGCCACTGGACCGCTTATACTTACAGTAACCATCTGAGTGATTAGCCCGTCAGGTTGACGAATCACAAAATTTCCATTGCCACCAGTAACCGTCCAGAAAGACATATCAGGGATTTGGTTTTCCCCGTTGCCCACATTCCGTTTTGCCGCTTCTCCCAAACCAAGGTTTTCGAGAGCCGTTTTCACCGTGCCATCCGATTTGATATCGCCAAACGGATTCTTGCGGCTTAACAGCAGCGCACGAAGCGCGGTAAGCAACTGGTCGTGCCGCGCCTTCTCCAGGCTGGCACCGGATGCCTCCACCACGCTGCAGAGTTCTTCCTGCAACATATCAAAGTAGTCATCATCCAGATCGGTGGCAGGCGTGCCAGTCTGGGGGTTACCACGGGTAAAACCGTTCTTACCCGCGCCGAACTTATCCTTCTGCGCGGTTTTCGTGTCTATACGATGCATGGATTACTCCGGATATTTAAAAATTACGTAGGTATGCGACGGGCAGAGTTTGTTAAGCACACACTCGACAACGGTGTCACCCCAGATACGCAGTGCGGAATCACAGGGATCGCCACATGTCATCCAGGTGGTGTTGGTGTTGGTGGTGGTTGGCATGTTGACCTGCCAGTAATACCGCCATTCCGGCGCATTCACCGCGTCAGTACAGGCCGATGAGCAGGTGAACGTGCTTTTGTCGTATCGCGTGATGGTGGCATCTGGTCTGCCCAGGGCAGCAAGCTGTGCAAGATAAAAATCCTCGTTGATGCCGCCCGCCAGGTTAACCTTCGCATCCAGCCGTTGCTGACGCTGGCGAAGGGTCTGCGTTCCCGCCGGAATACATTCATCCGGCAGACCGCACAGACGCTCCCAGCGGTTTATCAGTTCAGTGGTGGTGCGCGGATCCAGCTCCCGCATCAGGGCATCCGCACGCTGATGAACACGGGTTAATGACGGTGCCGCACCGGCAATCGCCGGATCGCTGGCTGACCACGCCGGACCGGGCGGCAACAGTGCCGATAACAGGCGGATGTAATCATCGTTTGTCACGTCCATGAAATCGTCCCCAGTACCGCCAGTTCATTTTTTGCAATGGAGATATTGTCCGCCGGAGCAAGCAACTGATGGCTGTATTCCCCGTTCGCACCGGAAATCGCTTCACTGATACGCGATACCTTAAGCTCTCCCTGCGGATAACCATCACGCAGCAGGAATGAACGCAACTCCGCGGTGATGGCAGCCCGTATTTCCGGTGTGTCCGGCGTCACGCGGATATGAAAATCCACTTTGTGCGCCACCGGCCTGAATACATACAAATCAGAGCCTGCCACCGGGGCCAGTGGCTCGATATGTTGTCTTGCCGCCGTTTCCGTTGATTCTTCCGGAATGGGGTTAATCAGGTCACTGCTGGCAATCATCACACCGACAGTCCCCGTTCCCATCCAGTGTCGGTATGTCCATGCGCGGGTAATGCCGGGCACTTCTTTAGCCCAGACGACATAGTCCCCGTCAGCCCCGCCCTGAGGCGTCCAGTAATACCGCTCAATGACGCGGGCGCGCCACGTTTCCAGCTCTTCAGTATCAAATCCACCTGTCAGGGTATCTGCCTCGCCGGAAGACGGCAGACCATTAACCGGCGTGACCAGGATTAATGACGTACCGTCGTCAGCGTTACCGACCGCGCCTGCACTTGAGCAGGCGATCGGCACGCGCAGGACACCACCGGTGCTGGTTGCATCGGCAGTTGCCGTGTACTGAACCAGGTCATCGCGCTGAATAACACTTCCGGCGGTCACCTTCAGGCCATCGCTGACACCTTCCCAGCGCATATACCCGCTGGCAGCCGTGGCCCCCTTGCGCGGACACCGTTTCATCGCAGCATGTCGCGCCAGCCAGGACTCATCGCACAGGTCAGGCAGCATGTTCATTGCCAGATAATCGATGTACCCGTAAACCGTATGCAGCGCCGCCGCATACACCTTTGCCCGCACGTCTTCATCCATGCGCCGGAGCGTGTCGCTGACGTCCAGCCTGGCGAATAAATCGTTACGGAGCATACTGATATTTTCTGCCAGCGTCGGGCGCTGAAATTCACTGTCCGCCATGCGTTATCGCACTCCACAGATAATCAAAAGAAATCATTACCGGTCCGTCACGACGCCAGAGAGTGATACTGTTACCCAGTTCATTAATCCCGGTGCGGCGGATATCCAGATCAATACGGGACACCACGCCGTCATCAATCATCCATTGCAGGCATTCGCGGATATACCCCCTTACCGTCTGCACCAGTTGATTGGTCAGTTTGCTGCGCTGAAGCAGCCACAGTCGGGAGCCGTAACGGTCATTCTGTCACCGCAGGCCAGGTATCCCCCCACCATCCCATCGGGACGTCGGCATTGTCATCAGGCTCCGCCCGCCGCCAGGTAAACAGGGAAATCACCACGGCGCGGGTCAGCGGATCCAGCGGTGCGCTGGCGCAGGTGCGTTTACCGTTCACCGTCAGCCACAGTTCCATCATGCCTCCATCGCTTTATCAGGTTTGTCGGTGTTACTGCCCTGACCGTTCTCTCTGTGACGATGCCCGTTATAGGCAAGCCGCATCGCTGACATGGTGGTGCCGCCGGAGTCGCACAGGTCTTTCACCTGTCCGGTCACTTCAAGGTCCATTTCAAAACGTGCTTTAGGTGAATTGCAAAACGTGATCGTTTTACCTGCACCGTCCACCACGATCCCCTCCCGGGTCAGCGTCACGGACTGCCCCTGATCGTCATAGACAGCCACCTCACCCGTCTGCAGCCCTTTCAGGCGGTAGCGCCGGTCCGACACCGTAACAACCACCGCATGAGAACGGTCGCCATCCGGAAACAACACCACCGCTTCCGCACCGCTGTTTGCCCTTGCGGTAAAACCGTAGGGTTCAAGATGTTCAACCCCGGCTTTGGGTTCACCGGCAATCAGGGACACATCCACGGTCTGACATTTCGTGGCGGCACTGATGCTTTTCACCACGGCCCGCCCAATCAGGCCGAGGAGTTGTCGCTGCATGGCTTCAATCGTACTCATCAGAACGGGTCCTCCTGTACTCTGGCTTTTTTCTTTTTCCGCGCGCCGGGGGCTTCGGGTTCAGGCAGATAAGCATCAGGTGGGCCGACACGGATTTCCGTCAGGGTGCCGTTCTGGTCCTGAGTAAACGTGACTTCCGAGACAAGCAGTTCGGTATTGTCGAAACCACAGACCGGATCGAAGACAATCACCCGCTGGTTGGGCTGCCACAGCGTACCGTTACCCTGTCGCCAGCCCTGCACCACATAGGTGGTTTCATCCGTCCGCGCCGCCCGTTGTCGGGCTTCAAAGTCAGCACGGGCAATACAGCCTGCCCCCGTGGCCTGCCCTGTCTGCCTGATATACATCGGACGGTAACGGGAAATAAATGCGTCCTCTGTGCGGGCCCGCAGCGCGGTGGTGGTGGCCTCACCGAAATCATCGTCGTTTCCGGCACGCTGCCCCGCCACCTGGTAAACAGAAAACCGCTCCCGGATACTCTTCTCCGTATCGCAGGAAAGGATGTTTTCCCCGAGTACCAGCGCGGTATGTGCCCGCGTTGAGCCAATACCGCCAATCACCAGCCTGCCGTGCGGGTCGTCGTAAGCCAGTGCCTGCTGCTGACCGAGTATTTTGTTGATCACCTCAATCACCGTTTCGCCGTGATCAGGCTGGACATCAGGAATAACGCCCGACGGCGCACCGTTGTTCACCACCTCAATGCCGAAAGGCGCAGCAAGCGCCTGCGCAATCTGTACCAGCGATCGTCCGTTAAACTGTGTCGGTTCGGCTGCACAGTCAATCAGGTCAGCGGTCAGACTACGTCCGGCAATACCGGTGCTGACCGAACGGGCATCGTAACGAACGGGAGTCGCCTCCACCCAGCCGGTGATCACCAGCTCATCACCAATCAGCACTTCCACTTTTGAACCGTTTTTAATGCGCGGCTGAAGCGTGGTGATACCCTCATCTCCCGGCCACTGGCGGGTGATCTCCACACTGAAATCCCGCGCCAGCCGTTCAATACCGGCACCGATGCGCACCGATGTCCAGCCATTCCACTCCCGGCCATTTACCCGTAGCGTGACATTGTCGTTCATTGCACTGGCACCTTCAGAGGGATCACCGGCACAAAGCCGGGATGCGTAATGGCATTACGCCGGATAATGTCCGCGTCACGCGCCGCGTTATCAAACCAAGTCGCCGCCAGCACCAGCGCGGGTAAAACCTCATCCGGCGTGCGCTGAATGATCCGAGCAGACTGTTCAAGGCGCGTGTTGATATCCGCATTCAGATCTGCTTTCACCCGGCGCAGCGCCAGAAACAGCGCATCACTGGTTGTACGGGACAACTCCTTATCAATTGCCGTATTCAGTGTGTCGCGAATGTCGGTCAGTTCTTCCCACGTTGGCAGGTCAACCGTGTTTTTCACCGCCGGTGCATTGTTCAGCACCGGATGCGTGACGGCAGGCCAGCCGGAGCTCTGCGCGGGTGTTGTTGACTGCCCCACTGCGGCATTCTGCATCACCGCAGAAGTTGTTGGCGCAGGCAATCGGGTAACGGCATACGCCGCTTCGCTGATTGCAGTCGTACGAAGGGTGCTGGCAACCATGTTACGCTGCTGCGTCGCTGTGGCGGTGGTTTTACTGTCCGTTTTCCAGACGCCGCGCGGTTGCAAATCGCTGCCGAGGCTGACACCAGAAAGCGTTTTGATCATGGTGACCAGGTCGCTGGCGTTACCATAAAGGCGTTTCCCGGTACGCCACATTTTCTGCACCTGCTCAACGAAATTTTTTCCTGACGATGGCGGCGGCATAAGTACCGAGATATCCCCCTGCAACAGCCTGGCGGCATCCGATACAGCAGAATCCACCACTTTCATCGCATCAGAAACATACCCAAGCATTGTGCTGGCATTACCGATAACGTCGTTCTGCACAAAATCCGCCACGCCATCGATACTGAAACCGCTGAAGCTGTCACTGATGCAGTCATCCAGTGCAGAACAGGATGACATCAGCGTCTGCGCCGTCGCCACGCCTGATGTGGGGTAAGAGAGTTCTCCCGCTTCGACAAACTTCAGGTCAAAGCGGACAATACGCCCTTCACTTTTCGATGTGCTGACCCGAACTTCCCCGTCAACACAGACTTTCAGCTCACCATATGTCGGGTGGACAAGCGTGCCGGGACCTGGTTTATTCAGCGCTTCAATCAGGCGATCGCGCTGGTCAAAGCAGTCATCTCCCACCACATAAGCTGTGATGGACGGGCGGAAAGTGACTTTTCCCAGATCTTCGGTATAGGGCTTGTCGCGGTTCGGGTATTCATGTGTTTCCACACGGCGACCGGTTCCCGCACTTTCTTCTTCAACCTTAAACGGCACACCTCGAAATGACGCATCCTGAAGCCTGTCTTTCCACGTCATATACACTCCGAAAATAAAAAAGCCACCTATTAGAAGGTGGCCTTGTAATGAATTTTATTAATTAGCGAGTCAGAAACAACGAATCTTTATACTTTTGCTGTTGTTCATTTAAATACTTAGCTGTTTCATCGCTGGCAAATGGAAATATTACCGTATTTTTAGGCATGGTAATTTCTTTTTTGTCCAGCGTCAGAGTAAACATAGGAACATACTGAGCAGAGTAACGCACCGCAGAAACGAGCTCTAGTTTAGACTCTTCAATAACACTTAAATTATCCAGGCTAACTTTCTCTTCATCTTTTTTCTTTGACGCATTTAAAGTTTTTATTACTTTATTTAATTTCTCCTGAAAATCCTCCTTAAAGTTTTCAGGATTGCCGTCGACAACAAGAATCTGTTCACCCTGATTATCTGGAAAAATAATCTTTGCACTTATCAATTTATTTTCTTTATAAACATCACCAAGTTTTATGGCTCCTCCAGATAACTGAATAATATGTTCATCTTTAAAGGAGATGTTGCCAGAGATTATGAGAGATGAAAAAATAGCCGCTGCTCCAAGAATTACACTTGCTGTGATATAGCCTTTCATTTTTCGCCTATTAACATTTTTCTAAATGTGCATTAATTCTATCACTCTATTTATGACTTACAACCAGCAATACATGTGAGGGGAATCCTGCCTACCAAAATCGGGTATAGCCAACATCGTGATTTATATCAATGCCACTGGAGCGTGTTTCCGTAACCCGCATACCTGGTGGCATATTTATAAATGATACCTTGATCTCACCATCAACTTTTGGCGCGGTAGCTTTATTAATCATGAAGGGATTCGAGCCTGTGGCATCGGAGGCGTTGTTTGCCTGAGCCGGATCCACCGCCGGATAAGGAGTGTATCCCCGTGCCGGTATTCCCGTCCCATAAGCATCATAAGCACCCGCGCCCCACTGCGCCGAGTTAATGGTATCGTCCGTGTCACCGGAACTGTCGGTAAACCATTCAATAATCGGCTTCAGCTTATCCCACATATCCTGAAACCACTTAACAACCGGTCCCCAGTTATTGATCACCATCCCCAGCGGCGACCAGGCAAAAACCTTCTTCAGAAGTTCCCGGCCAGCCTCAAAATAAGGACCAATGGTTTCCCAGAGCTTCTTGAAATAAGGTCCGACAACATCCCAGTTAGTGATAATTAATCCCGCAGCCAGAGCAATCGCCGTCGCAATCATGCCAATCGGCGTCATCGACATGATCCTGCTGACAATACTGATGGCACTGCCCACGCCCATCCATCCCAGTTTCAGAATCGCAAGACCGGCAGCAAGCCCGACGACGCCGCGAATAACCCGGGGATTTTCATCCGCAAACTTCGTGAATTTTTCCCCCAACTCCCCCAGCCATTGCGTGATATTTTTAGCGTCACCAGAAAATGCGCCGCCAATAGCTGCAAGACCGTTAGTTGCGGTCCCCGTCATTGCCTCCCACAGGTTGGACAGCGTACCAAGCTGTGCCTGAACACGTTTATTCAGGCTGGCCTGTTTATTCATCTTCTGCTGGATCTGATCGTAACCATCCTTTCCTTTATCGATCAGAGCATTGACCACCTGAAGGGTTTCGGCATCATCACCAAATATTGCCTTAAGTACACCTGTTCGCTTAACGTCGGTCAGTTTTCGCAGCTTTGCCAGTTGCTTAAACATGTTATCAAGACCGCCAAAACTCCCTTTGCCATCAGTAAAATCGAGCTGTACCCCGAGTTTCTGGCGGGCCATGATTTTATTGACGTCCCTGATTTTCTTAACGCTTAATCCGGACTGGATAACTTTTCGCAGGGCATTACCTGCCGACTCCCCGTTCATCCCCATCTGATCCATCATGACACTGATGGGGGCAAGACTCTGTGCAGCCTGAAGACCGTCCTTATTCACCATCTTCAGAACAGAGCTGGTTTTAGTGAAGAAGGACAACATGTTGGTATCGTCAACGCCCAGATAAAACGCCTTCTGGATAGTGTCGAACAGCCCCATCATGTCTTCTGACGCCGTTCCGGTAGCATCCTGCATCTTTGCAGCAAACTCAGCAGCCGCTTCCGGTGTTTTTTTCAGTTGTACCGCAAGATAAGCTGTCGCTTTACCCACACCACCCAGAATGTTTTCTGCCGGGATCCCCTGACGCACCAGCATCTGCATCATGTTCTGGAAATCAGCCGTTGTACCGGGAAGCTGGTTACCCAGGCCAATAGCCAGTTTATTGATGTCCTGAAAGCTCTTTCCAACCTCGCCATTCGCATCCATCATGGCGACTTTCAGCCCGGTGGCGGCGTTTTCCTGATCGGCATAAGATTTCAGGGAAAGCGTCAGCCCCGCTGCCAGTCCTCCACCAAGCGCCAGCCCACCCTGTGACGCTTCTTCCGCCTGGCGTTTAAATCCCCGGATTTTCTTTTGCATTTTCGACAGCGCGGGTGAAAGCCTGTCGACACCGGTGATCAACGCCTTAAGCTCAAATTCAGCCATGTGTGCGTTTCTCCTGCTCTATCCTGTTTGCCTGACTGACCAGCAAGGGAATTTCACTGATCGGCATATTCAGCAATTCGAAGGGATTAATGCGCCAGTAGCTGGCGCAGTCAAAGAAGCGATCAGTGAGGTATTCAGCCGTCAGGCCTGGAGGAAAAAACCAGCCACAAGCCACGCCGCTGCATTCAGGTCTGCCGGAGACATCTGGTCGACAGAGCTTTGCGGCACTTTCGCCAGCCGCACAATGTATTTCGACACCACATGCGCCAGAAGTCTGACGGACTCATCCTGATTCATCTGGTAGGGATACCCCAGCTCGCGGACATCCTTCCCGGTGGGTTCATCAAACTCCAGTACGGAGAGTGTCTCACCATGAGCGATAATCGGTTTCTTTAACTCAAGCTCTTTCATTACTGGTAATCCCCTTCTTCACCGTGGAACTCAAGATCAACCGTGCCTTCTTCGGCATTATGGTTCGCTTCGCCGTGCAGCCAGGCGGACGACAATACATAGACCTGACCGTTCGCCAGCTCGGCAGTGATGGTCATCTCATCAGACGAGGTGATTTTGCTCACCGGAAAATTCTTCGGTACCTTGAAGGTCCCTTTGACATAAGGTGCACGGTGAGTTTCCTTGCGGTCCACTGAACCGTCCAGACCGATGATGTCATCATTAACCGTTTTGTTCATGGGCACCTCAATGCCGCCGGTCAGCGATAGCTGCTGACCGTCAATTTTGAAATAACAGGTTCCCCCGATACGGGCCATTATGCGGACTCCTCTGAATACTGAAGACGGAACTGGTTAACCACGGCAAAGACACGCAGCTGGTTAACATAGTCAGGTGGGAACAGCGTGTTCAGGCGATTTGGATCGCTGGCATCACGCTCCACAACCAGGTACTGCTTAAAGAGTTCGTAGTTTTCCACGATGCCCGCACGCTCGAGCTGACGGTAGGTTGCCAGCAGTTCCCCTTTGATCACCGCCGGGGTGACAATCGCCTGACCGGGACCAAAGCGGGTACCGTCGCTGGCAAGCTTGTGACGCCCGTACTTACTGGTAATGACGGATTTCAGTTTGCGCAGTACATACGCACTGGTATGCAGCGTCTCGCTGTCGAGGTAGCTGTTATCCGCAACCCCGTAAGCGTTTTTCCTGTACGTGGTGACATCACGCTGAATGCGCAGTACCCCACTTTCGACATACGCCGTTGCCACGCCATGAGACAGCAGGGTCTGTTGTTCTGTCATCGTGAACCGTTTCCCCTTCGGCGCAGGCAGCATACCCACCAGCTCACCGGTCTGCGTGGGACGTGCCGGATCGTTGCGGATAAACACCGCTGCGCGGGCGGTACGGCTTGCCGCCAGCTCGTCGGCAGGTGTCTGGGTTTCTTTTTCGTACCCCGCCAGGGTAATGTGCTGCTGGTTAAACTGGTCACCTGCGGTCACCAGTTCTGACAGCGTGCCGGTCTTTGCCGTATACACATGACCATACAGCTGACGCGCATAGCTCCAGCGACCGCTGGTATCGTTCATCTCGGTCACCAGCGTGTTAACGGAGGCCGTGTCGTTGAACGGCAGACCGATATAATCAAACGGCTCATCCGCCATTGCAGCCACCGCACCGGTGAGAACAGGAGCGCCCGTTCCGGCGGTACCCGTCGCCACAGCAATCTGTACGCCCGCTGGCAGCACTTCGCCCCCACCAAAGCCGTAGTAATTGAGGCTGACAGGAATTTCATTCCCGCAAAGCCCCTTATGACGCGCGGTCAGTGTGACCACGCCTGCCGAAGATGAGGCCGTAAACGGCAGGGTCGGAACGGCATTGATGGCATCCTGGATACTGCTGGCAATCGTCGTGACGTTATCGCCATTGGTCACCGGTGCCTGCACGCGGGTACGTCCCACATACACATTCACCGTGCCGGTTTCGGTTGCCGCCCCGGTCACCGTCAGCGTAACCGTTGCCGCCGCGCCTGTGGATTCAGGAACGGCAATCACATACAGCTCGCCAAACGGGTCAGTCTGGCGATAAGCCTCGACCATACGCGCCAGCTGACTTCCCGCACCACAAATCAGGCGTGCATAGTCTGCCGACGGCATCAGTACCAGACTGTTGGCAACAATCTCTGCACCGTTATTGGCATGACCAATCAGCAGCGATGCTCCGCTGTCCTGTGCAGTATTCGCCGCCTGGTTATCCATTTCCGCATAAAACAACGGAACCAGCGTATTCGACGGAATGGTGTTAAAGCTTATCGTCATCGGTATTCACCTTTTTATTCACGCGCCGGATATCACCCGCTGCTTCACGGCGCAGCCAGTAGTTGTTCTCGTCAACATTTCGCCCTTCGGCGGGCAAAAGGTCGCCGCGGGCAGGGTCAGGAACTGACCGCCCTTTAACAGGTTTGACAAACATGAGGCTCCTCAGGAAGGAAGGGTTATTTCGGTGTGATGTTCGATATCGCCGTCAGGCCCGTTACCGGGCTCGAGATAATCAACATCAATCGCCAGCGTTTGCAGTTCATCCAGACTGTTCAGATCATCCTGCTGGCGGGTATCGTCTTCAGTCAGCTCGCTGATGACCGAAAAATCGAACTGATAAATCAGCTCATGACGATTCAGATCCAGCAGCGTGCCGCCGTCATAGGTAATCGGGTTACCGCACGCCTCCGGGTTCCAGCCCAGCAGAGCCTTAAAGAGCATCTGCCGGACATCGTCCACCACATCATACGAGGCAAACTGACCGCGCTCATCATGCCCGTTACTCAGTATGACAACCACGGAGAAACCCTCTTTCAGCTCCTGCCAGTAGTCGGTCTGGCTTTTGTTTTCTCCCGGAGAATCATCACCCGGTACAACATATGCCGCCGGGAGTTTCAGCTTTCCGACCTCCGGCAGATTTTTGAACTGGGCCGCGCCTGCAACCCGGTTTTCAAAATATGGACAGCGGGCACGCAGTGCAGCAATAACAGGCGTCAGTTTCATCTGTGTCGTCGCTCCGGCTTCAGTGATTTACGCAATTCCCGCGCCAGAAAATAGCGTGTCCAGCTGCGGTTCTTTTCAAGAGTTTCCACCATGAAGTTATTACGTGGAGCCAGTCGCCAGCCGCTGCCACCGGATGCACCACGATGATGGCTGCGACGACGCTTTGCCCCTCGCCTCACGCCATAGAACAAAAAAGCCGGATAAAAATCACCGGTGATACGGCGGTTTCCCTCTCCATTACGCTGGTTAGGGGCTATACGTGCCATAAAACCAGGGCGATGTTTACTGGCTCTGGGTACCATGTAACCAATTGAACGAGCCAGGCGTCCGGTCTGATAACCGGGGTTTTCACCCGGTGCCGACCGCGCACGGCGCATCACCAGCCGACGGGCATCACGCATATGACGCTGACCAATCGTGACAAACGCCCGCCGGACACGGGCGCGGTTAAAGCGCATCTCCGCGGGCTGCTGAAAATCAACGTGCAAAAAGGAAGTCGTCATTGTTGCCTCCGTGACTCTGCCTACATTCGCCCAGCTCCGTACACTCCAGCAGCAGAAAGCGCCGCGCCCCGTTCAGATCGCGCTGACGTTTCACCCGGTACACACTGTCACCGCAGACCACCTCATAATCAGCGGTGATCCCCCGGCGGTAACGAATGGTGATGTAATGGGTGATGGCGTCCCCGGTCTGCGCGGTTTCCTGCCAGGTGGTGGCACTGGTCTGGATAACCTTCGCCCATGTCCGAAACGTAACCGGGTATTGAGACTCCACGCCAAAGTTATCCGCGGGCATATCCACCCGCAGGCGGATCAGGACGCGTTTATTCAGTTCACCGGGGTCCGGCAGAATGTAGGTTGCGCTGGTCTGCGCCTGACGAATTTTCATTGCGGAAAGTACCTGTACGGGCCGACAAGCCAGCCAAAACTCTGCGGCATGTCGAGTTTCTCCACTTCCGTAACCGACGAGCGGTTTTCGTAAAAATGGCTGATAAGCATCAGCATCCCCAGACGAATATCATCCGGCAGGTGCAGCCCGTCCGGATCGCTGTCCGGAATGGATTCATCCGGTGCATAGAGCTTCCGGTTCAGATACGTTTCCGTCCGCTTTTGCGCCGCACAGGCCAGCAGTTGCAGATGGCGGTCATCAGCATCGAAATCCTCATCCAGCCGGAGTTGGGCTTTAATCTCTTCCATTGTCAGAAGCATACTCAGCTCTCTTTACTGGTCGTGGCTTTTTTCTCTTTTGCCGCTTTACTGCTTTTTGCACTGGTTCCGCGCTCAGCTAACCCGGCCTGAAGTGCAATCTCCTGCACCCGGGCAGGAAGCGCCCCGTCGTCATACTCACCGGCCCGAATGACCTCAACACGCATACCGTCCGGTGACCATTTCAGATCTTGTTTCAGGATCATGATTCTTCACCCGTCAGAACAGGGGGCGCGGTTCCGCGCCCCTGAATGATTACGCCGCTGCAATCTTCAGCAGTTTGATGGCCTGCGAATCGACCAACATCCCGCCGGTGCGCTTGGTGGTATAAAAACCGACAAACGGTTTATTGGTGTACGGATCACGCAGAATGCGGGTGCCGATACGGTCAACGATGGTGTAACCCCGTTTGAAGTTACCAAATGCAATGGCTTTCGCATCAGCGGCGATATCCGGCATCTGTTCGTTTTCAGCGATACCGTAACCCGCCAGAGAGGACGGCTGCCCCAGTTCCAGCCCCGGACGCCACAGATAGTTACCCTCGGTGTCTTTCAGCAGACGGATGGCAAACAGGCTGTTGTTGTTCATCATGAACTTCGCGCCAGTGCGGTGTGCCTTTCGCAGCGTGTAAATCAGTTTGATAATGGCGTCTGCGGTCACCGCAGTCGCGTCGCCGGATACAATATGCTGAAGTTTGCCGAACGCCCGGACCTTATCGGTTTCATCCGTGGATTCATACGCCAGGAACCCTTTCGGCTTCTTGGTACCATCGCCGGTGGTAAAGGCAATTTCTTCCTGTTCGGCAAATTCGGTTGCCAGCTCGCTGTTGATCCAGGCCTCCACGTTGAAAAAGGCATCATCCAGCATTTTCTGGGTGGCCTGCGGGTTACCGTAGATTTCCCCCATGAAAGGTTCAATCAGCCCCAGTTTTGAGGTGGCAGTCTGGGAGCGCGCGTCAGTCTCGCCAACCCATCCGGAATCCGTGCTGCCCAGATTCACCAGTTTTTTGTAGTCGGAACCACCAACGGTGATCACCGTGGCTTCCTGACGCATCACCACTTCATCTTTCAGCAAGGTCAGAATGTTGCGATCCAGCGCTTCCGGCACGGCATAGCCACCGTCTTCATCGGTGCCCACCTGTAATGCCTTGCGCTCCAGATCGCGCAGACCATCTTCACGGCCTTTACGCAGGAAGCCCACAAACGCTTCTTTATGCTCGGTGGCCAGTTTATTTTGCGCACCACCTGCCGGACGTTTCAGCTCAAGCAGCTCTTTTTCAAGGTCGCTTTTGAGATTTTCCAGCTCGCTGAGTTTTCCGTTCAGGGTTTCCACCTGCCCGGCAAGTTTGCCTTTTTCCTGCTCAATCGCCTCAACGCGCTTGTCGTTCTTTGCTTTGAAGTCGTCAAACTTCTGCTGCAGCTCCTGCGCGACCTGTTCGACATCTTTAATATCAACCGCCATCGTATTTCTCCTGATTAGAAGTTCAGATTTTTCAGTGCATTCAGTGCAGAGCCCACATCCTCAGCCTCGCGCAGGGACAGTGCGCCATAGCCCCCGGCCATGAATGCTTTGGCCTGGGTACGGGAGAGTCCGACATCACGCAGGACTCTTTCGATTTTTTTCTGTTCGGGGATTTCCCCGCGGGCCAGTGCGTTCTTGACGTCGCTGATCCGCGCCTCGTCGTTAGACGGGAATGTCACCAGACTGACTTCCCAGAGGTCGATTTCTTTCAGCAGAAAGGCTTCTTTCGTCCGGTCGTATTCCCAGTCCTTTAGGACGTACCCAATAGAAAGGCCGGTTAACGAACCGGCCTTCATGTGTGCATGTGCGCGTTTTGCCAGGGGATCATCATCAATGAGCAACCGCCCCCTGACGTAAAGCCCGACATCGTCTTCCTTCATTTCGGTGTAAACACCGATGGGCTCATCCATGCGGTGCTGCCAGAGCAGCGCAGGTAACGCTTTTCTGTCACTCCACACCCGCAGGGAAGCAGCAAATGCCCCGGACATCACCACATCATCGTGGCTGTCCTTTACACCAAAGACGGAGCCATACCCTTCAAACTCACCGGAGTCACTGACAGATTTCAGACTCAGCGGTACATCAAGACGTTGTTTCGTCTGCATTGGCGTTATCCTTCTGCTTACCGGCTTTACTGCCATCGGAGGGTTTCGTGGTCATGTTCATCGGTGTGAGATAGACATCACCACCGGGACGTGGATTCATATCTTCCAGGTCGCGGCAGTCATTGGGAGAGTAAATTCCCCAGTTGATCCCGGTGGCGTAGGCTTCAAAACGGGACTTCATATCCCCGCGCAGTAACGCCCCGGCGTTAAATTTGGCGTAATAAACGCCCTGCTTACTTTTTCGTACCAGTCCGGTGTTGATCCGCTGTTCGATGCGGGTCAGATACGGCACCAGTGAATAGTTGATAAATCCCAGCCCCAGCTCTTCGATATTGTTGAAGGTGGCGCGATCGGTGTTCTGCACCATGTGCAACGGCACCCGGAACAGACGACAGATTTCTTCAAGCTGAAACTTGCGGGTTTCCAGGAACTGGCTGTCCTCGGCGTTCAGCGCCATCGACTTCCAGTCCAGCCCCATCTCAAGGATCATCGGGCGGTGAGCATTGCCAAGCCCGGTGTGACGCTCCTCAAAATCTTTCTTCAGGCGCTCATAAGCCTGATCTGACAGCGTCTGCTCTGTACGCAACACACCCGACGTCACCGCGCCATTGCTGAACAGTCTGGCCCCGTGCTCTTCGGTCGCTGCCGCCAGCGATATTGCCTCGCGGGCATAGGCGATGGGATTCAGCCCCACCAGTCCGTCCAGCGTCAGCGTGCGCACATGCCAGATATCCTCCTGGCTCAGTACATCCGTGGAGCCATCCGGGAATGTGACCTGATAGACCGGCTCCCAGCTACTGTTAAGCTTCGGTACCACACAGCCGGGATCGACGGGCAGCAGTTCAGCCACTTCGCCAAATGCTTTCACTTTGTAGGCGTAAAAGTTTCCCCGCAGGCACAGACAGGTGACCACCAGCTCCCAGAACTCCTGCGGCGTCATATAGCCATTGGGATGCGTGGAGATCAGCTTATGCAGACGTTCGCCAGTGGCTCTCTGCTTCAGGCTGCCGTTCAGGTGATACAGGTTGCAGGGCAACATCCCGACCGACTCCGCCAGCACCCTGACACAGGAAAAAACCGCCGTCAGTCGCATGGCCCGCTGGCTGCTGATCTGCTTTCCGGTATAGGTGTCGTAGGACAACCCGATAGCATCCGCCAGCTCTGCTGGCGTGGTCACCGGTGCGTCACTTTTTCGTTGAAATAATCCCGAAAAGAACACTATTTACCTCCGCCGACAGACGACTGTGTACGGTCGAGATATCGCGCCACCAGCCACGACCAGAACAGACACAACGCCCCGGCAACAACAAACCCCGCCGGGGGATAAATCAGCCAGGCACCATACGCCAGCAAAAGCGCCCCCAGCACGCCCACCAGAGGCGCGAGAATCAGCATGATCATAATTACCTCAGTTAAAGCGAGCGGATCCCATAGGACTCAATGTGGTCAGACAGCGTGTCTTCTTTCTCGTACAGCATGGCTCTGCCAACCGCCATAATCAGCGCAACTGCACCATCGATTTTGTTTTCCGCCTGCTCTTTGACGGGTTTCACCACATCATCGTTACCCGGAATGGTTTTGCCGACCACGTTGCCGATACACCAGGTCATGATGGGATTGCCGTCATGATGAAAGCGCCCCGATTCAATTGCCGCTTCCAGCTCTTTCATCGGGTCGGACATGTTGGTGTAGTTCTGAATGATAGTGATGGGGTTCAGGTCTTCATCAGCAAGGTCATGTGACAACCCGGTCGCCCCGAAGGGGTCGATGGGTGACTCACTGACCGGGCTGATTTTGTTCGCCGCTTTGGCCTCCTCGAGGAGGTAGCGATAATCCACCTCTGCACCATCGGTAACGGTCAGGACGCCCATTTCCACCCATTTCTGAAAGCGTTCGGCTGTCCGTCGATCTTCATTTTTCTCGACGCTGTACACCGTGTCATACGGTACCCAGAAACGCGGGGCCACACTGTAGTAATGCGTTTTACCGTCAATCTCGCGGGTATAAAGTCGCGCCATGCTGTTCATATCCAGCTTACGCGCCAGGTCAAAGGCCAGAATGCACGGCTGCCCCTCGAACTGCTCAAGGGTCAGTGATTTATCCTCGCAGCTCTGCCAGCTTACCAGGTTGAAATACGCCGAACGCGCCGACACCCAGATATTGAGGTGTTTTGTTTTAAAGACGTTTGCCAGACGGGCGTTATTTTTCGCACGCTGCTGCTGACTTAACAAAAATTCGCGATAAACCGACACGCCAATATTTGGATTGGCTTTTTCCAGCACCTGCGGGTCGGTCCAGTCGTCACCTTCATCAACGGTATAGATGATCCCGAACAGTTCATCGTTAGGCACCGAGCCGTTGAGCATCTCGATGACTTCCCGCCGTTTGTCGTAGCACGGCCCCTCAATGTTGTACCCGGCGGTAGTGATAGCCCACATCAGTGGCTGACGTCGCGCCCCCATCCCGGTAAGCATCGTGGTGTAAAGCGCATCTGTGGCGTGCTCGTGATATTCATCCACCACCGCACAGTGGGGTGATGAACCATCACCGGGGTTACCGATCAGCGGTTCAAAACGCGCACCATCCTCCGGACGGTTCATGTTTGAGGCGTTAACCTCAATCCCGAACGCTTCCGTCAGCATGGGTGTGCGTTTACACATCAGTCTTGCCGGACGAAAGACTTCCCATGCCTGTTTCTCCGTCGTGGCACCGGAATACACTTCCGCGCCGAACTCGTTATCACAGGCAAAACAATACAGGGCGACACCGGCAGAGATTGCCGATTTGCCGTTCTTACGGGGGATTTCGGTATACACCTCACGGAAGCGGCGCAGCCGGGAGCCTTTATTGACCCAGCCAAACGCGCAGCAGATCACAAAGAGCTGCCACGGCTCCAGCGTGATGGGCATCCTCTTAAATGCCCACTCACCCTTGGTGTGCGGCAACAGCTGAATAAATTTGGCGGCCCGTTCAGCCAGGTCCTTGTCGAAGCGGTAACGAAACGACTTACTTTTTTCCGCCATCAGGTCATCAAGATGGCGCTGGCAGGCCTGAATCACAAACTGGCAGGCCACAATCTTTCCGCGCACGACATCCCGGGCATACTGATTGGCAGCATTTACGTTGGGGTAAGATTTCCGGCTCATGACTCGATGATTTTCAGAAACGGGTTAGTGGCTTTCTTCTGCCCCGCCAGGCCAATCAGACGCTGGCGGCTGCTGGGGTCGAGTCCGAGCATTGCCCCCGTGCTGCTCATCTCGGACTCCTGTTCTTTTTTGGCGGTCAGCTCCGGATTTTTGACCCTGCCGCCCATTGCACCGGTGATGGTGTTGCCCTGTATGGCAATATTTTTCACGGCACGTCGCCAGAACTCATAGGCCACGCACCACCGCTCAAGCACCGCGAGGTCAGTCACGCACAGCAGGCCCTGACCGCAGAGTTCTTTAGTTGTCAGTTGCCACATGATCGTGGCGAGAGGGAGATCTTCTTCAGCGAACCACTCCGGTGGCTCAACACCTTTGATGGGCGTAAAAACAGGTTCATCTTTATTCAGGGCTCGCTTGCCGGGGTTTCCGGCCAGCGCCTTGCGCGCCGTTGGCTTGGGGCGACGCCCGGAACGCCCCGCCGTTCCAGCCATATGCGGCACTCCTGGTTAAATTTCATTTTTCGCGGGTATAAAAAAACGATGGGGCGGGCAGTCCGGAAGACGTCAGGCCGCAGGGATTTGACCCGCCCCTCCCCTCTGGCAGTGGGAACTGGTTCTTACTTCAACCGTTCACGGGCCGTCTTCGCCTTATGACACGGCCAGCACAGGCTCTGCAGATTGCTGTCGGCATCAGTGCCGCCATGCGCTTTAGGGATGATGTGGTCAACGGTTTTCGCCTCACGCACCACACCGGCACGCAGACATAACTGACATAAACCTTTGTCACGCTTCAGCACACGCGCGCGGATAACATCCCACTTCGAACCGTAGCCGCGCTGATGACGGGATTGTCCTGGCTTGTATTGCTTCCAGCCTTCGCTTTTGTGGCTTTCGCAATAACCTGACGGGTCAGTGGTGGTATGGCGGCACCCGCGAACACTGCAGGCTTTTGGTGTGCGTGGTGGCATTATCCGTCCTTCGGTGATGTAGCTGCTTCTGTTGGGTTCATAGTTGAAATCCTGTTACGCCATAGCAATGTATCTGCCATCATAATGGCAATAAAAAAAGCCCCGCGATTGCGGGGCTGATGGTTATATAAAATATTAGCCAATTAAGTCGTCAATTTTTTTCTGAATATAACCATCCAGCAAACGCCTTGAAACGTCAACTAATGTTCCAATGCTTGCATCTTTAAAGCCGGTCTTGAGAGAATTCCAAACCTCTTTATTCCTGAGAGCTTCAAGGAAGTCATGACCGCTTGAAGTTAATCGTAACGGTATAACGAACCATGATCCTCCATCAGCAGCCTCAGAGAAACCAAACCCATACTTGCCGTCTGTTCTAGCAATTAGTTGACGATCAGCCAATAAACGCATATGGAATAAAAATTCATCGGTGCTGTAGTCATACCCAGCCAGCTGCAGCTGCTTTATATCAGTATGCGGCTCTTCAGACGCCTCGAAAGCTTCCAAAAGACCTTTCAAATACTCGTGATCTATTTTCATAACATTCCCTTTTATGAATGAGGGAATAATTTAACATTAAACTAGGCACTTGATGAATACTTGGCGTAATGTCGCTAGTGGTCGAGTTGCAATACACCGTGATTCAGTAACTCTAAATAAGCGATGAGCCCGGCATAAACGGGGATAAACTCACAATCATCTTCGAATTCTGGGATTATTCCGGTTGCGATGGTGTATTGAGGCTGGCTATCTTCCTTCGCGAAGGATGCAAGGTCTTCAAACTGCTTAGCTGTAAGAACCACTGTCATACCTCTGTCGTTAAAAAGCCTCGCTATTGCGAGGCTTGGTTCGGAAGCTGATTATTACTTGGTGAAGTGTCTGATAGCCTTCTCAACTTTTTCGTCAGTGACCATACCGTCACAACGTGCGACGTTATAACTTATCCCGTCTAGTTCGTACTCCTCGATAGGCATAGTAAGCACGCCGCCCTTGTCACCCCTGAAGGTAACAATCTCCAGGTCGTCCTGGACAACAACATGATCAAACGCGTCACCCGGTAAAATAGCTATGACATTCTTTGGCATTTTTATCCCCTTTTTTTTGCGGAGGATTAAATTACCACATTCATTCACTTATGAACCAGATTCAGCTTCAAACCACAGTAGTGTGTCTTCCGACTCTTTGATAGCTTTCGTCGTTCTGGCTACCAGCCCGCTTTCAGATGTTACCCAGCTTAACTGGTTCACAAAGATTTGATACTTCAACGGATCCTCACCAACAAACTTAATCGCGTCTGCTGCAGCGGCGGTGTCATAGTTCAGTTTCGCCAGCAGGTTTAAGCGGATCTGCTATGCAGGTGTAACCGTGATTTTAGACATTGTTTATCCCCTGGTGGGTATATTTATTGTCTTATCCGCTTGTTGGGATATCCATTATCAAAGCCACTCTGCAAGGAATGGCTTTTATGATGGCAATAAAAACAGTCGTAGGAGGTTAGATTAAGTCTTCACGTTTTTCATATTCATCGATATGATAAAGATGCATAAACTTTTCATCATGCCCACCAAATATCTGTGTTATCGATTCGTCATCCCGGCCTTCAACAATTAAATGCTTTTCATGTGTTCCTGGCATAAATAACGCCTTTACAACATATTCTAAGTGGTGTTTGAACTGTACGTGAAGCTCTCTTGCATCCTCAAAAGGAATATTTTCGGTAAGTTCAAAATAACGAAATGCCATATCTACCTCCCGTATAATGAGAGCTCATCATTAATGAATTTTCTTGTCATGACAATGACAAATTATTTCAGGTTCCATTAGATATAGCTTTGTAATGAACTGGCACTTATCTCAACACAGCCCTTACCGCGCGCCAGATGCTCAATATCAAGCATCAGCAATGAGATGTTTAATCTGGATTCGCTCCAGAAGTAAGCACCACCCTGTCTACAGAGCCAGATGTGAAGGATGATGAGTAAAATTATCGCTATCATCGAAGGCATTGCGTCCTGATGTATTCCTGCAGGTAGTTAACCTGCGCGGTTATCCTGTCGATTCCACTTCGGAGACGGTAATAATTGAGTTCAGCATCTGCTGTAAGTCCTGGGCTTTCTCCATCGCCCATGCTGCTGGCTCCGGTCGTTGACTTTGCACAGGTGGCGGCGACTTGCAGGCGCTTACGCCCAGCAGAAACATCAGCACGGAGACTTTCGATAGTCGCGTTAGCATCAGCAAGCTCCTTTGTATATCTGGCGTCGAGTTCTGCTACATCACGTTGACGCTTCTGCATGTCAGCGATGATGGATGTGGCTTTATCGCGCTGCTCTTTGTAGGCGATGGCGTTATCACGGTAATGATTAACAGCCCATGACAGGCAGACGATGATGCAGATAATCAGAGCGGAGATAATCGCGGTGACTCTGCTCATACCTTAATCTCTCTGACCGTTCCGCCAGCCTCTTTGAATTTTGCAATCAGGCTGTCAGCCTTATGCTCGAACTGGCCATAACCAGCGCCCGGCAGTGAAGCCCAGATATTGCTGCAACGGTCGATAGCCTGACGAATATCACCGCGATCAATCATCGGTAAAGCGCCACGCTCCTTAATCTGCTGCAATGCCACAGCGTCCTGGCTTTTTGGAGAGAAGTCTTTCAGGCCAAGCTGCTTACGGTAGGCATCCCACCAACGGGAAAGAAGCTGGTAACGTCCGGCGGCTGTTGATTTGAGTTTTGGGTTTAGCGTGACAAGTTTGCGAGGGTGATCGGAGTAATCAGTGAACAGTTCGCCACCAACAATAACATCATAACCGTGGTTACGTGTCGGTTGTCGCCCGTTATCCGTTCCTTCTGACCATGCCACCATATCGAGGAAAGCTTTACGCTGGGAATTTAGTACCTGCATAAATTACTCCTTAGAGCCACCAAACTTATTACCGATTACTCTCATTGCAGCCCCACGAATAGCATCGACACCGATCAGCCCCACCCCACCACCAATGGCAACAGAAAGCGATTTAGGCCATCCGACATACTCAAGAGCGGATGCAAAAGTCAGCGTCAGAGCGCCACAGAGTAGAATTTCGAGTGTTTTTCGCTTCCAGCCACCACCACCGCCAAAATAGGCAATGCGCAAACCAGCCATAACAATCGACATAATCACTGCGCCCAGCGGTGTGTCTCCACGCCACCAGCTCTGGACCAACTCCAGCCAAGTATTTGGGTTATGAGGCATTTGTAGTTATCTCTCACCTCGCCGATACAAGAGGTGCAAATTGAGGGAGTACCACGAACCGCAAATCAGAAGCGGAAACGTAAAAGAAGCCGAGCCAATGGATAAGAGCTAGATAGACCAAGCCCAACGAATACCAAAGCCCAGAAACGACAAAACCCGCTCGACGGCGGGTTTAAGCTGTGTGGCGAAGTAACCACTCTTAACAGAGTACCGTATTTTTTGCGTACGCATTAGTATTTTTTGAAGTATTATCAACACCAATTGTTCAAAACCATTAAAAGGATGTTGTTATGACTGCATCAGCGACCCCCACTAATATCACTCATAAGTTTATTGTTCACATTATGAACAAGGAACAACAGGGGTTAGCCACCATTATTCCTTGTCCTTCAGAAAAACCTGTTCAGCAAGCATCAAAAGACCTCTCTAACGCACTTACTGAAAGGTACTCTGGGAGAGCAGGTAAAGGATATGGGAAATTTGAAGATGACCGCGATAGTTACCCTATGGGTAATATCGTTGATGATTATTTCGTAAATAAAACACATAGTTTTTATGATACTAGTATCCGAATGATCAATCATTTAAAAGCCAGAGCCGATGATGAATCAATGTCTACTGGTGGTTATGTAATAATTGCCCATAATGAGGTAAATGGAAATCATTATTTGATGGTTGCAATCCTAACATCAGCAGTTGGCTCTTCAGTCCACGATTTTGAAATTCAAGAAAGTGAATATCTAGACATTGCTAAACTTCGAGTAGCGGGACGAATTGACTTAACTGGGCGCCAGAATGGCAAAGAGAGATATATTAGCTTTCTAAAGGGGCAAAATTCAGTAGCAGGTTATTTCAAAAAGTTTTTAGGTTGCAACGATATTCTAATTGCCAAACAAGAAACAACAAAATTACGGAATGCACTTTTAGAATTTGCTACTGAAAGAGGTTTTGAACCAGAGGCACGTGAAGAGTTCCTAAATAAGGCTCATGAAAAATTAAAAAATTTAAATCGTTCTGGTGAAACTTTCGACACTCAAATTTTTGCAAACGAGATATGGCCAACTGCTCCTGAGTTGTTAGTTGAAAAGTTAACCAATGACGATCTGGAGTTCTCTGATGGGTTCGTGCCTGATGGCAACGTTATACGTGGGCTTGTTAGTTTCAAAGGAAAGTCCAAACATTGGTCTCTGAAATTCGAGCGTGCGGCCTTGCATGATGGCAGCGTTCTTTATGATTCAGAAAACGATAAATTGATACTTACCGAGATTCCGGATACGCTAAGATCAGAGATCTTATCAGAATTAGGTGAAGAGGATGAGCAGTAACAATCAGAGAACCTTCAAAGACTTAGTGACTATTTACAAGGCCGCTACATTTGCAGGTACCCTATCTGAAGCATCACTCATTCTTTCAAACGAGGAGCTCTGTGACATCATCAACGATATCACAGAGAATCCCCATGATTTTGGCATCACCCTTGAATCTGGCAACATTAAGTTAGGCCAAACTATAACCTTACATATAACCCCCCCCAAATTACGATTGGGGCAGCTACATTTCTCTTTTAATGAGTATTTAAAAAATCCTAAAAATAGGATAAAGGAAGCCAGTAACTTCTTTATAATCGAACTTAATTATCACAACAGGGATAAAAAGTCGCCTGCTATTATATCCAAGTACAGAGATGTTTTGAGCTTAATTACTTTATTCAAAGATTGTTCTGCTTATTTAGATGAAACAAATTTTGAATTGGTATTCGTCGAATCCAACGTACTAAAAATTCCAGTAAATTATTCTAGCGATGATCTTATGAATGTTAATGGAGATCTGATTCATAATTTGATCGCAAACTTTGCAGAAGATACGCATAAAGATCAAAAACTTACTATTTTAGCAAGTAGTATAAAATCATCATGTGAATCTAAAACTAAAGAAACCTCTTTTTCCTTCATGTTAAGGGATTTAGGACAACTTTATGAAAGTTATCAAAAAGGATACAAAGTATTCGTTTCTGGTTTTTCTTACGAGAAAATACTGGATCAGTTACGAGTAGCCAAAATAGAAGAGATGGGGAAAATACATAAAGTATTCAGTGACATACAAAATCAGATATTAGGTATCCCCGTCGCAACAATTATCGTTGCGACTCAAATGAAGCAGGCTAATGGTTGGGATAGTCAAGCATTAATAAACACAGCTGTAGTGTTGGGTGCATTGTTCTTCACTATTATGATTCTATTTGTTCTATTTAATCAATGGCAAACTTTAACAGCAATAAATGATGAGTTAAATCATAAAAAACAACAAGCAGAATATAACTTCAAGGCTATTTACGAAGATATAAAGGATACATTTGATAGTTTAACCACAAGATTGCTTGTTCAGAAAGTTGTTTTTGCCTCATTAGGAATTATAGTTTTATGTGGCTTATATCTTACATTTAGATTCTACTTTTTACTTACGCCTTATGCTATTACATATTTATTTAGCTGACGGCCAATATGGCCGTCTAATAAATTACCCATGTATTATATATATAACTGCATCAATAAATCCCAATGCAGCTTGCAACTTTTTTCTTATAGTCCCATCAGAGCATTTTCTCTTCTTCGCAATAGTGCGTAATGAGATACCGATAACAAAGTGAGCAATTATCAGCTCATACTCTTCCGGCTTATATTTACGCAACCTAGCCACACAACTATCTATCATGATGCCTTCATCATCATCACACTGGAGACGTGACTTTTTACCGTGTGGTAAAAGTCCCTTGAAACCAGCCGCTATCGGCTGCCAGTCCACACCACTATTTTCTGCTGCAGCCCATGCTCCCCAGCGGTCCAATACTTCATACATATCACGCATCAACTTTCTCCACCAAATCAGGCCAGCACGCCAATTGCCAGCGCACGATCAATAAAACGAAATATCAGCTCCAACTGGGAGCCATACTTCTCTTCAAATACCACGGTATCCGCATGCAGCTCGTCGTGATGCTTTCTGCACAAAGGCAACACAAAAAGGTCATGCGCTTTTGTACCCATTCCACCCTGACCGTGACCTATCAGGTGGTGGGCATCATCAGCAGGCTTTCCACAACATGCGCACGGCTGCGTCTTAACCCAGCGCGTGTACTTTTCATTAACCCAGCGGCGACGTTTGGGGCGTAACATAAAAGACTCCGGCGACTCCGGATCCACTTTCAGCGCCAGCATCTTTTTCGCCTTATCCTGGATGATGCTGGTGGCAGGAACCGAAGGCACAAGGTCACTTTCCCGGGTGACAGACGGCACAACAGGCTTCGGTAATCTCAGTGCCTTACGGGCTGCACTTTCCGGTAAGGCATCCGCCAGATCATTACGAATCAGCCACCAGCACAGTTCCGGCATTGTCACAACGTGACTGTCATCAAAACCGAGATCCCGACGCACAACAGACAACACCCAGCGGGCACAGTTATCCGTTGCCATTGATTCCAGCCGTTCCGTGAACTGATCGCGCAGCTGGTTATCGCAGTGCCAGCACAGACGGATTGCGCCCGGAGCGTGTCGCATTGTGGTAATGTTCTCGCTGTGCCAGTCGGAATGAGGCCACTGACAGCCCTTTTCACGAAGTAACCAGCTTTCAAGACATTCCACGCCACCAGCACGACGGATCACTGCCTCATTGCGGAACACGGCCCGAACGGCAGGATCATCCACCAGCGGTTGTGATGCCGCCGGAACGGCACCACTGGCGAAAGATGAATAACGTTCCGGCTCAGGCTCCAGCAGGACACGCCCCTGCATAAACAGGGGCATCAGCTCTGAACCTGGCCTGAACAATACGATCCCCATACGCGGGGCAATTTCAGGAGTCAGTAGTGCTCTCACGGTCACCTCAATGAACGGTATCGAGCAGCTTTAACAGCTCAGGGAATCGGGATTCGAAGAAATGCGGCTGCGTCTCGCGCGGATTTGCGGGACTGGTGATGTTCTTGCCGAACATGCAGCCTTTCGCTGTCAGCGACCAGAATTTTTTGATGTTGTTAATCGCGGTACGGCTGTATCGTTCGCGCTGCTCGACGATCCCCAGCTTCACCATCTGGTGATATGCCTGATTAGCCGTCAGGCGGATACCATACTGTTTCAGCAGTGCACTCAGCGACAGCGTGGGGCGACTTGAGCCATCAGGCGCGTCAGCAGGAGCATCAATGGCATAGCGCGGTGCCAGATTCGGTAAGCCAACAGCCTCCTGGAGTTTCTGACAGGCACCAAGCACTGATGAGTTAGACAGGTTTAATTCCCGGCGCATAAAGTCCAGCAGAATCACGCCAGCCTGCATCTTGTCAGCAGCCTGTCCGGATAATTTTTCAGGTGCGCTGGTTACCATGTCGAAAGTACGGATCACCTTCAGATGGAATGACGGGCTGATCCACATTGCATAGGCATACACCAGTTCTTTGCAGACATACGTCCCCTGGTTATTTCCGCCACGAATAACGTTAACTGGCTCTATATTGACCGAGTTGCAAATCTGCAACTCGCTTATTAAACGTTCAGTTTGCTCATTGCGGAGCCAGAATGCAGGCTTATGCTTATCCAGAGAACCGGCAGCCCTGTGCAGATCGTTCAGGCTGTAACGACCATAAGCATCACGACGAACTTCAATACCATCAATGACCATCAGATTATTCATACTTCGTTTCTCCTCTTAATCAGGCGGCTGCACCCGCCGTTTTCTCGTACTTACTTATAGTGATCTCGACCTTCCCTTCCGGGATAACCGGTCCCCACTCCACCAGCATTCTTTTCACCTGACTGTCGTCTTCCCACACACCCGCGTGGGTCAGAGCGTCAAACAGCGCCTTGTTATAGTTGTCCAGATCGCGGATCCGGTTATCCGGAGGAAACAACACGATCTCCACTGAAGCAGGTGCCGACGTTGGTTTTGGCAGACGACGTAACTGCTCAACTATTGCTGCACACGCCGCGCTCTGGAATTTGCGCCCCGCCGCGCTTATCAGGCTCTTACCTGCAAACGCCCCTTTGTTGGGGTGTCGCCAGTACGTGTTCACGCTGGGCGGGAAAGGCAGGATCAGCTTCATACTTTCAGGCCCCTCTCATGTAACCAGTGGGCTGCACGCAGCCTGGCGTTTTCCTCACCGACAAGCAGTGAGCGGATAATCCCGACCGCCTCGCTGTCGTCGTCCTTCACCGCGGTATGAAGCGTGATGCCCCGGGCCACGCCACGCTTTATCGTGATGACGCCTTTTTTCTCCAGTGCGCGAAGATGTTCTACCGCTGCATTCACTGAACGGTATCCCAGCATGGTTGCCACCTCCTGATTGGTTGGCGGGAAGCCACGTTCTTTCTGATAAGAAATCAGCATATCCAGCACCTGCTGCTGGCATTGAGTTAACGTCGTCATGCCACCATCTCCCTGACCAGTTTTTCTGCCTGCTGGCGAACCTGCGCCAGAAAGGCCTCACCACATGCCTCAAGTTCATCGCGCCCGATGTAGCTGATTGCCGGTCCCTTCCAGGTCTTGTCGAAAACAGCAATAGCACCAGCGAAGAAAGCTCCTGTCGGCACCTGCTTCTCATCCTTCGGGATAAACCAGGCTGGCAGTTCAAAACCAATACGCCCGCGAATAAAAGCAATATGGTCTGCATCTTCCGGCCACCAAACTTCGCTGGTGGCAGCTTTGATCAGGAAAACATAGCGCCCGCCTTTATCACGCATAGCACTGGCATGTTTCATGATGTAACGCATGCCGGTGATGTATTGCCCCTCATGCTGACTGGCGCGGCTGTACGGGGGATTACCAAAGGCAGCACCTTTAAGCTCCGCAAGACGTTCAGACCAGTCATGCGCCAGCGCGTTGTCTTCCGCAGTGTAATAAGCGGCACATTTGGCGTTATCACCATCAGTGAACAGATCCAGAACAAACGGGCCAAACAGGGTGTTAATTCCCCAGAAAATGTTGTCCGGCGTGCGCCACTGATCGCCCACTTCCTTCAGTTCATGGGCTGGTTTGTTCCGCAGCTCCACCAGCGCCTGGCAATATTTATTACTCATTAAGCCCCCACGTAATTCCCTGACAGATACCACTCTTCACCCGATGCAGCGCGCTTGCTGCTTTTCCGTAAGCACCACTCTCGATGCGCCAGAAAATTGTTTCGTTCTGGCTGGGAGTGGCTTTCACGGAATGCCTCCATCCACACCGTTGCAGCTCGACGGAATAAGCCCCTGGACTCCAGTTCTTCAGCCTGGCGGGTCAGGCACAAAATCACCCGGGGGTCGTTAGTGCCGACATAGAAATTGCGCACAGGTCTGGTTTCACGAACTGGTTGTGGTTCCGGCTCCTGCGCTCTCTCAGTCAGGCGCGGGAAATGTCTGCGTGTATCCCCTTCACAACGGTGAGCCACACGCCCACTCTGACGTAACTTGCTTGCTGACTGCAGAACGCGCTGCCGTGAGTAACCAGCAAAAGCATCCGCAATGTCTCCGGAAGTACACCCCGGATGGGCTTCAATGAATTTCTGAACGTCATTTAACAGACTCATGATCACCCCCTGAATCCTGCTGGGATCTGGCTGTAGTCCACGTTGTCGTAACTGGCTTTGAAGTACGGGTCTTCACGTTTTTCGGTGTACGTGCTGACGGACGGCGATAAGCGCAGGGAAAGCTCATCCCATTTTTCCCGCAACTTCGACGGGCTGAGCACGTTACGGCACCAGAACGGATCGCGGCTGACGCGGCTGTACATCTCGCAGATTTGTTTGTGAGTACGACCATCCTGCACACACATCAGGCGAATTTCGTTTGCCCAGGCTGTCCAGTTCGGTTCTTTGGGACGAACCACCTCGCCGTCACATTCGGCGGCCTGCTCGTACAGGGCGATGATTTTTTTCCAGAGCCACTGTGCGCAGGTCAAATCATCCTGCGTTCCCCACTGGCGCTTTTTAGGGCTGAATACAACCGCATCAGGATGGCGAGTTAAAAACTCCTGTTCAGCCGTCTGCGTGTCCGGTTGCGAAGCGTCCGGACGAGAAGTTTTTTTATCTGACGGATCATGTTTTGATTTTACTGACGGATCCCCGCCAGATTCTGACGGGTGAAAACCCGCTTTTTTGCCAGATTTCGACGCATCAAATTTTGACGGGTCAGATTTTGATGCGTCAGATTTTGACGGGTCAGAATCTGACAGTTGAGAAAATGCCGCTGCCTGAAGCTTCGCAACGTTAAGCTGATAAACATTCGACGCATTGCGGTTACCCTGCCGACGCGCCTTACGCGTTAACCAGCCTTCTGCTTCCAGCCGTGCGATAGCCGTTCTGACGGTACTCATTCCCGCGCCAATCTGGCGGGCAATGGTTTCAATTGATGGCCAGCACACACCTTCGTCATTACTGAAATCAGCCAGGCGGGCCATAATTGCCACGCTGGATAATTTCATGCCTGATGCAGCGCAACCATCCCATACATAGCCGGTTAATTTAGTGCTCATGACCGACCTCTATTTCCCTGAATTTACGACGAAACTGTTCGAGCGGGCTGAAGCACTCATGCTCATAGCCTTCGCGGAGGTAGATAACACGTTGTGTTTCCGGCTCCCAACGAATGACTCTGACGGGCACTCCGTAGTGATCTTTGAACCAGCGGTTAACTTGTCGCAAAGGACTGTCTCCTTCTGCCGGTTGAAATCACCCACAGCCCACTCTGCAAAGCTGTGGGTTACAATTTCCCTGTCACCTGGTACATTTACTGCATAGCAATACTCCACCTTCGCTTTTCCACCCGGTACAGGAAGCGCAATCAGTTGCGAGCGACGGTAGTGTGTTGTTAAACTGTTCATGCGTTAGTTTCTCCACAGTCACGACACGCCACGGCGCCCGGAGCTGCACACTCGCGGGCGTCACTACTTTCTGAAACGCAAAAGATTTTGTAGACCAGAGCTGCATGCTCCTGCAGCTTCGAAATTGAGAGGTACAGCTCATCGTTAATTGCTGTCTTCTCATGCGGTTCCACTACACCGTCTTCAATTGCTGAACGAATCTGTTTTGAATAACTGCCGATCTGTTCAATGACTTCCAGCAGGCGTTGGTTGATATCGGCGTTGTCCACATCCTCGACATCAGGAAGAGACACAAAGACGCCATTTGCAGACTGCGCCACAGCGTCAGCAATGAAGTGAGTTCCACCAGCACGTTGCAAAATCATTGCCCATCCCAGCGGGAAAATCTGATCGCCATCGGCACGAAGGCGGTTAAATAATGCGTGCTCTGTTACATCCAGCCAGTCAGCAGCTTCAGCGTACCCCCCCGGCAACGCTGCGATAGTTTTTCTGACAGCTTTCACGTACCACTCAGGCTGTTTTTCTACTTTCCAGTGATGCTTACCCACGGTTCACCTCCTGTTCCTGTGGTTTAAACCCATTCTGGTTTTGGCTAGATTGAAAACGTGCCGGATAAAGAATCTGCATTTCGCTGACTTCACCCTTAAAAAAATTGGCTAAACGTTCTGCAAGCTCGATAGATGGAATCTGCTCCAGCCTCTCAATACGACTCAACGTCGCTGGATTGACTTGAACACCTGCAGCAACATGCTGCAAAGTGAAACCATGCGCCTTACGCACATTTCGTAATGGTGATTGCATACGCCCTCCAAATATTGCGCGTTATGCATGTTATTTCACGCAATTATTTTGCGCAAGTTGATTTGCTTATCACGCAATAAAGAAATGTAATAAACGCATGAACATAGGAAACCGAGTCAGACAACTTCGCCAAGCGAAGAACATGAAAATCGCCGATCTCGCTGAAGCAATAGGAGTAGATGCGGCGAACATCTCGCGCTTAGAAACGGGTAAGCAAAAACAATTTACCGAACAAACACTGAGTAATATTGCCAAGAGCTTAGGTGTTGATATTGCTGATCTCTTTACCTCTGCCCACAAAAGTAATACTGTATATAAAAACAGTAATGATGAGGATGTTGCGCAGGTGAAGGATGTGTTCCGTATTGAAATGCTGGATATCAGTGCCAGTGCGGGAAATGGCCTTATCCAGGGCGGTGATGTCATTGATGTGATTCATGCCATCGAATACAGAACTGATAATGCTGTATCAATGTTCGGCGGACGACCAGCCAATCACATCAAAGTTATCAACGTTCGTGGGGACAGTATGTGTCCAACCATTGAGCCAGGAGATCTCATCTTCGTTGATGTCAGCATCAATCAGTTTGATGGTGATGGTATATATGTCTTTGGTTTTGATGACAAAATATACGTTAAAAGACTTCAAATGATTCCTGACAAACTGCTGGTGATTTCTGATAACCAGATTTACCGTGAATGGGGAATTACTAGCGAAAACGAACACCGATTCATGGTCTTTGGAAAGGTCTTAATCAGTCAGTCGCAAACCCTTAAGAGACATAATTAACCTCAATATCCTTCCATCGGCCACCGAAAGGTGGCTTTTTATTACCTATCAATTTGCATATCACGCAAATACCACTTGCATATATCGCAATTTAATTTTATCTTTTGTTCCAGACCAACTACAGGATTACAACAAAATCTGGTTGCAACACGGTGCATGTGTCGTAAGCAGTCAGTAAATGTCAAAAACGAACAGGCAGGACGCCCACGAAGTAGCCGCCTGGGGCATATGAAGTCCAGGATGATTCGTTGAGTCATGTTGTGCCACTAGGCACTCATGTTAAAGCAGGTGTATGAAATGAAAGTCCAGATTTTAAACAATAACTGTGAAGTCGTTTGGTCATACGACATAGCCGCCCCTGTAGATCAGAGCGGCGATAGCTGGACCAATGGGAAACATCAGATTATGGCTGGAGTTGTGTTCTCTTTACGCCGTGCTTTGGAACAGGCTGAAGTATTTCCATCAGACCCTGAATGGAAATGGCCTTTTTCTATTTGTCCAAATTCGGAGAGCACATTTCAGAAAATTGGTCAGAAAGTCGCACTCGAAGAGCATCAGCCAACTGTTTCCTGATTTTTTCAGGTAACTCGTCGGCATCGCAGAAACAACAACGCTCGATCATGTTGAAAGCCGATTCGTAGAACTGTTTCTGCTGAGTGTCGCTGAGACAGGAAAAGAGCGACGTTACGATGATTTTATTAATTGCATTATCAAGTTCTTTTTCATCAAAAGTCATTTGATTTTCCTTTTATGTATACGGGCTTAAAAGGATACCACCGAGCCTGAAGTGGTGAAAAGACAGGCACATAACAGCTAAGTATTTTCAACCAAAGAGAATCCTTAGCGTTGTGGTGAATGCGGCTCAGCGCACGCGGGTTAAGGTTGAGGCTGACAGTCGACCTTCTGTGGATACCCACCCGCCTGGTGTGCAACCTTCGCCAGGCACCGGGAGGCACCCGGCACCACAACTTTATGCTGTGTGTAGTCCTGGCGGTACCAGCTTGTACCCTTGCTTCCGGCTGGTACCGTCCTTTTTACAAAACAGAGAAGAGCATCACCGGACGACGGGCTCATAACCCAATCCATCCGGGCGGCTGCCACCGCAGGTGTTCTTCTCTGTTTTGTGGAGAAACTAATCGGCCTTGCAGGGTCGATATGATGAGGAGCAGCAAAATGGCTAGCGAACGCAGTACTGATGTGCAGGCATTTATCGGGGAGCTGGACGGCGGCGTATTTGAAACCAAAATCGGCGCAGTTCTCAGTGAAGTCGCTTCCGGTGTGATGAACACGAAAACCAAAGGTAAGGTCTCACTCAACCTGGAAATCGAACCATTTGATGAGAACCGTGTGAAAATCAAACACAAACTCTCATATGTTCGCCCGACTAACCGCGGGAAAATTTCCGAAGAAGACACCACCGAAACGCCGATGTATGTCAATCGCGGTGGTCGCCTGACTATTCTGCAGGAAGACCAGGGACAGTTACTGACTCTTGCCGGTGAACCTGACGGAAAACTCCGCGCAGCAGGTCGTTAATATCGTTTTTAATTAACTGATTATTTATCTCATCACTGAATATCTTTATATAGTGAGGACTTATTATGTCTCAGAACTTAGACGCAACCGCAATTAATCAAATCCATGCCCTTATTTCTGCTCAGGGTGTTAATGAAATTATCAGTAAGATTGGTGCCGATGCTGTGGCATTGCCTGAGAATTTCCGCATTCATGATCTGGAAAAATTTAATTTAAATCGCTTCCGTTTCCGTGGTGCGCTTTCCACTGCCAGCATCGATGACTTTACCCGTTATTCTAAAGATCTTGCAGATGAAGGCACCCGCTGCTTTATCGATGCTGATAATATGCGTGCCGTCAGTGTGCTTAACCTGGGTACTATTGATGAACCAGGTCACGCAGATAACACCGCCACACTCAAACTGAAAAAGACAGCACCGTTCTCTGCTCTGTTGTCTGTTAACGGCGAGCGTAACTCCCAGAAGTCACTGGCAGAATGGATTGAAGACTGGGCCGACTATCTTGTGGGCTTTGATGCTAATGGTGACGCTATTCAGGCAACAAAAGCGGCTGCGGCTGTCCGTAAAATCACGATTGAAGCAAACCAGACCGCTGATTTTGAAGATAATGACTTCAGCGGCAAACGCTCCCTGATGGAGTCTGTCGAAGCGAAGACCAAAGACATTATGCCAGTGGCATTTGAATTTAAATGCGTTCCGTTTGAAGGTCTGAAAGAACGTCCGTTTAAATTACGCCTTAGTATTATCACTGGCGATCGTCCTGTACTGGTTCTGCGCATTATTCAGCTGGAGGCGGTGCAGGAAGAAATGGCTAACGAATTTCGTGATCTGCTTGTTGAGAAATTCAAGGACAGCAAAGTAGAAACCTTTATTGGTACTTTCACCGCCTGATTTCATTACTGCAAATGCCCCTGCGGGGGCATTTATGGAAACGTAATTTACTCAATAATCGCCGGATGGTGAGGGATTCTTTTTACCAGAATTCAGCGCGGTGCAGCGCATATACGTGGAGAACAAAATGTCATTTATTAAAACTTTTTCCGGGAAGCATTTTTATTATGACAGGATAAATAAAGACGACATCGATATTAACGATATCGCGGTTTCCCTTTCAAATATCTGTCGCTTTGCCGGTCATCTTTCGCACTTCTACAGCGTCGCCCAACATGCGGTTCTTTGCAGCCAGCTGGTGCCGCAGGAATTTGCTTTTGAAGCGTTAATGCATGATGCAACAGAAGCGTATTGCCAGGACATTCCCGCACCACTGAAACGCCTTCTTCCTGACTATAAACAAATGGAAGAAAAAATAGACGCCGTAATCCGTGAGAAATACGGGTTACCCCCAGTTATGAGTACGCCCGTGAAATATGCCGATCTCATCATGCTGGCAACCGAACGCCGCGATCTCGGGCTTGATGATGGCTCTTTCTGGCCTGTACTGGAAGGTATCCCGGCAACAGAGATGTTCAACGTGATTCCACTGGCACCGGGCCATGCCTACGGGATGTTTATGGAACGCTTTAACGAGTTATCGGAGTTACGCAAATGCGCATGAATGTTTTCGAAATGGAAGGGTTTCTTCGTGGGAGATGTGTACCGCGAGATCTGAAAGTAAATGAAACAGATGCTGAATACCTGGTGCGTAAATTCGATGCGCTTGAAGCTAAATGTGCAGCACAGGAAAACAAAGTAATACCAGTGTCAACTGAACTGCCACCAGCAAATGAAAGTGTTTTGTTATTCGATGCTAACGGAGAAGGCTGGCTAATTGGCTGGCGTTCTCTCTGGTACACCTGGGGACAAAAAGAAACCGGAGAATGGCAGTGGACATTTCAGGTCGGGGACCTTGAAAACGTCAATATCACTCACTGGGCAGTAATGCCAAAAGCACCGGAGGCTGGAGCATAATGACCACTTTTACCGACAAAGAACTGATTAAAGAAATTAAAGAGCGTATCAGCAGCCTTGACGTGCGAGACGATATTGAGCGCCGTGCTTATGAAATCGCACTCCTATCTCTGGAAGTAGAACCAGATGAACGCGAAGCTTATGAATTATTCATGGAAAAGCGTTTCGGTGACTTAGTAGATCGTCGGAGAGCAAAAAACGGCGATAACGAATACATGGCATGGGATATGACTCTCGGTTGGATCGTCTGGCAGCAACGAGCTGGTATCCATTTTTCAACAATGTCACAGCAAGAGGTGAAATAATGGAGCCATACAGCCTCACACTCGATGAGGCCTGTCATTTTCTCAAGATATCCAGACCGACTGCCATTAACTGGATACGCACAGGGCGTCTTCAGGCAACACGCAAAGATCCCACTAAGAATAAATCTCCTTACCTCACAACACGACAAGCCTGCATTGCGGCTCTTCAGTCTCCGCTGCATACTGTCCAGGTGAGCGCGGGTGATGGCATAACAGAGGAAAGAAAATGTCACTCTTCCGCAGAGGTGAAATATGGTACGCCAGTTTCACATTGCCGAACGGTAAAAGATTTAAACAGTCTCTTGGAACAAAGGACAAAAGGCAGGCGACAGAACTCCATGACAAGCTAAAGGCTGAAGCATGGCGGGTCAGCAAACTTGGTGAAATACCTGATATAACGTTCGAGGAAGCGTGTGTCAGGTGGCTTGAAGAGAAAGCACATAAAAAATCACTGGACGATGACAAAAGCCGGATCGGATTCTGGCTTCAACATTTCGCAGGAATGCAACTAAGAGACATTACTGAATCAAAAATTTATTCAGCAATGCAGAAAATGACGAACCGGCGTCATGAGGAAAACTGGAAACTCAGGGCAGAAGCATGCAGAAAAAAAGGGAAACCTGTTCCAGAATACACGCCAAAACCAGCGTCCGTTGCAACGAAGGCTACGCATCTTTCATTTATAAAGGCCCTACTAAGAGCCGCAGAGCGTGAATGGAAAATGCTGGATAAGGCACCAATTATTAAAGTGCCTCAACCAAAGAATAAACGGATCCGCTGGCTGGAGCCCCATGAAGCACAAAGGCTGATTGATGAATGTCCGGAGCCATTAAAGTCTGTTGTTGAATTTGCACTGGCAACAGGCTTAAGACGCTCGAACATCATCAACCTTGAATGGCAACAAATAGATATGCAGCGCCGGGTGGCATGGATAAACCCGGAAGAGAGTAAATCAAACCGCGCAATTGGCGTTGCGCTGAATGATACTGCATGTCGCGTATTGAAAAAACAAATCGGGAATCATCACCGTTGGGTATTTGTGTACAAGGAAAGCTGTACCAAACCAGACGGAACGAAAGCGCCAACAGTAAGGAAGATGCGGTATGACGCAAACACAGCCTGGAAAGCGGCGCTGAGACGGGCTGGTATTGATGATTTCAGATTTCACGACTTGAGACACACCTGGGCAAGTTGGCTGGTTCAAGCCGGAGTCCCATTGTCAGTGTTACAGGAAATGGGAGGCTGGGAGTCTATCGAAATGGTTCGTCGATATGCTCACCTTGCACCTAATCACCTTACCGAACACGCACGGCAAATAGACTCGATCCTGAACCCATCGGTCCCAAATTTGTCCCAGTCAAAAAATAAGGAAGGTACTAATGATGTGTAACTTATTGATTTTAATGGTGCCGATAATAGGAGTCGAACCTACGACCTTCGCATTACGAATGCGCTGCTCTACCAACTGAGCTATATCGGCCCTGAAAGGACATGTTCACGAACGTGAATCACGGTGGACAAGGTTAAAACTAACCGGGCGATGCGTCAATGGCCTTGTGAATCAAATGGCTACTTTTGCATCACCCGTTTTTATTTACGCACGAATGGTGTAATCACCAATGCCGATCCACTTGTAAGTGGTCAGTGCTTCCAGCCCCATTGGGCCACGCGCGTGAAGTTTTTGTGTGCTTACCGCGACTTCCGCCCCCAGACCAAACTGGCCGCCGTCGGTAAAACGCGTAGAGGCGTTAACGTAAACAGCGGACGAATCCACTTCGTTGACAAAACGCTGGGCGTTGCGCATATCGCGGGTCAGGATCGCATCGGAGTGTTGTGTGCCGTGTTCACGAATATGGGCGATGGCATCGTCAAGATCGCTGACGATTTTGACGTTCAAATCTAATGACAGAAATTCATCGTCATACTCTTCGGCTTTAACTGCCACCACCTTCGCGGGACCTGCCTGCAACTGCGCCAGCGCGGCAGCATCTGCGTGTAATGTCACGCCGCTTTCCGCCATTTGTTTGCTTAATTCGGGCAGGAAGCTTTCAGCGATGCTTTTATTCACCAGCAACGTTTCTACCGTATTACATGTGCTCGGACGCTGGGTTTTCGCGTTGACGATCACTTTCAATGCTTCAGCGATCTCTGCACTTTCATCAACGTAAATATGGCAGACGCCAATGCCACCAGTGATCACCGGAATCGTCGACTGTTCGCGGCACAGCTTGTGCAGGCCAGCGCCACCGCGCGGGATTAGCATGTCGATGTATTTATCCATACGCAGCATTTCACTGACCAGTGCGCGATCCGGATTATCAATCGCCTGCACGGCACCCGCCGGTAAGCCACAGGATTTCAGGGCGTCCTGAATCACCGCCACCGTTGCCGCGTTAGTGCGACAGGTTTCTTTACCGCCACGTAGAATCACTGCGTTACCGGTTTTCAGGCACAGTGAAGCAACATCAACCGTCACGTTCGGGCGCGCTTCATAAATCACGCCAATCACCCCCAGCGGCACGCGACGACGCTCCAGACGCAGGCCGCTGTCCAGCACGCCGCCATCAATCACCTGCCCCACCGGATCGGCGAGGTTACACACCTGGCGCACATCATCGGCAATGCCTTTCAGCCGTGCGGGCGTCAGTGCCAGACGGTCAAGCATCGCTTCGCTAAGGCCATTAGCACGCGCGTCAGCAACATCCTGCGCGTTAGCGTTGAGAATGCTTTCGCTTTGTGCTTCCAGTGCATCGGCAATCTTCTCCAGCACACGATTTTTTTCGCGGCTGGAGAGTTGCGCTAATTTATACGAGGCTTGCTTCGCGGCAATGCCCATTTGTTCCAGCATCGGCCAGCTCCTTAACGGGTAATCATGTCATCACGGTGAACGGCAACCGGGCCGTATTCATATCCCAGTATTGCATCAATTTCTTGCGAGTGGTGTCCGGCAATACGGCGTAATGCATCGCTGTTGTAACGACTGACGCCGTGGGCAATATCACGACCTTTGAGGTTACAAATGCGGATGACTTCACCACGCGAGAAATTGCCAGTCACGCTTTTAATGCCTTTCGGCAACAGGGAGCTGCCGCGTTCCAGAATGGCGGCAGTTGCCCCTTCATCTACCGTGATTTCACCCGCAGGCGGCGCACCGAAAATCCAGCGTTTACGGTTTTCAAGCGGAGTCGCCTGGGCATGGAACAGCGTACCGACGGAAATGCCTTCCATCACATCACCAATGACGCCCGGCTTGCTGCCCGCGGCAATAATGGTGTCGATGCCCGCACGGCAAGCCACGTCCGCGGCCTGCAATTTAGTGCTCATGCCGCCGGTTCCAAGACCTGAAACGCTGTCACCGGCGATCGCGCGCAGTGCGTCATCAATGCCGTACACATCTTTAATCAGTTCTGCCTGCGGATTGCTGCGCGGGTCAGCGGTATACAAACCTTTTTGATCGGTCAGCAGCAACAGTTTATCGGCACCCGCCAGAATCGCCGCCAGCGCAGAAAGGTTATCGTTATCACCGACCTTAATCTCTGCCGTAGCGACAGCATCGTTCTCATTAATTACCGGAACGATATTGTTATCGAGCAACGCACGCAGGGTATCGCGGGCGTTCAGGAAGCGTTCACGATCTTCCATATCAGCACGGGTCAGCAACATCTGCCCGACATGAATGCCGTAAATTGAAAACAGCTGTTCCCACAGTTGAATCAGTCGACTCTGCCCTACCGCCGCCAGCAGCTGTTTTGAAGCGATAGTCGCTGGCAGTTCCGGGTAACCCAGGTGCTCACGTCCGGCGGCAATCGCGCCCGACGTCACAATAACAATCCGATGCCCGGCGGCATGTAACTGCGCGCACTGGCGAACAAGTTCAACGATATGGGCACGGTTCAGGCGGCGCGATCCGCCTGTTAGCACACTGGTGCCGAGTTTTACCACCAGCGTCTGGCTGTCACTCATGATTCTCTGCCATTCAATTTTAGGAAAAAATGATATCAAACGAACGTTTTAGCAGGACTGTCGTCGGTTGCCAACCATCTGCGAGCAAAGCATGGCGTTTTGTTGCGCGGGATCAGCAAGCGTAACGGCAGTTGTTTACGCTTTTATTACAGATTTAATAAATTAGCACATTTTAAGAATATTATTAAGCTGTAATATATCTTTAACAATTTCACGTTAAAAACTTTCCTGTTTTCAACGGGACTCTCCCGAAGAATATTCGCGCGTTAATTAAAATCAGGAATGAAAATGAAAAAGAGCACTCTGGCATTAGTGGTGATGGGCATTGTGGCATCTGCATCCGTACAGGCCGCAGAAGTATATAACAAAGACGGTAATAAACTGGATATTTATGGCAAAGTTAAAGCCATGCATTATATGAGTGATAATGACAGTAAAGATGGCGACCAGAGTTATATCCGCTTTGGTTTTAAAGGTGAAACACAAATTAACGATCAACTGACTGGTTATGGTCGTTGGGAAGCAGAGTTTGCTGGTAATAAAGCAGAGAGCGATACCGCACAGCAAAAAACACGTCTCGCTTTTGCCGGATTGAAATATAAAGATTTAGGTTCTTTCGATTATGGTCGCAACCTGGGCGCGTTGTATGACGTGGAAGCCTGGACCGATATGTTCCCGGAATTTGGTGGCGACTCCTCGGCGCAGACCGATAACTTTATGACCAAACGCGCCAGCGGGCTGGCGACTTATCGTAACACCGACTTCTTCGGCGTTATCGATGGCTTGAATTTAACCTTGCAATATCAAGGGAAAAACGAAAATCGCGATGTGAAAAAGCAGAATGGCGATGGCTTCGGCACCTCGTTAACCTATGACTTCGGCGGCAGCGATTTCGCCATCAGTGGGGCCTATACCAACTCTGATCGCACCAACGAGCAAAACCAGCAAAGCCGTGGCACGGGCAAGCGCGCAGAAGCGTGGGCAACGGGCCTGAAATACGATGCTAATAATATTTACCTCGCAACCTTCTATTCTGAAACACGCAAAATGACGCCAATCTCTGGCGGCTTTGCCAATAAGACGCAGAACTTTGAAGCGGTCGCACAATATCAATTCGACTTTGGTCTGCGTCCGTCGTTGGGTTATGTCTTATCGAAAGGGAAAGATATTGAAGGAATCGGCGATGAAGATCTGGTCAATTACATCGATGTCGGTGCTACGTATTATTTCAACAAAAATATGTCAGCGTTTGTTGATTATAAAATCAATCAACTGGATAGTGATAATAAGCTGAATATCAACAATGATGATATTGTCGCGGTTGGGATGACGTATCAGTTTTAATGAATATTGCCGGATGCGGCGTGAACGCCTTATCCGGCCAACGAAAACCAATATTTCAGGCCGGAAGAGATGCTCTAACATCGCATCCGGCACATTTCACTCACGCCGTTAACTTCACCGGCTCATCGCGAAAATCATCCGCCGGTTCCAGCTTAAGATTCAGCGTCGTCAGCAATTCACGCAGCTTCTCATGAAACTCACGCAGGGTGTGCTCCAGTCGCTCAACCACTTCCGCATCTTTTACCTGAACACGCGTCCAGTCACCTGCTTTATCAAACAGACCGAACTGGTAACTGTAGGTAAAACGGGATTCCTGCGCTTCCAGTTCCATCCACCAGCCCCAGAACTCACGCACTTCCGGCGCTGGTTTCACGTTGACGCATACAGCCAGACAATCGAAAAAGAATCGATTATCTTCGCACTTACCTTCACGAATATACGGGCCTAGTGCGGTAAATTTTTTGATCAATCTGCTTTTCGGGTGTCCACTCGGTAACGTCATTGCGATCTCCTGTTGTGATGCAACTGTTTTACCAAATTGACAAAATTTAGCAAATTTTTAACACAATCGCTTTTCGATCCAGTCAGTGATTTCCTGAAGCGCCTTGTCAAAATTCCGATACACGGGGTTAAACGGAATCTCTAACAATTTACCATCAGCAGATGACGACGTGATTAAGCGTGAGTCCTCTTCCGGGCTGAACGGATCGTTCTTCCAGTAGCCTGATAACATTGGCGTTGGGCAACGACGCCCCAGCAATCCTTGCACTTTTAATGAGTAGCGATTCAGCTCAACACGCAACGCTTCATCAGATGCATCATGCATTCCCAGTCGGCTTGCCAGAACGTCAAGATACATTTCTGGCACTTGTTGCTGGCACTTAAAATCACTCAGCAAAGTGTGAACCACCGGGCCAAGACAGGCCACCGCTTTCAAACGTGATGCCTCGAGATAAGCCAGGCGTACAGCAACGTTAGCACCAAAACGGAAACCAAAGGCTGCGACGCGCGTGTGATCCACCCACGGCACGTTAGGCAGTGCCTTTAAGACATGCTGATGCAGTAGGCTGGAATCCTGGGTGAGTTTCCATTTTGAGGAAAAACCGACCGAAGGCATATCAATAGTCAGCATCGCAATGCCGCGCGGTGCAAAATAGCGCTCATAAAGGGAGTAATAGTCTGTTTGCATCGCATCCAGACCACCACACATTAATACTGTCGGGAATGGGCCATCACCTTTTGGCATATGCAAAAAGCCAGTGATGGGCGCGCCCCCCGGAACGGTAAACTCCATTTGCCGCATTGTTCCAGGCAGACGTTGCGCAGCTTCTTCATACGCGCGATTTGACAACGCCTGTACCTGTTCAGCCAGATCATCGCCCTTCAAGTGCGGATAGGCGGCAATATTGTACAACGTAGCTGCGTGCAGCCAGTGACGCCCGCTGAGTTGCGGATCTTCTTCCGCACAGGCTTTCTGTTGCCACACCATCGCCTGGGTGGCCCACTCGTAAATCCAGTTGCCGCCGCGGTAGCCAATCACCGTATCGTATAAATCATTGTCGGTGCGTTCAGCATCGCTCATCACAATGCGCGCCTGAACGTCGAGGATTTCACGCGGATCAACACCGCGCCAGATCCACATCAGGCGGTTAATCATGCGATACCAATGAGGAATATTTTTGCCATCGAGGGCCGACTGCACCGACGGTTGCGCACCGTGGTTAAAACGGCGGACTAGCGTCGAGGTTTCAGGATGTTTAAAGCGGGGTTTGAACAGGGTTTCGCTCAGGTTAGCCTGTGTCATGGATGCAACCTCCAGGAATACTTACTGGAAGCTATTGTAACCTGCCTGACGTTAAAAAGAACAACGCCCGGCAGTGCCAGGCGTTGAAAAGGTTAGCGGCCAGAGATAGGCGGAACGAACACAACGCCCATATCCCACGGTTGCTCAATCCAGGTATCTTGTGGGATATCAACCACATAATCATCTACCAGAGGACGACCAGCCGGTTTCGCGAAGATAGTCACAAAGTGTGCTTTAGGATACATTTCACGAATCGCAACCGCAGTACCACCAGTATCTACCAGGTCATCAATGACGATAAAGCCTTCACCGTCACCTTCTGCGCGTTTCAGTACTTTCAGTTCGCGCTGGTTGTCGTGATCGTAGCTGGAAATACATACGGTATCGACATGACGAATACCCAGTTCACGCGCCAGTAACGCACCCGGTACCAGACCGCCACGGCTTACGGCAATAATGCCTTTCCATTGTTCAGAAGGCATCAGTCGGCTTGCGAGTTTACGTGCATGGATCTGCAACATGTCCCAGGTGACGATGTATTTTTCGCTCATGTGAAGTGTCCCAGCCTGTTTATCTACGGCTTAAAAAGTGTTCGAGGGGAAAATAGGTTGCGCGAGATTATAGAGATCTGGCGCACTAAAAACCAGTATTTCACATAAGTCCGCGTCTTTTTACGCACTGCTACTACCTGTCGCTAGATAAAGTGGTATTCTCAAACATATCTCGCAAGCCTGACTTGTGCTGACAACATTTTCTGCTAACCCTGTGACCTGCAATACTGTTTTGCGGGTGATCGACAAGGAGACTTAACGTGTCTGAACTGTCTCAATTATCTCCACAGCCGCTGTGGGATATTTTTGCAAAAATCTGTTCTATTCCTCACCCGTCCTATCATGAAGAGCAACTCGCTGAATACATTGTAGGTTGGGCAAAAGAAAAAGGTTTCCACGTCGAACGCGATCAAGTGGGGAATATCCTGATTCGTAAACCTGCCACCGCAGGTATGGAAAACCGTAAACCGGTTGTCCTGCAGGCTCACCTCGATATGGTGCCGCAAAAAAACAACGACACCGTGCACGACTTCACCAAAGATCCTATCCAGCCTTATATTGATGGCGAATGGGTTAAAGCGCGTGGCACCACGCTGGGTGCAGATAACGGCATTGGCATGGCGTCTGCGCTGGCGGTTCTGGCTGACGAAAACGTGGTTCACGGCCCGCTGGAAGTGCTGCTGACTATGACCGAAGAAGCCGGTATGGACGGCGCATTCGGTTTACAAAGCAACTGGTTGCAGGCTGACATTCTGATTAACACCGACTCCGAAGAAGAAGGTGAAATCTACATGGGATGTGCGGGGGGTATCGACTTCACCTCCAACCTGCATTTAGATCGTGAAGCGGTTCCAGCTGGCTTTGAAACCTTCAAGTTAACCTTAAAAGGTCTGAAAGGCGGTCACTCTGGTGGCGAAATCCACGTTGGCCTGGGTAACGCGAACAAACTGCTGGTTCGCTTCCTGGCGGGTCATGCGGAAGAACTGGATCTGCGTCTTATCGACTTCAACGGCGGCACACTGCGTAACGCCATCCCGCGTGAAGCCTTTGCGACCATCGCTGTCGCAGCTGATAAAGTCGACGCACTGAAATCTCTGGTGAATACCTATCAGGAGATCCTGAAAAACGAGCTGGCAGAGAAAGAGAAAAATCTGGCCTTGTTGCTGGACTCTGTTGCGAACGATAAAGCTGCCCTGATTGCGAAATCTCGCGATACCTTTATTCGTCTGCTGAACGCCACCCCGAACGGTGTGATTCGTAACTCCGATGTAGCCAAAGGTGTGGTTGAAACCTCCCTGAACGTCGGTGTGGTGACCATGACCGACAACAACGTAGAAATTCACTGCCTGATCCGTTCTCTGATCGACAGCGGTAAAGACTACGTGGTGAGCATGCTGGATTCGCTGGGTAAACTGGCTGGCGCGAAAACCGAAGCGAAAGGCGCATATCCTGGCTGGCAGCCGGACGCTAATTCTCCGGTGATGCATCTGGTACGTGAAACCTATCAGCGTCTGTTCAACAAGACGCCGAACATCCAGATTATCCATGCGGGTCTGGAATGTGGTCTGTTCAAAAAACCGTATCCGGAAATGGACATGGTTTCTATCGGGCCAACAATCACCGGTCCACACTCTCCGGATGAACAAGTTCACATCGAAAGCGTAGGTCATTACTGGACACTGCTGACTGAACTGCTGAAAGAAATTCCGGCGAAGTAATTATTTGATTTGCTGCCGGATGGCGTTTAATCGCCTTCCGGCAGTTTCATCCTTCATTATCCTTCGATAAATGCCATCCCTGTGAACGTTCGTCGTGGGTTGCCACGTTCAATCTGGTGATGGAACATTCGCCGCTGTGATTTCAGCACCGCGCTATTTTCCTGTTGCTGCTGCTCCAGCTTCCAGGCAAGCAGCAATCGCGCCAGCCGTTTGTTAGCATGCTGGCTGCGCTCTGACTGAACCTTCACGCTAATCCCGGTAGCCAGATGCGTGGCACGTACTGCCGAGTCGGTTTTATTGACATGTTGACCGCCCGGCCCCGACGAACGCAGCGTCTCATACCGGATCGCATCCGATTGTTCCTGCTCATCAGCGGTAAAACGCCCAATGCCCAGAAACCAGTTTTTGCGCCCATGATGAGGCCGATACGGACTCGGACAAATCCACTGAATAGTGCCACACCAACTTTCGCTTAACGCCCATGCGTTGTCGCCATCCAGAGAAACCAGCGCCGAACGCAGCGTGTCAGAGTCGCGGCCCGTTTCTGTTTCCAGCACCGTTACCGCGACGTCTTGTCGGGTAAAAACGACCAACAGAGAAGAACGCTGCGCCAATCGGGTAGCCGCGTCCGGGGTGTAAATCTGGCATCCCCACTACGCGCTGCATGTTGGGTAAATTTGCCGTGGTGTGTAATTGTTGGATCGCTAAACTCTCGATCCACAGGTCATCAGATGCGATGGTAAATACCGCATCGGATAAGGGACGAATATATTTGCCCATGTACCATTCCATTTATACTCGTCATACTTCAAGTTGCATGTACTGCGACTGCGTTCGTTCACCCCAGTCACTTACTTTAGTAAGCTCCTGGCGATTCACTCGCTTGTCACCTTCCTGCAACTCGAATTATTTAGAGTATATAAATATTAAAAATCAGGAAATGGCAGACGAATCCAGGGCAAGAAAAAAAGAATTAATCCTGGAAAGGTCTGCAAAGAGTCATTGATAAAGGATTTGTCATGATTTACCTCCTTGCAGTTTGTGGAATAAGAAAACGCGCACATATTAGTCGGGCGTTATTTTCATTGCAAGCTGGATTTAATGTTGCGGTTTATAACGCATATAAAAATTAATAAACCACGCTCCCCGGCATTCAACGCGCAGCTGCTTAACTGTCTGAAAACCATAACGTTCAAAAAAGGGTTTTGCGGTTATGCTTGCGTCCACCGTAAGTTCGGATTCAGACTTAATCAAAGGTTTTAACAAAGCGCTGGCAACCCCACGGCGGGTGTATTCAGGGTCAACAAATAACATATCGATATAGTGTTCAACGCAGGTAATAAAGCCGACCAGTTTTGCATTAATGACTGCAACCCGCACTTGTGATTTCGCGAGTTTCTCCTTCCAGCGAGATTCGTCAATCTGCGCCCAGGCGGCAATTTGTTGTGGTGAATAATGCTGACTGGCGGTCATCGTAACCGCTCTAATGAAAATAGCGCATAGTTGCTGAAAATCGCCAGGCTGATAATCTCTTATTTGTATGTTATTCATAATATAAATTCAAAAACGCATGCGAAACGCTTCTGCCATTTTTCCAATTTTATGCATTTGGTTGTTATCTCGAGCCAGTTTATGAGGTTCAGGCTTCAGAATGGCAATGAGCAACCATGCTTGCTCATCAAACGCACCCTGACAATATACCAAATGCGCTTCGTCATTCGTTCTGCTGAATTGGCGCAACTGTGGCGGAAATGGATTATTCACATTTGCCAGATGAATATGAGCAACTCGCTCAAATTTGATTAATGGCCAGGTAAACGAGTCGTCGTAGAGTGCATCGCGACCAAATATATCTGGCAAAACACCGTCACGCTTATAGGAAATAAAATCCGCCGTTAACGCATCAAGTTCCTCTGCTGTAAGTTGCAGGCGAATAAGTTTTGTTTTGAATACCCGCATCCTTATTCCTTAAAGTCATTGAAATCATCATCCGTCATATCATTAAGATATTGTTCAGCGCGGCGTGTAATTTCCTCTAATCTTGCAGCACTCGGACGAAAGTGCGCCTTTATGGGCTTTTTCTCCTCTTGTTCAGCAAGCATGTCCATTAATGCTTCAAATGCGCTGGCACTTAAGAGATATCCTGCGGGGCGATTATTAGAAAGAACCGCAACCGGTTGATCAATAAAGTATTTAGCTGGGTTTTTACGTAACTCAGTGATATTGACCGATTTTTCAGCGAGAATTCGATGCATACAGTGATCCCCTCATAATAATGCACACTATAATAGACATAATAGTATACATCATAATCCCAGCACCAGTTGTCTTTCCATTTGCGGGTCAAGCAACGTCACATGCAGCCCCACCAGCCGCACACCGCGCCCGCCGCGACGTTCATCCCAGGTTTTACGCGCGGTGGCGATTAAGTCAGCTTTATTCAGCCGCGGCCAGACGTGCTCCTGAGTGGTTTGCTGAAAATCATCAAACTTTAATTTCACTCCCTGACGGGCGATCAGCAAATCAGGTTTTACCTTTGCCAGACGGCGTTCAAGTTCCGGATACAGCCGCTCGATAATCGCTTCACATTCAGACCAGTGATGAATATCTTCCGCCATCGTGCGTTCCACGCCGACGGATTTTCGCAACCGTTCGCTGTTAACGTCGCGCTCGTCAATCCCCTGACTACGCTCCCACAAAATGCGGCCAAATTTGCCAAAGCGTTTAAGCAGAATCACCAGATCACACTTTTGTACATCACCGCAGGTTCGTAGCCCCATCGCTTCCAGTTTTGCCGCCGAGACTTTGCCTACGCCGGGAATTTTTGCCAGCGGTAAGGTTTGCAGAAATGCCGGAACTTCTGCCGGCGTAATCACAAACTGGCCGTTGGGTTTATTCATGTCGGAGGCGATTTTGGCGAGAAACTTGACCGGCGCAACGCCCGCAGATGCCGTCAGTTGCAGCTCGTAGAAAATCGTCTGGCGGATTTCCTGGGCGATGAGGGTCGCAGAACCGTGGCAATGGACGCTATCGGTGACATCGAGATAAGCCTCATCCAGTGACAACGGTTCAATGCGCGAGGTGTAGCGCGAGAAAATTTCGCGAATATGATTTGAGGCTTCTTTGTAGGCGTCAAAGCGCCCCGGAAGCAAGGTGAGATGTGGGCATAATTTGAGCGCCATCCCTGTCGGCATAGCGCTGCGTACGCCAAATTTACGCGCGGGATAATTGGCGGTGCTGATCACCCCCCGACGTTCGCGGCTGCCGCCAATAGCAATAGGGATATCGCGCAGGGCGGGATTGTCGCGCATCTCCACCGCTGCGAAAAAGCAGTCCATATCCACATGAATGATTTTACGCATTGCTCACCTCTCAACACTGGTAAAGTATACAGTGATTTCAGGGTTTGAGAAATGCGTAAAGATTCAGCATTTAACGCGTTCGCTGCGAAAGCACCTGCTGCTTATCCAGCTTTTGCACCAGTGGCTGCACCACTTTATCTCCATGCTGACCAAAGTATTGATACAGCGTATCGGACGCACTTTTGGTCAGCACCATAATCTCAATGCGCCGGTTGCCCGCGCTTTGCGGATTTTTGGCATCCAGCAGCATCTGGTCCGCCATTGCGCTCACCTGCATCACTTTATCTTCCGGCATTCCGGCCTCTTCCAGCACCCGACGAGCCGAAAGCGCGCGATCGCCCGAAAGGTTCCAGTTGTTGTAGATATTGTTTTTGTAGGCCATCGCATCGGTATGCCCGGTAATAATAATTTTGTTATCGAGCGAGTCGAACACTGGCGCGAGCTCCACCAGCAGCGTTTTAAAGAACGGCATAATCTTCGCGCTGCCACGTTCAAACATATTGCGGTTCTGGTCGTCTTTAATCAGCACGCGTAATCCCTGGGGAACAATCTCCATCTCCAGATTCGCTTCCATATGTGCATCACGGGCAATGGTGTTGATACTGGTTGCCAGCTCGCCAAGCTCGGTGGCGGATTTCTTCTTCAGCAGCGCCGTTTTCTCGTTGACGTCACGCACTTTTTTCTCCGTCTCTTCCGGCACCGCCACGGTGGCAGGTTTTGGCGGATGAGACGGGCTGATTTTATTTAACGGCGACAGCCCGCCGCCATTGAAAATCGACTGCCCGTGCAGCGCGGCGATAATGCTTTCACGCTCGGATTTACTGACGCTGTTGACAATCCACAGCGTCATAAACAGCGCCATCATTGCCAAAGTAAAGTCGGCGAACGCCACCTTCCACGCCCCGCCGTGATGCCCGGCATGATTCTTTTTGATCTGCCGCCGGACGATGGTGGTTTTTGCCCCACGCTCGCGGCGGTTACCCGTCTTTCTCATGCTTATTCTTGCTCCAGCATCGCATTCACCCACGCGTCGAGGTTAGCGAAGGTCGGTTTGGACGCCAGATGCAGCAGCTTACGCCCGGCGTCCACCGCCAGCAGCGTCGGTTTGCCGCCTGCCTGCGCCACCAGCACGGTGCGCACGCATTCCAGCAAAGAATGTTCCGCCCGCGCCTGTTGTTCCATGGCGTTGGCGAGCGGGTCCATCAGGCAGTAGCAGATAAACACGCCTAAAAACGTCCCCACCAGCGCCGCCGCCACTTTCAGGCCAATCAGGGCGATAGATCCATCAATCGACTGCATGGTGATGATGATGCCCAACACCGCCGCGCAAATACCAAATCCCGGCATCGCTTCGGCGGTACGTTGCAGCGAGCGCGATGGCGTTAACAGCGACTCTTCCGCGGTGTCCAGTTCCTGATCGAGAATGCCTTCCAGTTCATGGGCGTCAATCTTGCCCATCGCCATCAGGCGAAAGTTATCGGCAATAAAGGTCACCAGCCGCTTCTGGGTTAATACCAACGGGTATTTCTGGAAAACGGTGCTCTCTTCCGGCTGCTCAATATGCTGATCCAACATGCGCAGACCGCCGTTTTGTACCATTTCAAGCAACTCATACAGGCACATTAATAGCTGGCGCTGAAACTCCGGCCCGAGCTGTTTTTTACTGATCACACCTTTAATTTGATGGGCAATCTCTTTCAGCACATGTTTCGGATTACCAATAATCATCGCCCCGAAACCTGCGCCCAAAATAATGATCATCTCCGCCGGTTGCCAGATAGCCACTAATTGCCCGCCCGCTTCAAAATATCCGCCAAATACGCAGCCGAGCACCACCAGTAAACCTAATATTTTTTGCATGATTTTTTCACTTTAATTCGGATAGACAAAATCACGAATTTTCTGCGCGATCTGTTTATTCAGTTGACAAATTCGGGCCTCAGTTAGCCCTAATACCAGCGCAATCTCTTTGAGATTCATCTCATGCTGGTAATACATGGAGAGGATCAGTTGCTCTTTTTCGCTTAATTGTGAAAGCGCCTGTTGCAACATTTGCTGGGTGACAAACTGATCTTCCAGTTCCCGGCCAGCAAGCGGAATGCCAGGCCCTTCGCCGTTCAGCAGTTCGTCAAGGCTGGCGAGCGTTTCCGCCCCTTCCAGTTGCTGATATTCGAGATAATCTTCATGCGAGATCCCTTCCACGGCCAGTTCTGACCACTCAGGCTCGTGCCCCAGTTTTTTACGCGTTTCGCGAATCAGGTCTTTCATCTGATGATATTTCTGTCGCAGCTGGCGCGGTCGCCAGTCGAGAGCGCGCAGCTCATCCAGGATCGCGCCGCGAATACGGTGCACGGCATAGCCCGCAAAACCTTCGTCCGGCAGCCCGTAGCGGCGAATGGCGTTAAGCAGCCCTATTAATGCCGTTTGTTCCATGTCCTGACGATCAATAATGCAATTACACTGCGGGGCAAGGTGTCGCACCACTTTACGCACCAACGGTAAATAGGCCTGCAAGTAGTGGCTCTCCTGCTGCGGGGTTAATACCGGCGCGGCAGCAAATTCTTCTGACTCGAATACGTCCTGTAGCATGTTTATATCCGCCTGGTGATTACTGGAAGACCACTTTTTTCACCAGCAAATCCTTATACGGTGCACTCATTTTGCGACGCTGAAGATCTTTCTTTAACGCGTCAGAAATCAGTTTGCGGATGGCTGATATTTTCATGCCGCGCAAATCTTCAAATTTCATTTCCGTCAGGCATTCAACCGCAATACTTTGATACAGCGGCTCCTGATGTTTTATTTTTTCCGCTTCTTTGTCACTGGCGACCACCATCACTAATTCCGCCGACAAATAATGGTCCGCGCCGTTGTTGTCATGCAGCGTGACAATGGTTTCCGGCAACGTCACAAACACGCTTTTGCTTTCATCCAGGGTTTCCACCGCTTCCGCCCGTGCAACGGCCGTCGGTTTTCCTTTTCCGGCATAATGATGCCAGACACTCCATCCAGCTCCGGCCCCCACCACCAACGCCAGAACGGCGCTGACCACGCCCGCCACCACGATTTTCTTCATATTGCCTTTACACTTTGATCAAAACGGATTCGTTCTGTTGAAATTGAGGCGCATCATCAAGCTGTAAGGCGGCACTCACCTCTTCCTGCTGATGGCCCGACTGTTGTTGCTGCTGCGACTGCCCTTCGGAGGAAACCTGTACGTTCACCTCCATAAAATTTTGCGCCGTCAGATGCTGGCGGAGATCGTCGCTAAACTGCTGTAACGCGCGGCAAACTTCACTTTGGTTCGCGCCGATGTGCACCATCAGTTTGCCGTTGTCGAGTTGTACGGCGATCTCGAGCTTGCCAAGCGACGGTGGATCGAGACGGATGGTGGAGATCTGCTGTTGTTTGTTGAGCTGAAAGTGGATCTGATCTTTCAACAGCGTCGTCAGTTTTTCGCCCAGTTCGTCCATCGAAAGCGTGGCTGGTTTGGCGACAATCTCCTGATGATCGCTGACCAGCTCCGGCGTTTTAACCTGCAACACCGCACGCGCAATAACCGGTTCGCTGTCTGCTACTTTTTCCGTTTTACGCTCGACCTGCGGGCGTACGGTCACACGGGTTAGTTCAGGTTTCGGGCGAGCTGGCTGTGTTGAGACGCGCGGCTGCGTCGGCGCAATGGCATGTAAATCTTCACTGGCGTAAGTCGCTAATCTGGCCTGCTGTTCGGGCTTCGCCTGCGGCAACTGACTGATCAGTTCCTGCAACTGCGGCGGCAACGGCGTGAGTTCCTGCTGTTGCGTCGGGCGTTGCGGCGCGTTTTGCACCACCGCTTTCGTCAATTGCTGGATAACCGGCGATGTTGCGACGTTTCGCGGCTGCGGCGTGTCCTGATGCGGCGCGGCAGATCGCGGAAGTAACAGCGCCATTAGCGCCTGCATCGCCACCGGATCGTTCTCCTGCGGGCGCGTCGCCTGTTGCTGACTGGTTTTAGCGCTATGAACGCGCTCCGCCACCGCCGCGACCGCCATTTTCGGCAGGGTAAACGCGGGCGCGTTTTCACCGCTCACCGGCGGTAAAATATCCGCCTTCAACGAAGCGGTTTCCGCAAGCGTTCCGAGCGTGGCAAGCAATGCCGGATTCATGACTTCTCCGAAAGTAAATTAACAATTGAGTAGGCCAGTACGCCTTCCTGATGCCGCTGATGCTGTTCCATACGCGCCTTCAACACTTCTGCGCGCTGCTCGCGCCGTTTAATCAGGGCATTAAACGCGTCATACAGCCGCGCCTTCACCGCATCCAACTGCGCCGCGTCGGTTTCCGCCGCCGCGTAATCGTGAAACTGGCGCATCAACTGCTGATGCAGTGCCGGAAGGCGTCGCCAGCGTTGCTTGTCGAGGGCTTCATTCATCGCCTCAACCAGCGCGAAAAGTTGCCTGCGTTGTTTTTCCATCGTCTTAACCCAGCTTGCCCGAAAGCCCTTCCCAGCCTTCGCGCAGGTTGCTTAAGATCAGCATCACTTCATCGATTTTCTCTGCCGACAGTTCGCCGCTGGCTTCATACAATCGGTAAACGCAGTGGTCATAGAGTCGCGAAAGGTTGACCACCAGCTCGCCGCCAGTTTCAAACTCCAGCGAACTGGTGAGCGCATTAAGAATGTCGATGCATTTATTGATGCTCTGGGCTTTCTTCTCGAAACGCCGCCCTTCAATATGGCTTTTGGCGCGTTCCAGCTCGTCCATCAGGCCAGAAAACAGCACCAGCACCAGTTCCAGAGGCGATGCCGCCGCAGTACGCGCCGCGAGATCGATCTCTTTGTATTGCGAATAACCATCCTGTACTTCATACATCTTTAGGGATATTCCTTATGAATTACGCGAATGCCGCCATGCTGGCTTTCATGGTGTACACCTCAACCAGCGTGTTGGTGTACTCCTCCAGATAACGGTCGTAGTTGGCGTTATAGGTATCGGTCAGCTGATCGCCTTCGTCCTGAATTTTGCTCATCTGATCGTCAATGTTCTGCTGGCGCAGGGTGATGATGCCGTTGCTGGAGTCCGTGTAGGTGTTAATCAGGTCGTCCATCTGCGCCACCATGCTGTTGTCACCAACGAAAATAGACGTCAGGCCATCAGGATTTTTCGCCATTTCGTCGCTGAACTGGTCGGAGTCGATCTGTAAGTGGCCGTGAGAATCGAGGGTGATGCCATAGTCAACAATCGACACGCCGTTGTAGCTGGCATGGGCGATGTCATCGAGCTGGTTCGCCAGAGAACTGAGTCCTGCGTCGCCTGCAAATACCCCGGCGCTGGTACTGTCATCACCGTGAGTGGTCAGCGAATCAACCGTATCAATCAAGGTGTTATAGGCATCAACAAAGGTCTGTACTTTCTCCTGGCTGGCGCTGGAATCTTCGCTGATGTTAAAGGTGGTGAGATCGCTGTCAGAATCGCTGACTTCGGTGAAAGTCATGGTGACGCCGGGGATCACATCATCAAACGTATTGCTGCTGTTGGTGATCTCTGGCCCTGTGGCGCTACCGAGATGAATAATCGCGTCCTGAGCGGAGGAAACATCCGTGGCAACGGGCGCGCTGGCGCTATCGTTGCTGGCGTCATGCCCCGTTACGCTCACCGAAAACGCGCTCTGCGCCCCGGTGCTGTCTGAGGTCAGCATAATCGTGGTGGTGCCGTCGGTTTTTACCAGTGCCGCCGACACGCCCGGATTGTCATCGGAGTCGTTAATCGCATTCACCAGTTCGCTGGCGTCGATAAAACCGTCGCCATCACCGTTCTGATCCGCCGCCGACAGATCGATATCCATGGTGCTGTCGCCCATCGTCAGTTCAAAAGTGCCGGTGGCGGAAAAAGCGTCGTCGCCCATACTGAACGTGGTTTGCTGCCCCTGCGCCAGTTGCTCAACGAAAAATGAGTAGCTTCCCGCCTGCGCCTGCGAGTTAGCGGAAACAGTTGCCGAGTCATTATTGCTGGTGGCGGCAAACGTCACCGGGCCGTCGGTATCGCTGTTCAGCGCATCGACGGCGCTCTGGAAATCGCTCAACGCCGAGCTGAGCGAGTCCAGGCCGCTGCTTTCAGCATCCAGCTCCGTTTGCTTCTCCTGCAAATTTGCTGCCTGAGTGGCGACATCTGCATAAGCGATTTCTTGCGCAATGGTTCTTGGGTTGATCATTGATGACTCCGGATAACGATGTCAGGTTATTGGCAAAAGGCGTGCCAATATTTTTTATGTGAATAATCAATAGATTGAAAAACATGCGGAAATGGCGTTTCCGGCCTGGCGGAAGAGTGTCTGCCGCAGAAAGCACAACACCGCCCGCAGGCGGTGTTGTTCGTGGCCGGATAAGGCATTTACGCCGCATCCGGCAATCCCGCACTACTGCAGCAGGCTGGAAACCATGCTGGACATGCTGTTGGACTGTTTCAGCATGGTGATACCAGTCTGCATCAGCACTTGCTGTTTGGTCATATTGGACGCTTCCGTCGCGTAGTCGGTATCCATGATGTTACCGATAGCAACTTCGGTGTTGTCCTGCATGCTGGTCAGGTTATTAGCCGTGTCGTTCAGACGGTTGATAGACGCACCCAGCTTGGACTGGATCTGCGAAACATCATCCATCGCGGTAGAAATGCTGGTGATCATCTGGTTAGCCGAGCCAGACGCAGTCAGTTCAGTACCGCCAGACACGCCTGCAGTGCCGGTGGTGTCTGCCTGATCCGCACTAAAGGAGTTGCTGATAGCAGAAAGGTCAGTCACCAGCGTGTTCAGTTGGCTTGAAATGTTCACGGTCATGGTGTCGGAAGATTCCGCGCCCACCTGGAAAGTTACCGCGCTCTGGAACAGGCCGTCAGTACCGGTGTTGCTGGTGCCGGAAACACCGAACAGGTTGGTGCCGCCGTAAGTGGTGTTTTGCAGCATGTCAGACATCTGCTGGCCCAGTTCGTCGTATTCGTCCTGCATCGCCTGCAGGTCGTCATCGCTGTAGGTGCCGTTCGCTGCCTGAGTAGACAGGTCTTTCATACGACCCAGCACGTCAGACATTTCATCGAACATGCTGTCGGCGGTTTGCAGCATCGCGGTGGCATCATTAATGTTGCTCAGCGCCACGCCCATACCGCTGGACTGTGCAGTCAGACGGTTAGCAATTTGTTTGCCCGCGGCGTCATCGGCAGAAGAGTTAATCCGGTTACCTGTCGCCAGGCGTTCCATAGATGTAGACAGAGAAGAGCTGCTTTTGCTGATTGCATTAACGGCGGCCATTGAGGCGTTATTGGTGTTAATAGATAACATGATACTGCTCCTTGGGATTAATCGTTTTCATTTCGATACCCTGTAAAAACGACACCTAAGGAGCAAACTTAAAATCGCCGTTAAAATTTTTTCGCCACATATTATCCGATGCCACTTTTAGCTAAAAAAAGCAGAAGTTAAATTCAGATAAAAAGATTATTAGCAATATCTGCCACATGGCCAGGTGTCAAAATATGTCGTTATCAATTGCTTGATATGATTAAGATTACTTTCAGTAAAATCGTTTTTTTCTCAATGTACTGATGCCAAAACTTACATTGCGTTGCAAATAGTACACATTTTACTATTGTGACGGACCCGCCATTTCGTTACATTCCACCACATAGTGATTAGGAATAATCCTATTACCATAAAATATTAATTATCACGTAAACAAATCATCTTCTCAGGGACGCATAAAACACTGTTCTATGCAGTGTGCTATCAGGAAACATTTATCCCTTGCTAAGGTAAACTCAACCATGAGTATTATTATCAACAACTGGCGGATGGACCCGTCGCTTAATGCCTTAATACATTGCGAAACGGGTGAAACACGTCGTCTCGGCGAATACCATTTTATTTTGCTGGAAACATTAGCAAAAAATGCCGATGTGGTTTTATCGCGATCTTATTTATGTGCCGAAGTATGGAAGAACCGCATTGTCGGCGGTAACAGTCTGCCGACGGCGATCCATGCGTTGCGCGTTGCTATCGATGATGATGGCAAACAACAGAACATTATCAAAACCATCCCGAAAAAAGGTTACTTGTGCAATAAAGAGTATGTGTCTTTGCCGGAGTCATCGCCTGCGGAAGAGATGATTATTACCGATCACGTACAGGAAACTGTGCCGCCTGTTCCGGAAGAAATACAGCCAACAGCACCACCTGTGACGGGAAGAAAAAAACATAAAGGACTGATGGGGTTAGCGTTAATTGCGGCAGTTATATTTGTTGGTTCGACCGTGGGCTATTCTCATATAAAAAATACGCCTGACGCCCCGCAACTGGTAAAAGAATCCGTTAATAGCCCAAGAATAAAAATATTTCATCTTAGTTCTGGAAAAGAAAATAATTCCATACCGTTACTGTCACAAACCCTCGCACCAGGAAAAGACAAACTCGATAATTTATTGTCAGCGCATAATATGACCATGACAACCTATTATAAATATGTTCGTAACCGACTGGAGAGTGATATCGTTCTGCGTAACCAGTGCAACGGTAGCTGGCAATTAACGTTTAATGTGGAAAGCTGGCAGAATAGTGATATTAATAGCGCGATGTATCAGAATTTAGAGAAGTTGTTAAATACTGTGCAGAAGTGCTGATGAGTGCCAATATATGCCGGATACGACGCTAAAGGCGTCTTATCCGGCCTACGCCCCCCGAATGAAATCAATCGGAATTGCTGATAGTTTTAGTTATTGGTAACTCTTGCTTTTTATTAATGACAGTTTGCCGGATTCGTTCCGCTTTTTTTATTATTCGTCTACGACTTTCAGGGCTTTGCTTATCCATCAGTTGCTTGAGAGTGGCCATTTCATTCCTTTTTTAACCCGCAGAGTTATAGCATATTCTGCACTGAAATGATTTTTTACGACAGCCTCATTTGATTGATTTTCAATAACCCTAACCCAATAAATTCCTCACCGTCTGGCTGGAAATTCGCGCCTGACCGTTCACCGCCTGCAATAAAACCTGATAGTTATGATTGGCGCTATCGAGCACGCCGCCGAGGTTCTCCGATGCCTGCACCGCGTTTTCCGTTTGCGGGAAGCGCGACATGCCGTCGATCAACTGCCGCGCCTTTTCCTGCTGTACCGCCATCTGCGCACGCTGCTGATTAATGCTTTCTAACGTCTGAGAAATCCCCGCTCCGCCCTGTTGCAGGCTTTGCACTAAGCGGTCCGCCTGCGACGGTTCGGCAAAGGTTTTTAGTGGCATAAACGCTGATTTATCACCATCGGTGCGCACGCTTAAGGTGCTTTCAATGTTGGGCCACTGTTTTTCAGTGGTGGAGAAACTTATACCATCGGCGTTTTGATGCATCTGCACGCCCACGCGGCGCAGGGCGTTGGTCAGCCGCGTCTGGTACTGCCCAGCGCTGTCATCCTCAGACAGCATCACCGCCGAAAGCTGGGTCTGCCGCCCGTCAGAGACGCTGAACATGCGCGTTCCCGGCGTGGGATTGTTTACCAGATTCGCCAGATCCGGCGAGTGAAAGCTCACTCGCGCTTCGCCCTGCAACACCGGCTGCAACTGGCGGTCCACCGCGCCGCCGGAAAGCGCGGTGCGTTTGTCCAGCATCTGCATCAGCGCTGAACTCTGCGCCTGCCCGCCCTTACGCTGGCTATGACGATAATCGAGCAACTGCTGTTCCAGTTGCCCGAGGTAGTGATCCGCCTGCTGCAACGTGGTGAGCTGATCGTTAAGCTGTACGCTGTAACGCTGCGGGCGAGTGGTAATCAGCGGCGAGGCCGGATATTCACTCGCCGTCGCCGGGAGTTTTTGCCGCACCGCCTGAGTGGGCGCAACGGTTGACGACGATACCGCAGCGCTATGCGCGCCGCCGGTGGCGAGTGATGAAGATGTAAGTCCGACCTGCATACTGTTCCTGAAAGAGTTAGAGAACGCTGAATAAATTCAACTCACTCACTTTCGAGTAAGTCTTGAGGGTAGCTTCCATTGCCACTTCCAGTCCGGTAAAGGTGATCGACGCCGGGCCGTAATCGAGATCCTGTAGTGAACCAATCAACTCATCATTAGAGGTAGAGATATCGGTCTGCGCATCGCTCAGCATCGACATGGTGTTTTGCGTCTCGCCGAGCGACGCAATCGAGGCGTTGAGGTCATCCGAAGCGGTGTCCACCACATCAACGGCGTTCTGAATATCGCTCTGCACCTGCGGATCTGCCGGGTCAACGTCCGGGTTTTGCAGCTCCTGCGACAGGGAATTAAGCGTGTTGAGCACGTCTAAATTGCTGCCGAAGAAATCGCTCGCCGCCACGTTGGTGTCCACTTCCACGCCGTTCGACACGGTAGTCTGGCGGTGATCGCTGTTGCCCTGATAGCTGTAGCTGTCGGTCACGCCGTCGCCGTCGTCGTCCACTGCCACAATCGGCGGCTGGTCGTTGATAGTGCCGCTAAACACGTAGTGCCCGTCTTCATCCTGATAGTTCAGCGCCGCGACCATCGATTCGGTGAGCGACTGAATATCCTGCCCGAGGCTTGCGAGCGAATCAGCGGTATTGGTGCCGTTCGCCGCTTCCAGCAGATCATCGCGCACCGCCAGCAGGCTGTTGTTGACGCCATCGAGAATCGATTCCTGCTGGCTTAAGCCCGCCGATGCGGAGTCGATATTGCTCTGATACTGCTCAATCGCTGACTGCTGGCGGTTCAACTGGGTGATACGCGTGGCGGCGATGGGATCGTCCGACGGCTGCAAAATTTCCTTGCCGGTTGCCATCTGCTCGACCACATGCGCCAGATCGCTGGAGAGATTATTAAAACTTTGCGTCATCGAGACGTAGGTTTGTTGGGTGGTTACTCGCATTCTCGCGCTCCCGCTTAGCTGCACATTTCCAGCACCGAATCGAAAATCTCGGCCCCGGCGGAAATGACTTTCAGATTGGCTTCATAAATTTGTTGATAAGTGATGAGGTTCACCGCCTCTTCGTCCATGCTGACGCCGCTGACGCTGCTCTGCTGGTTTTGCGCTGCGGAATAGACATTGGACGCGGCATCGACTTCCGTCTGATTTTGCTGACTGTAAATGCCGATATTGCTGATGATTGACGAGCACGCCTGCCCAACCGTCACGCTGCCAAGATTGTCTATCTCCAGCGGTTCGCTGGAGATGTTGATCAGCGCCTGGAGGTTGTCGCTGTTCCCGCTTTCATCCGGCGAACTGGAAAACGCCAGCTCATCGGCGGTGATATCCGGGTTAACGGTCAGCGGGCCATCGGCATTGCTGGCGTCGTAAATAAACAGCGGCTCGCCGGGGTTACCGTTGAGATCGTAGCCCTGCGCCAGCTGGTTGTTGACCGCATCGGCGAACTGCGACGCCATGCTGTTGATGGTGTCAGTCAGCGGCGTCAGCACATCGTTTTGATAATCAAACAGTGCGCCTAATGAACCGCCGGTGTCGGTGGTCATCGTCGAGGTGGTGCCGGCGAAGGTCAGCGACATGGTCGGCGTGCCATCGGCATTGGTTTCCAGCGCGATGGTCGAGCTTTGCTGCCCGCTTACCAGCGGCTGACCGTTTTGCAGAGTAACGTTGTAGTTGCCCTGGTCGTCGATATTGACCTGCACATCCATCATCCCGCTGAGTTCTTCCACCATCTGATCGCGAGCGTCGTACAGCGCGGAGGCGTTATCGCCGTTGGCTTCGGCCTGAGCGATTTGCTGGTTATAGCTGGCGATGCCGCTGGTGAGCGTATTGATTTGCGACACCATCGCCTGCTGCTGGCTGATGATTTCCGTGCTTTGCGAGTCGACGTAATCGAGCGTGTTATCGATACGCAACGACAGCGCCCCGGCTTCGCTGATCACCTGCTCGCGCAGGGCGGAATCATCGGGGCTGGTGGTCGCTTCGTTAAGGGCGGCGAAGAAGTTATCGAAGCCGCCGCTCAGGCTGCTGTTATCGTCGCTTAGTACCGCTTCCAGTTGGCTGAGATACCCCTGCTGGGTGCTGTAATAGCCGTAATCGCTGGCGGCATACCACACCTGATTCACCTGATACTGGTTGGAGACGCGGCGAATGCTGTCCACCTGTACGCCGTTACCGGCGCTGTTCGGCGAACCGCCGCTGGCACCGATGGTGCTGATCTCCGCCACCTGACGGGTGTAGCCCGTGGTCATGGCGTTAGCGGTGTTTTGCGCCGTGACGTTCAGCTCCACCTGCGCGGTTGATGCGCCGCTGTAGCCGATGTTAATCATGTCCATGTTGGATCCTTACCGGTAAATCGTGCCGGTTAAAAGCGGCGTGAAGATGGGGATTCTTAAGTTCCCGTAAACCGGGTGCCGAACGCCGGATGCGGCGTACATACGGGCGCAAACATAAAAATATGCGCGGACTCGTAGGCCTGATAAGACGCGACAGCGTCGCATCAGGCATCGTGCACCGAACGCCGAAGCTCATTTATGCTTCGGCGACAACTGCTTCACAATCATCGCCGCAATCCCAATCCCGTGCTGCTGCGCCAGGGTGTTACACAACTCATCGTCATAAAACCCCTGCATCATGCGCACCGAATCGCTGTTAAACGGGTTATCTTTCGAATCGAACAACTCGTTGGTTTTACGCATCTCTTTGAGCATGTTGCGTAAAAAAATCGCCTCAAACTGTTCCGCGGCCTGCTTGATATCATTGGCCTGAACCTTCGGCCCCATTAACGCATCGCTGCCGTCAATCCCGCCGCTGGCGTTAACTTTCATCAGATCACCTCCAGATCGGCATCCAGCGCGCCCGCTTCATGCAGCGCCTGCAAAATCGACATAATGTCATCCGGTGTTGCGCCTAAACTGTTCAACGCATTGACCAGCGTTTTCAGGTTGCTCGACTCCGGCAAACTCACCACGCCAGGGCGGGCATGATTCACCGCGATATTGCTCTGCGGCGTTACCGCCGTGCGCCCGCCTGCAAAGGCATTCGGCTGGCTGACGTTGCTGGTTTCGTTAATCGAGACGGTCAAACTGCCGTGCGACACCGCCGCCGCGTGTAGCGCAACGCCATCGCCCATCACCACCGTGCCGGTACGCGAGTTAAACACCACGCGGGCGCGGATTTTCTCCGCCTGCACCTGTACATCGTCCAGTTGCGACATAAACGCCACCCGCGCGCCGGGGCTGGTGGGCGCGCGCACGGTAACGTTGGTGGAACTCTGCGCGGTGGCAATGCCGCCAAACGAGGCGTTAATCGCCGCCGCAATGTTGTTAGCGTCTTTAAACGACGGACGTTTCAGGTTGAGGGTGATTGTATCGCCCATCTGAAAATCGCTGGGGATCTCGCGCTCCACCGTCGCGCCGTTGGGAATTAACCCAGCGGTTGGCGTATTAACCGTTACGCTCGAACCGCTGGCCCCGGTGGCGTTCATCCCGCCGACTACCACGCTGCCCTGCGCCAGGGCATAAACTTCGCCATCCGCGCCGTGCAGCTGGGTCAGCAACAAGGTGCCGCCGCGAATACTTTTCGCATCACCAATCGACGAAACGGTGACATCAATGGTCTGCCCGCGCGAGTACATCGGCGGCAACGTGGCGCTCACCGCCACTGCGGCGACGTTTTTCACCTTCGGGTCGATTTTATTCGGCAATTGCACGCCAAACTGGCGCAGCATATTGGTGATGGTCTGGTTGGTGAATTTGACCTGATTTTTATCGCCAGTGCCGTCGAGGCCCACCACCAGGCTATAGCCGACCAGTTGGTTTTCGCGCACGCCCTGTACATTGACCAGCGACTCCAGCGATTGCGCCAGCGCCACGCCGGGCAGCGTCAGGCTTACGGCTACCACCACCGTTTTTATCCAGTTTTGCATTGCACTCTCCGGCATTAAATCGGGAACAGAGGATGGTTAAACAGCCGCGTCAGCCAGCCTGCGGCGTTGGCGTCGCTTAACGCGCCGCGTCCGGCATAGGAGATGCGGGCATCGGCGATCCGCTGGGAGGAAACCGAGTTGTCGTTCTGGATATCGTCGGCGCGCACCAGGCCGCTTAAGCGGATGTACTCATCGCCCTGGTTGAGGGTCAGCCATTTTTCGCCGCGAATTTCCAGGATGCCGTTAGGCTGCACACCATGTACAGAAACGGTGATCTCCCCGCGCAGGCTGTTCTGCTGCTGGGAAGTTGCGCTGCCGTCAAAGTCGCGGTTGGCGTCGATGGAACCGGAAAGCTTATCTTTGGTGTGACCAAAAATCGTCGGCGCGCCAATATCGACAGTGTTGTTTTTGCCGAAGTTGGTTTTCGCCTGTTTGCTCGACTGGGTGGATTCTTCGAGGATCACCGTCAGAATATCGCCCACGCGATAAGCCCGCCGGTCGGCGGTCAGCGACCAGTTGTAGCCGGTTTCAAACACGCCCCCGGCACGCCCGTCTGCCGGAGGCGGCGCTTCGGTGGTTGGTGGCGCAAAGTATGCGTCGTCTTTTTTGACCAGAATGGCCTGCGATTCACACCCGCTAAGCAGGGGAAGCAGCGCCACCAGCCAGAGATAATTTTTCACGTTCTGCCTGTTTTAAATACAGTGAGTTATGTGCTCTTGTAGGTCGGATAAGACGCGTCAGCGTCGCATCCGACAACAAGCATGTGCACATTGCCCGATGCGCGTGTGGACAGTTTATTAACGGTTAATCAACCAAACTATGTGCACCGTCCACTCGCTTATCGTGCCTGGAAGGGCGTCAGCGTCGCATCCGACATTTCGCCTTACAGCGTCTGGCTGATGTACTGCAACATATCGTCCGCCGCCGACACCATTTTGGCGTTCATCTCGTACGCGCGTTGCACCGTAATCATCGCCACCATTTCGTTGACGATGTCCACGTTCGATCCTTCCAGCGCGTTGTCCTGCAAAGTGCCAAGCCCATCTTCGCCCGGCACACCTTCGGTCGGCTGACCGCTGGCGGCGGTTTCCAGATAAAGGTTGTCGCCTTCAGCAGAAAGCCCCGCCGGGTTGGCGAAGTTCACCAGCGTCAGTTGCCCTAACTCGGTCACGTCGCTGTCGCCGGGTAAGATCGCCGTCACCGTGCCATCCTCACCAAACGCGACGCTGGTCGCCCCCGCCGGAACGTCGATTTCAGGCTGCAACGGCAAGCCCTGCGAGTTGGTTAGTACGCCATCGGCGTTCACCTGCAAATTGCCGTCGCGGGTATAGGCGATATCACCGTTGGCCTTTTGCACCTGCAAAAATCCCTGCCCCATAATGGCGACATTCATCGCGTTGTCGGTGGTTTCGACGTTGCCTTCGGTAAAGGTTTTCTGAGTGCCGACAATGCGCACGCCGCTACCGAATTGCAGCCCGGTCGGCATGATGTTGTTCTGGTCGAGCATCGCGCCCGGCGCTTCCTGGGTCTGGTAAAACAGATCCTGAAACATCACCCGGTCGCGCTTAAAGCCAGTGGTGTTAACGTTGGCGATGTTGTTGGCAATCGCGCTCATTTCAGCATCCTGCGCCGAGAGGCCGGTTTTGCTGATCCATAATGCTGCGTTCATGGTGGTAAATTCCGTGTTATTTTTGGGCTGCTGTTGCCGGATGCGGCGTGAACGCCTTATCCGGCCTACGATGTGCGGTTACGAGCCGCGCAATAAGCGGTTGCCCGCGTCGCTGATATCTTCGGCGGTTTTCATCATCTTGATCTGCGCTTCAAACTGGCGGTTCATGGCGATGGACGACATCATTTCGCTCACCGCCGAGACGTTGCTGCCCTCGAGAAAACCGCCGCTGACTTTGATATTTTCATCGCGCTGGGCCGGAACGCCGTCCGCCGTTATCAACATCCCTTCAGGATTTTTCGCCAGGTTAGCGACCGGGATATCCACCAGCTTCAGGCGGTCGATATCCATCGTCGCGGTCACGTCGCCGTCATCGGGCGTCACCGACAGCGTGCCGTCGCTGCCAAACGAAGCAATGGCGTTCGGCGGCAGAATGATCGGCCCGTTATCTCCCAGCACCAGATTGCCGTCGATGGTCAGCTGCCCCTGGTCGTCCTGCTGAATATTGCCGTTGCGGGTATACACTTCGTTGCCGTTTTTATCCTGCACCGCAATGTAACCCGCGCCCTGAATCGCCACGTCCAACGGGCGTTCGGTTTTCTCCGCTACACCCGTGCTGTCGTTCACGCCGCTGGCCCCTTCCTGCGCCATATAGCGCGTGTCGAAGCCGACGCCTTTCACCTTGTCGTTGGTCGCCATCGCCATATCGGCGCGAAAACCGTTGGTGTTGACGTTCGCCAGGTTGTTGGCGCTAATCTGCTGCTCGTACAAAGTCTGAGAAGCCCCGCTCAGGGCGGTATAAATCAAACGGTCCATTACATTGCCTGGAACAGCGCGTCATCGAGCTGCGTGCTGGTGGCGATAACTTTAGTGTTGGCCTGATAGTTACGCTGGGCGGTCATCAGGTTGACCAGTTCGCTGGTGATATCGACGTTAGAGCTTTCGAGCACGCCCGACGACAGCGTGCCGCAGGTGCCGGAGCCGGGAACGCCAATCAGCGGGGTACCGGATTCGCCGGTTTGTACCCATGCGGTGCCGCTCACCGCTTCGAGGCCGTTTTCATTCGGGAAGGTCGCCAGCACCACCTGCCCCTGCAACATGCGCTCGCCGTTGCTGTAGGTAGCGTAAACTTTGCCATCGTCATCGACCTGCACACCGTTTTGAGTCGCGGAAGCGTAGCCGTTGGCAGAGTTGGTGGTGACCGAGAAGTCCGAGCCGTATTGCGTACAGGTCGAGTAATCGACGGTTAAATCGATGGGTGCAGCGGCGTCGGTCTGAAACTCAATGGTCTGCGGCGTGGTTGGCGAAGTCAGCTTCCCGGTGTTCGGGTCGAAGGTTAACGTCGTCGCCGGAACGCCGGTCTGCTGCTGACCGTCGAAGGTGTACTGCACTTCCCAGGTGTTATCGCTGGTTTTGGTGAAGTACTGGCATACCGAATGTTCGTTGCCTAATGAGTCATATACCGTGGTGGTGTAGCTGTCGGTGTACGAGCTGCTGTTGGTCGCGTCGAACGGCACGGTGGTGCGGTCGATAGCCGCATCGCTGGCATCGAAGTTGGCAGTAAAAGTCAGGCTGCTACTGGCCTGCGCCGGGATATTGCCGGTTTTGATCTGGATGTCTGTGACCGTACCAGTTTGCAGGGTGCCAGTGTCATCCACCGGATACCCCTGCAAATAAGCGCCTGAGGCGTTGACGATATAGCCGTTTTTGTCGGTTTCAAACGATCCGGCGCGGGTATAAGAAATGTTGCCCGCGCTGTCGCAGGTAACAAAAAAGCCGTCGTCGTTAATCGCCAGATCCAGCGCGTTGCCGGTCGATACCAGAGAACCGCCGCGAGAGATACTTTGCGCGGTACCCGCCACGCTGACGCCCATCGCCTGACTTCCGGCATACATGGCGGAAAACTGGGTGGTCATCGACTTATAGCCCACCGTTCCGGCGTTGGCGATGTTGTTACTGATCCCGTCCAGCTGTTCGTTAACGGCATTCAGCCCCGTTGCGGCAATTTCATAACTCATTGTTTCTTCCTGTTAATTCAGATTTTTGACAGCGTGCCCGTTGTTTTGCCGGATGCGGCGTGAACGCCTTATCCGGCCTACAAAACCATGCAGATTCATGTAGGCCTGATAAGCGAAGCGCATCAGGCAATTTGGCACCGGACATCACGCCACATCACTGTCGGCATCGGGTACACCAAACTGGCTAATCATGGTGAACGGCACTTCGCCTACACCTGCAACATTGAGCACCGGAGAGCTGCCGTCGAGCGGGATGCGCACATCTTCCACTTCGCCGGAAACTTCAATCGGCACCTCTTCTTCCCCGGTGTTGGTCACCACCGAGACGTCGTAATCACCAGGCGGGATGCCGTAATCCGCCGGATTCACCGAGAAATCAACCGGGCCTGGTCCAACGGACGAACTACCCTGCGGGATCAGCGACACCGTGTAGTCATCGCCTGCGGCATCGGTAAAGTGGAGATCGGCGGTAGTACAGGCGTCGTCCAGCGTGGCGCGACCGTTAATGGTCTGGTCGCTCACCTGCAAAGCGGTGGTCTGCACCATAATGTCGTCGCCCACCAGGTTGCCGAGCGCCATCACCTGAATGTTGCTCATCAGCACCGCGTTAGTGTTGGCCTGCACGCTCATCTCTTCCATCATCGCCACCTGTGCCATTGACGAAAGCTGGTCGATATATTCAGTGGCGTCGGTTGGGTCGGTCGGGTCCTGGTTTTGGATCTCGGCGACAAACAGCGTCAGAAAGGTATCAACGGGTGACGAATCCGTGGACGTTGTCGTACTGCTGGTATCGGTGGTAGCTGCACTATCGCCCACATTACTGCTTTGCGTGGTCGCCCCTACATTGTTTTGCGCCACCGCACTACTTCCCACAGAGGAAGAGTGCGCCTGTGATTGCGCATTCAGCGCCAGGGTATTCATCAGGCTTCTCCCAGTTTCAGCAGGCTTTGCTGCATACTTTTCACGTTGTTGAGCACATCGACGTTGGTTTCAAAATCGCGCGAAGCCGACATCATGTCCGCCATCTGTTCCACCACGTTGACGTCGGGATACCAGACATCGCCGTTAGCGTCGGCGAGCGGCGAATGCGGTTCATAGCGTTTCAGCGCCCCGCCGGTTTGCAGCACGTCCTGCACCTGCACGCTGGCACCGTCAATGGCATGACGATGTGTACCCGCCAGCAAGCTGTGGTGATACACCGCCGCAAACACCGGGCTGCGCGCTTTATACGCCTGCGCCTCGCTGCTGGCGGGCGCATTGGCATTCGCCAGGTTACTGGCAACGGTATTCAGACGTAGCGTTTGCGCCGTCATCGCCGAGCCGGAAATCTGATAGATATCAGTAAAAGACATGCTTATTTCCCTTCAATGGCCTCTCTGATGCCGCTGATTTGCAGATTCAGAAAGGTCAGACTGCTTTGATAATCCATACTATTTTGTGAAAACCGCGCCTGTTCGCTGTTCAGTTCCACGGTGTTGCCATCTTCCGACGGCTGCATCGGTACGCGGTACTGGACATCCACCGCCGCGTTATTTGCCCGTTGCATCTCCCTGGCAAAATCAATATCTTTAGCCTTGAAATTTGGCGTATCGACGTTCGCCAGATTCGCAGTCAGTAGCTCGGTCCTCTCAAGACGTAACTTCACTGCCTGCGGATGCACTCCCAATGCCTGTTGAAAACTGATCCCCATTTCCTGCGTCACTCCTGCTTCAATCCGCATACGCTAAGCAATCGCCGTGCCATTTTTTAAGTGACTGATGAGAAAGGGTTTATGAGTTTTCAATTTTGCAGGCGGAAGTTTTATTTCCTCCTGGCGCTGGCCTTACCGGGCTACGCCGCCGTCCATCCCGTGCAACACAGCGCGCGGGAACAAGTCAACGCCCAGGTGCTGAATGCCGCCAGCCAGCAGATTAAATCGCTGGCGCAGCAGCGGCATTGGCATGACTATCGCTACACTTTTAACGTCTACATTCCCTCGCAGATTGCGACCGCCGCGCCCTGTGCTACAGCACCCGCCGTAACACTGACGTCGCCTGCGGAAATCGCGCTCAACCGGATGAACTTCACCGTCAGTTGCCCGCAAAGCTGGCAGATAAACGTGGCGGTGCGCCCGGATGTGCTGGTGCCGGTGGTGATGACAAAGTCACTGGTTGCCCGCGATACGCCGCTCACCGCGAATGATGTGGAGCTTAAGCCCTACAACGTCAGCGCCCAGCGCCGCGATGTGTTGATGGATCTCGATGATGCGATTGGTTTAAGCAGTAAGCACGCGCTGCAACCGGGCAGGCCGCTCACCAAAGAAGAGTTGGTTTCGCCTGTGCTGGTCGAACGCGATCAGCCGGTGATGATTGTTTACCAGAACGCGGGGATCACCGCCTCGATGCCCGGCGTGGCGCTGAAAAATGGTCGTAAGGGCGAGATGGTGAAAGTACGTAACGCCAGCAGCCAGCGGGTCATCAGCGCAATGGTGGAGGAAAGCGGCGTGGTGACAACGGTAAGCGCGGAGTAATTTGCGCAGGCGATTAAAGTTTTGCCGCCTGTTAACCGCTTTACCGGAGTAACCCACCCAAATACCGAGACGAGGTTGCGATGAAAATCACCCCGACTATGCCAGGCAATCGCCCGACAGCCACGACGGCAGGCGCCAGCCAGCCGCGCAAAAGCACGGCGACCACCGCCACGACGATAAGTGCCGACGACATTACCCAGGCGGGATTGCAGTCCGCCCAGCAAACGCTGAACGACCAGCAAGAAAGCGATATCGACAGCGACAAAGTGGCGCAAATGCAGGCGATGCTGGCCTCCGGTAGCCGGCAAGTAGATACCGAACAGTTAGCCAGCGATATGCTGAGTTTTTTCCAGAACTAAGAGGCCGATGAAGTGAGTATCCGGTTACAACAGGTGAAGGCGCTGCTGCAGGGCATTCGCGACGACGACGTGCGGTATGATTGCCTGCGTGAACTTCTCCAGCGCCAGCGGATCTACATGATTCGCCGCGCCAGCGAGGAGTTGCTGGCGGTAAACGATGAGATTACGCATCACTATGAGCAGTTACACAGCCATAGCCATCAGCGGCACAACCTGCTGAAAATGCTCAACGTTAGCGTAAATCGTGACGGTCTGGCGCAGGTTTTCGCCTGGCTTCCGGCGGTACAAAAAGCGGCAGCACAGCAGTTGTGGCAACGCCTTGAGCAAAAAGCGGAACGCTGCAAAGCCTACAACGATAAAAACGGCGAGCTGTTGATTCGCCAGTATGAATTTATTCAGTCTTTTTTAGGCAGCGAAGCAGATTTTCTCTATCAGGAATAACGACAATTCCTTCCCCCATCGCGGAAACGGATTTTCCGCCTGATTCTCAATCCTTTGTTTTTGATTACAAAAATTCCCGGCACGCTTATTGCACATTCCGCGAAGTAATAAAGACTGGAAGCCACCTATGAGTTTTATTGAATGTTACGAACCGGAATATGTGCGCAATTTTTTGGCGCAGCACCCCGGTTCACCTTTATATGTCCGTAAGGTCTGGAAGAATGAGATTCGTCAGAGCCTGATGCTGACAGAGTCAGAAAGCTGCGAAGCGGTGCTCAACGATGCCAGGGCCTTTGATTTACAGCTCACCTATCGCCCTGTGGAAGAAAATACCGCGGAACTCTCCGCGCGCGATGCGATAGTAAACCAGGTGATTTTGAGCACCCTTACGCTACCCGGTTTAACACCAGAGCTTTCACTGTATGCCGTCGGTATCCTGCTCTCCCGCGCCAGTAAAATGCCAGGCAGGGATGGCGATACTCTTGCCCGACTGACAACGCTGCCACAGGCGCTGGCCGATCATGCGAAAAAAGGCACGCTGCAGGCACAGTTCGCCCAGCTCCCGCCCGTGCCACAGCTGGCACGGCAGCTGGTGACGCTGCTCGGAAGTTTTGCATTTGACTGGTCGATTCTGCCGGAAAGCCCGCGCAAAGCCTCGCTGCCGTTGCAGGTTACCTTACTGACGCTGCATGACGCCAACAGCGAAGCCCTGTTACAACAGCAGCTTCAGGCGCAGTGGCAAACCACGTGGCAACAGCATTTTGCCGCCGCACCGTGGATGATGCGCAACTGGCTGATTTACCGGGTTTACCACGATGTGATTGGCCAGGCTGACGGGGCGGATTATTTCCTGCTGGTATGTGATTTTTATCTCATCCGCACGTTAATCAGTTTGTGGACGCTGGATGATTCACCGCTACGACAGGAGGATATTTTCGCCCTCTTCGCGGTGTTTGAACGCTGGCGAGAGAGTGAAAATGCGCTGCTGATTCGCCAACAAATTCAGGCTGAATGTTGCGCAGAGCCGCTGCTTTATGCGTTTTCGCTGCTACCTTGCTAACGCTTTCAGGCCGGTTTTTCCCGGCCTTATCTACTTCGTAAACATATCATGCAAACCGTCATCAAAACACTCGCCACCCACCGCGAAAAACCGTTCGTCAGCGTCGTCACGCCAACCTGGAACCGCGGCGCATTTCTGCCGTACCTGCTTTACATGTACCGCTATCAGGATTACCCGGCAAACCGCCGCGAACTGGTCATCCTCGACGACTCGCCGCAAAGCCATCAGTACATCATCGACCGTTTGACCGATGGCACGCCGGAAGCCTTTAACATCCGCTACATCCATCATCAGGAAAGACTGCCGCTGGGCAAAAAACGTAACATGCTCAATGAACTGGCAGTGGGGGAATATATCCTCTGCATGGATGACGACGACTACTACCCGGCAGATAAAATCTCCTGGACCATCGCCATGATGCAAAAACACCGGGCGCTCATCTCCGGCTCCGACCAGATCCCCATCTGGTACAACCACATCAACCGTATCTTTCAAAGCCGCAGCTTTGGCCCGCATAACATCCTCAACGGCACCTTTTGCTATCACCGTAACTACCTGAAAAAACACCGTTACGACGATGATTGCAATTTAGGCGAAGAGAAAAGTTTCACCGACAATTTCAGCGTAAACCCGCTGCAACTGCCCGGAGAGCGCACGATTCTGTGTATCTCACACAGCCACAACACCTTTGATAAAGACTTTATTCTCGGAGCCAGCACGCCGGTAAACGCGGCGCTTACGGATATCGTCCGCGATCCGCTGCTACGCAACGCTTATCTGAGTCTGCATAACGCCACTCATCATCAGGCGATCAATCATCAGGCGATCGATCAGATCGTTCTGCTGAATCTGGATAAACGCCCGGATCGCTTACAACAGATCCGTGAAGAACTGGCATTGCTGCATATTCCACCCGAGAAGATCACCCGCCTTGCCGCCTGTGAAGATGAAAACGGTCAACGGGGCCGCCGCCAGTCACACTTGCAGGCGCTGCGCCTGGCGCAACAGCACGGCTGGCAAAACTATCTGCTGCTGGAAGATGACGCGGTTATTCTGAAGCAGGAGAAACATATTCAGGTGCTGAACACGCTGCTGGCGAGCCTGGCGAAAATTCCCTGGCAGGTGATGATCCTTGGCGGCGAAATTTCGCAGGGAACGATGCTAAAAAGTTTGCCTGGGTTGGTGCACGCGCGGGACTGCCGCAAAGTGTGCGCTTATCTGGTGAACAGCCGCTACTACCCGCAACTGGCGCAGCAGATGAGCAACGATGAGCACTCGCTGGAAGCCTGCTGGCAGCCGCTGCTACGCGCCGACAAATGGCTGGCCTGTTATCCGAGCCTTTGCTACCAGCGACCAGGCTTTAGTGATATCGAGAAAAAAACAACCGACAATATTGGCCACTATTTCAATAAGTTATCCGTAACTACAAAGCCATCTACATTACCCATCGCCGACACCATCGGCTTTTTTATGGAAACCTCATTCCACTACGCGCTGTACCGCCAAATCATCACCGCCCTGCAGGCGCAGGGGCAGAGCTGCACGCTGGTGATCAATGACCGCGTGTTTAAACCGTTTCTTGATGAAATGCTGGAGACGCTAAAAAGCATCGACGACCCACAACTTAAAGGTATGCGTCTGTCAGAAATGCAGGCACATGGTCAGCGGGTGAAATGCCTGGTCAGCCCCTACCACACGCCCGCGCTCAATGGCCTGGCAGCGGTGAACGTCCGCGCTATGTACGGCTTAGCCAAAGAAACGTGGAACCATGCAGACTGGAACCGTTTTTATCAACGCATTTTGTGTTACAGCCACTACAGCCAGCAGGCGCTGGAACATTTCGGCAGTGCGAAAGTGGTCGGCAACCCGCGCTTCGACGCCTGGCATAACGGCACGTTCGATCGTTCGTTGCCGGAAAATATCCAACCCGATTACCGTAAACCTACGGTGCTCTACGCCCCTACGTTTGGCGCATTAAGCTCCCTGCCCCACTGGGCAGAAAAATTGGGGCGCTTAAGCGGTGATGTGAACCTGATTTGCAAACTGCACCACGGCACCTGCTCGCGCCCGGAAGAAGCTGCATCGCTGGCCCTGGCGCGCAGGCATTTAAAACAGCGCACCGACTCTGCCCGCTACACGCTGACGCTACTGGCAAAGGCCGATTACGTGCTGACCGATAACAGCGGCTTTATTTTCGATGCTATCCACGTTGATAAGCGGGTGATCCTGCTCGATTTTCCGGGCATGACGGAACTGCTCGACGGCGAGAAAAGCTACTCCACACCGGAGAGTGCAGACCAGCGAATCCGCGAAGTATTGCCGGTCGCTCATGATATGGCAGAACTGCGTTACTTGTTGTCAGAGGCGTTTGACTGGGGTGCGTTGCTGGCGAGGCTTACGGAAATTCACCATCACTATTGCGATGCGTTTATGGATGGCAAGGCGGGAGAACGGGCGGCGATGGTGATTGTGGAGGCGCTGGCGGGCAAGGAACCGTCAGGGATATGTCGATAAAATTCGATTTTTTAAACATGTCGTTGGAATACGTTTATGCCATCGACATGTTTTGGCGATATGTCGAAAAAACGCGATTATTTAAACATATTTAACATAGCCAAACGGCAGACGGCATCATCTTCTCTCACTGCGGGAATTAAATCAGTAGGTGGCTTATGTATGTTCCCCCCTAATCACCTCAATAATCCCCGTCGTCGACACCGACGGCGTGCGGGGAAAATACACCACCTCACAGACACACGAGAAATCGTCAAACTTCCCCGCCCAATCATCGCCCATCACTAAAATATCCGCACTGTACCCCCGCAAATACTCCGCTTTCTGCTCCAGCGATTCCTCCAGAAATACACCATCCACGCACTCCAGCCCGGCGATAATCGCCATGCGGTCATCCTGATGGTAAACCGGCGCTCTGCCCTTTTTGGCAATATTTAAGGCGTCGGACGATACGCCGACCAGCAGTTGCTCACCCAGCGAGCGGGCGCGTTGTAAAAGGCGCAGATGACCGACATGAAATACATCGAAGGTGCCGAAGGTGATGACCGTTTTCATGGCTACTCCGCTAATTTATGCCGCAGCCAGCACTGCACGGCAATATCGTCCACCGCTTTTTGCGCTTTCGCGGTGGCACTTTCCTGTTGCTCGCGACGTTTGTCGTCCAGCGTCAGGGCCACCACTTTCTCTTCGCACGCCGCCGCCGTCAGGTTTTTCTGCATTCGCGTGGCTTTGATGTTAGCCAGCGTTTTTTCCTGTTCCTGCCAGGCGATTACCTTGCGCAATGTGCCTTTGTAGCCGCTGACGTTTTTCAGCGATTCCACCGACGCCGCCGCGCCCGCAGACGTTTTTTCGACAAGGTAGCCTAATGCTTTGATATTGTTGTCATAGCCCGCGCAAATCTGTTTTTGCTTTGCCAGCTCAACGGTTTTGTCTTTGACCGATTTATCCCGCAGGCGCTGCAATTGCGCCAGGGTGTCAATGATTTGTCGCATAGTTACTGTTCTGCCTTTTTGGCACCAGGAAAGAGAATTTGCAGGCGGCTTTGCACCAGTTCGAGGGAGGCGGGTTCGCGCATCTCCTGGCGCAAAAATCGCTCGATTGCAGGGAACATTTTCACCGCTTTGTCGACGCTGGCGTCCGCGCCTGCCACGTAGCCACCGAGTGGGATCAGCGGTTTGATCTCCATATAGGCGGCGTAGTTTTGCTTTAACGCGCGGGCGGATTGCTGATGTTCCAGGCTGGTGACCTGGTTCATGCAGCGGCTGATCGACTGGCCGATATCAATGGCCGGATAGTGCCCCGCTTCCGCCAGTTTGCGGGTTAATACGATATGCCCGTCCAGCACCGCGCGGGCGCAGTCGACGATGGGATCTTGCTGATCGTCGCCTTCCGCCAGCACGGTGTAGATGGCGGTCATCGATCCTGCGCTTTCGCTGTTGCCTGCGCTCTCGACCAGTTTGGGGATCATGCCGAATGCCGATGGCGGATAACCTTTGGTGGCGGGTGGTTCGCCGAGCGAGAGGGCGATTTCCCGCTGGGCCATCGCGTAGCGGGTCAGGGAATCCACCAGCAGTAAAACGTGATGCCCGCGGTCGCGAAACCAGGCGGCGATGGAGTGACACAGTTCGGTGGCTTTCAGGCGCATCAGCGGCGATTCATCGGCAGGCGCGACAACAACGATAGACTTTGCCAGCCCGTCCTCGCCCAGCGAGTGGTCGATAAACTCTTTCACTTCGCGCCCGCGTTCGCCAATCAGCCCGACCACCACGATGTCGGCTTTGGTCTGGCGGGTAATCATCCCCAGCAGCACGCTTTTCCCGACGCCGCTGCCCGCCATCAGCCCGACGCGCTGGCCTTTGCCGATGGTCAGCAGGCCGTTGATCGCTTTCACGCCCACATCCAGCGGTTCGTCCACTGAACGGCGAGTTAAGGGATTAACCGAGGGCGGCAGCGGCGGCAGAAGGTCGTTGCCGTTCAGGCGGCCTTTGCCATCCAGCGGTTCGCCGAGGCCATTCACCACGCGGCCTAACCAGCTTTCGCCAATCAGGATGTCGTGGGCTTTTTCTTCCGGGAAGACGCGTGCGCCCGCCATCAGCCCGACCGGCTGTTTAAACGGCATTAAGTAGGTGATGTCGCGATTAAAGCCCACGGCCTGCGCATCGATCAGCGTGTGATTGGCGCTTTCGATGCGGCACAGCTGCCCGGTCATTAGCGGGCAGCCGACGCTCTCCAGCAGAATGCCGTTAAGGCGCACCAGCCGCCCGGCGACGCGGGCCAGCGGGATCGACTCCAGCGAGCGCAGCGCGTTATCGAAAGCGGAAAAATCACTCACCCTGCGACTCCGGCGTCAGCGTCTCTTTCAGCGCGGTCATGCACTGTTCCAGGCGGTGCTCGCAGCCGATATCCAGTTCCGATTTGTCGGTGATCACCCGGCATTCGCCCGGCGGCAGATCCGGCGAAGGCGTCAGCCCCCATTCGCTGACCTTTTCCGGCACCGCGTCGCGCAGGCGGTTAAATTCTTCCGTGCTCAGCATCACCTGTAATGTTTCCGGCATTGCCTGGAAGGCCGCCAGCGCCTCTTCCACCAGCGCCAGCAACTGCGTGGGTTGCAGCGCCAGTTCACAGCGGATCACCTGGCGGGTGACTTTTTCCACCAGTTGCAGCAAATCTTCCCGCTGTTTACGTTCGATATGGGCGAGGAAGTCGTTCACTTTACCGGTGATGGCTTCCAGCGGCTGCGCCGCGTCAACAAACTGTTTGCGCCCTTCCTGCTGCCCGGCGAGGCTGCCTTCGGTGTAGCCCTGACGTCGCCCCTCGGCAAAACCTTGCTGATGACCTTCGCTAAAGCCCTGCTCCTGGCCTTCGGTCATTCCCTGAGCAAACCCTTTTTGCAGCCCTTCCTGAAAACCGTCCATCAACTGGCGCTGGTAATCGGCAGCGCTGATGCTGGCGGTAAGCGGTTCTCCGGTCACCGCACGCTGGCGCGGCGGAAAACGGTGCAGGCGATAGCGCCCGCGCAGTGTTTCAATGGTCATGGGTTACTCCGCCGTCTGTTCCGCAAACAGCTGTAGCTGAAGTTCGCCCGCCTCTTCCAGTTCACGGGCGATGCCCATGATTTCGCGGCGGATCTGTTCGATACGGCTGACCGGCACCGGCCCCAGACGCGCGGTGATCGCTTCCAGTTGCTGCGCCTGCCGTTTTGGCATTACCGCGTAAATCGAGCGGCGCAGCAGGGCTTCGGTACCTTTCAGCGCCACCGCCCAGTCTTCCATCGGCACTTCGTCGAGCAGACGTCGACGCACCTCTTCGTTCTGGCGGCTGAGGATAAAGAAGTCGTACATCTCATCCTGGAGCTGCTCCAGCACGTTTTCGTCGCGCTCGCGCATCTGGTCGAGGATCACCTGCTGGTTACCCTGGAAACGGTTGACGATATCCGCCGCCTGTTTGATGCCTTTCACCTTTGAGCCATGTTCAGACAGCACCGACAGGCCGCGTTCGATCAGACGATCCAGTTCATCCACCACGTCGCGGTTAACGTCGTTGAGTTTCGCCACCCGATAGAGAATTTCGTTTTGCACCGATTCGTTGAGATACGAGAGCACCGCCGCTGAGATTTCCGGCGTCAGAAACGCGAGGAATACCGCCTGCAATTGCAGATGTTCTTCGGAGATCAGCATCGCCAACTGGCGTGGTTCCACCCATTGCAGGCGCGCCATCCGCGAGCGGATCTCATCGCCGTAGATGCCGTTGATCACGCTGCTGGCGATCTCGGTGCCCAGCGCTTTGTTGAGAATACCCTGCAACATGGATCGCGATGCGCCGTTGATCCCGCTCTGTTCGCGGAACTCATCAAAGAAGTTATTGATCACTTTGCGCGCCATGCTGGTTTTGACGCCGGAAAGCCGCGCCATGTTTTCGCTCAGGCGCACCACTTCTTCACGGCTGAGTTTTTGCATCACCGTCGCCGCCGCCTCTTCGCCCAGACACAGCAGTAGGATCGCCGCCTGTTCCAGGTAGCTGTTGCTCTTATTTATTGTCAATTCGCTCATTGCTGGTGATCCATTGTCTGAGAACTTCGGCTACGCGATCGGTGTCGCTCATGGCCAGTTTTTGCAGGAACTCGAGTTTTACTTCGAGGCCGGAACTCTGGGACGGCAGGCTGTCATCGCCGGGCAGCGACGGCAGATCGACGTTTTTACGCTCCTCTTCCGGCATGGCGATCCACGGTTCGCTGACGGTTTCCGGTTCTGGTGTGATAACCGGCGCACGCACCGCCGTCAGGCGTTTCATTACCGGGCGCACCACAAAGAACAGCAACAACAGCGCCAGCAGGCCGCAGCCAATCAGGCGTACCCAGGCCAGAACGCTGTCATCTTTCCAAAGCGGAATGACGGGTTCGATCGGCACCGCCTGCGGGACAAAGTTAAGCAGTGAAAGCGTCAGGTTGTCCCCACGTTGCGCGTCGATCCCGGCGGCATTGTTCAGCAATGCGGTAAGCTGTGTGGTCTGCTCCGGTTTCCAGTTTTTCAGCGCCGGGGCGTTTTGATTGAGCACCACCGCCACGTTGAGGCGTTTCACCGCAAAGCCGGGATGCTGAATATGCTGGACGCTGCGGTCGTAAGAGTAATCGCGCTTGCTTTCGCTGTGTTTGGATAACGCTTCGGGCGAGCGATTTTCTTCCGTACCGTTGGTCATTTGATTCGCCGCAACCGGCGGACGGTTGCTGAGCGAACCAGGCACGCCCATCGCCACCTGATTGGTGTCGCTGTCCAGCACGCTCTCTTCGCGGTTGATTTTCGGCGCGTCGCCGTAGTGTTCCTGGGTTTCGTCGATGGTGCTGAGGTCGAGATCCGGCATCACGCTGACGCGGTAATTCCCCGTGCCAACCAGCGAATCCAGCACGTTTGCCACGCTGGCGCGGGTTTTGTCCTGGATATCTTTGAGGATCTGATCGCGTTTACGGGTAGCGGCAGAAACCGCCTCGCCCGCGCCAATGCCGTCGGTGAGCAAATTTCCCGCCTGATCGACGACGCTGACTTTGCTGGCGTGCAGCCCCGGAATGCTGCCGGACACCAGATGCACAATGGCGTTCACCTGGTCCATATTCAGCTTCGCACCGTAGTGCAGACGCACCACCACCGAGGCACTGTTTTGCGGCTCATCGCTGACTACAAACGAGCTTTCTTCGTTGAGCGCCAGATGCACCCGCGCGCTCTCCACCGCGTCCAGCGACATAATGCTCTGCGCCAGTTCCCCTTCGAGGCTGCGTTTATAGCGCACGTTCTGCACGAACTGGCTGCTGCCGAGCACTTCGTCTTTGTCCATCAGCTCGTAGCCGCTGGGCAATATCGCCTGCACGCCTTTGGCGGCAAGGGTCATGCGCGTTTTCGACAGCGCCTCTTCCGGCACCAGAATTTGCCCGCTCTGCGGGTCGATGCGGTAGCTGAGCTTTTCGCCATCCAGCACGGTGACAATCTGCGACACGGGCAGATTTTCCTGGCGTCCGTAGAGCGAGACGTAGCCGCGATTACCGGTCCACAGCACGCTGACGATAATCGCCGTCGCCGCAACGGCAAGCCCCACACCCGCCATCAGCGCCCAGCATTTGTTATCTGCGAGACGCAGTCGAAACGCCGGAAACGCCTGGGTCAACTTTTTGATCAGTTCATTCATAGTGTTAGATCGACATGCTCATCAGATCGTTAAATCCGGTGGCAATTTTGTTGCGCACCTGCACCAGCGCGGAGAAAGAGAGCGACGCCTGCTGGCTGGCGATCATCGCACCTGCCAGATCATCGCTTTTGCCCATGTCGATAGCCGTTTGCTGCTGCTCCGCCACCTGCTGGAACTGGTCAACGTGTCCGAGCGCGCCATACATAATGCGGTTAAACGAAACGTCCGGGTCGGTGGAACTGAAGGTCATGGGGGGCAGCACCGGCGCCTGGGCGTTAGCCTGCATCCGCTGCACGTCCTGCATGATTTGCGCCTGCATGGTGCTGTTGATTGTGGTAATGCTCATTTTTAACTTCCGGGTCAGGAGAAAACTTCGATACCTTGCTTGCGCATGGAGGCCAGTCGATAGCGCAGTGCGCGCGGGGTAATGCCTAACAGGTCGGCAATTTTGCTGCGGTTGCCCTGATATTTACGCATCAGGTCGGCAATATATTGATACTGCGCGCTTCGTCCGTGCTGGCCTAAATCGCTGGTTTCGGCAATGTGGACGGCGGGCTGAACAGGCCATTGCAGTTCGCTGCGGTCGGCAACGTCAGTTTCCGGCAGGCCTAAGGCATCCGGGTAAATTACGCCGTCGCGGTTCAGGATCATTCCCCGCTGAATGGCGTTCTCCAGCTGGCGCACGTTACCGGGCCAGCGGTAATTCAGCAGCGCGCGGCGGGTAGATTCTGAAAGGGTGATATTTTTCACCAGCACCGTGGAGTATTTTTTAATAAATGACTCTGCCAGCGGAATAATATCGTTCAGACGTTCACGCAGCGGCGGCATGGTAATAGGAATAACCGCCAAACGATAATAGAGATCTTCACGAAAACGCCCTTCGGCGACTTCCTGCTCAAGGTTTTTATTGGTGCAGGCAATCAGGCGAAAATTGAGTTTAATTTGTCGGTTGCTGCCTAATCGCTCAACCTGCTGTTCCTGTAATACGCGTAATATTTTGGCCTGTAGCGCCAGCGGCATTTCACCAATTTCATCAAGCAATAAGGTGCCGTTATTTGCCAGTTCCATTTTGCCTGGTACGCTGGCAATTGCGCCGGTAAATGCGCCTTTGTCGTAGCCAAATAGCGTGGCTTCCAGCATATTTTCCGGAATCGCCGCGCAGTTCACGCCGATATAGGGCGCATTATCATTTTCACCAAAGGCTACGGTGTGAATATATTTCGCCACGCATTCTTTGCCCGCACCGGTTTCGCCCTGAATGAGCACCGGCACGTTAAAGGCGGCGACACGCTTTGCCAGAGTAAAAGCGTTAATGCTGGAAGCGGCAGTTGCAATAAGTTCAGACATAGGGTGAACGATATCAGTAGCGACAGAAAACAGGATGTTCTGAAGCGTATCACCGGCGGGATTAACAAGTTTGAATTAAACGATAATAAAAATATTATTTGTTTATAAACAACGAGTTATCCATGTAGGCCGGATAAGGCGTTTACGCCGCATCCGGCAATTGTGCACCGATGCCTGATGCGACGCTAACGCGTCTTATCAGGCCTACCGTTCGTGCAATGTTTTATGACGATGCCCGAATCACTCCCTTTAATAATTTAATTATTTTTTCTCCCTATTAATAATTTGCCCCTTTCACGCCCCCTCTATTTAATACCTCACCTTGTGTCACTGCCGGAATTGCGTGCACAAAAACGCCCACACCATTACAGCAGAGAAAGTAAGCTATGCTGAAGTACAGTAAAACGCCAGGCATCTTTAAATTAGAAGGTAATCGGCTCGGACGCCCCTACCATCGCCTGCCGACCCTGTTTACGGGGAATTTTGACGTGATTGATTCGCATCTTGGCAGCTACTTTCTCAAAAAGCATCGCAGCAATATCACCTTAAAAAAGATTGGCTGCGAAATGGATATTATCAATAAAAACGCCGAACTGATGGTTTCCCAGGTCGGGCATCTGGCGTTTGATATTGATCGCTCCTTATTGTTAATGCTGCTGGGCAATTTTTATGGTCTGGAGTCCTCTCTTGAAGAGGCGAAAGCGCATAACGGCCTGCCGACCAAAACCGAAACGCGATTAAAAAACCGCCTCGCGCTGGATATCTGCACGCTGATTTTTAATCTGCAAACCTCCGGTATTGCGCTGAAGTTAAAGCTGGACAGCAGCACGGTGATTACCCACTGGGCGTATCAATTAACCTTTACCCTTGCGGGCGATGAAGAGAGCAGTTTTCGTATTTTGCTCGACGACGCCCACACCGATTTTATTTTAAATCTGATCCGCCACAGTGAGCACAGTAAACCGCAGCAGGTGGCGAAATCGGTCAACAAACCGGCATTAATTAAAGAAATCATCCGCTCCCTGCCGTTGACTCTGAACGTCAAAATCGCCGAGCTGTCGCTGAATGTCGCAGATCTCACGCAGATAAAAGCCGGGGATATTTTACCCATATCACTGGGAGAAACCTTCCCGGTGGCGATTGGGCAATCTGAATTATTTAGCGCCCTGATTGTGGAAGACAAAGACAAACTGTTTTTGTCGGAGCTGGCGGGCAAAAATGAGAATAGCCATGAGTAAACAAGACGATATTTTAGCCGGGGATTTTGGCCTCACCGATGAAGTTGCGCCTGTCGTGAAATCCGCCGACGCCGCAACGCGGGTCACCCGCCAGGAAGACCGTTTTTCCGACTCGATGACGCTGCTGAAACGCATTCCGGTGACCTTAACGCTGGAAGTGTCGTCGGTGGAAATCATGTTAGCCGACCTGCTTAACATCGACGACGACACGGTGATTGAGCTGGATAAACTCGCCGGGGAGCCGCTGGATATCAAAGTGAATAATATCCTGCTGGGCAAAGCGGAAGTGGTGGTGGTTAACGAGAAGTACGGCCTGCGCGTGCTGGAATTTAACACCCGCGACATCAACGAACTGGCACCATGAAACGCCGCATTCAACTGACGCTGGGCCTTGGGCTGCTGGCGCTTGCGCCGCTGGCGTTGGCCCAGGGTGGCGATATTGCGCTGCTTAACGTGGTGACCCACGGCAACACTCAGGAGTACAGCGTCAAAATTCAGGTGCTAATTCTGATGACCCTCGTCGGTTTGCTGCCGACGATGGTACTGATGATGACCTGCTTTACGCGTTTTATTATCGTGCTGTCGCTGCTGCGCCAGGCGTTGGGGCTGCAACAAACGCCGCCGAACCGCATTCTGATTGGCATTGCGCTCTCCCTCACCATGCTGGTGATGCGCCCTATCTGGCTCAATATTTACGACCACGCGGTGGTGCCGTTTGAAAACGATCAGATTACCCTGACCGATGCGTTAAGCACCGCCGCGACGCCGCTCAAACGCTTTATGCTGGCGCAGACCGATAAAAAAGCGATGGCGCAAATCATGACCATCGGCGGCGCGAAAGGCAATGCCGCTGATCAGGATCTCACGATTGTGGTGCCCGCCTATGTGTTGAGCGAGCTGAAAACCGCCTTCCAGATTGGCTTTATGATTTACATCCCGTTTCTGGTTATCGACCTGATTGTCGCCAGCGTATTGATGGCGATGGGGATGATGATGCTGTCGCCGCTGATCGTTTCGCTGCCGTTTAAACTGATGCTGTTTGTGCTGATCGACGGCTGGTCGCTGACCATCGGCACGCTCACCACCAGCATTCGCGGGCTGGGGCTGGGCTGATTATGTTGACCGTAGACGTAGCCGCCGACATTGTCGCCAGCGGCATAAAAGTGGTGATTTTACTGGTTTCGGTACTGGTGGTGCCAAGCCTGCTGGTCGGCCTGCTGGTGAGCGTGTTCCAGGCGGTGACGCAGATTAACGAACAGACCCTGAGCTTTTTGCCGAGGCTGATTGTCACGCTGGTGGTGCTGGGGGTGTGCGGCAAATGGATGATTATCCAGTTGCATGATCTGTGCATTCATCTGTTTACCCAGGCCGCCCTGCTGGTTCATTAAGATGCGCACAAGCGACGTTACACAACTGACGGATATGGCGCTGGGACTGTGGTTTCCCTTCGTGCGCATTATGGCGTTTCTGCGCTATGTGCCGGTGCTGGATAACAGCGCCCTGACCGTGCGAGTGCGGATTATTTTGTCGCTGGCGCTGGCAATCATCATCACGCCGTTGATCCCCCATCCCATTCCCCACGATCTGCTTTCGCTCAACAGCCTGATCCTGACGGTGGAACAAATTTTATGGGGCATGTTATTCGGGCTGATGTTTCAGTTTCTGTTTCTGGCGCTGCAGCTGGCGGGGCAAATTCTCTCGTTCAATATGGGGATGAGCATGGCGGTGATGAACGACCCGAGCAGCGGCGCATCGACCACCGTGCTGGCGGAGCTTATCAACGTCTACGCGATCCTGCTGTTTTTTGCGATGGACGGGCATCTGCTGCTGGTAAGCGTGCTGTATAAGGGCTTCACTTACTGGCCGATTGGCAACGCGCTGCATCCACAAACCCTGCGCACCATCGCGCTGACCTTTAGCTGGGTGCTGGCGTCGGCATCGCTGCTGGCGCTGCCGACCACTTTTATTATGCTGATTGTGCAGGGCTGCTTTGGCCTGCTCAATCGCATTGCGCCGCCGCTGAACCTCTTTTCGCTCGGCTTTCCCATCAACATGCTGGCGGGGCTGGTCTGTTTTGCCACCCTGCTCTACAACCTGCCGGATCACTATCTGCATCTGGCGAATTTCGTCCTGCAACAACTCGACGCGCTGAAAGGTCACTATGGCGGATAGCAGCAGCGAAGAAAAAACAGAGAAACCCTCGGCGCAAAAGCTGCGTAAAGCGCGTGAAGAGGGGCAACTGCCGCGCTCGAAGGATATGGGGCTGGCGGCGAGCCTGTTTGCGGCGTTTGTGGTGATCTCCAGTAGTTTCCCGTGGTATGCCGATTTTGTACGCGAGAGTTTTATCAGCGTGCATCAGTATGCGCAGGAGATTAATAACCCAGAGGTGATCGGCCAGTTTTTGCGCCATCACCTGTTAATTCTCGGCAAGTTTATTCTCACGCTGCTGCCGATGCCCGCCGCCGCGCTGCTCTCTTCGCTGGTGCCTGGCGGCTGGCTGTTTCTGCCGAAAAAAATCCTCCCGGATTTCAGCAAAATCAGCCCGTTAAAGGGCATTGGGCGGCTGTTTTCCAGTGAACATCTGGCGGAAACGGGAAAGATGACGGTGAAGTCGGTGGTGGTGCTGGTGATGCTGTGGATTAGCCTGCGCAATAACTTTCTCGCCTTTCTTGGCCTGCAGGCACTGCCGTTCAAACTGGCGATGAATGAGGGTTTATCGCTCTACGCCAGCGTGATGCGCAACTTTGTCATCCTGTTTATCTTCTTTGCGCTGATCGACGTGCCGCTGGCGAAAGCCCTGTTTACCAAAGGGCTGAAGATGACTAAGCAGGAGCTGAAAGAAGAGTACAAAAATCAGGAAGGTAAGCCGGAAGTGAAGGCGCGCGTGCGGCGGCTGCAACGGCAGCTGGCGATGGGGCAAATCCGCAAAGTGGTGCCGAAAGCCAACGTGGTGATCACCAACCCGACCCACTACGCCGTGGCGTTGCAGTATGACTCGTCGCGTGCCGCCGCGCCGTTTGTGGTGGCGAAAGGCACCGATGAAATCGCCCTCTATATACGCCAGGTCGCTGCTGAGAATCAGGTGGAAGTGGTCGAGTTCCCGCGGCTGGCGCGCTCGGTTTACTACACCACGCAGGTGAACCAGCAAATTCCGTTTCAGCTTTACCGGGCCATCGCCCACGTTCTGACCTACGTCCTGCAAATGAAACACTGGCGCAAGGGCGCACAGCCGCGCCCGGCCCTGAACAGACATATTTCCATTCCCAAAGAGGTGCTTAAACTGGATGGCGAAAACAACTAAATCGTTCCTCGCGCTGCTGCGCGGCGGCAATCTCGGCGTGCCGCTGGTGATCCTGTGTATTCTGGCGATGGTTATTCTGCCGCTGCCGCCTGCGCTGCTGGATATTCTGTTCACCTTCAACATTGTGCTGGCAGTGATGGTACTGCTGGTGGCGGTGTCAGCGAAAAGGCCGCTGGAATTCAGCCTGTTCCCGACCATTTTGCTGATCACCACCTTAATGCGTCTGACGCTTAACGTTGCCTCTACGCGCGTGGTGCTGCTGCACGGGCATCTCGGCGCGGGTGCGGCGGGTAAGGTGATTGAGTCGTTTGGTCAGGTGGTGATTGGCGGCAACTTTGTCGTCGGCTTCGTGGTGTTTATCATCCTGATGATCATCAACTTTATCGTCGTCACCAAAGGGGCCGAGCGTATTTCCGAGGTTTCTGCCCGCTTTACCCTGGACGCGATGCCCGGCAAACAGATGGCGATTGACGCCGATCTTAACGCCGGGTTGATCAACCAGGCGCAGGCACAAACCCGGCGTAAAGATGTTGCCAGCGAGGCCGATTTCTACGGCGCGATGGACGGGGCATCGAAGTTTGTGCGCGGGGATGCCATCGCCGGGATGATGATTCTGGCGATTAACCTGATCGGCGGCGTCTGTATCGGGATCTTCAAATACAACCTGAGCGCCGATGCCGCCTTCCAGCAGTATGTGCTGATGACCATCGGCGACGGCCTGGTGGCGCAGATCCCTTCCCTGCTGCTCTCCACCGCGGCGGCGATTATCGTCACCCGCGTCAGCGATAACGGCGATATCGCCCATGACGTGCGCCACCAGCTGCTGGCAAGCCCGTCGGTGCTCTACACCGCCACCGGAATTATGTTTGTGCTGGCGGTGGTGCCGGGGATGCCGCACCTGCCGTTTTTGATGTTCAGCGTCCTGCTGGGTTTTACCGGCTGGCGAATGAGCAAACAGCCGCAGGCGGCGGAGGCGGAAGAGAAAAGCCTCGAAACGCTGACCCGCACCATCACCGAAACCAGCGAGCAACAGGTCAGTTGGGAAACCATTCCGCTGATCGAGCCCATCAGTTTAAGCCTCGGTTACAAACTGGTGGCGCTGGTAGATAAAGCGCAGGGCAACCCGCTCACCCAGCGGATTCGCGGCGTGCGGCAGGTGATTTCCGACGGCAACGGCGTGCTGCTGCCGGAGATCCGCATTCGGGAAAATTTCCGCCTCAAGCCCAGTCAGTACGCCATTTTCATCAACGGCATAAAGGCCGATGAAGCGGATATTCCGGCGGATAAACTGATGGCCCTGCCCTCCAGCGAAACCTACGGCGAGATTGACGGCGTGCTGGGGAACGACCCGGCGTACGGGATGCCGGTCACCTGGATCCAGCCCACGCAGAAAGCGAAGGCGCTGAATATGGGGTATCAGGTGATCGACAGCGCCAGCGTGATTGCTACCCATGTAAATAAGATTGTGCGCAGCTATATTCCTGATTTGTTTAACTATGACGACATCACGCAGTTGCATAACCGTTTGTCGTCGATGGCACCGCGCCTGGCGGAAGATTTGAGCGCGGCGCTGAATTACAGCCAGTTGCTGAAAGTGTACCGGGCGCTGCTGACCGAAGGCGTTTCCCTGCGCGATATCGTCACCATCGCCACCGTGCTGGTCGCCAGTAGCACGGTGACTAAAGATCATATTCTGCTGGCGGCTGATGTGCGCCTGGCGCTGCGGCGCAGCATTACCCATCCGTTCGTTCGCAAGCAGGAGCTGACGGTATATACGCTGAATAATGAGCTGGAAAATCTGCTGACCAACGTGGTGAATCAGGCGCAACAGGCCGGCAAAGTGATGCTCGACAGCGTGCCGGTTGACCCGAATATGCTCAACCAGTTCCAGAGTACGATGCCGCAGGTGAAGGAGCAGATGAAAGCGGCGGGGAAAGACCCGGTGCTGCTGGTGCCACCGCAGCTGCGCCCTTTGCTGGCGCGTTATGCAAGGTTGTTTGCGCCGGGGCTGCATGTGCTGTCATATAACGAAGTGCCGGATGAGCTGGAGTTGAAGATTATGGGGGCGTTGAGTTGATTGGGGATTCTTTTCCATGCTTTGCACCATCTGACACCATTGATTGACGTCACACTGCAAACAGACTACGATGACACCATACAATGACGTCATGGATTGATAGTATGATTAAGGTCAGCGCGCTAGGCTCTCGTCATAGAAAAACATTCGACGATGTAATGACGGAGCCGCCAAAATCTGGAATTAAATGGGATGATGTTGTTGCACTCATTAAAGCGGTGGGTGGAACAATAAAAAATAACAATGGTTCCAGAAGGAAATTTCAGATTGGTACGACCAAATTCAGTACTCATGAGCCACATCCAAAGAATGTGATGGATAAAGGCGCAGTAACAGGTCTTAAGGAGTGATTTGTTAACTGTGTAGGGGTAGATTATGAATAAAGCATCAAACATTATCACCATTAAAGGTCAACCGGCTGCAGTAACATTTGAAGCTGATATCAACGCATTTCGCGGCAAATTCCTCAATGTAAATGGTTATTGCGACTTTGTGGCGACAAGCATTGAGGCATTGTACCGGGAAGGTGAAAGTGCGCTGGATGAGTGGATGGCGGATTGTGAAGAGGACGGCATTTCCCCTTTTCGTGAAGAAGAAGAGCAAAAACGCCTGACGCTTCGTGTTCCTCATCACATCGATTCACGGCTGACCATTGTCGCCAGACAACATTCCATTTCAAAAAATCAGCTTATTGTTGATGTATTAGAACGTGAGTTTTCATCCCAGATGTAAACAGGTCGGATGCCATATGGCATCCGATTTTTTGCCTGATCGTCAGTATTCTCCATTTACAAAATCGTCTCTTCCGTCAAAATCCGCCGCGCGCCCAAAAAATGGTTCTGCCAGAAAGGTTCGGATAATCGGCTTATCCGAATGGTTTCGCCGGTACGTGGCGACTCGATAAATTGCCCATCGCCCAGATACACGCCCATATGATCGGCTATCTCGCGGCTGTGGATATGGAAAAACAGCAAATCTCCCCGGCGCAGGTCGTGATTCGCCACAATCGTTGCCCGATGGTAGTGATACATCTCATTGGCCGTTCGCGGGAGCTTCGCATCGAGGATCTTGTTGTAGGCATAAAAAACCAACCCGCTACAGTCGAAGCCTTGATCGGGCCGCGTACCGCCCCAGACGTAAGGCTTGCCAATCTGCTGCTCCAGGCGGTGAATCGCCACTTCGGTAATATTGTGCAGATGGTCGCTGCTTAAGAAGTGGTTGTTTTCCGCCAGCGCCTGCCAGCGTCTGTCACTCGCCTTGAGCGGCGCAGGAAACCATTCTGGATGCTGTTTTATCTGTTCCCGGTTGTGCTGGCGTAGCGCCCTTCTGCTTTCGGCATTGCCTTCCACAATGTAGCTGGCCTGTTTTTTCAGATGTGCCTGGTACAGTTTGAGTACCCGCGCACGGTTTTGCATCCGCTGGCGGGCGGCGTAGCTGAAAGAGATATGTGATGTGGTGGCGCTGGCAAGTAAAGGAAGCAAAAGGGACAAAGAAAACACGCCCAGGCGCAGCAATCTGTCGTGAGAGAACAAATACATGAAGGATATAAACCGGCTGAATGAAGATGAGAATATTAGAGGAAAGGAAGGAGAAGCGGGATTATTAATTGCTTATTTGCATATTACTATCGAGGTTTCATAACATTAGGAAATAAGAAATAAACCCGCTTTACATGCGCTTTTCGGACTTTTGAAAATCGCCACTTATGCTAAATTTGTAAACCCAGCGCCGACAGGCTTGCGTAAAACTCTTTTGGTGATAATGTGAGCCTTCCAAATCCAGACTATTCCGATTTGGGATCTATTTTGCCGTCCTGGCGTGTATAACCGTTTTATCAAGGAATAAGCAGTATGCGTAAAATCGCATTAATTCTTGCGATGTTGTTGATCCCGTGCGTTTCATTTGCCGGTTTGCTGGGCAGCAGTAGCTCTACCACGCCAGTGAGCAAAGAGTATAAGCAGCAGTTGATGGGATCCCCTGTCTACATCCAGATCTTCAAGGAAGAACGTACGCTCGATCTCTACGTCAAAATGGGCGAGCAATATCAGCTGCTCGACAGTTATAAAATCTGTAAATATTCCGGCGGCTTAGGCCCAAAACAGCGTCAGGGCGATTTTAAAAGTCCGGAAGGGTTTTATAGCGTTCAGCGTAATCAGTTAAAACCAGACAGCCGTTACTACAAAGCGATTAATATTGGTTTCCCCAATGCCTATGACCGGGCGCATGGTTATGAAGGGAAATACCTGATGATCCACGGCGATTGTGTTTCCATCGGCTGCTACGCAATGACCAATCAGGGTATTGATGAGATCTTCCAGTTCGTTACTGGTGCGCTGGTGTTTGGTCAGTCAAGTGTGCAGGTGAGCATTTACCCATTTCGCATGACCGACGCCAACATGCAGCGTCATAAGTATTCCAACTTTAAGGACTTCTGGGAGCAACTGAAGCCGGGCTATGACTACTTTGAACAGACCCGTAAGCCACCGACCGTTTCTGTGGTCAATGGTCGTTACGTGGTCAGCAAGCCGTTGAGCCACGAAGTGGTGCAACCACAGCTGGCATCAAACTACACGCTCCCCGAGGCAAAATAAGCGCCATTCGCCTGGCATAATCTTTTGCCAGGTTTCATTGCCCGTCAGCGGCTGTGTCGCAATCACCGTGACCACATCATTCGGTGTGGTCTGCGAGCTGAAGTCGATTTCCACATCCTGATCCAGCAACGTTGCCACGCCAAACGGCGCACGGCGGGTGATCCAGTGCAGATTGGTCGAGCAATACGCCATTACATAGCGCCCGTCCGAAAGCAGCATGTTGAAAACGCCCTTCTGCCGCAGTTCGTCCGCCAGTGAGGCGATATATTTAAACACTGCTGCCATGTTGCCCGGCGTGCGCGGGTAACGCTGCGTTAATTTATGCAGCAGCCAGCAAAAGGCTTTTTCGCTATCGGTTTCACCGACCGGACGGAAGTTGCCGGTTTCCAGTGATTTGTAGCCCGTCAATTGCCCGTTATGGGCGTACGTCCAGTTGCGTCCCCATAACTCGCGGGTAAATGGGTGAGTATTTTCCAGCGCCACCTCGCCCCGATTGGCCTGGCGAATATGAGCCACAACCGAACAGGATTTTATCGGGTAGTCCTGGACCAGTTTGGCGATGGGGGAATTAAAGCTGGGTTGTGGATCTTTAAATGTGCGACAGCCTTTACCTTCGTAAAAGGTGATGCCCCAGCCATCTTTATGTGGCCCGGTTCCACCACCACGCTGCACAAGCCCGGTGAAACTAAAGCAGATATCGGTAGGGACGTTGGCGCTCATCCCGAGCAATTCGCACATGGGTAACCTCCACAACAGCGGGAGCGCATGGCCCCCGGCGAAGATTGATTTAAGAATTTTCAGGTCGGATGCGGCGTAATGAACGCATTATCCGGCCTACGGTTCGGGTACAGATTTGTAGGCATGATAAGACGCGTCAGCGTCGCATCAGGCATCAGAGCACAAATGCCGGATGCGGCGTAAACGCCTTATCCGGCCTACGCCAGATTTACTTAACCATCTCTTTTTCAATCAACTGGATCAGGATATGGATCACTTTAATGTGGATCTCCTGAATGCGGTCGGCATAACCAAAGTGCGGAACGCGAATTTCGATATCCGCCGTGCCAGCCATTTTTCCGCCGTCTTTACCGGTCAGGGTGATCACTTTCATCCCCTTCTCACGCGCCGCCGCAATCGCTTTGATCACGTTTGCAGAGTTACCAGAGGTGGAGATCCCCAGCAGCACATCGCCTTCGCGTCCTACTGCTTCAACGTAGCGGGAGAAAATATCGTTAAAGCCAAAATCGTTGCCAACACAGGTGATGTGGCTGACATCTGAAATGGCAATCGCCGGATAGCCCGGACGGTTTTCACGGTAGCGACCGGTCAGTTCTTCTGCAAAGTGCATGGCGTCGCAATGGGAGCCGCCGTTGCCACAGGAAAGCACCTTGCCACCGGCTTTAAAGCTGTCTGCTAACAGGACCGCCGCGCGCTGAATGGCGTGAATATTGGCGTCATCTTTTAAAAAGTTAGCCAGCGTTTCCGCCGCTTCGTTCAGTTCGTTACGAATAAGATCCTGGTACATGAGGATATCCTTCAGCATAAATGAATTAGACAAAATGCAGTGTACCGGATACCACCAAAAGCGAGAAGACCAGCGCGGTGGAATGACCAGGACTTTTTGACCCGAAGTGCGGATAAAAACAGCAACAATGTGAGCTTCGTTGTAATTATATTGTAAACACATTGCTAAATGTTTTTACATCCACTACAACCATATCATCACAAGTGGTCGGACCTCCTACAAGTAAGGGGCTTTTCGTTATGATGATTTTGAGTATTCTCGCTACGGTTGTCCTGCTCGGCGCGTTGTTCTATCACCGCGTGAGCTTATTTATTAGCAGTCTGATTTTGCTCGCCTGGACAGCCGCCCTCGGCGTTGCTGGTCTGTGGTCGGCGTGGGTACTGGTGCCTCTGGCCATTATCCTTGTGCCGTTTAACTTTTCGCCTATGCGTAAGTCGATGATTTCCGCGCCGGTATTTCGCGGTTTCCGTAAAGTGATGCCGCCGATGTCGCGCACTGAGAAAGAAGCGATCGACGCAGGCACCACATGGTGGGAAGGCGATTTGTTCCAGGGCAAGCCGGACTGGAAAAAGCTGCACAACTATCCGCAGCCGCGCCTGACTGCCGAAGAGCAAGCGTTTCTCGACGGCCCGGTAGAAGAAGCCTGCCGGATGGCGAATGATTTCCAGATTACTCATGAGCTGGCGGATCTGCCGCCGGAGTTGTGGGCGTACCTTAAAGAGCATCGCTTCTTCGCGATGATCATCAAAAAAGAGTACGGCGGACTGGAGTTCTCAGCTTATGCCCAGTCTCGCGTGCTGCAAAAACTCTCCGGCGTGAGCGGGATCCTGGCGATTACCGTCGGCGTGCCAAACTCATTAGGCCCGGGCGAGCTGTTGCAACATTACGGCACTGACGAGCAGAAAAATCACTATCTGCCGCGTCTGGCGCGTGGTCAGGAGATCCCTTGCTTTGCACTGACCAGCCCGGAAGCGGGTTCCGATGCGGGCGCTATTCCGGATACCGGGATTGTCTGCATGGGCGAATGGCAGGGCCAGCAGGTGCTGGGGATGCGTCTGACCTGGAACAAACGCTACATTACGCTGGCACCGATTGCGACCGTGCTTGGTCTGGCGTTTAAACTCTCCGACCCGGAAAAACTGCTGGGTGGCGCAGAAGATTTAGGTATTACCTGTGCGCTGATCCCGACCACCACGCCGGGCGTGGAAATTGGTCGTCGCCACTTCCCGCTGAACGTGCCGTTCCAGAATGGACCGACGCGCGGTAAAGATGTCTTCGTACCGATCGATTACATTATCGGCGGGCCGAAAATGGCCGGGCAAGGCTGGCGGATGCTGGTGGAGTGTCTCTCGGTAGGCCGCGGCATCACCCTGCCTTCCAACTCAACCGGCGGCGTGAAGTCGGTTGCGCTGGCAACGGGCGCGTATGCGCACATTCGCCGTCAGTTCAAAATCTCTATCGGTAAGATGGAAGGGATTGAAGAACCGCTGGCGCGTATTGCCGGTAATGCGTACGTAATGGATGCTGCGGCATCGCTGATTACCTACGGCATTATGCTCGGTGAGAAACCTGCCGTGCTGTCGGCTATCGTTAAGTATCACTGTACCCACCGCGGGCAGCAGTCGATTATTGATGCGATGGATATTACCGGCGGTAAAGGCATTATGCTCGGGCAGAGCAACTTCCTGGCGCGTGCTTACCAGGGTGCACCGATTGCCATCACCGTTGAAGGGGCCAACATTCTGACCCGCAGCATGATGATCTTCGGCCAGGGGGCGATTCGTTGCCATCCGTACGTGCTGGAAGAGATGGAAGCGGCGAAGAATAATGACGTCAACGCGTTCGATAAACTGCTGTTCAAACATATCGGCCACGTCGGCAGTAACAAAGTTCGCAGCTTCTGGCTGGGCCTGACGCGCGGTTTAACCAGCAGCACGCCAACCGGCGATGCCACTAAACGCTACTATCAGCACCTGAACCGCCTGAGCGCCAACCTCGCCCTGCTTTCTGATGTCTCGATGGCGGTGCTGGGCGGCAGCCTGAAACGTCGCGAGCGCATCTCGGCCCGTCTGGGTGATATTTTAAGCCAGCTCTACCTCGCCTCTGCCGTGCTGAAGCGTTATGACGACGAAGGCCGTAATGAAGCCGACCTGCCGCTGGTGCACTGGGGCGTACAAGATGCGCTGTATCAGGCTGAACAGGCGATGGATGATTTACTGCAAAACTTCCCGAACCGCGTGGTTGCCGGGCTGCTGAATGTGGTGATCTTCCCGACCGGACGTCATTATCTGGCACCTTCTGATAAGCTGGATCATAAGGTGGCGAAGATTTTACAAGTGCCGAACGCCACTCGTTCACGTATTGGTCGCGGTCAGTACCTGACGCCAAGCGAGCATAACCCGGTTGGTTTACTGGAAGAGGCGTTGGTGGATGTGATTGCCGCCGACCCGATTCATCAGCGGATCTGTAAAGAGCTGGGTAAAAACCTGCCATTTACCCGTCTGGATGAACTGGCGCACAACGCGCTGGCGAAGGGGCTGATTGATAAAGATGAAGCCGCTATTCTGGTGAAAGCTGAAGAAAGCCGTCTGCGCAGTATTAACGTTGATGACTTTGATCCGGAAGAGCTGGCGACGAAGCCAGTAAAGTTGCCGGAGAAAGTGCGGAAAGTTGAAGCCGCGTAATTGAATAACGGAGCCGAAAGGCTCCGTTTCTTTATCCGCTAATTATTTAAAATTAAAGCCATCCGGATGGTTTTCCAGGCTGCCGGTCAACGCCGCGAACAGCACCGTTTTACCATCAATCGAAAGCGCATCGTTCACATTCAACCAGGTGAGTTTCTCTTGCGACGTTTTCTCATCAATAGTCGAGAACAGCCCCGTCATCTGATTAGATTTCTCGGACCACATCACAGCGATACGTTGCGAGCCACAGTCATGCGGTTTGCACGCGCTCATCACCTGATACGTCTCATCTCCCAACGTTACGTTTTGTGCGGGAGTATACGTACCGCCTTTCATCACCCAGGCAGGCAGCTTATGCCCTTGCACCATCTGATTAAATGCAGCTTTGGTGGTTTCGCCCTTTGCCAGGCTGCTAATAGTTAAATCATCCTGCGCCATTGCACTGGTGGCGATGACCAGTGCTGCGATTGTCGTTATTGCCTTAAACATCATTCCTCCCGAGCTTATCCTGCCCATGTTATTAACCTCCTAAAGCCTGGCGATAACACGATAATTTGCAAATCAGATATTTCCAATATCAGCATTTGTTATCAATTTATTCCGCAGTAAGGTAATAGCCTGATAAGGTGTTAAAGTTATAAAACCCTTCGCATAAAGGAGTTGTACACCGTGCCTGGTTTGAAGATTACGCTTTTGCAGCAACCGTTGGTGTGGATGGATGGTCCTGCCAACCTGCGCCATTTTGATCGTCAACTGGAAGGTATTACCGGGCGCGATGTGATCGTTCTACCGGAGATGTTTACCAGCGGCTTTGCCATGGAAGCGGCAGCTTCGTCGCTAGCACAAGATGACGTAGTGAGCTGGATGACCGCCAAAGCGCAGCAGTGCAATGCACTGATTGCAGGCAGTGTTGCATTACAAACGGAGTCTGGTTCGGTTAACCGCTTTTTGCTGGTTGAGCCGGGCGGCACGGTACATTTTTATGATAAGCGTCATCTGTTCCGAATGGCAGATGAGCATCTGCATTATAAAGCGGGCAATGCGCGAGTGATTGTGGAATGGCGCGGCTGGCGTATTTTGCCGCTGGTGTGCTACGACTTACGTTTTCCGGTGTGGTCGCGCAATCTCAACGATTACGACCTCGCCCTGTACGTCGCCAACTGGCCTGCCCCGCGCTCTCTGCACTGGCAGGCATTGCTGACGGCCCGCGCGATTGAGAATCAGGCGTATGTGGCGGGATGCAATCGCGTCGGCAGCGATGGCAACGGCTGCCATTATCGCGGTGACAGCCGGGTGATTAATCCACAGGGCGAGATTATCGCTACTGCCGACGCGCATCAGGCAACGCGCATTGATGCGGAGCTGTCGATGGTGGCATTACGGGAATATAGAGAAAAGTTTCCGGCATGGCGGGATGCGGATGAGTTTAGGTTGTGGTGAAATCAGCGCCAGATAGGTGAGAGAAGCGGGAGTTGAGATCGGCACGGGCCTTACCGTGAAGATCTCGGAGGGATGCCTAAGCCTGATCGCTGAAAGCGACGAAGTGCAGAAACTGAGGAAGGAACTTTATCAGATTAAACAGGTGGTTAAGGGGATGCGGGACGGGATGTTTAGTGTGCTGAACGAGAATTAAATAATAAAAAAGCCGGCAAGATAATGATTAACGACAGCTAATCTGGTTTCGGGAGAATATTTTGGCTTTGCCATAAAAAACTGCACCTTAATCAGTTGGGTGTCCAACTTTTGGGGTGCAGTCCAAATACACGGAGATGTTTCCCGGCTTTTTATTTAACTTTCATGCTATAGATTAATAATTATCCTTCATCAATTTAACCTCCCATGAGGTACTATCTGATATAGTTATTAAAGCCAAGCAATGTGATAAATCACCATTGTCTAGCACGCTATATTTAACTGGCTTCACTAACGCAACTAAAAAGCAATTCTTTATGTCACTTAATGAGTTGGAAAAATTTTCAACCTCATCCCATGATAATTTAAATCCGGTATCCATGGATAAAACTCGTTGCTCAAAATCAGGCATTGACATGTCTCGCGGCGCAATGCCAATCGCTTCTATTTCATATAGATACCAGTCCCATTCATTAGTTGGTACTTTATCTAATAAATGAGATAAGCGGACCTTTTCTCCATTGTTCCACATCGCCCCTTTACTCACATTCATTATGGGATCTCCAGATCTTTTGCAGGACCATGTTGCGGCGTTCCTCCTGTAGGGTTAGGAATATAATCATGCTGATGAGGATTGGGATGTTCCCAGGGCAAGATTACGAAAGCCCGCTCCCCGCAAGGACTGACGCGAGATAGTTTCTGTCCATGGCTGCTTTTCGCATCTTACGTCTTAACCCTGCCTTGAATACCTTATCATTCGTCAAAATATTAATAGCAATGTGCCGTATCCCTGAAAATAATTCTGCTGCATTTCCTCTTCTTATTTTGCAGTCGTCTTCATTCATTACCACGTCCAGACGCCAGTGCAGCTTATTCTCCACGTGCCAGTGATTTCGGATCGCTGTGGCGAACTTCTCAGCGGTTAAATCAGCAGAACTGATATAATATCTGACCGTCATTTCTGGCTCTTTCTTTTGTTCTGCTATTATGGACCGAAAGGAGACTGCCACGCATAATTTCTTCAGCCCTTTCCATTCAAACGTGAAATCAATAAGTTCATCAGGGACATCGCAAACAATATGAAGACGGATCTCTTCTCTGCCGTGACTCTTTTCACTAATTGCGTAACTGTCATGCTCTGGATTATTTAATTCTTTCAGCGGAAATTTTTCCTCAAAGGCTTTATTTAGCCGCCCCTGGTTTCCTTTTACAGCGAATAAATAATCACCTCCCTGTTTTTGTATCTTCTCTGCAATATCTTTCTGGCAACCCATCGCATCAGTTGTGATAATTTTTCCTTTAATATCCAACATGTTAAGAAGTTCAGGGATAGCTGTGATCTCATTAGATTTCTCATCTGTCTTGATCTGTCCGATGACCAGACTGTGCATTGTTGAGAACGCACTAATGACATGAATCGCTCCCTTGCGGCGACTCTTGTCATAAGAATGCCGGAGCGTTTTTCCATCAATTGCAATGACGTCTTTATCATTTGACGAATGGCAGTCACGCATCCAGTTAATAAAGCACTCGTGAAATTTTGCAGGACTGATACAGGATACAACTCTGGCAATGGTATCGTGAACAGGAATACCATTTTCAAAATCACCATATTGCTTCAAAAAATCGAGATGTGTTTCCCCAAAATCCTCTATATCTTCCCATCCTTCTGCACCAGAAATAACGGCACAAATAGTCAACAGTAGAATATCCGATAATTTATATTCCACTTTCCAGGCTTGTCTGTAATCGGGAATAATAGAAATATGTTCCATCAATTTTTTAAGTTCCATTTTGCTCTCCTTAATTATGTAAGGAGTATTTGATCATGTATAAGTAATAAAAAACAGCTTCAGGTAATGAGGAATATCTCAATTTTTAAACATAAAATGCGAATTATTTAGTACAAAAAGTGTACTTCTGATGATCTTTCCCTGAACGAAGTACAGGAACTGCGCAGGGAGCTTTATCAGGTTAAACAGGCAGTTAAGGGGATGCGTGACGGGATCTTTAGTGTGCTGAACGAGAGTTAAATAATAAAAAACCGGGAAGGTTCAATTCCCTTCCCGGTAATACAAATAACTAAACCCTAATATACACATCCATATATTTTGATACATTATCTTTATATAAAGAAGAATTTCTAAAGGTCTTTAAATCAATACCATTTAATTTACTGTAACCATCCTCACTCAATGAGTCAGATTGCCAACCACAGACGGGGCATATTTCAAAAACAGAGTCTTCATATTTGTCAAAAACAATAAACCTACAAGCGGCGCAATGAACCCCAGTAATTTCGCTATCAGAATGATCGATGATTTTTATTTCATTCCCAGTAACTTCCTTAACCTTATTTTCTAGATACTTATTTCTTACTAATGGAGATAATTTATAAGCATCAATAATATCGTTATTAAAAATTTGCCTATTAGATAAGGATGATTCAGGAATATCTATTAGTCCATTCTCATACAAAAAAGTAACTCTGCCGTCTGAACTTAAAGTAAATAATGAATAAGAGGAAAGAAAATCAATAACCTCGGAATGAAGGAATTCTATATACATTATTTTTCTCCAGCTAAGTCAATTGCATCCTGAAATGGAGTCTTACTTCGTCCATCATCTATATAATAAGTCCTCATTTCTCTTTTCCCCATATGCCCTACAAATATCTCACCAGTACTTTTATCATGTCTGATTACAAAATTGCCTACCTTTGCTTCTTGCATTGATTCGGTTAAAGGTTTTGAAGCAAATTCTTTCGCTTTTGCCATATATTGATTTTGCGTAATATTACCAAACTCGTGTCCATGTTTTGCATAGTGATATTGTAATCCAGTTTGACCTGTTACAGGGTTTTTGTTCGGGTTAAAGCTTTTCCACTTAACAGAGCCAGCGATACCACAATTATTAAGTCCGAGAGGATCGATCCAACTTAATGGATTTGGTGCATACTGATAAAGATTTATTCCCCCGCCAGCTATCGGGTCCGTAACCATGAACCGCCCGACATCCGGATCATAGTACCTGTGCAGATTGTAGTGCAGCCCCGTTTCCCTGTCGAGGTACTGTCCCTGGTAGCGCAGGTTCTGCTCCACCCTGCCGTGGTCCTTCTCCTGTATCGTGTTACCCCAGACCTGATACCCCGTCTCCCACACGATTTTCCCGTCACTGTCCGTCATCTCTTCCGGCGCGCCGTTCACATCCGTGTGAAAATACAGTATCCGGTTCGGTCCCTCTTTGCCCGCCTTATCCACCCGCGCCAGCGGTTCATAACTCCCCTGGTCACTGTAGATATACAGGCTGCCTGTTCCCTCCGGCCTGCTCTCCTGCGCCAGCCGCATTCCGTCCCATAAAAATTTTGTCCGGTTGTACGGCTTACCGTCAGGGCTGATGTGCTGTTTTTCCGTCCGCCTCCCCAGCGCATCGTACACATACCGGTACGTTCCCCGCACTGTCGTCACTTCCACCATCCGGTGTTCCGCATCATAACGGTAACTCTGCGTTCCGCTCCGGCCCTGCTTTTCCACCGTCCGGCCGTGTTCGTCATAACGATAGTGCACGCCACGGTAAGACATCAGCCGGTTGAACGGCAACACGCTGTTTTCTGCCGTGGCCCTTTCCCCCGCGCGCCTCCCCAGCAGGTTTCCCGCCGCGTCGTACTGCCAGCTCGCCAGATACCCCTCATCCTCCGAGCGGCACGCCGTGATGTGGCCCGTAGGGTCATAGAAGTAATCCGTTTCCCCCCGCCGGCTGTGCCGCGTCTTCAGCAGTTCATCCTCGCCGCTGTAGCTGTACTGCCGGTCCGTGAACGTCTCCGGTACCACCCCGCGCATCCCGCTGTATGTTTCCCTGCGCTTCAGCCGCCCGCCGGGGTCGTAAAGCTGCCGCGTGCTCAGTCGCCCCTGACTTCTGAGCACCTCCCGGTGCAGGGCGTCACGTGTGAACTCGCTGATGACCTCCCGGTCCAGATTTATCTGCTGGAGATGTCCGCTCCCGTAGTACAGATGGCGCTGCGTTCTGCCGTCCGGAAAGGTGGTGGCAGTCCGGTTGCTGAGTTCATCGTACTGATGGGTTAAGACGCCCTGTGCCGTCTCCTCAGTCAGCATCCGCCCCAGTCTGTCGTAACTGAAACGGATAATCTCCGGTGCGTCCGTTTCCCCGGCATCCGACCTCCGGCGGCGGATTTCCAGTAACTGGTCTGCCGCATCATAGACGTATTCCGTACGGCTATCGGCTGTCTCCTTTGCCGTGAGCCGGCCCACCGCATCACGCGCCAGCCGGTGACGGATTTCACCGCCCCGGTCCCCGGTGAACACCACTTCCGTGACCGCGTTCAGCGCGTTGTAACGGTACGCCTGGCGGCAACCGTCCGGGTTTATCTGCTCCGCCAGACGGTCCAGCACATCGTGTCGGAACTGATAGCGTTCTCCGTTCTCGTTTGTCAGCCGGGTCAGCCGCCCGTAAGCGTCGTACCCGAACGCCGTCCTGCGCCCCATCGCGTCCGTCCGGCTGCGCACCCGGCCCTGCCCGTCGCGTTGCCAGCGCGTTATCCTCCCCATCGCTGGTGTACTTCACCAGCCTGCCCGCCGCGTCTGACTGGTAATTCACCGTGCGGCCGTCCGCCAGTATCACCTCCACCAGGTGACCGCTGTCGTCATATCCGTAGCGCGTGCTGTGGCTCTGCGCGTCAGTCATCCGTATCAGCCGCGTGCGTTCGTCGTAGAACCAGGCCGTCTGCGAGCCGGAACAGTCCGTATGTCGCATGAGCTGCCCGTCTTCGTTCCACTGAAGGTATTTATTCCCCCCACGGGCATCGGTTATCTGTACCACCTGGCCGTGGCGGTCATACTGATACCGGGTGTTCTGTTGCAGCGGGTCGGTCACGGCAAGAAGATTGCCGCGTTCATCGTACTCACACCGCCAGCTGTTCCCCGCTGCATCCACTTCCGTTTCCGGTTCGTGCCACACCGGGTGCCACTGTGTCTGTGCCACCCGCCCCAGCGGGTCGTGCGTCTCCGAGATATGCCCCAGGCGGTCATACACATAGCGCCATTTGCCGCCCTGAGCGTCGGTCATCCCCAGCAACAGTCGTTCTTCGTCGCTCCAGCGGAACGTCATCACCTGCCCGGCTTCGTCCTGGTACGCCGTCACCTGATTCTGTGCATCCCACTGATGAAAGCGGGTCCGGCCAATCCCGTCTGTCACACATACCACACGTTCAGCCATCCGCCAGTCCAGACGGTATCGCGCACCACTGTCGGTATGGTGGCCCGTCACGCGCCAGCCTGCATCATCCGGCCCTTCATACCAGCCCCACTGGTAATAATATCCTTCACCACCGGGCTGGCGGTGCAGCGTCATGCAGTGGTTTTCGTCGTAAGCAAACTCACGCAGCAGCTGCCCCGTGCTGTCGTACACGCCGTTCAGGTCGCCGGCCTCGTCATAGCTGTAACGACGCAGCAGTAAAGGAGCAGCCTCAGGGAAATGCTGATAAATCTGTGTCACCCGCCGAGGATGCGCCGCCAGTTCGTAATACAGACGGATGCACGGACGCTGCTGTTCGCCGCTGATTTCAGTGATGCGTCCCCGGTCGTCGTAGTACAGATTCAGACAGTTGCTGTTACGGTCGCCCAGCATTTTCAGCCGCTGGCGCTGCGGGTGATGCGGGTCGGCTTCAAACAGAAAAAAATGTCCATCATCGCTGCTGATAAGCCAGTGCCCCTGCTCACCACGCCGTACCGCCAGTCCTTCGCCGGGGCTGTAAAACCCGCCCCCCGGCAGTACGGCTTCCATATCCAGGCGTCGCCCCATACCCGACATAAAGGTCATGCAGTTTTCGTCCGCGTTACCCGGCGTGCGCACGAGGCTGACTTCATACATCACACTCCAGCCCTGACCAAACATCCCTTCCGTGCGTTCGTCACGACTGCTGTACACGCGCTGCCAGTCCAGCGGAAAGTGGCCCGGCAGGCTGAAGTCGAAGTCATCGTCATCAGCCAGGTATTTGGCCCCGGTGGCGGCATTGACCGGATGCGGAAGGGCGCTGATGGCCTTCTGCGTCATCATGCTCATTCCGATACTGGCAGCAAAACAGGCGATTTTAGAAAGCATTTTGCCCGGGCGAAGAAACATCAGCGCCACGGTTGCCACCAGGGTTATCTGCGACCTGCCGCTTCTGATATCCCTGACCACCAGTAACGGACCGCCAATGCGGACATCCGGTGACACAAACGCCCCGTTTCCCGGCTCATTCACCACCCTGGCCTCGCAGGTGCAGCGTGCCCCGCTGCGTGCCGCCGGCTGGCTGTTGATACGCACATCCCGCGCGCCTTCCGCGATATATTCCGCCGCGGGCGGCTCGTCATCGCCTTTGAACAGATTACTGATGCTGCCAATAACCGCATTCACTCCCTGAAAGGCGGTTTCCAGCATACCGTCCGGACTCAGCAGGTTAAGGGCCGTTCCCAGAGGGTCATCCAGAAAGGCGGCTTTTTTTTGTGCGAGAAACTGCGTCAGTGAGGAAGGATGTTTATGGCAGTCGATTTTATCGTCAGGGGTCGGGGTGGAGCCCGGGGCCGCACTGGCCACAGTGGGCTGCCATAGTTCCGACACAAAATGTGTCACGCCATCCACCATTTCAGAACGCCCTTCTTCCGTACTGAGCTGGTCGTGCAGCGCACGGGACATCAGCACAGGCCCTGTTACCGGGTTAACCGTCAGGGCTATTGCCCCCGCCATTTCCAGATATTCCCCGGCGACATCCAAGAACGTTCTGGCATCCTCCTGACGCTGCGCTTCTTCCTGTTCCGCCTTCGCCTGCGCTTCCTGCGCCTCAATGTCCTGCCGCGATGCCGCAGTCGCCGCTGCCCGCGCGGCAGGTTTGCTGTTGATCCATGTGTCGCCAGAGCCGGTGAGGATGTAACCTTCAATCTGAGGAGAGAAAAGCATATTTGCGAGGTCTGAACAGGCTCCGCTGACCGTTTCTGTCACGCCGGTGTACACCATCGCCACACCCACCACAAAACCGGTCAACACGACGGCCGTGCATCCCATCGTGAACCCCACTGACGCCGCCAGTAACGAGGTTGCGCCGACAATGAGGGCATCAATAACGACATTTGCGGCCACCTCCAGCACCGCCCCCAGCACATCTGCCATAAACGACGTATGCAGCAGGGCATCACCCAGTCTTGCCGCCCAGAATGCATCTTCCATGTCCCGTTCCCTGTGTGATTAATTCGTCCTGGCTTCCTGCCGTATCCTGAAGCGCAGATTCTTTTTAATTTCAGCCCAGCGCGTCATATCAGCCGGGGTCAGCGGTGTGGTTCTGGCGTAGGTGAAGGCCATCATGACCCGCTCACCCGGCAATACAAATGCCACCTGACACTGGTACACATGCTCGTTACCCCGGAGAAACTGGCTCTGTATCTCCAGCCCTTCCTCTGCGTCATTAACCCCCACGCGGGTCACCTGCACGGGCGTGTAGCGCAGTTCTTTTACCTGCTTTTCCAGCTTTTTCATTTGCTGTTCAACCTGAGATGCTAATTCGTCTCCTTCCTGCATCTGGCCCCGGCTGATAATTAGTGCGGCGTCGGGATTGCTGAGCCGCAGCATATTAATGGTACTATCCTGAATAATATTTCCAGGAAAAGTTACAACAGCTTCATTAAGATAATACTCCGTCATAATGGCATGAGTCCTTTTTAATAAATGAATTGTTTATGGATTGGTTTTTATTTATTTTTTAGTCATGAAGGTAACGTCTATTGCCGTCTGAAGGGCTGTTTTCTCTAATGCTCCAGGCGGAGGTATATCTGCCGCTCTGTTATTCATATTTAAATCAAGCTGCCCTGATTGTGTATTTATTTTCCCATTTTCTGTTGCAGTAATATTAAAATTCTTACAGGTTATATTAAATATCCCGTCACTGGTCATTTGCAGGATAGTTTCTCCGCAGCTAAGAATAATGGAATCTCCCGCAGCAAGGCGTAAATTCTGCACTGTCTGAATTGTTTTATCTCCTCCGGCGAGAGAGATATCATCTGTCTGGACTGTTAGAGAACGTTTCTCACCAATAATCGCAGTTTCTGTTTTATCAATGACTTTAAGGCGATTATTGCCCACCCAATGGCTTTCATTATTATTTACTTCAATGCGTTGATCTTTCTCGGCATGCAACCAGATTTCTTCTCCGCCAGTTTTATCCTCAAAACGCAGGGCGTTAGCATTGGTTGGGCCGCCGCCGATGGTGTGGCTGTAAAACCCGCTTTGCGTCGCTGCGCCCGGTAGTCCCCACGGTGGCATGGTGTCCTGGTTGTATGTCCGCCCTACGATAATGGGTAAATCCGGATCACCAATGGGTAAATCCGGATCACCATTTTTGAAATCCACCAGAACTTCCTGACCAATGCGCGGGATCTGAATGCCACCGAATCCTTTACCCGCCCACGGATAACTGACACGGACCCAGCAGGAACTGTTTTCATCATTCTTACCGTAACGATCCCAGCCAAACTGAACTTTCACCCTTCCATATTTATCTGTCCAGATTTCCTGTCCCGCCGGGCCGGTCACGATGGCGCTCTGTGGGCCTTTGGTGTGGGGTTTGCTCAGGGTTCGCTGCGGACGGTAAACTTCATTGGTGGGATGTAACTCAAAGCTGGTTGAGTAAGAGAAGTGCTGCTCCTGGCCGCTGTGTTGCGCATTGTCCTGTATAAATAGCGTGGTCTGTGCCAGCAGATATTCCCGGTTCACTTCGGCTGTCGGATAGTTTTCCAGGGTGAAGGTAAAACCTGTCATCAGGGTACGAATATTGCCGCTGCCCTGTACCCGACTACCGGGGCTCCGCTGTTCTTCCATGCGGATGCGTGTCAGCATTTCACCTTCACTCTTTGTGAAGTAGTCTCCCGGCCATTCATAGTGCTCATATTCAGCAAGGCCGGTTTCACGCGGATTAGCCACGGTGCTCTTCAGCAGTGAACGCGGCTTCATAAAGTCGAAATCATTCAGCACCCACTGTCCGCTGCGCAGGCTTTCATTTGCTGTGATGGTATGGATAAACTCCTTGTCCAGTTTCAGCCCTTTCTGGTAATAACACACCAGCGGCGAATCTGCGCATGCCTTGTGGACATTAATGGCATCAGCCAGCACTAACGTGTGACTGTTCTCGCTGTGCTCAAACCACCAGTAGATACCCCACTCCTGCATCAGGCGCTGAATAAAATCGAAATCTGTTTCACCGTACTGCACCTGCCAGGCGCGAGTCGGATAATTTTCCACCAGTCGTTTTTCGACTGGCCAGGGGTACTCATCCAGTACCTCATCCAGAATGTCCACCACGTTTTTATTCTGAAACGCTTTGTAGTCACTGGTGTGGGTCAGTATTTTTAACCACGGTTCGATCCGCAGTTCATACACCACCGAACGTCCTTGGTGACCAGCCACGCGTGCTGCCGTCACCAGCCCGCTGATATAACGTTTTCCGCCGCCATCCAATTCGATATGGACGCACAGATCTTTGCCCACCATCGGTTTGAGCTGCAGGTTGGCTGCGGGGGAAACATAGCCCAGGTTCAGGGTGTCAGGCGTTTTTAATTTAATAGAATAAGTAAATAGTTCCCCTACTGTTTCTGTACCCCCCAAGCTTGCAAACAGTAACATTCCATCAGGAACTGCGCTGCCGCTCAAAGTCACGTTATGTGTACCCGCTCCAACTAGTGCGCCGGATGGATAATCTGTAGCTGTAAAACTCATAATTAATCCTTTTAACTAGAAATGGTTCACTGCTAATAAGAAATCTTACAGAAAAGAAAATATGCAATATATTCGCCTGGCATAAAATACTTCAATACTTATGAGTGCTACTAAGAAACTATCAACCATATATACCATGAAGAATGCACCGTTATGTTAACCTGGTGAAAACATTCATCTGAAACACATTAATAAAACTAATGAAATTATTTAATTTGTCATTTGATATGATTATCATCAAGTCTTAAAATACGTTCCCCTGATCTAATTATGCTAAAACCATAGTATTCTTTTTTACTTCCGGAAGAGAGCATGTATTTTCCGATATAAATGACATCTGAAGATAGCTCACTTATGTCAATACATACGGGATCGAACTGACCAGTCACTCTTTTCAGTTTTATTGCATTGCCATATTTACCTTCATATAAAATGTAATTTGAAATCATATTCCCATCGTCTGGTTTTGAACAAACCCGTCCGTCTTGTAAATATATATTACCAGGCAACAATGGGCGAACATAATCACCAACAGTACATCCCGACAAAAAGAGCAACAAAAAAAATCTCTTCATATGACGCCCGCAGGAAATAAACCAAGCACATTTTTGTATTTTTCCGATAGAGTATTCACTGATTCAGTTGTATCACCTACATACTTAACATTTGCCAAATCAGCTACCAGTCCATAGTTAATCAACAGCCAATAATCAGCAACTATAGATGCTTGTTGTTCCATGGAATAAGAAGCAATTGACTGTAAACTAAGATCGTAATGATAATTTGCTGCCCAGGAAAATAAACCACGCAACTTAACTGAATACCCTTTCTGATATTGCCAAACATGCATCATTTCATGAATAAACAAGTGAGAAGCACCTGCTACTGTTTCACGACCACCAGGCATTGCTTGCGATGAAAAATCTGAACTATAAACAGCATCAGGATAATACATTTCCCCGTTTGGGGTCATCGCGGTTCTTTCCCCTTGACCTGGCAAATATTTTTCATTGTGGATCCATACTTTGTTATAATCAATTGTATTCTCAAAAATCGATCTGGCTAATGTTAATTCACCAGATGTCATTCTCCTTAATGACATATCCTTCCTCCTGGAGATAATATTTTTCAGATAAAAAACAAACGCTATTTTATTATTTATTAAATAGGGTTCTATTTGATGCTCAATATTTCCACCTTATGAAGTGTTGATGGCATCGTCTTCATAGACAACGAAATCAAAGCAAGTTCTCAACGTTTTCCATTACGATTTCTTAACATTAATTCTCAGCATTTTTATTTATCTATCTTCGATATCAATTGTTGATGTAAATGATTTTACGGATAACATAACTTTCATCAATCAATTAATATCTATAAACGCTACCGCCCCACCCTGATATCTTAATCTGCACATAGCCATCTTAACGTTATGCCCCATACATTAGTAATGTAAATTAAGAATTCGGAATATATCAAATTCACTTCATAAATTAATATCGAGAATGATATACACATTAATTATATTGAAGTAATGTTTTAAGGGTTGTAATGTCCCTGGAACGGGACTAATTCAAGAAGTTTCTGTTGGGCAATAGCGCGTTTATCACCCTATATCCCTCTTACATTTTTTGGCATTTTCTGTAGCGTCGGTAACTGGCATTTCTAATCAGCAATTGTATTGGTCTTTGGCGTATTACCCCTGAAACCAGTCATACGCTAGTCCTTCACTATTCAATGATAATCAGCGACGACCAACCACACCAGTGTCCACTGCAACCACTGGCGTTCAGAGCAACGAACGAGTGGTGAAAAAGTCGGCGACCGTCGAGTACCATCGAACCAAAAGTGGTTTTTCCGTCATAATTTCATCAGGTTGCGACTTTGTCGCTAGCCGCCATTATCCCCACACATTTATAGCGGGATTATTTTGCATCGTTACACGATAAAAGGTAGGATTCTGCGCCGACAGTTATACCCATAAAGAATAATGGTGAATCTTGTCATCGCCAGGATGAATAAACATTGTTCATGGCAAGTTATATGACGTTTTTATTAAAGCAATCAGGGAGAGCAATGAGTAAACACGACACCGACACTTCAGATCAACACGCCGCGAAACGCCGCTGGCTTAATGCCCACGAAGAGGGGTATCACAAAGCGATGGGCAATCGTCAGGTGCAGATGATCGCCATTGGCGGCGCGATTGGTACTGGTTTGTTTTTAGGCGCGGGAGCCCGACTGCAAATGGCAGGGCCAGCGCTGGCACTGGTCTATTTAATCTGCGGCTTGTTTTCGTTTTTTATTCTGCGTGCATTGGGTGAGCTGGTGTTACACCGCCCTTCCAGTGGCAGTTTTGTCTCTTATGCCCGAGAGTTTTTAGGAGAGAAAGCCGCTTATGTTGCCGGTTGGATGTACTTCATCAACTGGGCGATGACGGGGATTGTCGATATTACCGCCGTCGCACTGTATATGCATTACTGGGGCGCATTTGGTGGCGTGCCGCAGTGGGTCTTTGCGCTCGCTGCGCTGACCATCGTTGGCACCATGAATATGATCGGTGTGAAATGGTTTGCGGAGATGGAGTTCTGGTTTGCGCTTATTAAAGTGCTCGCCATTGTGACCTTTTTGGTTGTGGGTACAGTGTTCCTCGGTAGCGGTCAGCCGCTGGATGGCAACACGACTGGCTTTCATTTAATAACCGATAATGGCGGCTTCTTCCCCCACGGTTTGCTGCCTGCGCTGGTGTTGATTCAGGGCGTAGTGTTTGCTTTTGCCTCCATTGAAATGGTGGGTACAGCTGCCGGAGAATGTAAAGATCCGCAGACCATGGTGCCTAAAGCGATTAACAGTGTGATTTGGCGTATTGGCCTGTTTTACGTCGGCTCCGTGGTGTTGCTGGTTATGTTATTGCCGTGGAGCGCGTATCAGGCGGGGCAAAGTCCGTTCGTGACGTTTTTCTCTAAACTGGGTGTGCCATATATCGGCAGCATTATGAACATTGTGGTGCTGACCGCTGCCCTCTCCAGCCTGAACTCAGGTCTGTACTGCACCGGGCGTATTCTGCGCTCGATGGCGATGGGCGGTTCCGCACCGAGTTTTATGGCGAAAATGAGCCGTCAGCATGTGCCGTATGCCGGGATTCTGGCGACGCTGGTCGTTTATGTCGTCGGCGTATTCCTCAACTATCTGGTGCCGTCTCGCGTATTTGAGATTGTCCTGAACTTCGCGTCGCTGGGAATTATCGCCTCGTGGGCGTTTATCATCGTGTGCCAGATGCGCCTGCGTAAAGCGATTAAAGAAGGCAAAGCAGCGGATGTCAGTTTTAAACTGCCTGGCGCGCCCTTCACTTCCTGGCTGACATTACTGTTTTTACTGAGTGTCCTGGTGCTGATGGCGTTCGATTACCCGAACGGGACTTATACCATCGCGGCGCTGCCGATTATCGGTATTTTGCTGGTTGTGGGTTGGTTTGGTGTGCGCAAACGCGTTGCCGAAATTCACAGCACTGCGCCAGTCATCGAGGAAGATGAAGAAAAACAGGAAATTGTGTTTAAACCTGAAACGGCGAGTTAATTGCAAAATTGCCCGGTTTAGAGCCGGATGCGGCGTAAATGCCTTATCCGGCCAACAAACTATAAATAAATCAAATAATTATGCGTATTGTAGGCCTGATAAGACGCGACAGCGTTGCATCAGGCATTGTGCTCCGCTTGCCGGATGCGGCGCTAGCGCCGCATCCGGCCTACGAAAGACAAACTCCCCTGTGTCGATTACAGCGCAATACGAATCACATCGTCCGGCTGGGTAGCTTCCTGCTGTTTAGTGGATTTTTGTTTAACACTGACATACAGCGTTTTGCCATCGGCAGACAGCGCCAGGCTGTTCGGATGAGTCGGCGTATCGAACGTTTTCACCACCTTATAGCTTTTCGCATCAATCACACTAACTTTACCCGCCTGACGATGCGTCACGTAGGCTTCATTACGCGCCGGGTTAAACAGCACAGCCAGTGATTCCGGTGCCGCAACCTTCGCCAGAATATTGCCATTACGGGTATCGACCACTAACACTTCTGCCGCTTTAGAGTCGGTGATAAATGCACGCTGCCTGGCGGTATCGAGGCTGATGTTGATAAAGAAGTGCTCTTTGCCGTCATCCAGCAGCTTTTTACGGCTGAGAATTTTATTATCGGCGGTGTCGATGGTAATCAATTCGCCGTCAGCGTTAGTGGTGTAAAGACGTTTGCCTTTGCTATCCAGCGCCAGGCCAGTACTCATTTTACCGGTGTTCTGGATGGCAGTTTTCAGTTTGATGTTCTCGCCATCAACGACCCAAATCACGCTCTCTTTGCCAATACCACTGATGTAAACCGTGTTCGTGGCATCGTCAGCTACCAGCTCACGCGGCTGCAACGGGCGCACCTCTTCCGTGCGCTTACGATCATCCAGCACCAGACGGCCTTTCACTTCGCCCGTTTTGGCATCTATCGCCGTGACCGCGCTGTTTACGGTGTTACCAAACCACAACGTTTGAGTAGCGTTGTTAATGGTGGAGCCAAACGGCTTGAGATCGTTATGAATCGCCAGAGTCACTTCCAGAGTGACCGGATCAAGACGATAAACCACGCCGCCTTTATCCAGTTTGCGGCTTTGCGAAGTGGCGAGCCACAGCGCGTTTTCTTGCTGGCTATAAGCCATTTCGTAGGCACCTTTACCTACCGCTTTACGCAGCATTTCTTCTGCGGCCTGCGTACTGAATGATGAAGCAACAAGCAATGAACCTAACAGTAATGAACCACGCAGGCGCGATGAAAACAGATGACGTAAATGCATGACGACTCCCTTTGATGAACCGATATTTTTGCTGCTTCACAATGCTTCGCTAAGCGTAATCATCGTTACGCTCTTGTTATAAATGGGAATGGTAATCATTATTTTCTCAAATGTGGAGTATTTCTTGCCGTTACGACTACAATTTTCTCAATTGCTTAACGTATTGTGCTGTTTCGTTTTCCATGAATTTACAATTTTATTACCATGACGGCGTATTCCCATTCTTAACCTGGCTTTTTTCATGAAGATTTTCTCCGTCCGACAGACTGTTTTGCCCGCACTGATTGCCCTTTCCCCTTCCGCTTTTGCAACCAATGAACAAACCATGATTGTCAGTGCCGCGCCACAAGTGATTTCCGAGCTGGATACGCCAGCAGCCGTGAGCGTGGTGGATGGCGAGGAGATGCGCCTGGCAACACCGCGCATCAATCTGTCTGAATCACTGACCAGCGTGCCTGGTTTGCAGGTACAAAACCGGCAGAACTATGCGCAAGATTTACAGCTGTCGATTCGCGGATTTGGCTCCCGTTCCACTTACGGAATTCGCGGTATTCGCCTGTATGTGGACGGTGTTCCCGCCACCATGCCCGACGGACAAGGGCAAACATCCAACATCGATTTAAGCAGTGTGCAAAATGTGGAAGTGCTGCGTGGCCCCTTCTCTGCCCTGTATGGCAACGCGTCTGGTGGGGTGATGAATGTCACTACTCAAACCGGACAGCAACCGCCAACCATTGAAGCCAGTAGTTACTATGGCAGTTTTGGCAGCTGGCGCTATGGGCTGAAAGCAACGGGCGCAACGGGCGACGGCACACAGCCTGGCGATGTCGATTACACCGTCTCAACCACGCGTTTTACGACCCACGGCTATCGTGACCATAGCGGCGCACAGAAAAATTTAGCCAATGCCAAACTGGGCGTACGGATTGATGACGCCAGCAAAGTAAGCCTGATTTTCAATAGCGTGGATATCAAAGCAGATGATCCTGGTGGATTAACCGAAGCAGAATGGAAGGCGAATCCGCAACAAGCTCCACGCGCTGAACAGTACGACACGCGAAAAACCATCAAGCAAACTCAGGCTGGGCTGCGCTATGAACGTAGCCTGAGCGTGCAAGATGATATGAGTGTGATGATGTATGCCGGAGAGCGAGAAACGACCCAGTACCAGTCAATCCCGATGGCCCCCCAACTTAACCCGTCGCATGCGGGCGGCGTGATTACTCTGCAACGCCATTATCAGGGGATAGACAGCCGCTGGACACACCGTGGCGAGCTGGGCGTTCCGGTCACGTTCACTACCGGCCTGAACTACGAAAACATGAGCGAAAACCGCAAAGGCTACAATAACTTCCGACTGAATAGCGGCGTGCCGGAATACGGGCAAAAAGGTGAGTTGCGCCGCGACGAACGCAATCTGATGTGGAACGTCGATCCCTATTTACAGACGCAGTGGCAGCTGAGCGAAAAACTGTCGCTGGATGCTGGCGTGCGCTACAGCTCCGTGTGGTTTGATTCCAACGACCATTACGTTACTCCGGGTAACGGCGATGACAGCGGTGATGCCAGTTATCACAAATGGCTACCTGCCGGATCGCTAAAATATGCGATGACCGATGCCTGGAATATCTATCTGGCAGCCGGGCGCGGTTTTGAAACACCGACGATTAATGAGTTGTCTTATCGCGCTGATGGGCAAAGCGGTATGAACTTTGGTTTAAAACCTTCCACCAACGATACGATTGAGATCGGCAGTAAAACGCGTATTGGTGATGGATTGCTTAGTCTCGCATTGTTCCAGACCGACACCGATGATGAAATTGTTGTCGATAGCAGTAGCGGTGGACGCACCACGTATAAAAATGCCGGTAAAACGCGTCGTCAGGGCGCTGAACTGGCATGGGATCAACGTTTCGCCGGAGATTTCCGCGTAAAAGCGTCCTGGACCTGGCTTGATGCCACATATCGCAGCAATGTTTGTAATGATCAGGACTGTAACGGTAACCGGATGCCAGGGATCGCCCGTAATATGGGCTTTGCGTCTTTGGGGTATGTGCCGGAAGAAGGCTGGTATGCAGGCACGGAAGCGCGTTATATGGGCGATATTATGGCAGATGATGAAAATACGGCCAAAGCGCCGTCTTATACTCTCGTCGGCTTATTCACCGGCTACAAATATAATTACCACAATTTAACTGTGGATTTATTTGGTCGTGTCGAAAATTTATTCGATAAAGAATATGTCGGATCGGTGATTGTTAATGAATCAAATGGTCGATATTACGAACCAGCTCCCGGGCGTAATTATGGTATTGGAGTAAATTTCGCCTGGCGGTTTGAATAACCACATTGATGCCCGGTATTTGCCTGGCATTTTTAATTTAACGGCTGTATTGCTGGCACAACATAGCAACGTTTTTTTGCATAATTTCAGCAAGACAATGTCTGCATCCCTCTTTGTCTTTTGCTTTTAACGCGGCGAATAGTACATGATAGCTTTCTATACGCTCACGTAATTCCGCTGGATTAATCGCTTCATAAAGATAATGTAAACCAGGTCCCATCCTGACCCATAATTGCTCAATCATTTCACACAGGATGGGCATATTTGAGCGATAATAAATCGCTAAGCGGAATAGTCTGTTTGCATTAATGAGTTGTTCCATATCGCCATTTTCTTGCGCCTGCTGTAATTTCTCGAGCAATTCCTGTAGTTCCGCTATGTCTTGCGAGGAAATGTTTTCAACAGCCTGGGCAACTGCCATTAATTCCAGTTCGTAGCGGATCCGATTGATTTCGTCTAATTGACGTTTCCCCACTTCCGGAACTGTAAATGCTTGCGCTGGTGCGACAGAAAGCGCATTCACCGAAACCAGACGTAATAATGCTTCACGCACAGGTGTAATACTCATACCTAATTGCTCCGCCAGATTTTTAGTAATCAGGCGTGCGCCAGGTTTTAATGCGCCAATACTAAGCTGATGTTTCAGGTCGTTCTCAACCTGCAGAGTCAAACTGACATGTTTCATTTTTCCCGTTCCAGGCATTTTAATTCCTTCGCGTATTTTCTGTCCAACCCTGCCTGCATGGCAGAAGGAGTTCACCTGGTGTATTAAAGTGAATAATCATAAACCACTCACCTTTGTTGTTATTAGCAGCAGAACAATGACGTGGTTAGTTAATTAAAGCTGAAAATAAGCTTTTTGCCTGGATTTTTATGGCGGCTTACGCCGCCGTTGAAACTTTAATCATCACCCGCCACGCGGATCACCACTTTGCCGAAGTTTTTACCCTTCAGCAGGCCGATAAACGTCTGTGGCGCATTCTCTAAATTGTCAGTAATTTCTTCGCGGTAGTGGATTTTATCCTCTTTCACCCATTGCCCCATCTCCTTCTGAAACTCATGGATGCGGTGACCATAATCCTGAGCGATAATAAACCCTTGCAAGCGAATACGTTTTTTCAGCACTGTAGCCATCAACAGAGGTAAACGATCCGGACCGGGTGGTAGCTCTGTAGCGTTATAGCTGCTCACTAAGCCACAAACGGGAATGCGCGCAGATGTATTAAGTAATGGTAGCACTGCATCAAATACCTTACCGCCCACGTTTTCATAATAGATATCAATACCTTTTGGGCACGCTTTCGCCAGTTGTTCGGCAAAATCGTCCGCGTGGTGATCAAGGCAAACATCGAAGCCTAACACCTCGGTAGCATGGCGGCATTTTTCCGCGCCACCGGCTACCCCCACCACTCTGCAACCTTTAAGTTTGCCGATTTGCCCCACCGTCGCCCCCACTGGTCCTGTCGCCGCAGCTACCACCAACGTTTCGCCCTCTTTAGGCTGACCGATATCCAGCAGCCCCATATAAGCGGTAAAGCCTGGCATTCCCAGCACACCCAGCGACCACGATGGATTTTGCGGATGATCGCCAAGTTTCACCAGATCATCACCACTGGATATGTCATAGTCCTGCCATCCACTGTAGCCCAGCACCCAGTCGCCAGGCTGATAATCAGGATGATTCGACTCCACGACACGGCTCACCGTACCGCCGACCATCACGCCGCCAATATCAACCGGCGGTGAATAAGATGGCTCATCGCTCATACGTCCACGCATATACGGGTCCAGGGACAAATAAACTGTGCGCAGTAACACCTGTCCTTCACCCGGTGTGGCGACATCATCTTCTTCAAGACGGAAATTCTCCGGAACCGGTGCGCCATGTGGACGCGAGGCCAGAACCCAACGTCGATTACGCTGCTTTTGTTGCCCCATAATGCTCTCCTGTGCTTTTGGCATGAATCCATCAATAGTAGCAGGCTCACGGGATTGGTTTTGTTTGCAGCCGTCACATCCCCTCTGCAACACGCAATAATTTCATCGAGGAATCCGTTGCTTCGGGCTGTTTTCGATAGTATTGATAACATCATCATCATTATTTTATTGAGGCCAGACATGTCCATCCGTTTTGCCCGCAAAGCCGACTGTGCTGCCATTGCGGAAATTTATAACCACGCCGTGTTGTATACGGCGGCTATCTGGAATGACCAAACGGTGGATGCAGATAACCGCATTGCCTGGTTTGAAGCGCGGACCATAGCAGGTTATCCGGTGCTGGTAAGTGAAGAAGATGGCGTAGTGACGGGATATGCCTCATTTGGCGACTGGCGTAGTTTCGATGGTTTTCGCCATACCGTGGAACATTCGGTTTATATCCATCCCGATCATCAGGGCAAAGGTCTGGGGCGTAAATTGTTAAGCCGATTGATTGATGAAGCGCGGGATTGCGGGAAGCATGTCATGGTCGCCGGGATCGAATCGCAAAACCAGGCTTCGCTGCATCTCCACCAGTCGCTGGGATTTGTCGTCACCGCACAAATGCCGCAGGTGGGCACTAAATTTGGGCGCTGGCTGGATCTGACATTTATGCAGTTGCAACTCGACGAACGCACTGAACCGGACGCGATTGGATGAATCAGTCGCTCACCCTTGCCTTTTTGATTGCCGCCGGAATTGGTCTGGTAGTCCAGAACACGCTGATGGTACGCATCACCCAGACCTCCTCAACCATTCTCATCGCCATGCTGCTGAACTCCCTGGTGGGGATTGTGCTATTCGTCTCCATTTTATGGTTTAAACAAGGGATGGCAGGGTTTGGCGAACTGGTTTCCAGCGTGCGCTGGTGGACACTGATTCCTGGCTTGCTGGGCTCATTTTTTGTCTTTGCCAGTATCAGCGGATATCAAAACGTTGGCGCGGCAACGACCATTGCAGTATTGGTCGCCAGTCAGTTGATTGGAGGGCTGGTGCTGGATATCTTCCGCAGTCATGGCGTACCACTACGGGCGTTGTTTGGCCCAATTTGTGGCGCAATTTTACTTGTGGTTGGCGCCTGGTTGGTGGCCAGACGCTCGTTTTAATCACAGGATAGTGCCGCCTTTGGTTAACTGTTCGTGGCGAGCTTCCATATCTTCTTTATGCTTACGCCCGTGATGAGCGATTGCTGTACGCAAACGCTGCTGCTGAGTGTAACGTTCTTCCCGACTTAACTCTGCGTCATCGCTCAGGGCGATTAATAATTCGTTCATATGGGCAATGACGCTCTCATCAATCGCTGCATCCACGCGTGCGATGACCTCTTCCAGATGCGACATACTTTCTCCTTAGCCACTTGTGAAAATTATCGATTCTCCCAAATGATATAAGTCTGCGTTGTGCCGTCAAGCCAGTGCTCAAGATTTAAAACAGCGAAAACAGCAGCGCCACTGGAAAACTCATCGGCCAGGTCACCGCCACCAGGAAGGCGCTCAGAAAACGAATGTGCTTCTTCTCGTGAGAAAGAAACCAGGTAATAACAAACGCGATAGCTGCCATAACAGCATAAAAAACAAGCAGGCATTGATAAAGAGACATGTACGGGCGTCCAGCCAGAGGAATAAAACGCGCGCAAATATGCGTTATTTTTTGATGTACATCAAGTTTTACAATCCATTTGAGATATTTCCATAATCCGGGAGCTGCCCTTGTCCATCTTCAGAATGAGTATTATTGCGGATTTACTTAACCCGTACTATACACATAGGGGCTATGACAAAAGGTGGCAAAATATGAATGTTTCCAGTAGAACTGTAGTGCTTATAAATCTCTTTGCTGCTGTTGGATTGTTTGCTCTTATCTCTATGAGATTTGGTTGGTTTATTTGATGTAGCGATATTGCACGCAGTACACACTGTCAGAGAGATATCAACTCTCTGACAGTGCGTTAGATCTTCTCACACTCTCCCTGGCTACAATATTATCCTTAATGTTTAACCATTACGTGGCGGACAACGGTGTAATCCTCCAGCCCATAAAGTGACATATCCTTGCCGTAACCTGAAAGTTTCTGACCACCGTGCGGCATTTCACTTACCAGCATGAAATGGGTATTGACCCACGTGCAGCCATATTGCAGACGTGCACTAACGCGATGCGCCCGACCTACATCTTTCGTCCACACTGAAGAGGCTAAACCATACTGGCTGTCATTTGCCCAGTTCACTACCTGTTCTTCATTATCGAAGACAGTCACGCTCACCACTGGACCAAATACCTCTCTTTGAACGATAGCATCTTCTTGCAATGCGCCTGCCAGCAGCGTCGGCGCATAGTAATAACCGTTACCTTTTCGTTTCTCCCCGCCGGTGACCACTTTAATGTGTCCCGTCGCTTTCGCCTCTTCCACTGCTTTGCTGACGCGGTCGAGATGAGCCTGGGAACTCAACGGCCCCAGTTCCGTTGATTCGTCATCCGGCGCGCCCGACTTCAGGGTTGCGACAGCGGCGCCCAGTTTTTCCACCAGCGCATCGTAAATGCCTTTTTGCGCGTAGATTCGACAAGCTGCGGTGCAATCCTGCCCTGCGTTGTAATAACCAAACGTGCGTACACCTTCGACCACAGCTTCAATATCAGCATCATCAAAAACAATGACAGGCGCTTTGCCACCTAACTCCATGTGGGTACGCTTAATGGATGGCGCGGTATGGCTGATGATGTGCTCACCGGTGGCGATAGATCCCGTCAGCGAAACCATGCGCACTTTTTGATGCCCGGTCAGCGGATCGCCCACGGTCTGGCCCCGGCCAAACAGTACGTTGATCACGCCCGGCGGGAAGATATCTTTCGCCAACTCTGCAAGTTTTAGTGCGGTCAGCGGCGTGATTTCTGATGGTTTAAGTACCACGCAGTTCCCCGCCGCCAGTGCCGGAGCCAGTTTCCATGCTGCCATCATCAATGGGTAGTTCCAGGGTGCAATAGAAGCCACAACGCCCAACGGATCGCGGCGGATCATAGAAGTATGTCCCTCGAGATATTCACCTGCCGCCAGACCATTCAGACAACGCGCCGCACCGGCGAAAAAGCGAAAGACATCGACAATCGCCGGGATTTCATCATTGAACGCACTATGCAGCGGTTTGCCACAGTTACGGGACTCCAGTTCGGCAAAAACCTGACCATTTTCTTCGATAACATCAGCCAGTTTAAGCAGGCATTCTGCGCGCACCTTCGGCGTGGTTTGCCCCCATTCGGCAAATGCTGCATCTGCCGCGCGAACAGCAGCATCCACCTGTTCTGCCGATGCCTCGGCAATCTCCAGTAAAACGTCCCCCGTTGCCGGATTATAGATAGGCTGTTTTTCCCCTTCGCCGCTAACCAGTTCTCCGTTAATCAGTAACTTATGTTGCATAGCATATTCCTGTATCAGTGGTTATTGACCATTGTCGCCTTCGCGGGTTAGCCACCAGGCCCCCAGGATCGGCAAGGTTGTTACCAACATAACCAGCAGTGCCACCACGTTGGTTACCGGTACATCACGTGGTCGCCCAAGCTGATTGAGCAACCACAACGGTAACGTTCGTTCATGACCTGCCGTAAAGGTCGTAACGATGATTTCATCGAACGACAAGGCAAACGCCAGCATCCCTCCGGCCAGTAGCGCCGAACTAAGATTCGGCAACACCACATAACGAAAGGTTTGCCAGCCATTGGCCCCAAGATCCATTGACGCCTCAACCAGACTCCACGAGGTGCGGCGAAAACGGGCGATGACATTGTTAAACACCACCACTACGCAAAAAGTCGCATGACCGACGACGATGGTGAAAAAGCCAGGCTCCAGATTGATGGTTTTAAACGCGGTTAATAGCGCCAGACCCGTGACAATGCCCGGCAGCGCAATGGGCAGCAGCAGTAACAGCGAAATGGCGTTTTTGCCGAAAAAGTCTCGTCGCCACAGCGCGGCAGCTGCCAGCGTCCCTAACACCAGCGCAATTAACGTCGCCAGCGACGCCACTTTAAGTGACAGTGTCACGGCATCAAGAATATCACTACGCTGTGCTGCCACGCTAAACCAGCGCAGCGTCAGGCCTTGCGGTGGAAAACTAAACGCCGCATCTTCAGTGTTAAACGCATAAGCGGCGATAATCAGGATGGGAAAATGTAGGAAAACCACGCCGCCCCAGGCCGCCAGTTTGAGGAAAAACGGTGCGCGTTCAGAGTGCATCGAACGCTCCCAGACGTTTCACGAACGCCAGATAGAGTGCGATAAGGACTATCGGCACCAGAGTAAAAGCCGCAGCCATCGGCATATTGCCAATCGCCCCCTGCTGGGAATAAACCATATTGCCGATAAAATATCCTGGAGGGCCAACCAGCTGCGGGACGATAAAATCGCCCAGTGTGAGTGAGAAGGTAAAGATAGAGCCAGCGGCAATACCCGGGATCGCCAGCGGCAGCACCACATAGCGAAAGGTTTGCCGTGGACGCGCGCCAAGATCGGCCGACGCCTGCAACAATGACGGCGGCAAACGCTCAAGCGCCGCCTGCACGGGCAGGATCATGAACGGCAGCCAGATATAGAGAAACACCAGAAAGCGACCTAGCCCGGAAGTTGACAGCGTATTACCACCCACTGCCGGTAGTGTGAGAAATGCCGTGAGTAGTGGCTCCAGCCCCAGATGTTGTAAAAACCACTGCGCCACACCGTCTTTAGCCAGCAATAAGGTCCAGGCATAGGCTTTAACAATGTAGCTTGCCCACATGGGCAACATCACCGCAATGTAAAAGAACGCTTTCATTTTGCCGCTGGTATAGCGCGCCATATACCACGCCATCGGAAAGGCCAGAATGGCACTGGCGATAGTGACTGCCACAGCCATTGTCAGTGTGCGAAGAATGATGTCGTAATTCGCCGGATTAAACAGCGCACGAATATTCGCCAGCGTCAGTTCCGGCGTTACCGACATGGTGAAATCGTCAAAGGTATAAAAGCCCTGCCATAACAACGTCAGCAGCGAGCCGAAATAGACGATACCAAACCACATTAGCGGGCCAAGCAGCAGCAAAAACAGCCCCAGCCCCGGATTCCGCCAGAAGAAACCGGACACCTTACCCAGACCTGGACGTGAAGGTGATTGCAAGACGTTCATCGCCATTCACCTCTCCTCAACCAGCGGCACCATCACATCACGCGCCCAGGAAACCATCACCTGTTGACCCGCCGTGAGCGTGTTGGGTAAGTCTTCGCCCGTTACATTTGCCTGGCTAACCAGCAGTTTTTCACCGCTGTTAAGTTTCAGTTCAAAACGTGTGGTTGCCCCCTGATATTGCACCGCCTGAATCGTGCCATTGGCCTGCACTTCACCAGGTGTATTCAGGCGAATATGTTCCGGCCGCAGGGCAAAACTGCCCATCATGCCGCAAAGATTCTCGGCCATTAGCGGATCAAAAACGTTGGATGTCCCGACGAATCCCGCAACAAACGGCGTGCGCGGGCGCATATAGAGATCGCGCGGGGAATCAACCTGCTCAATGCGTCCATTATTGAAAACCGCCACACGATCGGACATCGACAACGCTTCGCCCTGATCGTGGGTAACGAAAATAAAAGTGATACCGAGAGACTGTTGCAGCTTTTTCAGCTCAAGCTGCATTTGCTCACGCAATTTGAGATCCAGCGCGCCGAGCGGTTCATCCAGCAACAACACGCGCGGTTCGTTCACCAGTGCTCTGGCGATGGCGACTCGCTGGCGCTGACCACCAGAAAGCTGTGACGGTTTACGTTGCTGTACAAAACCCAACGCCACTTTCTCCAGCGCCTCTTGCGCCATTACGTAGCGCTGCTTTTTATCCACGCCTTTAACCATCAGCCCATAGGCCACATTCTCGAGAATCGACATATGGGGAAACAGCGCGTAGTCCTGGAAGACGGTATTCACGTCCCGCTCCCACGGTGGTAGATTACTGGCCGGTTTACCGAAGATAGCAATCGCCCCGCCGGAAAGCTGTTCGAAGCCAGCAATCAGGCGCAGGCAGGTGGTTTTGCCGGAGCCGGACGGCCCCAGCATAGAGAAGAACTCACCATCTTTTATCGCAATACTGACGCCATCTACCGCGCGCACGTCGCCGTACAACCGCGAGACGTTGTCAAACTCCACTGCGTACGTCATATAACACCCCAGCGAAGTTAGCGACCGCCCATAATGGCAATGTAATCCTGCGTCCAGCGACTGTAGGGAACAAACTTGCCCCCTTCGGCTATAGGCGTTTTCCAGAAGGCAATTTTATCGAAATAGTTAAAGCCGTTGGTTTCACAGCCTTTATCGCCCAGCAACGGACTGGCTTTGCAGCCTTCCGGTACTACCGGCAGCGAACCAAACCAGGCCGCCACATCGCCCTGCACTTTTGGCGTTAATGACCAGTTCATCCATTTGTAGGCGCAAACCGGATGTTTCGCTTCGCTATGTAGCATGGTGGTGTCTGCCCAGCCGGTAACACCCTCTTTCGGGAAGACGGTGGCGATCGGTTGGCCTTCGCCTTTCAATGCGTTGGCCTGATACGGCCAGGCGCTGGAGGCCACCACGCCCTCGTTCTTGAAATCGCTCATTTGCACGCTGGTGTCATGCCAGTAGCGATGGATCAAGCCATGTTGATCGCGCAGCACTTTCAGCACCGCCTGGTACTGTTGTTCGGTGAGTTGATACGGATCGCTGATGCCCAACTGCGGCTGAGTGGCTTTAACGAACAGCGCAGCATCCGCAATGTAGATAGGGCCGTCATAAGCCTGTACGCGACCTTTATTACTCTTGCCGTCCGGTAGATTCTGCTCAACAAAAACCACTTGCCAGCTATCTGGTGGTGTCGGGAAGGTTTTGGTGTTGTACATCAACAGGTTCGGACCCCATTGATATGGCGTGCCATAGACTTTGCCGCCCACGTTAAACCAGTCGCCTTTAACCACGCGCGGATCGAGCGTTTTCCAGTTGGGAATCAATGCGGTATTAATCGGCTGCACGCGTTTACCCATAATCAAACGCAGCGAGGCATCGCCGGACGCCGTGACCAGATCGTAACCTCCTTTGGTCATCAGGCTGACCATTTCATCGGAAGTCGCCGCAGTTTTCACATTGACCGCGCAACCTGTTTCTTTTTCAAATTGCGTCACCCAGTCGTATTGTTTATCGGTTTGTCCGCGTTCGATGTATCCCGGCCAGGCGATAATATCCAGTCGTCCTTCCGGTTTATCTAAATTGGTAGGCTGTTCGGCGGCGTGGGCGGTCATTAATGTCATGGTAAGCGCACACAGGCTGCTGCGGGCAAATGTCTTGCTCATAAAGTCTTACTCCTGTCGTAATTAATTGTTCAGCCGCCGTGCCGTAAAAATATCTCCTTGTTTAACCATAGACGGCGGCTTGCAGGCGCACCCTCGCCCCCGAGAAAATTTAATCAGGATGTGAGCTAACGCGCATTATGGCGTTTGTGAGGCTATCTTCTGGAGTATAGACAATGGGTTAGGAAATATAGCTTCTATTCGAAATTCATATTACCCAACCTGAGAGAAATTAAATGAGGATCTATTTCAGGTATTCTTTAATAAGGTGACCTAATTGTTTAACCGCCTGTTCTTCGCGCTCGCCCCACTGCCATGCAGTATTAAAACGGAAAAAACGAGACCAACTTTCGCCAGTAGAAAACATTTTACCCGGCGCAATACTGATGTGATGCGCCAATGCCTGAACACTTAATTCGCCCGCATCTAACGGTTCGGGAAGCTCCAGCCAGAGAAAATAACCGCTGTCATTGTGATGAATTTTCACTTCCGCAGGCAGATAACGCAGCAGCGCCTGCCAGGCACGTTGTTTACGTTCCGCAAGCTGGCGACGTAGACGACGAAGATGGGCATCGTAACGGCGAGTAGAAAGGTAATCCACCAGCGCAAGCTGCATCGGTGAGCTGGTGGAAAGCGTACTCATCAACTGCAAGCGTTGAATTTTACGTGCATGTTTTCCGGCGGCGACCCAACCAATACGAAAACCAGGCACCAGACATTTCGAAAACGAAGAGCAATGCAAAACGCCATCGTGGCGATCCCACGCTTTCGCAGGCAGCGGTTTTTCCCGACCAAAGTAAAGCTCACTGTAAACGTCATCTTCAATTAACATCACGTTGTACTGATTGAGCAACTCTACCAGCCGCGCTTTTTTCTGTGGCGTTAAGGTAAATCCGAGTGGATTCTGGCTATTAGTCATCAGCCAGCAGGCTTTGACCGGATACTCCTGTAACGCCAGTTCCAGCGCCTGAAGATCTATCCCTTCTTTAACGTCCGTCGCCACCGATAACGCCTTCAGCCGTAGCCGCTCCAGCGCCTGCAACGCACCGTAGAAACAAGGATTCTCGACAATCACCCAATCGCCCGGTTCAGTGACCGCTTGCAAACTGAGGTTTAATGCCTCTAACGCCCCGGCGGTAATGACAATTTCATCAGGAGAAATAGTGATGCCTTGTAAGGCATAGCGACGAGCAATAGCCTGACGCAGTTCTGCATTCCCTGGCGGCAAGTTTTCAATCACGCTCATCGCCGTGGCGGTTTTACTCACCTGCGCCAGTGAGCGGTTCAGTTGCTGTAGCGGAAACAGGTGCGGATCGGGAAAGGCTGAAGCAAACGGTACTACCGACGGATCGCGACTGGCCTGCAACATGTCAAAAATATAGGTGTTAATATCGACCGTTTCATCACGCGTTACCGGAATAGCAGGTGCCTGCGGTGATTTCACCGTGCGCGGCGCAACGTAATAACCTGATTGCGGCCGCGCAATAATATACCCCTGACTTTCGAGCAACTGATAAGCATGACCGACAGTCATAAAGCTCATGCCAGAAAGCGCAACCTGTTCACGTAGAGAAGGCAGGCGATCGCCGGGTTGCCAGATGCCTGACGCAATTTGCTCACGTAATAGTTCTGCGAGTTGCTGGTATTTTTTCATTAATTGGATCGTTATTATGTGCAGGTGATCCGGCAGTCTATATCAGTTGTTAAAAATGACAACTTTACGTTAACTGTAATTAAACCATTACCAGCGATAACTCTTTGCCCAGGGCTTTAGCCGCAAGCTGGACGGCGTCGATTTTTGTCGCATGATGCAAATCAAACAAGCGAGTGATCTCCTGCCTGGGTTTACCAATCCGCCTCGCCAGCTCTTGCTGGGTGATATCTGACTGTAAAAAAGCATTTAACAGCAATATCTTAGAAGCGACACTTAAAGGCACTTCAATAAAGTGATCGTTGTTATTTAATGGCGAAGGTAACGGAATTAGCTCGTTATCTTCAAAATAAAAATCAAATGCGGTGAGTAAGGCATCTTTTGCTGCTTCCATCGCTTCAGCAACAGTTTCTCCCTGCGTTAACGCTTCAGGGATATCTACAAAAGAAACCACATAACCGCCTTCCGGCGCAGGTGTAAGAGTGACGGGATAACGCATAATTTTGACTGTCTCTCGCATGTCATTAACCTTCTGATGGCGATTAATTCAAACCGAGTTGTTTCAGGATAGCTTTACGCAATGGTTCTTTTATCTCGTCACTGGGGGGACGCGGCATGACACTACGTCGCCCCTGAAACCTGAGTTTCAAATGGTGGCTGCCATTCGCCACATCGACGCCCTGAGATTCGAGCCAACGTCTGAACTCGCTTTGTTTCACATCGCCTCCCTGCCGCTGAGTATATCAACAAAGTAAACATTAATGTTTACCTCCTTTTTTTAATTTGCTCGAAAATAGCACTAATTCGCCGCAACGGTGGAAAGCAGTGCCAAATCAGGAAGGCAGGTTCCAGAAATTCTTTGCGCTAATTTGCAAAACAGAATAATAACTCAAAGAAACTATCGGCATCATAGCGGCAAAGTGTAATAAACGGGTGGCGGGATGTTTACAAAAGCGTTATCGGTTGTCTTATTAACGTGTGCGCTGTTCTCAGGACAGCTCATGGCGGGACACAACGGACATGAATTTTTGTGGGTGAAGAATGTGGATCATCAACTACGTCATGAAGCGGACAGCGATGAATTGCGTGCTGTGGCGGAAGAGTCGGCGGAAGGTTTGCGCGAGCATTATTACTGGCAAAAATCACGCAAACCAGAAACGGGACAACGTTGAGTCGTTTGTTGCCGGATGCGGCATGAACGCCTTATCCGGCTGACAATATCATGCAGATTCAATGAGTTGTGAATACCCCTGAAAGCTTGCGTTTTATCCTTTCCGCTTCGGCAATGTTTTCAGCAGATCATCCGGGCTTACAGATGCGACAACGCTTCCCGGTAACGGCATTTTCAGAATATGATTTTTGATTTTTCCGATGACGTGCATCTCACACGGGCGGCAATCAAACTTCAGCGTTAGTACTTCATCACCGTTAACCAGTTGCATCGGCGTTGCCTTCCAGCTTTTAATATTACCTTTCGCCTGTTTCGGACACAGATTGAAAGCAAAGCGCAGGCAGTGTTTGGTGATCATCACCGGGACTTCGCCCTTCTCTTCATGCGCTTCATACGCCGCATCAATCAGTTGTACGCCATAGCGATGATAGAACTCGCGTGCTTTATGGTTGTAGACGTTAGCAAGGAAGCTCAAATGCGTTTGCGGATAAACCGGCGCAGGTTCAGCAACCGGTTTACGACTGCCGCGCTGGTAGCTGGCAAGACGTGCAGCATCCAGCATTTCGACGGCTTCACGGCGGAACTGATTTAACAGACTGTTTGGCACAAACAGCGCCCCCGGCAAATTAATTTGCACATCGCGGGCGTAATAGATGGTTTGCCCCAGTTTTGCCAGGCCATCTTTCAGGTTATTCAGCGCTTTTTCGGCGTTATTCGCTTCGTCGAACTGCCCATCCAGGGTATGAGTGATGCTCACGCCCTCTTCACTGGTTAACGTCAGAATGAGTTGTTCTTGCCAGCCACCCAGTTCAATGTCTACCGCTACCCGACGCTCGCTGGAGGTTTTCGTCAGTGCCTGTTGCCAGTTATGGTCAAGGTTACGGTTAAGCGGATGATGTGGGCAAATTTTATGCAAATCTGCTGGCATTTCATTTGGCCAGACGCGGTAGTGATTTTCTCCGGTTTTCTCTACCGTATTGGCGCGAAAGCCAACCACTTCACGTTTAATCATTACGTTCAGGCCATCGCCATTTGCCAGTGGCTCGGTGACGGCAACATCGAGATGATCTTTCGCCACTTTCAATACTTCACCCACCGGCAGGCCGATAAATTTCGGCGAATCGAACGCGCCAATGTCACCTTTACGCGCGTTAACAAAGTAGTCTGTGCTACCACGATGGAAGGTTTTTTCTGTCGAAGGCACAAAGAAATGTTCAGTACGACCTGATGAAGCACGAGCCAGATCGCCGCGCGCTTCAATAATGGCATCCAGCATCTGGCGATAATGGGCGGTGATATTCTTCACGTAGCTCATATCTTTGTAACGCCCTTCAATCTTGAAAGAACGCACACCCGCATCGATCAACGCGCCCAGGTTGGCAGTCTGATCGTTATCTTTCATCGACAGTAGATGTTTTTCATAGGAAACCACCCGCCCCTGATCGTCTTTCAACGTGTATGGCAAACGGCACGCCTGGGAGCAATCACCACGGTTGGCACTACGTCCCGTTTGTGCATGAGAAATGTAGCACTGACCGGAATATGCCACACACAATGCGCCATGAATAAAGAACTCAATAGTCGCGTCCGTGGCCTGATGAATCGCACGAATCTGCTCCAGGTTAAGCTCACGCGCCAGCACTATCTGGGTAAAGCCAACGTCAGAGAGGAACTTCGCTTTCTCTACAGTACGAATATCACACTGCGTACTTGCGTGCAGTTCAATCGGCGGAATATCAAGTTCCAGAATTCCCATGTCCTGAACAATCAGCGCATCGACGCCTGTCTGGTAAAGATCGGTAATCAGTCGTTGCGCTGGTTCCAGTTCGTCGTCATGCAAAATGGTGTTAAGCGTGACGAAAATTTTTGCACCATAACGGTGGGCAAATGGCACCAGTTCGGCGATATCTTTCAGACTATTACTGGCGTTATGACGGGCACCAAAACCAGGGCCGCCGATATAAACAGCATCGGCACCGTGCAAAATAGCTTCGCGGGCAATGGCGGCATCGCGTGCCGGGCTTAACAGTTCAAGACGATGAGAAGATACGGTCACTTTCTTATCCAGTAGCTGAAAAAAGGCGGTTATTTTAGCCACAAGCGCGACGTTGCGAAATAGTTTTCCTGTTCAACTACGCGGGTAATGGATAATGGAATGAAAATGCACGGTTTGCTCGCCACGGTTGCAATAGGCATGGGCAACATCTGCGGCAAAGCGTTCACCTTCTCCACTTTTAAGGCTTCGCCACTCACCACCAACGCACAGGTCAAGCTGCCCATCAATGACGACAACATGCTCGATAACACCCTTTTCGTGCGGCGTCGATTCGCTTATTGCACCGGGGGCCATCAGGATCGAGAAATGTTCAAAGCAGAGTTGCGGATCATAAGGAAATAAAGAAGTGATCACCATTGTCTGCTGTTGTGGATCATAAACGGATGGCGTAGCGGTCTGCGGCGGCGAAATAAACGTCGAAAACGGTACGTTCATCCCGGTAGCTATTTTCCATAATGTTGCGACCGTCGGGCTGGATTCATTACGTTCAATCTGCCCTAACATCGCTTTTGAAACGCCCGTCGCTTCTGCCAGTCGCGAAAGACTCCAGCCCCGCTGCTGACGAAGATGTTTAAGCGTAGTGGATAAAAAGCGAGCGAGATTTTCCATGCGACTCCTCCTGCAAAACGGGAGTTTATCACTTGTGCGTTATAACGGACAAATGCTACGGTGCCTGTACGCTATAACGCACGAGGTAACTATGCGTCTGTTTTCCATTCCTCCTCCCACGCTGCTTGCAGGGTTTCTGGCGGTCCTGATTGGCTATGCCAGCTCTGCGGCAATAATCTGGCAAGCGGCGATCGTCGCTGGAGCCACCACAGAGCAAATTTCCGGATGGATGACGGCGCTGGGACTGGCGATGGGCGTCAGTACTCTTGCCCTGACATTATGGTATCGCGTGCCTGTTCTTACCGCATGGTCAACACCCGGTGCTGCGTTGCTGGTCACCGGGTTACAGGGACTAACGCTAAACCAGGCCATCGGCGTTTTTATTGTCACGAATGCGCTAATTGTTCTCTGTGGTGTGACAGGATTATTCGCCCGTCTGATGCGTATTATTCCACACTCGCTGGCAGCGGCAATGCTGGCCGGAATTTTGTTACGCTTTGGTTTACAGGCGTTTGCCAGCCTGGATGGTCAGTTTATGTTATGCGGTAGTATGTTGCTGGCGTGGCTGGCGACAAAGGCTTTTGCGCCGCGTTATGCGGTAATTACGGCGATGATTGTTGGGATCGTGGTCGTTATCGCACAAGGTGACGTTGTCACAAAAGATATCGTTTTCAAACCCGTTCTCCCCGCTTATCTCGCCCCTGAATTTTCGCTTGCTCACAGTTTGAGCGTTGCACTCCCCCTTTTTCTGGTGACGATGGCTTCGCAAAACGCACCGGGGATTGCGGCAATGAAAGCAGCTGGGTATTCGGCTCCTGTTTCGCCATTGATTGTATTTACTGGATTACTGGCGCTTCTGTTTTCTCCTTTCGGCGTCTATTCCGTAGGTATTGCGGCTATCACTGCGGCTATTTGCCAGAGCCCGGAGGCGCACCCGGACAAAGATCAGCGTTGGCTGGCTGCCGCTGCGGCTGGCGTCTTTTATTTACTGGCGGGTCTGTTTGGCAGTGCCATTACCGGGATGATGGCTGCCCTGCCTGTAAGTTGGATCCAGATGCTGGCTGGTCTGGCGCTGTTGAGTACCATCGGAGGCAGTTTGTATCAGGCTTTGCATAATGAGCGTGAGCGCGATGCTGCTGTGGTGGCTTTTCTGGTAACGGCAAGTGGGCTGACGCTGGTCGGTATTGGCTCGGCGTTTTGGGGATTAATTGCCGGTGGTGTCTGTTATGTAGTATTGAATTTGATCGCTGACAGAAGCCGATAATCAGAAGCGCCATCTTGCGATGGCGCGACTGGCATTACTTTTTGTTAACGTCAAACATGGTTGCGTCGGTCGCCATGTCATCAATAACTTGCTTAATATTTTCGAAAGCCATTGGGGTGCTTTCGTTGTTCAGGTCCTTACCTTCGCCCTGACGAACCACTTTGATAACTGGTTTGTTGGTAGCCGCATCAATCAGCTCACCTTCAAAGTACAGGCGGGTGTCCATGGTACGGTGACCCGTCGCCATTTGCGTCCCCGCTACCACTAATGCGACAGGAACAACTTCATAGAACTGTAACCCTTCTTTGCTGGTATCTACACCAGTAATAGCACCACGGAAAATCAGACTACGAGGCCCAGCGGTAGTAACCAGTGGTTTACGCTGTGAGATGGCTTCTTTCATTTCAGTATTGGTATAGCTCAAAATTCTATCCAGAACTTTTTGCCCTACCTGGGTAGAAGGTTTAGGCACCGGATAATAGGTGATTGGGTTCCAGACGATGCTGTCATATTTACTTTGATCAAAATTTGGATCAACCCAGCGTAATACCGGTTTGCCCGTTGCTGAAGTTGTTTCTTGAAGGTTGGAGTAATTGTTTAAAAAACCAGAATATTTATCTGGCTGGGTGATTTTAGAGGCACAACCTGACAGAGCCAACAAGCCGCATAAAGCCGCAACTTTCGCAATTGATGTGGTACGCATGAATAGTTTCCTGAGATGATTATATTACTTTTTAAGTTATAGCAAAAAGTACCGCTTCGTGTTGTGGCAAAAAAAGTGTTGGTGAAAATAAAATTTCCAGCCCCTTTTCTGACAATATAGTCAATGACGAAAAGGGGGCAGAGTCAATCGTCAGTTGTTAAATTTCAGGCAGTTAAGCCGATAAAAAACTTCAACCACTGTGATTTATTTCACATCACATCGATAAAAAATATGCTTACCGAAAAAAACAGCAGTTACACATCTCAACGTGGGCATTTTCATGCACCTTGCCCTTTAGCTTATTTTTTACGTGCCAGCATCGTGGCGAAACGTAGTTTAATACGATTGCCGTTAGCGTCGGTGCGGTGAAGTTCACCCACGTCTTCATTGTATTTCAGCATCTCCCAGCCTTCGTAATATTGACGTAACTCCCCTTCTTTAAAGGCAAAGGGGAATCCGACGGTACATGGAAAATCAGCTGTGTCCATTGCTGCCACAATCAAGTTATAACCACCGGGTTTGGTGCAACGCTGCATATTGGCAATCAGTCCAGGAATGGTTTTCGCCTCCAGGAACATCAGCACCACGGTAGAAAGAATAAAATCGTATTGTCCATCAAAGGTCAGGCTATTTAGATCAACAACCTGGGTGCGCAAATTTTCCAGTTTTTCAATGGATTTGATGCGTTCGACGTTGGCAATACTCATGGCATTTTTATCCCATGCGTCGACATCATAACCATTGGCAGCCAGGTAAAGGCTGTTACGGCCATTACCACAGCCCAGATCCAGCGTTTTACCCGACTTAACCACTTTCACCGCTTCCAGAACTTCAGAGTGTGTGCGGGTTAATTCATATTTATCAGTGAAGTAGTTTTCATCACGAATGATCATTCTTTGTCCTCAGCTTTCATTAAAACGGCGCGCTCGGTTCTGATTAACAATTTTCCCTGCATCAGAAGCGCGCAAGTACGGATGAGCAGTAATGCGATAATAAAATTGGTAAAAATAAATAACGGCACAGCCAGGGTATGGAAAAAGCCATTGTCGTTACCGCTTCCTAAATGCAAACCAGTGGTTGCCAGTGCAGATACGCCGAACGAGAAACTCCAGAATGAGGCATTAAACGGCTGGGAGAGATACCACGGCATCAGGCGTAACATAAAAAGAAGTTGCAGCAGACCGTAACCGAAAAGCATTTTCGCCAGCGTATCGCCCTCGCCACCGTTGACACTCAACCAGGCACTACATGCCACCAGCGCCGGTGCAAGCTGAATACCCAACGATGTACGCAGTGCCGTGGGCAATTCTCCCGAGCTGCGCAGACGCTGAAGGATCACCGGCTCAAGACTTAACCAGGAGAAAACACCAGCCCCTAAAAATACCAGACCGGCATCGGTGTAGCCCAATGCTCCACAGGCCATTGCACTGATGAAGTTGTTGGCAACAGTAGGTAAATAAAGTCCGGGTGTCGTAGCTTCCTCAGGATGGGAACCGCGCCATAAACCGGCTGTTTGCCAGGCGGCATAAGCCAGTTGTACCACCACACCAATACTGAACAGGCCCACCGCCAGCGGACGAAACCAGGGGACAAAACCAATTGCCACCAGCATCGTTGTTGCCGGAAACAAACTCACAAAACTGCTCATCACTGGATGACGCACTTCCGCCAGCACGCTGTGAGGAAAACGTACCAGTCGGGTGATAAATGCCGTAGTCAGTAATCCCCAAATGATCATCGCCAGAATCACCAGCCCATCGCCCAACCAGTGACTGACCTGCCAAACCTGGCTGGCATAGCGCCAGGCAAATCCCATCCCTATCGTCCCCAACACAATGCCAAAGTAACCTGCCGGTAAATTGAGCACTTTATCGCTCTGCATCTTCTTACTCATTTTGTTTAATTTATAAAGTATATTTGAAATGCATTTTATGGAAATTTGCTAAACATAGCCAGAGTCACAGAATTTGCTACGGTTATAGTAGGTCACCTGCGGGAAAACGCTATGCGCAAATATCGTCTTAGTGAAGAACAACGAGCTTTTAGTTATCAGGAAGATAGCGATAAAAAGAGTGTTTTATTGCGGCAGATTATTGCCATCGCTGATTTTAATGACGTAATAGCCGGAACGCCTGGCGGCTGGATTGATAATGAAACCGTATTGGCCCAGGACGGAAATTGTTGGATCTATGACCAGAATGCCATCGCGTTTGCCGGAACGGTGATATCCGGTAATACACGCATCACCGGAAGCAGCGAGCTATGGGGCGATGTTTGCGCGAAGGATAACGTCTGGATCGATAATAGCAAAATCAGTCAGGGTGCTCTGATAAGTGACAACGTCACAATCAATGATTCATTAATATGCGGAAATTGCAGGATTTCTGGTCATGTCTGCATTGATCAGAACTCAATGGTTGTCGCTGCGCAAGGTTTAACGCCCGACCACCATCTTCTGTTGCAAATTTATGATCGCGCAAGAGTCAGCGCCTCGCGCATTGTTCATCAGGCGCAAATATATGGTGATGCCATTGTGAAATTTGCGTTCATTGAGCATCGCGCCGAAGTTTTTGATTTTGCAAGTATTGAAGGTAATGAAGAGAACAACGTCTGGCTGTGTGACTGCGCGAAAGTCTACGGACACGCACGTGTGATCGCCGGAACAGAAGAAGATGCCATTCCCACGCTTCATTACAGTTCGCAGGTAGCGGAACATGCCTCGGTGGAAGGCAATTGTGTGTTAAAACATCATGTTCTGGTGGGTGGTCATGCACTCGTACGTGGTGGCCCGATTTTACTCGACAATCACGTCACCATACAGGGGAACAGCCGCATTACAGGTGCGGTGATGATTGAACACCATGTGGAGTTAACCGACCACGCCGTCGTTGCAGCCTTTGATGGCGACACGGTTCATGTCCGTGGTCCAAAAGTCATTAACGGTGAGGAGCGCATTACGCGAACGCCACTAGTAGGGTTATTGTGAATCGATAATATGCGCGTATAAGTTCACATCATCAAAGGCATCATTCAGGAACTCAGCCTGTTTAAGGCAACCTTCAAGGATAAAACCATTGCGCAAAGCTACCTGGTTGCTTTGCTGATTGTCCACCCGACATTTGATCACGAAGCGTCTGAGTTCACCAGACTGAGCGTAATGATGAATCAATGCCTGCAGCGCCTGAGAAATGATCCCCTGCCCCTGATGAGATTCGTCCAGCCAGTAACCGATTTCTGCGGCTTTGTTCTGCGGTTCAATACGGTTAAAAGACAGGACGCCAACAAGTTCATCTTCACTAAAGATCATGAACATTTTGGCATATCCACGCTGATGCAACATCATATTACCCTGCACCGTTTTTCGAGTGTCATCTTCGGTATTAACAGACTGTGGCCAGTTTAGCGAATTCTGTAACCAGCTTTTATTTTTACAGATTAAATGATGAAGCGGCGTGATGTGATTTTCTGCAACGGAACGTAATTCAATTGAGTCACTAACTTTTATCGTCTCGGTCATGTCACCTCCGGTCAATCTGCGCGGCAATTTAAAAAGCCGCCCGCCAGGCGGCTTAAGGAATTTTACATCTCTTTGACGCTCTCCTGTTGCAGGATTTTGAGCATCTCATCTTTCAACTGGAGTTTCTGTTTTTTCATGCGGACCACTTCCGCATTGTATCCACGACCATCAGATCCTTCCATTCTGGCAATCTCATGATCAAGTTTGTTGTGCTTATCGAACAAGGACATAAAGCGAGGATTTTCGTTTTTCAGGCGGGATATTAAATCTCGGTATTCTGGAAACATACGCACTCCCTGTTAGTGGCTGGCAAAGTGTACATGAAATACACATCATCAGATTACTCAGATAGTTTGGGGAAAAATGCGAGCGGGATCGTGTTTCACCAGACGGCACCTTCCGTCAGAAGGTGCCGAAAAAAATGACGATCAATTCATCACGCGATCGTCAACGTATTTGCGCTTATCCGGAGCTGGTGGGAAATACTGATACAGCCATGTTTCACTGATGGCATCGCCCTGACAGCGAAGATACATCCGCATATCAACCGGATCAGTAGAGTCCGAAGTCGGATACCAGTCAAATTGAATACGGTAACCATCAATCGGTTCAATGTAGAGAATTTCGATTTGCTTCGCTTCACCGCTGGAGAGCGTAATAACAGGTTCAATCCCCTTAGGCGCAGCCGCTTTCAGGTCACCACCAACAAAATCGACGGCAAAACGACGCGCCCATTTTTCTGGATAATGCTCACCCGGCGCCCAACCTTCCGGAAAACCTCCCATGCCGGTACGCGTCGCCATAACACGAGCCAATGGACATTGAACAGGGGGATGTGCGCTCCAGTACAGACGATACTGGAATGCAAACTCGTCCCCTGCTTTTACTGCTTTTTCTGGCTGCCAGAAGCAGACAATGTTATCCAGCGTTTCACCCGTTGTTGGGATTTCCATCAGACCAATGGTGCCTTTGCCCCATTTATTACGAGGCTCTACCCACAAACTTGGTCGTTTGTTGTACCAGCCCATGATGTCTTGATAATGGGAGAAATCACGATCCAGTTGCAATAAACCAAAGCCTTTCGGGTTATTGTCGGTGTAGGCATTGAACTGCAATTTCTGCGGATTATTTAGCGGACGGCAGATCCACTCACCGTTGCCCCGCCACATGGAAAGACGGTCGGAGTCATGGATTTGCGGATGAATAGTATCGCACATACGACGTTCGTTAGTGCCGCAACTAAACATACTGGTCATCGGCGCGATGCCCAGTTGTTTAATGTCTTTACGCGCATACAGGTGATTCTCGACATCCATAATCACCTGGTTCTTCTCACAGTGGATGGTGAACTTGTAAGCACCAGTAATGCTGGCACTATCGAGCAACGCATAAACGGTAAAAGTGGTCGCGCCAGGTTTTACTGTATCGAACCAGAAGGCGGTAAAGTCGGGGAACTCTTCTTTGCTGTCGGTGTAAGTGTCGATCGCCAGGCCGCGGGCCGACAAACCGTATTGATACGTGTCATCAACGGCGCGGAAATAACTCGCTCCGAGGAATGATACTACATCACGCCGCGCCAGTTCGGGGGCTTTAAACACGCGAAAACCGGCAAAGCCGAGATCGCTTTGCCCTTCTAATTGTTTGGTATCAACACCCGCATCGTTGTATTTGAACAACTCCGGGCGAAAGTGAATTTCACGCGCCAGATGTGTTGCTGGATCAACAGAAAACATACGAACGCGGCGACGGAATCCCATTCCCATATGGAAGAACTGAGCGTCAAGCTGGCGGTTCTCGACGTTATGCCAGAGCGATTTTTCGGCGTCGTATTGAATACTGTTATAAGCCTGCGGCGTCATTGTCGCCAGAGTGTCAGGTAACGGACGCGGAGCACCACGCCACGCTGTTTGCGCTAAGTCGTGCGCCATTGACTGTAGAATGGAGAAGTCAAAACGCTGGGTTTGCCCGTCGGCAATATCAGAATCTGCCGCGAATGCCGCCTGAGAAAAAAGAGAAGCAATGCCGCTGGTACCGCACACGGCGGCCATAGCCATTGAACCTTTAATAAATCGTCTACGATCCATACCTGAAAGTGAGTCCTTCTGGTGTTGTGAATGGTCCCGCGCTGGTCGTTTTCAGCGGCAAGAAAGTGCTTATTTATGACCGCTCACTCTAGACAATATTTATTAATAATCCAATTGTTGAACTCAGAGAATATGCATAAATCGGCAATTTTTTTATGTCGATGGGAAGAGCCTGATTCATTTGTAAAATCAGGCAAATTTTTGCAAAGCAGGATGGCCCGATTTTAAAGCAATCCACAGCGGCGTTTACTGCGTTCTTCCGCTTCCTTGTATAACTGAAATTCATCAAAAACCTGGCAGCCAAGCGCCTGCTCGAATGCCTCACGACTGGCATTACCATGACTGCGCGTCTGCGTTTCGTTACCGAGATTGGACTGGAAGATCCCCGCCGCACTCACCGGCAAAAAATCCTCATAGGTAATCGGTTGTGCGACAACCCAGCCACGTTCGATTAAAGGTTGCGGATCGTCCCCAGGATGTATCGCCTGACGATGCGCTTCACCCGATGGTGTCAGTCGATAACGGAACCATGCCAGCCCTTGCTGGCGCATCAAAAATTCGCTGTCCGGGAAAGCGCGAAAGGTTTCCTGCAAATGCAGTTGATGAGTGAGATTATCCTGTCCAGTTCCGGCATTACGCAGAAGTTCATCATACAGTCGCCGCCCTTTCGGCGTTAACGCCACTCCGCGCTGTTCTATCTCACCAAATCGCGCGGTATGCCTCCCCTGCTGTTGCCCCACAAACAGAACCGTTTCTTCCAGTGCCTTAAAGCTGGTTTGACGCAATAAAATCGGCACCTCGCGGCGCGGCGGCCCTTCGATGAGAATTTTTGGTTCGATACCGCACTCGGGCATCATCGACTGCACCCGATCAATGTCCAGCGTGCGTGGCGTCAGGTGATTGATATGACAGCCCGGAAAACAGACTACATCAGCGATCAGCCGATGCTCGTTATGCAATGCGTGATAGGTTTCTTCATCTACCGTTGCTGACTGATGCCAACGAAATGTCTCCAGGGCTTCCCGCACAAACTCCCGCGCTTGCGCTTCGCTAAAACCGCCCTCCCGATCATATTCATCTAACAGTTGCCGACAACGTGGGGTAAAGATATCGCGCTGGCGTAAAATCTCCGCCGCCTTTTGGCGCAATGTTTTGTTTTCGATAAGCTCAAGGCGGAGCAATGAGGTAAAAACGCGGAAAGGATTACGCGCAAGCGAGGCATCATCGATGGGCCGAAATGCCGTAGAATGTACCGGCACGCCAGCCTGCGAGAGATCGTAATAACTCACCGGATACATTCCCATAATGGCGAATATCCGCCTTAATGTGGCAAGTTCCTGCGCGGTTCCCACACGTATCGCCCCATGACGTTCAACGTTAAGCCTCGCCAGTTCATCCGCATTCACCATTTTTTCATGCAGTTGGGGATTATTTTCCAGCACAGCCAGATTCACGTCAGCGACCAGTTCCAGCAACGTACCGTACTGTGGAACTTCTTGTTGATACATGGCTGACATTGCCTGCGAAAACTGTTCCCGAATCTCATCCGCTGTGATGCTGTTCGCCATAATGTCTACCCCCAGTGGTCAATTATCTCGAGTGTAGGTAACCGCATTCACTCTGGTGGGAAGAATTTACAAACTGTGATCTCGCCGCGAAATCATCAATATTATCGTTTTCGATGTAACATAATTACTTTAAATGTTAATAATATTTTGCAATCAAGTTATCATAATCAAACAACATCACTTGTCAGCGGCACCGCTTCGTTTTTAACATCGCTTATGGAAAAAAATAGTCTGTTTAGTCAGCGCATCCGTTTGCGCCACCTTCATACATTCGTAGCTGTCGCACAACAAGGAACTTTGGGGCGCGCGGCTGAAACCCTTAACCTGAGTCAACCGGCACTCTCTAAGACATTGAATGAGCTGGAACAATTGACGGGGGCTCGCCTGTTCGACCGAGGACGTCAAGGCGCACAGCTCACCTTACCTGGCGAGCAATTTTTAACTCACGCAGTCAGAGTTCTTGACGCCATCAACACCGCTGGACAATCACTTAATCGTAAAGAAGGTCTTAACAATGATGTCGTCAGAGTGGGCGCGCTACCTACCGCGGCACTAGGGATATTACCTTCGGTTATAGGTCAGTTTCATCAGCAACAAAAAGAAACCACACTGCAAGTTGCCACCATGAGTAACACGATGATCCTGGCGGGATTAAAAACAGGGGAAATCGATATTGGTGTTGGTCGGATGTCAGATCCTGAACTGATGACCGGACTTAATTACGAGCTGCTGTTTCTCGAATCACTTAAGTTAGTTGTTAGGCCTAATCACCCCCTGCTTCAGGAGAACGTAACGTTAAGTCGGGTACTGGAATGGCCTGTTGTCGTATCACCAGAAGGCACCGCGCCACGGCAGCATTCAGAGGCATTAGTAAAAAGCCAGGGATGTAAAATTCCTTCAGGCTGTATTGAAACGTTGTCTGCATCACTTTCACGTCAGCTTACGGTTGAATACGACTATGTGTGGTTTGTTCCTTCTGGCGCTGTGAAAGACGACCTGCGTCATGCCACGCTGGTGGCCCTGCCTGTTCCGGGGCATGGAGCAGGCGAACCTATTGGAATACTGACCCGCGTAGATGCAACACTCTCTTCCGGTTGTCAGTTGATGATTAACGCCATTCGAAAATCAATGCCGTTCTGAAAAGTAAGGGATCTTACGATCCCTTTTTTATCACACCGTTGCCAAACTCACTGAATTCCCTGTTCCTTGTTGATCCGCCTGAACTGGTTGTTTCTTCAGACGGAACACATCCACGGCTTCCGTTAACCGCGCCGCCTGTTCTTCAAGAGATACCGCCGCAGCTGAAGCCTCTTCCACCAGAGAAGCGTTCTGTTGCGTCACTTTATCCATTTCAGAAATCGCCTGGCTAACTTGTGTGATACCTCTGCTTTGTTCATCTGAGGCGGCAGCTATTTCTTGCATGATATGTGTGACGCTCGCCACAGCATCAACAATAGCGCTCATGGTTTTCCCTGCCGTTGCCACTTCATCGGCCCCCTGGCCAATTAACCTGACGGACTCACTGATCAAGCCTTCAATCTCTTTCGCCGCCTGGGCGCTGCGGCTTGCAAGTGTACGCACTTCGCTGGCGACAACGGCAAATCCCCGCCCTTGCTCACCGGCTCGTGCGGCTTCAACAGCGGCGTTGAGCGCCAGGATATTGGTCTGGAAGGCAATACTATTGATAACAGCCGTGATTTCAGAAATTTTCTTTGAGCTACTGGAGATATTCCCCATTGTCCGCACTACACCGGAAACTGTTTGTCCGCCATCACCGGCTTTACTTGAGGCCTCTTGCGCCAGTTTGCTGGCATGATGTGCGTTATCAGAATTTTGTTTCACTGTTGCGGTGAGTTGCTCCATGCTGGCGGCGGTTTGTTCAATTGCCGCCGCTTGTTCTTCGGTGCGTGAGGAAAGGTCAGCATTACCGGCAGAAATCTCACTGGTGCCACGATAGATCTCTTCAGCCCCCTGACGCACCGTTCCCACCGTCAGCGCCAGCGAATGCTGCATTTGCTGTAGATGGCGACTTAAGCGGCCAATTTCACTGCGGCCAGTGGGTTCGTCAACCAGAGTCAGATCGCCACTGGCAATTTTTTCAATCCGTTGGGCAGCATGTTGCAGAGGACGAATGACAATCCGGCGTAACACCATAAAGGTTATCAGCGTCATAACCAGCGCAAGTATAAATGCGCCAATCATAAACATCCCTCCCAGACGAGTACGCTGATGCGCCTGTTCCGCTAGCTGGTTAGCTCTGGCGCTACGTATCTCAATGGCTTTGCTTAACTGCTGGTTATAGGCATTATCAAGCGTTCTGATCTGCTCACTTTCATGATTGATAATGGCTTCAAACATGCCATTTTTGGCATATTTCAACATGGGTTGCAGGCCGGAAATATAAGCCTGGAAACGCTGATTTAATTCTCCGTCCAGCGCATCGTCAGCGGGCGTTTTCACCAGACGAGTACGGTAAACGTTATAGCCTTGTTGCGATTGCTTTATTTGCAATTCCGCTTGCGCAATATTTCGCTTCATCTCTTCCATTTCAGCGATACGACTTGCTGCCCCGGCCTGAATCATATTGATCCGGGCTGAACGCAATAAATCAGAGCTGTTTGCTAAACCCGTGCGTATCTGGATCTCGCCGCTGACATCGCGCTGATCGCGGTCTGCCTGCCAGAGAAAATACCCCGCCAGGGATGAACTCAAGGCAAACAGAAACAGGATGCCGCCAAGAATGCAGGCAAATAATGGAACCAGCCTGATGTGATGTAAAAAGCCTAAGCGGTGTGAGGATGTTGTATTCATGACCGTTGTCTCTCTTCCTGGTTTACTCCCGATAGAGAGTCATCGGCAATCGATGGTAATTGCTTACTGGCAAAAACCTGTTCATATCACATTTTTACAACAATTTTTGCGATGAGAGATTATTACCATCGGAATAAAGAGACTTACGAGTAGTTATACCTTGTAAGGCGTATTACGAAAAATTCTGGAAAATGCCACGCAATTTCGTGAAGTGATTATTTCGCTGGTAAGGGTAATTACATAGGATGTTTGCGGGCGCCTGAGACTTTCTGTTTTCAGGCTTACCGGGAATCAGAAAGACGAAGGCCCCGACCGATATTTCTATCAACCGAGGCCAACGAATGAACCACACAATTCGGATGTTAGCCTCTTACCCGCCATCCGGCAAGGAGAAAAGGCTATGAAGCGCAACCCCCTGGTGGTGTGTCTGCTCATTATCTGTATCACGATTCTGGCATTCACCCTCCTGACCCGACAAACGCTCTACGAACTGCGATTCCGGGACGGTGATAAGGAGGTGGCGGCTCTCATGGCCTGTCAGTCCAGGTAAGGGCCTGCGCGGGGAGCATTCCCCGCGCATCTGGTTGACGAGTTCATTTTCTCATGGCGCCCCTTATTCATGCCTCAACTGGAAGCTCGCTCGCATAGGGTCTTGCCGCGAGTGTTCTCTGATAACGATTTACCGGAAGCCTCCACGCAATTACGTGAAGTGATTATTTCGCTGGTAAGGGTAATTGCATAGGATGTTTGCGGGCGCCTGAGACTTTCTGGTTTCAGGCTTACCGGGAATCAGAAAGACGAAGGCCCCGACCGATATTTCTATCAACCGAGGCCAACGAATGAACCTAGCAATTCAGATGTTAGCCTCTTACCTGCCATCCGGCAAGGAGAAAAGGCTATGAAGCGCAATCCCCTGGTGGTGTGTCTGCTCATTATCTGTATCACGATTCTGGCATTCACCCTCCTGACCCGACAAACGCTCTACGAACTGCGATTCCGGGACGGTGATAAGGAGGTGGCGGCTCTCATGGCCTGTCAGTCCAGGTAAGGGCCTGCGCGGGGAGCATTCCCCGCGCATCTGGTTGACGAGTTCATTTTCTCATGGCGCCCCTTTTAGTTAGTGCATGTTTTTTTCGATGCGCTGATAGAACCATCATTACAGACAAATTTGCCGCCTGCAGTACAGTGAGAGATCCCCCCTTTCGCACCAGAACAGGGTTTGCGCCCGGCATCAACATAAAAAGACATCAGTAATCCCATCAGTAAAATAAAGAGCAACTTTTTCATACAACCTCCATGGCTTGCCGAATCTTATGTTCGGTATAAAAGTTATACGCTGTGCGGTCTTTATTTCACTTAGGGAGATCAAGGATTGGGGAAATTGAATTTCAATCTTAACAGTAGATATGTTGATTAAATATCAACCCGTTGAACATATAAACTCGGATTATGGTTTTATTTGTCATACAAATAAATATAATAGGCGCTTCCGATGTAGGCCCGTATTCTTCGCCTGTACCACGGGTCTGGTTTAGTACAGGCGCTTTCTTCTAATACCCTCAGGAGCGCTTACGCGGCATCATGCGCAAAAGCGTGTTGTCTTTCCAGAAATAGTGGTGCGCCAGAGCTGCAGCCGCATGAAGCCCGATAACGAAATATCCCAGATTGGCCAACGTTTCATGCCACCACTTTAATCTATCCACCAGGTCAAAATTGGCCTCTGACGCGTAAGGCATCGTCAGACCAAACGCAAACCACGGATTACCCCGGTTATACATCATCACCAAACCAATCACTGGCAATACAATAAACAGGAGATAGATCACCAAATGTCCCAAATGAGCGAGTCCCGTCATCATGGGCCTGGGTTTCGGTACAATGGGCGGCGTTGGGTATTTCAATCTGAGTAACAGACGAAGCACCATCAGCACGAGAATTGAGATGCCACATGAAACGTGGATCATGTTGATCACCGGACGATCGCTACGCGGGAAAAAACCACGAAACTCCATTGCACAATAGGCTGCAATAACCAGCAAAAAGACCAGCCAGTGAATGCCAATTTGTAACCTTGAATATCTAATTCCCATAACATTTCCTGCTTTAACACAATTTGCCGTTAACATAACGAGCTTTTCTTAAAATTTCATTAAATATTGTTCACCCGTTTTCAGTACGTTACGTTTCATGGCAAAAATGTAGATTGCCCATCCTGTCATCCTGGTCTAAGCCTGGAAAGGACTAATTTTCACCCACAAGTTCTTGACTGGAGAAAACCATGAGTAAAGTTGGCATTAACGGTTTTGGTCGTATCGGCCGGCTGGTATTACGTCGGCTACTTGAGATTAAAAGTAACATTGACGTTGTCGCCATTAATGATCTTACGTCTCCGAAAATTCTCGCCTACCTACTAAAGCACGATTCAAACTACGGTCCTTTCCCCTGGAGCGTCGATTTCACAGAGGATTCACTTATTGTTGATGGAAAAAGTATTGCGGTTTACGCCGAAAAAGACGCGAAAAATATCCCCTGGAAAGTAAAAGGGGCTGAAATTGTCATTGAATGTACCGGTTTTTATACTTCCGCAGAAAAATCCCAGGCGCATCTGGACGCTGGCGCGAAGAAGGTGTTGATTTCCGCTCCGGCAGGAGAAATGAAAACCATCGTTTATAACGTCAATGATGGAACTCTGGATGGCAACGACACCATTATTTCTGTGGCGTCATGCACAACCAACTGTCTTGCGCCGATGGCCAAAGCATTGCATGACAGTTTTGGGATAGAAGTTGGCACAATGACAACGATCCATGCCTATACCGGCACCCAGTCTCTGGTGGATGGTCCGCGTGGTAAAGATTTACGTGCATCGCGGGCAGCGGCGGAAAATATCATCCCCCACACTACCGGTGCGGCAAAAGCCATTGGTCTGGTGATCCCGGAACTTAGCGGCAAACTTAAAGGTCATGCGCAACGCGTGCCGGTGAAAACCGGTTCAGTGACCGAGCTGGTGTCTATCCTGGGGAAAAAAGTGACTGCTGAAGAGGTGAATAACGCACTTAAAAAAGCAACGACCAATAACGAGTCATTTGGTTATACCGACGAAGAAATTGTCTCTTCCGATATCATTGGCAGCCATTTTGGTTCGGTGTTTGATGCGACCCAAACGGAAATCACCGCAGTGGGCGATTTACAACTGGTGAAGACCGTCGCCTGGTACGATAACGAGTATGGTTTTGTCACTCAACTCATTCGTACTCTGGAAAAATTCGCCAAACTCTGACCCGCGCTGGCGGAGGAAAAACCTCCGCCTCTTTCATATCTTACGACTGCAAATAGACCACCTGAGTCTGCAGATACTCATGCAAACCATGTTTGCCATCTGCGCCGCCAATACCCGACTTACGCCATCCAGCATGGAAACCTTGCATAGCTTCGAAGTTTTCTCGGTTGATGTAGGTTTCGCCAAACTTGAGTCCTTTGATGGCTTTCATCGCCACGTTAAGATTCTCAGTATATATCGATGACGTCAGGCCATAATCGCTGTCGTTGGCCATGGAGATAGCCTGTTCCAGCGTGTCAAAAGCGACTACCGGCAGCACTGGCCCAAAGGTTTCTTCGTGCATAATGGACATTTCCTGGCGGACATCCAAAAGCAACGTTGGCGGATAATAATAACCTTTCCCTTCTACAGCCTTACCACCCAACGCGATTCTCGCGCCCTCTTCTACTGCCCGCGCTACCTTTTGTTCCACCCTTTCCAGAGCCGCAGCGTTAATCAGCGGCCCCATCGCAATGTCGTTACGTTCGGCGGGGTTACCAAATTGAACCGCCTGCATTGCCTCACCCAGTCGATTAACAAAGCGATCGTAAATACCTTTCTGCACATAAACACGTTCCGCACAGTTGCACACCTGCCCGGTATTTATCACGCGTGAATCAACAATGGCTTTGACGGCCAATTCAAGATCGGCGTCATCCATCACGATAGCAGGGGCTTTGCCCCCCAGCTCCAGACACACTTTGGTGATATTTTTCGCCGCGGTCGCCATGATTTTTTCTCCGGCAGCGACGCTGCCTGTCATGCTGACCATAGCGACTTTTGGATTACCCGCCAACTCCTGACCAACCGTTTCACCGCGTCCTAACACAAGGTTAAACACGCCGCGTGGTAGGCCGATTTCGTCGACGATTTTAGCAAATGCGATCGCATTGTTTGGCGTAAATTCGCTCGGTTTGATGACGATGGTATTACCTGTGAGAAGAGCTGGCGCCATTTTGCGAGCGATCAGGAAAAACGGGAAGTTCCACGGTAGGATACCGGTAGTTACGCCTAAAGCGCGTTTAAACAGCAGGATGTTTTCCCCAGGACGATCACTTTGAATAATCTCGCCCTCGTAGCGACGAGCCCATTCCGCCATGTAATCGATATAGTCAGCAGTAAAAGCAACTTCGACTTCGGCCAGCTGTTGAATTTTGCCGCCTTCCTCGACGATCAATGAGCTAATTTCGCTGGCCCGTTCGCGGATCCCCTCAGAGATTTTCCGTAACCAGTTCGCTCGTTCAATCGCGGGTAATGCTTCCCATTCTGGCTGTGCACGATCTGCTGCATCGATTGCTTTGCGAGCATCTTCAGCCTGACCATCAGGAATGCGGGAAATCACTGCCTCTGTTGCGGGGTTCACCACATCAATCCATGCGTCGCCGCGCCAGGTGACAAACTGTCCATCGATATACATAGGATGTTGAACGGGTACAGACATGGGCTACTCCTGCGATTGATATGTTTATATTTTGTAATTCACATGTTAATTAACATCAATCACAGCAGAGAAGGCATCGTGGATGTGCAATTTTGTGAAAGGCTTCATAAAAAGAGATACGACGGGAATAAAGAGAGGAAGAAAAAGATCAGATTATTACCCGTTTGCAATCATTTGTTCACAAACGGGCAATTATTAGCGCAGTGAACGACTCTCCATTGCCTCAATAAGCACTGCGTCATGCTGTAATAGCTGCCATGCCTGCGTAACTTCTGACGGAAAATCGACGTGAACGATAAAATCGCGTCCGCGCGGTCCATAGCCATCGCTGTCATCGCGCAAGCGTGGCAGCTCGCCAGTAAGTAGGGACAAATATCGCTCAACTGGCCATAGTCCTGTCAGCGGATTAGCAAACGTCACGCTGCCTGCATCATTTCCCAACTGTGGTACGAATCCCGGATAACTTAGCCAGCGAGGCGCATCAGGATTATCTCCTGTAATACGACGGAACGTCGCCATGGTTCGGCGTTGCATAGTGGGATCCTGGACGACAATCGTGGTATGGACTCGCTCTGCTAACTGATTCAATAATGCGATACTGAAACGGGCATTTTCCCCACAGTTAGTTGACTGATCTTCAATCCAGATTTTTTCATGTGGAATATGCCAAAACTGATGGGCGATATCCGCAAGGATGGTAGCTTCTGCCCTGCCAGTGGTGCGGATAGTGTTGTAGTGCGGATGCTGTGCAATGGCGCTATACAAAAAAGTTGTCGAGTGACCAATACCACCACTAATCAGTAAAGGAATTTGCTGATCTCTTGCAATCTTACAAGCGGCATCGATAGTGGGCATAACCGCATTGCCTGCAAGGATCACGCAATCGGCCTGATACGGAGCTTCACCGGAGAAATCATCCTGCGCCAGCCATCGACCGATAACGTTTATAGCATCAATGGTTGACGCTGAAAGCGTCGGAAACGGGTTAATATTCATGGTCCCTCCTTATCGTTCCCTTAAGAATACTGCGTGAGATAATAATGAGAAGCGGAGCACTCTGAAAGGAGGATGCCGTATTTCCTTAACCGCCTCTCCGCAAGCCTGACATATCTTTTACGGAAAAGCTGTAGATAAACATTATTCATCTTGCAGCAGAGAATTGTATTTTTCTGAATTCCCCAATTTTTGCCCTTAACGTTTTTAGAATTAATAAAAAACCCGGCACTAAATGCTTACCGGGTTTTAGATTTATCAGGCAAATAGCAGCGTTAACCGCTAATCTGCTCCATCGCCTGCAAAATACGCTTATCCGAAATCGGATAAGGCGTGCCAAGTTGTTGAGCGAAGTAACTAACGCGCAGCTCTTCTATCATCCAGCGGACCTCTTTCACGTCTTCATCCTCACGACGTGCAGGCGGCAGTTTGTTGAGCCATTGCTGCCACGCCTGCTGGACGTTTTCGACTTTCAGCATCTGTGCACGGTCGCGATGTGGATCAATCGCCAGTTTTTCCAGTCGTTTTTCAATCGCCTGCAAATATCGCAGCGTGTCGCCCAGCCGTTTGAAGCCGTTACCAGTAACAAAACCGCGATAAACCAGCCCGCCCATCTGCGCTTTAATGTCAGAAAGCCCCAGCGCCATCGTCATATCCACCCGCCCTTTCAGACGTTTGTTGATATTGAACACCGCAGTGAGGATTTGCTCGACCTGCTTCGCAATATCCACCACCGTGTCGTTCAGTTCAGCGCGGACTTTTTCATGCAGCGCAGCAAAGCCTTCTTCCGTCCAGACCGGGCCACCATTGGCGTCGATCAGTTGATCCACACCGCAGGAGATACAGTCGTCAATCAGCTCCAGCACTTTACCATACGGGTTAAAGTACAGTCCCAGCTTAGCTTTGTTTGGTAACTTCTCATGCAAATACTTGATCGGCGATGGAATATTCAGCAGCAGTAGACGGCGAAGACCGTTCCACATTGCCTGCTTTTGCTCCAGCGGGTTATCAAACAGTTTGATCGCAACACTGTCGCGCTCATCCACCAGCGCCGGCCACGCCTTCACTTTGTAGTTGCCACGCTTCTGTTCGTAGCTTTCCGGCAGCTGACCAAAACTCCAGATATGTAAGCCGCTCTGCTCGATACCGTCATCCGCCACCGCAGACAGCGTTTCCTGCACTTTGCCTTTCAGCGCATCTTTCAGATCTTGTAATGAGCGCCCTTCTTTTAGCTTCTTGTTTTTGTCATCCACCACGCGGAAGGTGATTTTCAGGTGATCAGGCACCTGATCCCAGTGCCAGTCTTCGCGGTCTACGGTAACGCCGGTCATTCGCCGTAACTCGCGCTCAAGGCTGTCGAGCAACGGTAACTCCAGCGGTGTGACGCGACCTAAAAACGCTTCGGCGTAGTTTGGCGCGGGTACAAAATTACGGCGTACCGGTTTTGGCAACGATTTAATCAGAGCAATCACCAGTTCGCGGCGCAGACCGGGGATCTGCCACTCAAACCCGCTTTCCTCAACCTGGTTAAGTAACGGCAGCGGAATATGTACAGTCACACCGTCAGCATCCGCGCCGGGCTCAAACTGATAGCTTAAACGCAGCTTGAGATTGCCCTGATACCAGAAGTTCGGGTAATCCAGTTTGCTGATTTTTTCCGCACCTTCTTTGATCAACATGCTCTTTTCAAAGTTGAGCAAATCAGGCGTTTCGCGGCTGACTTTTTTCCACCAGCTGTCGAAGTGACGAGCGGAGATTACATCGTGGCTGATGCGCTGGTCGTAGAACTCAAACAACGTTTCGTCATCAGCCAGAATATCGCGGCGACGTGATTTGTGTTCCAGCTCTTCTACTTCCGCCCGTAGTTTCAGGTTTTCACGGAAGAATGCGTGACGCGTCTGCCAGTCACCTTCCACCAGCGCGTGGCGAATAAAGAGTTCACGACATAACGCCGGATCAATCGGGCTGTAGTTGACCTTGCGCGCGGCAACAATCGGCAAGCCATAAACAGTGACTTTTTCCGTTGCCATCACCGCGCCCTGCGCCCGTTCCCAATGCGGTTCGCTGTAGGTGCGTTTAATCAAATGCTGAGCAACTGGCTCCACCCATTCTGGATCGATGCGTGCCGCAATGCGCCCCCACAGGCGGCTGGTTTCTACCAGTTCCGCCACCATCACCCATTTCGGCGGCTTTTTGAATAAACCAGAACCGGGGAAGATGGAGAAACGCGCGTTACGTGCGCCGGTATATTCTTGTTTATCGGCATCTTTCATGCCGATATGGGAAAGCAAACCGGTCAGTAAGGCGATGTGAATTTCGCGATACTCCGCCGGTTCGCTGTTCACCGGAATGCCGAGTTCTTTAACTACCTGGCGCAACTGGGTATAGATATCCTGCCATTCGCGCACGCGCAGATAGTTGAGATAATCGGTACGGCACAGGCGACGGAAGGCGTTCGAAGAAAGCGTCTTTTGCTGCTCGCCGAGATAATTCCACAGATTTACAAACGCGAGGAAGTCAGACTCTTTGTCGTGGAAGCGACGATGTTTTTCGTCCGATGCCTGCTGTTTATCCATCGGACGCTCGCGCGGATCCTGAATGGAGAGCGCGGACGTGATAATCATCGCCTCACGCACGCAGCCATGTTTTTGCGCTTCCAGCACCATACGCGCCAGACGTGGGTCGACAGGCAACTGCGAGAGCTGGCGACCAAGCGGCGTCAGTTTATAGGCACTGGCCTGTTCATCCGTGGTGATCGCGCCCAGCTCTTCGAGCAGACGCACGCCATCCTGGATATTGCGTTTATCCGGTGCTTCGACAAACGGGAATGCGGCGATATCGCCCAAGCCCAGTGCGGTCATCTGCAAAATAACCGAGGCCAGGTTGGTACGCAGAATCTCCGGATCGGTAAACTCCGGGCGCGAGAGGAAATCGTCTTCGGAATAGAGACGAATACAGATCCCTTCTGACACACGTCCGCAGCGGCCTTTACGCTGATTAGCTGAAGCCTGCGAAATGGGCTCAATCGGCAAACGCTGCACTTTAGTGCGATAGCTGTAACGGCTGATACGCGCCGTACCTGGGTCGATAACGTACTTTATACCCGGTACGGTCAGCGAGGTTTCTGCAACGTTGGTCGCCAGCACAATGCGCCGTCCGCTGTGCGACTGGAACACGCGGTTCTGTTCGCTGTTGGAAAGCCGTGCATAAAGCGGCAAGATTTCGGTATGACGTAAGTTCAGCTTGTTCAGCGCATCGGCGGTATCACGAATTTCTCGCTCGCCGCTCATAAAGATCAGAATGTCGCCAGGGCTTTCCTGGCTCAGTTCATCTACGGCATCGAAAATAGCCTGCAACTGGTCGCGCTCGGTGTCATCGGCTTCTTCAACAATCGGGCGATAGCGCACTTCCACCGGATAGGTCCGACCGGAGACTTCAATAATCGGCGCATTATTAAAGTGGCGCGAAAAGCGTTCCGGGTCGATAGTCGCGGAAGTGATAATGATTTTTAGGTCAGGACGCCGCGGCAGCAACTCTTTCAAATAGCCGAGCAGAAAATCAATGTTCAGGCTACGTTCGTGCGCTTCGTCGATGATGATGGTGTCGTACTGCATCAACAGGCGATCTTGCTGGATTTCCGCCAGCAGGATACCGTCGGTCATCAGCTTGACCATCGTGTTGTCGCTGACGTGATCGCTGAAACGCACTTTGTAACCGATGCAACCGCCCGGCTCCGTTTTCAGCTCTTCGGCAATACGGTTCGCCACCGTTCTTGCCGCCAGGCGACGCGGCTGGGTATGGCCGATCAGCCCTTTAATCCCGCGCCCCAGCTCCATACAGATTTTCGGTAGCTGAGTCGTTTTACCAGAACCCGTTTCCCCGGCGACGATCACCACCTGGTGATCACGAATTGCTTCGAGAATGTCCTGTTTTTTCTGACTAACCGGCAAATTGTCCGGGTAAGTGATTTCCGGTCGTGCCGCTTCACGCAGCAGGACTTTCCCTGCCGCCTGGTCAATCTCTTTCGCCATCTCCTGGAAAATGGCCTGTTGTGCATCAGGATTTTTAACCTTCTTCACGCCGTGCAGACGGCGAGAAAAACGCAGTCTGTCACGCAGCATCAGCGAATCCAGCCGTTGCTGCAAGGCCGTAAAGGTCAATTTTTGTTGTTCTGTCATAACGTTAGTGGGCAGTAGTCTGCCTGATTAATTTTCTTTGAAATGATAGATATAGAGTACCACATCGCGGCTTTCTATGCGTTGTTCAATAAATTCGAACATAGGCTTCGATTTATTGCGCTATCTCTGTGGCAGGATTGTGAATAAAGTGTCAACAAGCAACGGGGCATCGCCCATTCAAATATCTATAAGGAAACACCATGAGCAAGGTATTAGTTCTTAAATCCAGCATCCTGGCAGGGTACTCTCAGTCTAATCAGTTGTCCGATTATTTTGTTGAACAATGGCGCGAAAAGCACTCCGCTGATGAAATCACCGTGCGTGACCTGGCTGCAAATCCGATTCCGGTACTGGATGGCGAACTGGTTGGCGCTCTGCGCCCGAGCGATGCGCCGCTGACTCCGCGTCAGCAGGAAGCTCTGGCGCTTTCCGATGAGTTGATTGCCGAGCTGAAAGCCCACGACGTTATCGTTATTGCGGCACCGATGTATAACTTCAACATCTCGACTCAGTTGAAAAACTATTTTGACCTGGTTGCACGCGCAGGCGTTACTTTCCGCTATACCGAGAACGGTCCGGAAGGTCTGGTAACGGGTAAAAAAGCCATCGTTATTACCAGCCGCGGCGGGATCCACAAAGATGGACCAACGGATCTGGTGACGCCGTATCTGTCCACGTTCCTCGGCTTTATCGGCATTACCGATGTGAAATTTGTCTTCGCCGAAGGGATCGCATACGGTCCGGAAATGGCAGCGAAAGCGCAGTCTGACGCGAAAGCAGCCATCGACAGCATTGTTGCCGCATAACCGGACACGATCTTGATGTGGACTGTAGTTCAGTCCACATCTCAATCCACTTACCTGTTTTCCCATAATTTCAGCATCGCTTTGTGCTCTTCCTTAAGCACAATATGCGAGCGTCTGGCTCGAATAAAGTTAATCGCTTCATCAACGGTTTTACAGTGTCCGTAACATAACAGCCATGCCGCCACTACCAGCGCACTGCGCGATAATCCCAATGCGCAATGGACCAGAACGCTGCCTTGCTCTTCGCGTAATGTTTCCAGCATCCCCACGGCCTGTCGGAGCTCCCCCTCTTCCGGAACCACCAGATCTAGCATCGGTACACAGAAATAGAGTCGATCTTTTGTCGCTCGTCCACGAGGGAATTCAAAGGTGACGTCCAGAACCGCATTCTGTGCTGGAATATGTCGTGGAAACGCCCCTAAATAAACACCAGCAGTAATTTTGCTCACCGGCTCCAGGCGAAGACAAAACCAACGCATAGACAGCCACATCCCGATACGCCAGGGCAATGTCAGCCAGTAAACGGCGGGCGGTAGTTTCCCCTGACTATCTTTCCCTGTTGTTATCGCGCCAAGCCCACCGTACCCACGGCCAATAATGAGTAGCGATAATACTGGCCAACATAACCAGACTGACCACCATAACTGAAGCATTATCATTAGCTCCATCAACACAATGCACGAGCACGCACCTACGACATATGGCAGTGCTATTTTGATTCGACGTTGATCAGGTTTCTGATAATTCCAACGACGGTCGACGGGCACCATCCAGTCAATCAACATACCTACCGCCAGCCCTGTGATGACATCAATAAAATGATGCTGCCAGGTCGTCAGAGTAGAAATAGCGATGAGTAAAAACCATCCGCCACAGACTTTACGCCACCTCTCAGCCAGACGCTGACGAAAGTGACGCCAAAGTAGCCAGCAGAGAATAATATGCAGCGAAGGAGACTGGTTATAAGGCAGATCAAACAGTTCAAGTTGCGAAAATAGCCATCCTGTCACCCCACTCACTTCAGGGCGGATAAAACTAAACTTCAGCGGATAGAGCAAAAAACCGCAGCAGGCCATTACCGTTGCCAGAATAAGCCGGTGGACCAGTCGGCGCTGTTCGAATGTCGAGCTACAAACGAACAGCGAAAGTCCATATAAAAGATCCAGACTCCAGTAAGGAACAATAGTCCAGGGAAGAAAAGGGATCGCCGTTTCCCAACCGAACACCTGACTGGGGATATCATGGCTGTTAAGGTCCTGGAACGCGGTGAACTGATTAAGAGATCCATAGGTGAAGAAGAAAAACGGGGCCAGCAACAATAACCAGCCAGCTCCTTGTAGCAATACGTTCCGGCGTTCAGTTATCACGACGCACCGCCATCGAAACCGTAAAAATACCCCACTCATCAATCCGTTGTGTGCATTTATCAAATCCGGCATCATGCACGAGCGAATCCATCTCCCCTTGCGAACGCACGCGCATTACCCACGGTTTACCATCTTTATGACTGGTTAACACTCCGGCAATCAGCTCCAGTTGTGGGTGCCACGGCTGCCCGGTGTAGATGAGAATGCCGCCCGGTTCGATGGCACTGGCAAGACCTGCGAGTGAGTTTTTTACCTGCTCATTTTCGGGAAAAAGCTCATACAGGCCAGAGACAATCGCCAGCGTAGGCCGCGGAGTTAACGCGCTGAGTTCCTCCGTGTTAAACGCATCGCCCTGTTCAAAACGCACCTGCTCAGACATTCCCCGTTGGGTAATCATCTCTTGCCCCTGTGCAACATTTAACTCGCTGTAATCACGTAACAAAATATCGCTTACGGCAGGCTCGTTTGCCAGCGCATCCAGTACATAGCGCCCATGCCCTGCGGCAATGTCAACCACGCGGACGGCTAAACCTTTGGCGTGGAGATCGGCAACGGCTTGTTTAATCAGCATTTGTAAATGGGTTTTGCGCTGGCGAATACCGCGCCAGCCAACACTGTTCAGGTAGATTTTGTCGATTAAGCGCCCGAATGCGTTACTACCTTGCGGTTGATTTTGATAGACATAATCCAGCGAACTGCCTGAATCAAAGCCGGTGCTCATTCCGAGATGCAGGCCCGCAGAGTGCGCCCCGAACAATTTCATCGCCTTTCGCATAAAGCGATACGCCAAATCAACCGGCGATAATGGCACGGGTCCACCAGAAAGGAGCCGCCATCGATCTGCTGATGGTCCTGTGCGGTCTTCATGCTGATAATCAAATTTTTGCGACTTGTTAGCATATAAGCGGCTGATAAAGCTTTGCATTTTTTCAAATGCCTGCGCTCTGTTCTCTTCACCCAACGTGTCGTGATAAAAGCCAGGCAGCAGATGCAGCTCTTTCAAAGGGCTACGTAATCTCTGATAAAAATCAATCTGCGGTTGACGATGTACCACATAGTCATCGCCTGATATCAGAAGTTGCGTGGGGAGCGTAATCGCCGCCGCATCGCTAACAATACGTTCAGACGTTTTATAGAGATCGAGCAAGATATTGACGGCAATCGCCCGTGTGATCAGCGGATCATTATTGAAACTTGCCACCCGTTGCCGATCGTGGGTCAAATAGCGTCCTTTCACATAGGAATTAATAAAAAACAGACCACGCAGACGATGCCATAACGCCAGCGCAGGACGTGCCAGAGGCACATACAATTTAACCTTAAAGGCCGGAGAAGCCAGCACCAGCCCACGAATTGCAGGCGCATAATCATGAACCCAAGTTGCAACCAGCACTGCGCCGACGCTTTGCGCGATTACTACCACCTCTTCCAGTCCGACCTGGCTGTCACTGGCAGCAAAACGGACAAATTCATCGACATCCTGCACTGAGCGCATAAGAGACGGGCTATAACCACGCGACCCCGAAGTTTTTCCATGCCCCCGGGCATCCCATGCATAAAAAGCAGTATCTGGCATCGCCAGTTCATCAACGAGATGTTGTAGACGACCAGAATGTTCATGCCCGCGATGAAATAAGACGATGACCTTTTTCGCCCCGGGCTGTAAAGCGGGCCAGTGCCGATAAAACAACGCTGTATTATCACTGGTGGTAAAAAAATGTTCCCCAGGGATGCGTGAATTTTCCATTTTCTCTATTTTCCTTCAGTAACAGCAGTAGCGAATAAAATAAAAAAATACCGGAGCGGTGAAAATTAATGAGTCAATCCTGTCAAGGAGTCCGCCATGTCCTGGTAATAGTTTTCCACTATCTTTAACACCAATATCTCGTTTGATGGCTGACATCACTACATCGCCGCAAAAACCACTAATACCAATTAACAAACCCGCTAATAATGCCTGTAATGTATTTAGCGGTGTCAGCAACGGTCCAATAATCAGTGACGTAATCATGGTGGTGATTACGCCCCCCACCAGACCTTCCAGCGTTTTTCCCGGGCTGACTTTGGGGACCACTTTTCTTCTGCCGCAGGATTTCCCCCATAAATACTGTGCAATATCGTTTGACTCGGTTAACGCCAAAAGAAATAACACCAGTAACGCCCCGCCCTGGATATTTATGGTTGGCAACATTAATAACCAGGCGGCATGACTCAAGGCGAAAACGGTCATTATCCAGCCCCAAAAAATGGCGCTCACGATATACAGAAAACCGGAGGGTTCACCCACAAAAACTCGCCAGGTGGCTAATATCAGAAACCCAGCCAAAGGTATAAATAACAGAAACAGCTCAAAGCAATTAAAACCGATAAGCAAATAGTTAAGAGGAATAACCCAATATAACCAACGCGGAAAATGTACGGATATAAGCGTACAATATTCTTTCAATGCCAGAAAACTTATCAGCGCAAAAAACGTCAACGTCATCCAGCGTGGACCTGAAATGACCAGTGAAAAACAAATGACGATGCCCCACCAGGTACGAATACGTAATGTAACTTCATCCCCTTTTATCTCCGGTAACCGCCATACCAGAAAACGGTTTATCAGCGTTGCTAAAATTAACAACGCGAAGAGTATTGCCAGAGATTTTTCCAGCATTATCTTTCAGCGCTCATAAGGAGCACGCTTCGACAACGATTAATCGCAGTCCAGATAAGCAGAATTGAAGCAATGCTCCATAAAAGATTATTCCATTGCATCCACTGTGGATAAATGGCAATGGCCAGACCCCACAGACCAAATATTAACGCGCGATCGCTTTTGCCAAAAGGACCGACATAACTACGAATACCGTTAATCGTCTGCGCGAGTAAACCGCAAAACTCGGTCAATATGATGCAAAATAACATGAGTATCACGAGTGATGCGTTACTTTCTGGTAAAAATAAAAACGGTAAATAGAGCGCAATATCGGAAATAACATCGCCAGTCTCATTCAAAATTGCCCCCAGACGTGTTTGCTGATTGCACTCACGCGCCAACATGCCATCCAGCGCGTTAAGCGCCATTCGGACAAACAATACGACGGGCAGTAGCAGAAACAACATCGGCTGTGGCAGTAGCGTTAACAGCAATCCGGTAAGAAGAGAAAGTGCCAGCGCAGCAAGAGTAATATAATTTGCTGTGACGTGACGCTTATGAAGCCAAAACATTACCGGTCTTAACAACGAATGGAAGAGCGGTTTAACCTGATAGAGCGTCATTATCAATCCTTGTTTTAAACATATGCTCTCCATGCAGTAAAAAAGGGAACCGGAATGTTCCCCCTGTTGTTTGTTAAATACTATCCAACGTAGACAACACTTCCTCAGAAAGATGCAATTTTTCAGCAGCCATATTCTCCCGTAAATGCGCTACAGAAGACGTCCCTGGGATCAACAAAATATTCGGTGAACGCTGTAACAGCCACGCCAGCGCCACCTGCATTGGTGTTGCGCCCTGGCTCGCTGCTACATCCGAAAGAGTGGAGGATTGCAGCGGCGTAAAGCCTCCGAGCGGGAAGAACGGCACGTAGGCAATGCCATCTCGGGCCAAAGCATCAATCATTGCGTCATCAGCACGATGAGCAATGTTGTATTCGTTCTGCACACAGACGATTTCGGCAATCTTGCGCGCCTCTGCAACCTGCGTCGGTGTGACGTTGCTCAGACCAATATGTTTCACCAGACCTTGTTGTTGCATCTCCGCCAGCACGGTCAGGCTGGCTTCAATCGATCCTTCCGCTGGGCCGTGACCATCGCCAAACATTACGCGTAGATTTACTACATCCAGTACGTCCAGGCCGAGATTACGTAGATTATCGTGCACCGCTTTTTGCAGCTCCGCCGGAGAAAATGCGGGCAACCAGGAAGCATCCTCACCACGCCGCGCACCAATTTTAGTGACAATTGTCAGGTCGTCAGAATAAGGATAAAGCGCTTCGCGGATAATCTGATTGGTGACGTGCGGGCCATAAAAGTCGCTGGTATCAATGTGATTGACGCCCAATGCCAGCGCCTCGCGCAGCACAGTTATAGCAACATGGCGATCTCTGGGGGGGCCGAAAACCCCTGGCCCTGCCAGTTGCATTGCGCCATAACCAAGACGGTTAACGGATTTTGTACCGAGAGTAAATGTGTTGCTGCTCATCGCACCCTGCCCTGTAATAAAACGGATTAAGAAAATCAGTATAGAAATGAAAAGAGATAAATAATGCGAAGGCGTAAACAAGATTACTGGATGAGTTGCTCTATTGTCCTGAAAGACACCAAAACAAAACGCGTCAAGCGCCGCATTCGGCAATAAAAAAACCGCAACCTGTATCAGCGTTGCGGTTTATGTATCACATGCTAAAAATTAGAACGTTTTCTTGAAGTTCAGCATCACACCTTTGTCGCTGATGCCGTCCTCTTTCCAGTTGTACGCATCCAGATTCAGTGAACTTTCTTTGCTGCTGTACTTCACGCCGACGCTTGCCAGGCTGTTGATACCGCCGCCCTTCTGCCCGTCATCGACGTTAAAGTGCTGGCTGCCAGCGCCTGCCAGGCTTGCCGTGCGCTGGCTCTTCGCGTAGCTCAGGTTTGGCCCGCCTTCCAGCGTAGCGCTCGCACTCCAGCCGTCTTTTCCTGCGTAGTCCAGTTTCAGCCCGACGATGCTGTCTACCGCCGTTTCGCTGCCGCTGTTCATGCTCAGGTTAAAGTCTCCGGCATTGCGTTCCTTATAGCCACCTTCCAGTGTGTGACGCAGTTTTACACCCGCATATGGTGTGATCTTCAGCCCTTCGCTCGGTTCGAAAGTCTTCGCCCCTTCGCTGCGGAGCTCCAGGTACTGCTGCTTCACGTCGGTATCAGCCGTTTTGTTCGTGTTGCTAAATGCAATCGAACGGCTGCTGTCAAGGTTGTGAACGTCATAACGCAATGCGTTATTCCAGTTCATGCCATTGTCGAAGGACATCTGGTGCTTCAGGCCAAAGAACTGGCTGTAGCCGCCGGTCACACCGTTGTCGCCTGCTTTCTGCGCACCATCGCCATCGAGACGCGCGATACCGTACTCCAGACTCATCGTCTGGCTTTCGCTCAGGTCGATGGTTTTACGCAATGCCAGCATGTCGTATTCGGTATTATTACCTAACTCGGCACGCGGATCGCCTTTCGCTACAACGTTGAACGCCAGACCGTTACCCACTTTCGGCGCGGCATCCGCCAGCATACTAAAGCGGTTGCTTAACACGCGCGCTTCCCGGAATACCGTGGTCGCCTGGCTGCCACTAATTTGCTTAAGTGCGCTGTTCAGTTCGGCAGTCGTGCCGACGTTCAGGCTGGTAAACAGTTCGTTGTTGGTGTAACCCGCATCCAGTGCCTTCGCGACATCATTCACCGAAGAATCAGTTGCTACCTCGGTGTAGGCGTTTTTACTCATGGTGACGTCAACGTTGCCGTTGGCATCGGTGCTGCCCTTAGCGTTCCAGACAACTGTGGAGGAAGTGATATTCTCCACGCCGCTGATATTTTCACCTTTGAAAACATCATCAATCACTACGCTGGTATCAGCAGTACCGGCACTGAATCCAGTATTAACCGTGACGTTGTCACTTATGACCAAATTATTGGCTTTCAGCGTGCCGGAACTTCCGTCACTGTTGGTACCAATGGTGTAATTGGTGAGTTTTTGCTGGGTAACTGACTCAACAGGCGCAGCAGGTACGTTGCCCTGTCCTGGTGTCGCAGAAGCATTCGGTACAGTGATATCAACAGTACCATCATGATCATTTCTCGTCCCTGTTGTATTTGGTGCATAAATATCGCAATCAATATTACACAGCAGGTTGATAATCCCATTATTCACAATCGCTTTAGTCGAGCCACCAAACGCCCATGAATTATCTGCGTAAACATTAATAACGCCCTCTTGAGTATTATTAATCGTCGTTGCAGAACCATTTCCTTTGATACCAATCAGCCCCTCACCATTAGTTCCATCAGCCTGACCCTGCTCGGTGCCGACATTAATCGTACCACTGTTCACCAACTGGACAGTATAACTGGTCGTTCCGCCGCTAATAGCAACTGCCCCATCACCCTGAATATTGATTACCCCGGCATTTGCGAAATTATACCCACGGCCTAAATCAATCAACGGAGCATCTGGATTAATACCATTAATAACACCTGTTTCCGTATTCCAGATCCATTTACCGTTACTGTTTGATCCTGTACTTGCTGTTTTAATAGCACTGTAACCGTTAGTGGCGGTAATCGTGCCACGGTTAACCTGCGCAAGCGAGTCATTGGGGCGAGTCACATTAACAATGGTGTTTTCACCTCCTGCAATAGCATTTCCGCTATTACTGAGCGTTGAATCTGCTTCGTTATACAGTACGAAACTGCCATTCATTAATGATTTACCATCAGCAGTAACTGCCATTTCGCCAGTGTTGACAATGTTTTGTCTGTAACTGGTTCCCTCAATAACACCGCTGAATTTCCCTTCGTTGTAGAAATTAATTCCACCATTCAGGGTCAGCAGATCAGTTGTCATGCTTGCTGTCGCACGATTGTAAATACTGGCGTTGGCATTAATGGTATCAGAATCCAGCACTCCGCTGTTTTCCAGCCCTTGTACAATATTCAAATCACCATTAATTGTCAGACTGGCATTATCTTCATTGTAAAGCCACTTCGTTGCTTTTAAATCGCTGTTAATAGTTTCATTGCCGTAATTGGCTAATGAATTTGTAGTAATAAATCCATCTCTGGCTGATGTCTTCGTGACCGATTCACCACTATCACTCAACTCTGTTAATAGATCGCTATTGTCTGTTGCCGCGCCCATATGCGGATCAGTTTCATCTATTGGAGTACCGAACAGATTAATAGAACCGTAATTCATAATTGTGCCAGTGCCATCGTTATAGAATGCCTGGCCGCTATCAACATTAATATTAATAATGCCTGTCTGGTCATTAATGGCAGTACCATTATCATAAACAGCCATCCCTACCAGGGTATTTGCTCCCAGAGAATCATCATAATATCCATTTTTCTCCAGGTTAATCGTACCCTGGTTAATAACAGTATTACTGATCCCATAGGCCGCCATACCTGCCCCAGCATTATAAATAGTAATAATGCCGTCCAGTTTGTTGATTGCTGTTGAATTTTTCCCTGGTGAAGGATAGCTATCAGTACCAACGGCCATACCTGTACCGAAATCAATAGCGCTGCTGGTCGCGATATCATCTCGCAGTACAGTCGTGTCGTTTGCATCTACCCACAGAGAATCCAGTGTAATTTTACCCTTATTTTCCGCTGTTGATTCTATCATAGCGAGCATGCCGACACTTCCACGCCCATATAAATCAATAATGCCACTGTCACTATTAATAACTGTGCTATTTGATTGAGCAACCAATCCTGTCAGGCTACTGACATCATTATTGAAGATATTTTGGTTAGATGTACCTGTTAAAAATTTATTAAATACACTGTGCTGCTCCATTACCTTACCAGTAATGGTGCCTTCATTAGTGGCACTACTATTATTGGTGGCCAGTAAAACAAAAGGTGATGGTGTTGGATCTTCATCATTTTGTAATAACAAGATCGTACCACTATTTATACCTGTTGTGTTTTCACCATTAACAAATGCAAAACCTAGATTCTGAATTTCCACAGTGCCTTTATTAACAATTTTCGCACCAGATTCAGCATATATAAGTTCCGGCGTTCTTGTCGCATAATGCTCAAAACTGTCAATATCCTGCATTTTTAACGTAGCACCACTGCCAATTTCCAGTAGCGCTTTATTATATAACTGGATAACGCCAGCGTAGCCCAGAGGAAATTCTCCGCTGATTGTTGTATCACCATTTAGATAAACTGATGATTCACCATTAACGACAATAAGGCCAGTAAAACTATAGCCCGTGCGCAAGGACGCAATCTGCGAACCATCCGTAAGCGCATTTTTCTCCCCTATCAGCTCAATACCGCCATTCATATTAACGGTATTGCCATTGCCACTGACAATCAGACCTGACGCTTCCTCTGCACTGCCATCAAATGCATTATTCTTACGAGAAGTCAGTTCGCTGTCTGAAACAACCGTTAACTTACCGTCCAGTGTTACAGTATTATCATGGCCATAGACATTAATACCCACGGATGGATCGTAGAAATAATCTGCCGCATTGTCTGCAGTTTGATCTTTATCAACCAGAACGTTACCCGTGATATTCAGCGTATTTGCATTACCTGAAACGTTCACACCCGTCGCTTTCTGCCCGATTACATTTAGATCTTTTGTCGCCAACGTCACGCTGTTACTATTGCCGTTAAGATTGACGCCGGTCGAGAAATCGCCAACCTGCATACTCCCTGCGAGAGTAATATTCCCTTCATCAGTTTTGAAATTAAACCCGGTAGCCGAATTACTGACATCAACATTGCCCGTATTGGCAAACGTTGCTTTGTCTCCGTCAATAAATATGCCAACCGAATCCTGATCCGTAACGGTAATATTGCCTTTGTTATCCACCGTCGCGCTGTCACCGATGATATCAATGCCGTGAGCGCCGCCACTGACATCCAGATCGCCGTCCTGAATAACGGTGCCGTTATTACCGTTGATTTCCGTGCCGGTGGAATCCTTGCCATCAACGGTGTTTTTACCGCCGTTATTCGCCGTGGCGCCGTCACCGTTAATCTGTGTGCCGGTGCCACCGTTGGTGATGGTGCTGTCGCCTTCGTTATTGACAACCGCCTGGTCGCCGTCAATCTGGATACCGATGGACTCCGGATCGGTAACGGTCATGKGCCGTTGTGTCCACCGTCGCGCTGTCGCCGGTGATATCAATCCCGTGTGCGCCGCCGCTGACGTCCAGATCGCCGTCCTGGATAACCGTGCCGTTATTGCCGTTGATTTCTGTACCAGTGGCGTCTTTACCGTCAACGGTGGTTTTGCCGCCGTTATTCGCCGTGGTGTCGTCACCGCCGGTGCCACCGTTGGTGATGGTGCTGTCGCCTTCGTTATTAACAACTGCCTGGTCGCCGTCGATCTGAATACCGATGGATTCCGGATCGGTCACGGTCATAGTGCCGTTGTTGTCCACCGTCGCGCTGTCGCCAGTAATATCAATGCCGTGACCGCCGCCACTGACGTCCAGATCGCCGTCCTGGATAACTTTCCCGTTATTGCCGTTGATTTCCGTACCGGTGGAATCCTTGCCATCAACGACTGTTTTGCCGCTGTTGTTAGCGGTGGCGTCGTCACCGTTAATCTGTGTGCCGGTGCTGCCGTTGGTGATGGTGCTGTCGCCTTCGTTATTGACAACCGCCTGGTCGCCGTCAATCTGGATACCGATGGACTCCGGATCGGTAACGGTCATGGTGCCTTTGTTATCTACCGTCGCACTGTCGCCGGTGATATCAATGCCGTGACTGCCGCCGCTGACATCCAGATCGCCGTCCTGAACAACTTTCCCGTTATTACCGTTGATTTCCGTACCGCTGGAGTCTTTACCGTCAACGGTGGTTTTGCCGTTGTTATTTACTGTGGCATTATCACCCGTAATAATGAGTTCACCATTGTGATTATATTGCCACGTTATTGCGCCATCTGCGCTCACCCCTTCAAGGGCTACGGTATTATTTGCTTCATTAATCTGCCAAAGATCAATCGTTGCCTTACGCCCATTGCTATCTTGCAGAGAAATAGTCCCATCGGCATTCTCGCTATAAGTAAAAACGGTATCGCGAATCGTTAACGTTTTTGCTGTTTTATCGAAGATAACGTCATTATTAAACGAAATGGGTTTGGGGGGCTGCGGGGGATCATCTTGACCATCGTCCGGGATTATATCATCTCCGCCAGGCGTTGGGGGTACTGGAGTATCGCCTGAATCATCATCGGGTGGTGTCGGCGGTACAGGGGCATTGTTGCCATGATGATGATTACCATCGTCGTTTAGTTCGACGACCGCCAGCGCGGTGATTAACGCAAAGGCACCAGAGGCAACCCACGGCATAAGGTTTTGTTGTACTTGTGGAGAACATTCGGGAGGGATTTGCTTTAACGCTTCCGGAGTCAGCTTGTCAGGGTCTGCCGGACAAGTCACATTGGTATTTTTCTTTTCGCCTGTGGCCGTTTCTGTCTCTGTAATATCAGCCGCCCAACCCTGACCACTCAGAGCTAATGCAATACAGGCTGATAATAGGGTTTTCCTTTGCATAATAAATCCTTCTGACAAATATAAAGAATGCCAGAATTCATAAAGATCATTGAAATCAACAACCCTTACAAATATCTGACTGTAAAATATTCAAAAAATATATGAGAGGCATTCTATATTGTCAGCAGTACATTATTCAACCTATTTTGTTGGCATTACCTAAATATAGATACAGTGAATATATAACAACATAAGAACAATATTTATATATGATTAAAAATCTTCTCAATACAATAATGATTTCGATATTAAATTCACGTAGAGAATATTATTAATGTTGATTATTTGTTGGGATTATTTATTTGATGAGCAGCAATTCACTAGAGTTGCGAACGCCTCTCTTTTAAGACATTCATCTTTTTCTCAGGAATGCCGGTGTAATCGGTGTTTTCCTTTGCAGCAACACCTGCACTATGATCTTGTGAACTAATACCGTATTTTTCACCGACTACGACCAAATGGTGTTTGAACTACCGTTGCATGTTATTTCCGTATCCACATACCATTTATGCCCTGCACGTATTCACCGAGTTTTGCCTTTTCCACCAGCTTCGCCCCTGCCAGATTTGCCACTTCTTCCAATGGGATATTATGGCTTTCAGCGAGCTTCTGATAACTCTCTTTCCGTGCCTGGTTGATATTTGCTACCAGCTCGCGTGTTTCCGGATCAGGGCTTATAGCCGCAAGGTAGCCATTATGCCTTTCACCTACCCGCCCCTGACTTCTGGCTTCATTCAGGGTTAATGCCATCGCACTACTGCTCACCAGGCCAATAATCCATACCGCTATGAGTAATGTTCTTTTCATCATTACCTCAAAAAAGATCGCTACGGGTTTTGAGCAAATCTTCAACATCTTTGTCCGCCTTGATGATGATCTCATGCTCAATTTTAACGTTCATATTAATGGTGATTGGCTCTTTCGGTGCAGCCACTTCAATGCGCGGCGTACAACCAACCAACATAAAAGAGGACGCGAACGCGGCTATCACTATTTTCATTGTTTTTCCTCACACTCTTTTCCTGATGGGCAGCCAGTTTCCGGGAGTCGGGCATTCTGTTCCAGCCATGCCTGGAGATTATCGCCAAAGCGTAAACTGCGCCACAGCGTGAAAATATTCTCTTCATGGCTGTAATTGAGATTTACCGTACCGGTTTTACCATCGACGCGACTATTACCACTGATCGTCGCCTGCATGGTTAACACGCCGAGATTATCTAAATTAATTTTTGTCGATGAACGGCTAATTTCCATATAGCGCAACCAGTTGATGGCAGTTCCAGCGGTCATATTGTCTTTTGCTACTGCATCGGCGGTGTCTTTATCCAGGCGCAAAGTCATGGGACCTGCGTTTGCCAGCCAGCCATCTTTCACAATCCATTTTTCATTATTAAGCCATAGCGGCAATGCACCACTAAATGCCCCTGACATAGCGAATTGCTTCGGATTGACGGCGCTAACCAGCTCACTGGAAGAGAGATTATTCAGTCGCAACAGCGCCGGATCGTGTTGCGGCATACGTAATTGTTTCATCAGCACGTTACCGCCCAAAACATCAACACTCACATCGGTCAGTAACAAGGGTTCGTCTTCGGTCCACGGATAACGGCCCTGAAGATCGGCAGTGATATTTTTTGCCGTCACCAGGTTAACCACCTCAGCAATACGTAATGACACAGGCCGCCGCGTTCCCAGGTGCCACGCACCGTCGGCAAAACGAAATGGCAAAACAAAGTCGACACCGTTGACCTGGTTGTCTGGCATCCACGCGCTGCCACCTTTCAACACGCCATGCCCACCCGCACGGAAACCCTGCTCAGGCGCAGCAGAAAATGCCACCTGGGCATACAACTCGCCATCACGTAAGTTCATCTTCCAGTCTGGTGGCACCAGCGGCTGGAATACGGTCAGTGATTGTTTTGGCCACCAGGCGTTGCCGCGCAGGCGAATACCGTCCCAGCGACCATTCACCCGTACCGGACCAATCTCACCAGCATGTAAATCCCCTTTGAAGAGGAAATACGTCGGATCGCGTCCATCGACACTAAATTTTAAAGTTGATGGCGGTAACACACTACCGCCCGTGAAAAGTGTTTGTCCTGCATCCAGCGAAAGCGCCCCTCGAAACGAAGGTTTCTGTGGGTCACGTACCCAGACGACGGGCTCGTCGAGAATCAATCGCGGATTTTCTACCGTCATTGTGCCATATTGCAACTGATCGAAACCGGTCGAGAGGTCGGTCAGCGTAATCGTGCTGTCCTGCCACTCACCTTTTCCTGCAACATCCCAGGTGGCGTGCATTGGGGTAAAACTGCCCTTGCCCCAGTAACGCCACTGCCAGCGGCCTGCGTCAGGGAGAAAATCATTCGCCAGCCCATCCATATGCAGCACAAAGTCGCCCAATTCATTTTCATGAGCCTGCAAAATGGCCTGCAAGCGACCGTCCACACCACGTTGTGTCACTTTAACACCTGCTAACGGCCAGCGGATTTCGTCAATGTCCAGCGAATCGATGACTCTCCCTTTAGAGCGTAATAATGCGCCCGGTTCAAAGGCCAGCGTTGGGTCAGCCAGACTTCCACTTAAGTGAGCAGGTAAGCGAGCATATAAAATGAGATCTGCCTGTTTCGCTTCACCGGTCAGTTGCAGCGGCATCTGACTGTTATCCATGCTTAATTTTCCTGGGCCGAAATTAAGCACCGCGTTACCCTTACCCGCTTGCCCCTGGGTCAGCACACTCAGTCGACCACTAACCAACGCGTTCTCAAGCCCTGCCTGCCAGTTGTCGACTTTGATACCCAGCCGCCCACTCAGGGGAAAACCTTCATACGGCCAGCTCCAGCGACCATCGCTAACGGTCAACTGTTGACGGGTAATTTCCCACGGCAAATCGAGCAACGGATCGCCGTTATCTCGAGCCATTACAATCAATTGCCCACTATTTTCCTGCCACTCCAGCTCGGCATCCACCAGTGACGGCTCCTGCGGCAGGTTCAACGTTGCTGTAGCATGACCACTTACCGGAAGCCCATCCGGCACAAGCGGCATGGTAAATTCTCCCACCAGTTTTACTGGCGGCTGATTTGCAAAGGCGGCAACATCCAGTTCACTGACCGTGAGTTGCTGCCCTTTAAGTTGGCCTTGAAATTTAACTTTTTCGCCCTGATAACGGAGTTGCTGGATATCGGAGGTCAACGATAGAGAGAGTTTTCCCTGCCATTCCTGCCAGGGTGAAAAAATCAGTTTATCAATATTGATCCAGGTGTTAGGCAGCATGGATTGCCACTGCGCAAGAGTTTTCGGCGCGGCTGGCGAGGGTTCTTCCTGTGGCAATTTCGCCAGGCAAGTGGAGTCAAGTTCTACTGTACCGACGTTCAATAACCAGCGGCTGGGATGCGAAAGGCTGGCATCGGTGATATGTGCCAACTGGCAATCCGCCACCAAATAACGAAGATCGGGAATAATTAAACCTTTACGCGTAATGCGTGGACTTTCATCCAATGCAATGCGTGTACCAAGCGGTAGCCAGATACCCGCCAGCGTGGGAACCCACAGCCCGAGCGTCATCAGCAGCGTCAACGGCACAAGAATAATCAGTAATAGTAGCGCGAGAACGGCTTTATATTTACCCAACATGGGTAGTTAATATCCTGATTTAGCGAAAAATTAAGCAGTCAATACAGGTATTGTGGCATGTTTAACCGTTCAGTTGAAGGTTGCGCCTACACTAAGCATAGATGTTCCTGGAATTTTCAATATCGCCATAACTTTCAATTAAATTTTAAATTTTGTAAAATATTTTTAGTAGCTTAAATGTGATTCAACATCACTGGAGAAAGTCTTATGAAACTCGCCGTATATAGCACAAAACAGTACGACAAAAAGTACCTGCAACAGGTGAACGAGTCCTTTGGCTTTGAGCTGGAATTTTTTGACTTTCTGCTGACGGAAAAAACGGCAAAAACCGCCAATGGTTGCGAAGCAGTATGTATTTTCGTAAACGACGACGGCAGCCGTCCGGTGCTGGAAGAGCTGAAAAAGCACGGCGTTAAGTATATCGCCCTGCGCTGTGCCGGTTTCAATAACGTCGACCTCGACGCGGCAAAAGAACTGGGGTTTAAAGTGGTGCGTGTCCCGGCTTACGATCCGGAAGCCGTCGCTGAACATGCGATTGGTATGATGATGACGCTGAACCGTCGTATTCACCGCGCGTATCAGCGTACCCGTGACGCCAACTTCTCTCTGGAGGGGCTTACTGGTTTTACTATGTACGGTAAAACGGCGGGGGTGATTGGCACCGGTAAAATCGGTGTGGCAATGCTGCGTATACTGAAAGGTTTTGGTATGCGTCTGTTGGCATTCGATCCGTATCCAAGTGCGGCGGCGCTGGAACTCGGCGTGGAATATGTCGATCTGCCGACCTTGTTCTCTGAATCAGACGTTATCTCCCTGCACTGCCCGCTGACGCCGGAGAACTACCACCTGCTGAATGAGGCGGCGTTCGATCAGATGAAAAATGGCGTAATGATCATCAACACCAGCCGTGGTGCGCTGATTGATTCACAAGCCGCGATTGAAGCACTGAAAAACCAGAAAATTGGCTCGCTGGGAATGGACGTGTATGAGAATGAACGCGATCTGTTCTTTGAAGATAAATCCAACGATGTGATTCAGGATGATGTTTTCCGTCGTCTGTCAGCCTGCCATAACGTACTGTTCACCGGACACCAGGCATTCCTGACGGCAGAAGCCCTGACCAGTATTTCCCAGACAACGCTGCAAAACTTGAGCAATCTGGAAAAAGGCGAACCCTGCCCGAACGAACTGGTTTAATCTCACCGCTCCCCTGTCATACAGGGGAGCTTATTCAGATAATCCTCAAAGATATTTGATCTTCTATTCTTAAAATATGTTTTAAGGACGGATAAGACGCAATCAGCGTTGCATTCGGCAAACAGCACCAAATTTATACCTTAAGTAGAGAACTAAAATGAAGAAAGTTGCCGCGCTAGTCGCGCTAAGCCTGCTGATGGCGGGATGTGTAAGTAATGACAAAATTGCTGTAACGCCAGAACAGTTACAGCATCACCGTTTCGTACTGGAAAGTGTAAATGGTCAACCTGTTGCCAGCGAGAAAAACCCGCCAGAAATCAGCTTTGGTGAAAAGATGATGATTTCTGGCAACATGTGCAACCGCTTTAGCGGCGAAGGTAAACTTTCGGACGGAGAACTAAAAGTTAAAGGACTGGCAATGACTCGTATGATGTGTGCCAATCCACAGCTTAACGAACTCGATAACACCATCCGCGAAATGCTGAAAGAAGGTGCGCAAGTGGATCTGACCGCGAATCAGTTAACGCTGGCGACCGCAAAACAGACATTAACGTATAAGCTGGCGGATTTAATGAATTAATAACTGCCACAACTTCCGGCGGCAAGCGACTGTTCGCTACAGCGTTTGCCGTTGGGCAATGCACACATCCCGATCGCTGTACCATCCAGTTGACGGGCAACGGAAAGCGAACCGCCAATCATTGCACAATTTGCCTCTCCACTACTCGACATTGACGCTTTTAAACCTGGGGCCACATGCGCCGCGGTCGCCTGCTGAACAGGTTCACTACTACACGCCGACAACAATAAAACGGCAGCCCCTACGCACAACATTACTCGCATCTTTACTTCCTCAAATCTTTAAGTCCAACGAAACCGCCGTAATAATAGGCAGCTCAGGCGGCTACGTCGAGAACTGTATGTGAATTGCAACGTTTTTTTACTATTTTGTGGCTATTTTTTTGCCCGGGATTTGATCAAAACATTCATTACGCTGATATAGAGAACACAAAAGCGAAAATGCAGCAGAAAGCCATTTGCTAAAATTAAAAGATTATTACTGGGCGCGCAGCTTTTTCGTGCGCCCCTCATTTGCGCAATGTAAGGGTGTCGTATGATCACAATTGACGGAAATGGCGCGGTAGCTTCGGTGGCATTTCGCACCAGTGAAGTTATCGCCATTTACCCTATTACCCCGAGTTCCACGATGGCTGAACAGGCTGATGCCTGGGCCGGAAACGGCCTGAAGAACGTATGGGGAGATACACCTCGTGTGGTTGAAATGCAGTCAGAAGCTGGCGCTATCGCAACTGTGCATGGTGCTTTGCAAACAGGCGCTCTTTCGACATCATTTACATCGTCGCAGGGTTTACTGCTGATGATCCCGACGCTGTATAAACTGGCAGGTGAGCTGACGCCGTTTGTACTGCATGTGGCAGCGCGTACTGTGGCCACTCATGCGCTCTCTATTTTTGGCGATCATTCAGATGTGATGGCGGTACGTCAGACTGGCTGCGCCATGCTGTGTGCAGCAAACGTGCAGGAAGCCCAAGATTTTGCTCTCATTTCGCACATCGCAACGCTGAAAAGCCGCGTACCATTTATTCATTTCTTTGATGGTTTCCGCACTTCCCACGAAATCAACAAAATTGTCCCACTGGCCGACGACACTATTCTTGAGCTAATGCCCCAGGCAGAAATTGATGCTCATCGCATTCGCGCACTTAACCCGGAACATCCGGTAATCCGCGGTACGTCGGCTAATCCGGACACTTACTTCCAGTCACGTGAGGCCACTAACCCGTGGTACAACGCGGTCTATGACCATGTTGAACAGGCGATGGCTGATTTCGCTGCCGCTACAGGTCGCCAGTATCAGCCGTTTGAATATTATGGTCATCCGCAAGCGGAACGGGTAATTATCCTGATGGGGTCGGCCATCGGCACCTGTGAAGAAGTCGTGGACGAATTGCTGACCCATGGCGAAAAAGTGGGCGTACTAAAAGTGCGACTTTACCGCCCTTTCTCCGCCAGACACTTACTGCAAGCATTGCCGAACTCTGTACGTACTGTGGCGGTGCTGGATCGCACCAAAGAGCCTGGTGCGCAGGCAGAACCCCTGTATCTGGATGTAATGACGGCGCTGGCTGAAGCCTTTAATAATGGCGAGCGCGAAACACTGCCACGCGTCATTGGCGGGCGCTATGGTCTTTCATCCAAAGAATTTGGCCCAGACTGTGTACTGGCGGTATTCGCCGAACTCAACGCAGCTAAACCGAAAGCGCGCTTTACGGTTGGTATTTATGACGATGTGACCAATTTGTCGCTGCCATTGCCGGAAAATACTCTGCCGAACTCCGCAAAACTGGAAGCTCTCTTTTACGGGCTGGGTAGCGACGGCAGCGTTTCCGCAACTAAAAACAATATCAAAATTATCGGTAATTCCACGCCGTGGTACGCACAGGGCTATTTTGTTTACGACTCCAAAAAGGCGGGCGGCCTGACGGTTTCTCACCTTCGCGTGAGCGAGCAGCCGATTCGTTCCGCTTATCTCATTTCCCAGGCTGATTTTGTTGGCTGCCACCAGTTGCAGTTTATCGACAAATATCAAATGGCTGAGCGTTTAAAACCTGGCGGCATTTTCCTGCTCAACACGCCGTACAGCGCAGATGAAGTGTGGTCGCGACTGCCGCAAGAAGTTCAGGCTGTGTTGAATCAGAAAAAAGCGCGTTTCTATGTGATTAACGCGGCGAAAATCGCCCGTGAATGTGGGCTGGCAGCTCGCATTAACACCGTCATGCAGATGGCTTTCTTCCACCTGACGCAAATTCTGCCTGGCGACAGCGCCCTCGCAGAATTGCAGGGCGCCATTGCCAAAAGTTACAGCAGCAAAGGCCAGGATCTGGTTGAACGCAACTGGCAAGCTCTGGCGCTGGCGCGCGAGTCCGTTGAAGAAGTACCACTGCAACCGGTAAATCCGCAAAGTGCCAACCGTCCACCAGTGGTATCTGATGCCGCACCTGATTTTGTCAAAACGGTTACCGCTGCGATGCTCGCCGGACTTGGCGACGCCCTCCCCGTTTCAGCGCTACCACCAGACGGCACCTGGCCGATGGGAACTACTCGCTGGGAAAAACGCAACATTGCCGAAGAGATCCCTATCTGGAAAGAGGAACTCTGTACTCAATGTAACCACTGCGTCGCCGCTTGCCCACATTCCGCCATTCGCGCGAAAGTCGTACCGCCCGAAGCGATGGAAAACGCTCCGACCAGCCTGCATTCACTGGATGTGAAATCTCGTGATATGCGCGGGCAGAAATATGTGTTGCAGGTCGCACCGGAAGATTGCACCGGTTGTAACCTGTGCGTAGAAGTTTGCCCGGCGAAAGACCGACAAAATCCAGAGATCAAAGCCATCAATATGATGTCGCGTCTGGAACATGTGGAAGAAGAGAAAATCAATTACGACTTCTTCCTGAATTTACCAGAAATCGACCGCAGCAAACTGGAACGTATTGATATTCGTACTTCGCAGTTGATCACTCCGCTGTTTGAATATTCTGGCGCTTGCTCCGGTTGTGGTGAGACGCCGTATATCAAATTGCTCACTCAGCTCTATGGCGATCGGATGTTGATTGCCAACGCTACTGGTTGTTCTTCTATTTACGGCGGCAACCTGCCCTCCACGCCATATACCACTGATGCCAACGGTCGTGGACCGGCATGGGCGAACTCGCTATTTGAAGATAATGCCGAATTCGGCCTTGGTTTCCGCCTGACGGTCGATCAACACCGTGTCCGCGTGCTGCGTCTGCTGGATCAATTTGCCGACAAAATCCCTGCTGAGTTACTGACTGCGTTGAAATCAGACGCCACGCCAGACGTTCGTCGCGAACAAGTCGCTGCTCTGCGCCAGCAACTCAAAGATGTGGCTGAAGCGCATGAACTGCTGCGTGACGCAGATGCGCTGGTGGAGAAATCAATCTGGCTGATTGGTGGTGACGGCTGGGCTTACGACATCGGCTTTGGCGGTCTGGATCATGTGTTGAGTCTGACGGAAAACGTCAACATCCTGGTGCTGGATACGCAATGCTATTCCAATACCGGTGGTCAGGCGTCGAAAGCTACCCCGCTTGGCGCGGTAACTAAGTTTGGTGAACATGGCAAACGCAAAGCACGCAAAGATCTTGGTGTTAGCATGATGATGTACGGTCATGTTTATGTCGCGCAGATTTCTCTGGGCGCACAACTCAACCAGACGGTGAAAGCGATACAGGAAGCGGAAGCGTATCCGGGGCCATCGCTGATTATTGCTTACAGCCCATGTGAAGAGCACGGTTATGACCTGGCATTAAGTCACGACCAGATGCGTCAACTCACCGCAACGGGCTTCTGGCCGCTGTATCGCTTTGATCCGCGTCGAGCCGATGAAGGTAAACTGCCGCTGGCGCTGGATTCCCGCCCGCCTTCAGAAGCTCTGGAAGAAACGCTTCTTCATGAGCAGCGTTTCCGCCGTCTGAACACGCAACAGCCGGAAGTGGCAGAACAGTTATGGAAAGATGCCGCCGCTGATTTGCAAAAACGTTATGACTTCCTGGCACAAATGGCCGGAAAGGCGGAAAAAAATAGCACCGAGTAACCTTTCTGGATAACTATTATCCAATTAAAAAAAAAAGCCCGAACGAAAGTTCGGGCTTGTCTTTTTATTCGTTGGAAAAACATTAGTAATGCAATGACCCAACCGAAAATAAAATCTGTGACAATAAAGGCATATAACCCGCGCAGAATAACCCATGCTTTATTAAATGTATAATTTTTATTTTGCATGATTCCCCAGCAACACATTCATCAAACTTATTACTATTTCCATAGAATTATTTGATTAAGGTTTTACTTAAGGCGTAACAAATGATATTTATCTGCTAACTGAACTTCTCCTTTAGGATGTTTTCATTCCCCAAACAGGGGAAATTAAGTCAAATAAAATAACTAAAGGATTTATTCAATGAAAAGCAAAGTACTGGCGCTCTTAATCCCTGCCCTGCTCGCCGCAGGTGCTGCACATGCAGCAGAAATTTATAATAAAGACGGCAATAAATTAGACCTGTACGGCAAAGTCGATGGCCTGCATTATTTTTCTGATAATGCGAATAGTGATGGCGATCAAACTTATGTACGTTTTGGTTTTAAAGGCGAAACTCAAATTACCGATCAACTGGTTGGTTATGGTCAATGGGAATATAACGTTCAGGCTAATGGCTCTGAAAATGATAAAGGCGACTCCTGGACTCGTCTGGCATTTGCCGGTCTGAAATTTGGTGACTTCGGTTCATTTGACTATGGTCGTAATTATGGTGTGATGTACGACATCGAAGGCTGGACAGATATGCTGCCTGAATTCGGTGGCGACTCTTATACCAAAGCCGATAACTATATGACCGGTCGTGCAAACGGCGTCGCGACCTACCGTAACACCGATTTCTTCGGTCTGGTTGATGGCCTGAACTTTGCGTTACAGTATCAGGGAGCGAACGAAAACCAGGTTAGTCATGAGCAAGAAGGTACTGCAAACGGTGGCAGTCGTAATATTAAGAATGCCAATGGCGACGGTTTCGGTATCTCCTCTACCTACGACTTAGGTATGGGGGTGAGCATTGGTGCTGCGTATACCAGTTCTGATCGTACCAACCAACAGGCTGAATTCTCTACTGCAAAAGGCGATAAGGCTGACGCATGGACGGCAGGGGCAAAATACGATGCTAACAATATCTACCTTGCAACCATGTACTCTGAAACCCGTAACATGACGCCTTACGGCAATTCAGCAAATACGATTGCCAACAAAACCCAGAACTTTGAAGTTACTGCCCAGTATCAGTTTGATTTTGGCCTGCGTCCGGCTGTCTCCTTCCTGATGTCTAAAGGCAACGATTTGGTCGGTACTGATGGCGATAAAGATCTGGTTAAATACGCCGACGTTGGCGCAACATATTATTTCAACAAAAACATGTCCACCTATGTTGATTATAAAATCAACCTACTAGATGAGGATGACAGCTTCTACGCTGCGAACGGTATCTCTACCGATGATATCGTTGCTTTAGGTCTGGTATACCAGTTTTAATCTTGCCTGCCCGCCGTTTGGCGGGCATTTTCTTCATATTTATCCTCCCTTGATCTAAATTAAAAATGTGAACTCCGTCATTACACAAAATGAGTCATCTGGCGTTACACTTTATGCGGATACTAAAACAGGAGGTTTTATGAACAGAACGATTCTTGTCCCTATCGATATTTCAGATTCAGAATTAACTCAACGTGTGATTAGCCACGTTGAGGCAGAGGCAAAGATTGATGATGCAGAGGTTCATTTCCTGACGGTAATACCTTCGCTACCCTACTATGCCTCTCTGGGATTAGCGTATTCCGCAGAGTTACCGGCAATGGATGACCTGAAAGCGGAAGCCAAATCGCAACTGGAAGAAGTCATTAAAAAATTCAAACTGCCGACTGACAGAGTGCATGTCCATGTTGAAGAAGGTTCGCCAAAAGACCGTATTCTGGAAATGGCGAAAAAAATCCCTGCTCACATGATAATCATTGCTTCTCATCGACCGGATATCACCACCTACCTGCTCGGCTCTAACGCCGCTGCCGTAGTACGTCACGCAGAGTGCTCAGTGCTGGTCGTGCGCTAACACTAACGCCCGCAGACCGCTGCGGGCTTTTTGATTCATTTCGCAAATGTGCTGACATTTTCCCCTCTAATCCGTACCATACACGCCACAGTTTTTATATCAGATTTCTTATGCTGGGCGTTCCGGCATGACGCATACTTTTCTGATGCCATATAACGAATTGAGTCGCTATTAAATGTCGCAAAATCAAGAAATTAGTAAGAAAGAACAATACAATCTCAACAAATTGCAAAAACGTCTGCGTCGTAACGTGGGCGAAGCCATTGCTGACTTCAATATGATTGAAGATGGCGACCGCATTATGGTTTGCCTCTCCGGGGGCAAAGACAGCTATACCATGCTGGAGATCCTGCGTAATTTGCAGCAAAGCGCGCCAATCAATTTCTCGCTGGTTGCCGTTAACCTCGACCAGAAACAGCCAGGTTTCCCGGAACACGTCCTGCCGGAGTATCTCGATAAGCTGGGCGTTGAGTATAAGATTGTTGAAGAGAATACTTACGGGATCGTAAAAGAGAAAATCCCTGAAGGAAAAACCACCTGCTCGCTCTGCTCTCGTCTGCGTCGCGGTATCCTTTATCGCACCGCAACAGAACTGGGAGCCACGAAAATCGCACTGGGTCACCACCGCGACGATATCCTGCAAACGCTGTTCTTAAATATGTTCTACGGTGGCAAGATGAAGGGGATGCCACCGAAACTGATGAGCGATGATGGCAAACATATCGTGATTCGTCCGCTGGCCTACTGCCGCGAAAAAGATATTCAGCGTTTTGCCGATGCGAAAGCGTTCCCGATTATTCCATGTAACCTGTGCGGTTCACAGCCTAACCTGCAACGTCAGGTGATTGCCGATATGCTCCGCGACTGGGATAAGCGTTATCCGGGACGTATCGAGACCATGTTCAGCGCGATGCAGAATGTGGTGCCGTCTCATCTGTGCGATACCAGTCTTTTCGATTTCAAAGGCATTACCCACGGTTCAGAAGTGGTTAACGGCGGTGATCTGGCGTTTGATCGCGAAGAGCTCCCACTACAACCGGCGGGCTGGCAGCCTGAAGAAGACGAAAATCAGCTGGATGAACTGCGCCTGAATGTGGTTGAAGTGAAATAATCAGAATAGCGCCCGATACGCAAGCTTATCGGGCTACTCATGTAGGCCGGATAAGACGCGGTCCGCGTCGCATCCGGCAATGCCGAAGAAGATGTTTATCCTTGCATCAGGCAATTCAACATTTCGTTATTTTAACAGCCGTACCCGGCAAGTTTTTCCTTTAATCTTGCCGCCCTGTAACTGCTTCCATGTCTTATGAGCAACCGCCTGTCGCACTGCGACATAGACATGCGCTGGGTGCACGGTGATTTTGCCAATATCCGCACCATCAAGCCCGATATCTCCTGTCAGCGCGCCTAATACATCACCCGGACGCATTTTGGCTTTTTTCCCGCCATCGATACACAACGTTGCCATTTCTGCCTCCAGCGACACAATGTCCCTGCTGGCTGGTAACGTTTGCCAGTTAAGTTTCATCTGCAACATGTCGGCAATGATATTGGCGCGCTGTGCTTCTTCTGGCGCACAGAAACTGATTGCCAGACCGCTATTCCCGGCACGCGCCGTACGCCCGATACGATGCACATGAACTTCAGGATCCCACGCCAGCTCAAAGTTCACCACCAGCTCAAGCGATTTAATATCCAGACCACGCGCAGCGACATCGGTCGCTACCAGCACACGAGCGCTACCGTTGGCAAAACGAACCAACGTCTGGTCGCGATCGCGCTGTTCCAGATCGCCATGTAACGACAATGCACTTTGCCCTACTTCATTCAGCGCGTCACACACAGCCTGGCAATCTTTTTTGGTGTTACAAAACACCACACAAGACGCTGGCTGATGCAAACTTAATAACCGTTGCAACAACGGAATTTTGCCCTTGCTGGATGTCTCATAAAATTGTTGTTCAACAGGCGGCAGAGCATCTGTTGTGTCTATTTCAATCGCCAGGGGATCTCGTTGTACACGACCGCTAATCGCGGCGATCGCTTCCGGCCAGGTGGCAGAGAAGAGAAGCGTCTGGCGAGAAGTTGGCGCAAAACCGATGACTTCATCAATTGCGTCGCTAAACCCCATATCCAGCATACGGTCGGCTTCATCCATGACCAACGTATTCAATGCATCTAACGAAACAGTGCCTTTTTGCAGGTGATCCAGCAAACGCCCCGGCGTTGCCACGATGATATGCGGCGCGTGTTGCAGTGAATCGCGCTGAATGCCAAACGGCTGACCGCCGCATAAGGTCAAGATCTTGGTATTTGGTAGAAAACGCGCCAGCCGACGTAACTCCCCTGCGACTTGATCCGCCAGTTCACGAGTCGGACACAGCACTAAAGCCTGAGTCTGAAACAGCGACGCATCAATTTGCTGTAACAACCCGAGGCCAAATGCCGCGGTTTTTCCGCTGCCGGTTTTCGCCTGCACGCGAACATCTCTTCCAGCAAGGATCGCCGGAAGTGCGGCGGCCTGCACCGGTGTCATGGTTAAGTAACCCAACTCATTAAGGTTAGTGAGCTGGGCGGGAGGGAAAACGTTCAGGGTAGAAAAAGCGGTCACAATCTATTCTCGTGGTCATCAGCGCAAAGTTAGCAGGCGCGTATCCTCGCAGATCTACGCTCACGTTGCGACAATTTAATCGGTTCTTCATCGGGCGGCGGGTCGGGCATAGGTTGTGGACGAGGGATTGGATCGGGGACTGGGACGGGATCGCCAGGAATCGGTTCAGGGACAGGAATTTGCAAATAAATGAGTGTCATCATATTTCCCTTTGGTCATTGGGTAGACTCTTAAAGGGTAGACGTTGACAGATAACAGACAAAAAAAAGCCGACTTATCTAAGTCGGCGTCGTACGAATCAATTGTGCTATGCAGTAATTCAAAAAAGGAAGTAAGACAATATGGAGCGCAACGCCCATCGCTTGACGTTGCATTCACCTGCGTGAAAGATATTGCCCTGAATGGGTAGAGAGTTTATTGACCTCGCTCAAATTTTACGGCGTTTTTGTATACAGAAACCCGGTGAAATTGCTTTTGTTACAACCATTTACTACGATGCAACCATAAAGCAACACCACCAATAAGAACAACTAACAGAATACAAAAAAGCGAAAAACCAAATTGCCATCCTCCACCTGGAATACCGCCGAGGTTAACGCCAAATAACCCGGTTAAAAATGTACTGGGTAAAAAGACCATTGCCATCAATGACATTGTGTAAGTACGGCGGGCTAAATTTTCCTGCATCACTTGGGCGATTTCGTCCGCCATCACGCCAGTTCTCGCAATGCACGCGTCAATCTCATCCAGACCGCGCCCAAGACGGTCAGCAATATCCTGCATTCGGCGCCGTTGATCGTCATTCATCCAGGGCAGGCGCTCACTGGCAAGGCGAGCATAAACATCTCGCTGCGGCGCCATATAGCGACGCATAACAATGAGTTGTTTCCGTAGTAGTGCCAGGAAACCGCGCGGCGGAATTTGTTGATCAAGTAAATTATCTTCCAGGTCGATAATTTTATCGTGCAGTTGCTCTATAAACTCATTGGAGTGATCGGTTAATGCATCACACACATCCACCAGCCAGCCTCCGCAATCAGTCGGGCCGGTCCCCTCTTCCAGATCGCTAACTACATCGTCTAACGCCAGTACTTTACGTTGTCGGGTCGAGACAATGAACCGACCGTCCATATAAACACGCATGGCAACCAGCTGGTCGGGACGTTCATCAGTACTGCCATTAATGCAGCGCAACGTAATCAACGTCCCTTCACCAAGACGGCTGACTCTGGGCCGCGTGCTTTCCCCTGCCAACGCGTCACGCACGTTATTTGGGAGCAATGGCGTCGTTGCCAGCCACTGCGCGCTGTCATGGTGCACATAATTAAGGTGGAGCCAGCAGGGATGCTCTTCATCTATCTCATCTGTATTTTCCAGCGGTTTAACGCCGCCTTTACCATCCAACATCCAGGCAAATACTGCATCCGGTACATTTATGTCCGCTCCCTTAATCGTTTCCACAGTGCCTCCATTATCAATGCTTTATTTTGTAGTCTAGTCTTCTGGTTATCTTACGCAACATCTCCTCACCCCATTACCCTGAAATGATTAATAAAATCCTGTCAAAACTAAATACAGAAAGCAAAATACTTTTCATGATTAGAAAAGGGGTAAAGTGTTAAATAGCGTCTATCATTATCAGAATTATCTGATCATTTGTGGTGGCATTTTTGCGATCAGATAACAATAGAAAATTGATAAAAATAACGGGATTTCAATGACTACGCACAACTTCAATACCCTGGACTTATTAACCAGTCCTGTCTGGATCGTTTCCCCCTTCGAGGAACGGTTAATTTATGCCAATAGCGCTGCGCAACTGTTGATGCAAGAACTCACTTTTAGTCAGCTACGAACCGGCCTCTATTCCGTCTCCTCCCAAAACGAACTACCAAAATATCTCGTAGACCTGCATAACCAACTCGATATTGTAGAAATTCTCACGGTCAAGCGTAATGGTGAAGAGACAGCACTAAGCTGTCGGTTAACCCTCAAAGAGATTAGTGATACTGGGGAAGTGATCATATTTGAAGGGATGGAGACACCCGCAAGTCTGGGCTTAAAAGCCAGCCGATCTGCAAATTATCAGCGTAAAAAACAAGGGTTTTATGCGCGTTTTTTTCTGACTAATTCCGCGCCAATGCTGTTGATAGATCCCTCGCGTGATGGCCAAATTGTCGACGCCAATGTGGCCGCACTCAATTTCTATGGCTATAACCATGAAACAATCTGTCAGAAACACACCTGGGAAATTAATATTCTTGGGCGTCGCGTGATGCCTGTCATGCATGAAATTTCACGTTTACCCGGCGGACATAAACCTCTTAACTTTGTCCATAAGCTGGCAGATGGTTCCACTCGCCATGTGCAAACTTATGCCGGGCCAATTGAGATTTATGGCGACAAGTTAATGTTATGCATCGTGCATGACATTACCGAGCAAAAAAGGCTGGAACAACAACTGGAACACGCGGCTCACCATGACGCGTTGACGGGGTTACTTAACCGCCGACAATTTTATCACATCACCGAGCAAGGCCAGATGCAGCATCTCGCAATCGCTCAGGATTACAGTTTGCTGCTTATCGACACCGATCGTTTTAAGCATATTAATGACCTGTACGGTCACCAGAAAGGTGATGAAGTTTTATGCACTCTGGCTCGTACGCTCGAAAACTGCGCTCGCAAAGGCGATATGGTGTTTCGATGGGGAGGTGAAGAGTTCGTCTTGTTATTACCCAGAACTCCGCTGGATACCGCAATTTCTCTCGCTGAAACTATCCGATTGAGCGTGGCAAAAGTGAGTATTTCTGGCTTACCGCGTTTTACGGTCAGCATTGGCGTGGCACATCACGAAGGCAATGAAGGCATCGATGAACTGTTTAAACGCGTAGATGATGCGTTGTATCGGGCGAAAAATGACGGACGCAACCGCGTACTGGCGGCTTGATATTTTCAATAGCGCGGAAGCGTCAATGAATTATCGACTGCGTTTAGCGTGACGCTCCCAGTTTTCTTGTTTCGCCTGCGCTGTTTTACGCAGTGCAACGTAACACGCCCCGCTGCCGCCATGATGCGGTAGCGCGGTGCAATAAGCCTGTACATCATCAAACTCTGTCAGCCAACGTGCGACATAACTACGGACAATGTTGGCGTGAGACTTATCTTCTCTGCCTTTGCCGTGAATAATAAGTACATTACGCAAACCATCCGCCCGCGCCTGATGAATAAAACTAAACACCATTTTGCGGCACTCTTCCACCGACTGGCGAAGTAAATTCAGGCTAGCCTGTTGCGGATATTTGCCGCTGCGTAGCTTATCGATCACCCCATGTTGCAAACCTTCCCGACGAAATTCCAGGGGCTGATTTAGCGGGATGATGTCGAGAAATCCTGTGGTGAGGAAATTATCAAGTTGCAGCGTGTCTATACGCTGTGGCGCGCGTTGGTTACGCACAGGATGCCAGTGGACATCAGTAGCGCGTTTCAGTGGTTGGACATCTTCCATGGCGTCAAGAAACAGCGATTTGTCGTCAAGGTTCATGTAACCTCCTATGTACCTTCGCACGTCGTGATCCAGACGGGTTAATTGTTCATATATCTGATGCTTGCTGCATTGTTCACTTCGCAAGTTGAAGCAACATCTTGCTCCATACAGGCTAGTGTCCCCGCAGGCGGGGCATTTTATACCAGCCTGGTTGCAGTATCGAACAGTTTAGGCCGGGAGTGAGCCTGCACAGGCCCTAATTAAGGCGATTTGTCCATCAAAGCAACCAATATATGATGACGGTAATTTGTTGCACGTCGCCTGAAATATACTTAAGCACGTCATTCTGCAATATGTTTAAACGCCGCACAGGTTAATCACCCGCTAAATTCACCTGTCGATTAACGATGCATGATTATTCAATCACGAGATGAACGTTTTAACTTATATTTTCGTGAAATCTGTCACTGAAGAAAATTGGCAACTGATGGGCAAAACCGTTATAACACTGTCACCGGCTGACAGGAAGCAGGCCGGATTCAAGACGCGGATGCACTGCTGTGTGTACTGTAGAGTCTGGCGGATGTCGACAGACTCTATTTTTTTATTCATTTGTCTGCATTGCAGAAAACCACATTCTCGCTGGTGTCGGGAGAAGTAACGAAGCGGCAGACGCATTTAGCCCGGAAATCCACTTCAGCGCTATCGTTCAAACCGGAAACTAATCCAGGTACCTACTATTCATTAGTCGTACCGTACCCTCTTATCTTCTTGTGGTATGGCTGCTAATGTTGCTTGCGTGGTATCTTGTCGGTCTGCTGATTTGTCCGGGGGTGTTTACCCATATTTATCTTAAGAGAGAACGGATGCTGAGATTACTTGAAGAAAAAATTGCCACGCCACTGGGTCCTCTGTGGGTTATTTGCGATGAACAATTTCGTCTGCGGGCGGTTGAGTGGGAAGAGTATAGCGATCGCATGGTGCAATTGCTGGACATCCATTATCGCAAAGAAGGTTATGAGCGTATTTCCGCCACCAATCCCGGCGGGTTAAGCGATAAACTTCGTGATTATTTTGCCGGTAATCTAAGCATTATTGATTCCCTACCCACTGCCACCGGCGGTACGCCATTTCAACGGGAAGTATGGAAAACGCTACGCACTATCCCGTGTGGACAGGTAATGCATTACGGTCAACTGGCAGAACAACTAGGCCGCCCAGGGGCCGCGCGTGCCGTCGGCGCAGCCAACGGTGCAAACCCGATCAGTATTGTGGTGCCTTGTCACCGGGTCATTGGCCGAAACGGCACGATGACAGGATATGCAGGCGGAGTGCAGCGAAAAGAGTGGCTATTGCGCCATGAAGGTTATCTTTTACTGTAAACATTAAGCAATTTGTGCCTGCGTGTTCACAGTTTTACGTAAAGTTACCCTTAACAATCTAAGGTTTTTCAATTAGATAGACATAAATTTACATCTATTATCGGAATTCTCCGCTGTTAAGGTTTGCTTAGACTTACTTGCTCCCTAAAAAGATGTTAAAATTGACAAATATCAATTACGGCTTGAGCAGACCTATGATCCCGGAAAAGCGAATTATACGGCGCATTCAGTCTGGCGGTTGTGCTATCCATTGCCAGGATTGCAGCATCAGTCAGCTTTGCATCCCGTTCACACTCAACGAACATGAGCTTGATCAGCTTGATAATATCATTGAGCGAAAGAAGCCTATTCAGAAAGGCCAGACGCTGTTTAAGGCTGGTGATGAACTTAAATCGCTTTATGCCATCCGCTCCGGTACGATTAAAAGTTATACCATTACAGAGCAAGGCGACGAGCAAATCACTGGCTTTCATTTAGCAGGCGATCTGGTGGGTTTCGATGCCATAGGCAGCGGTCATCATCCAAGCTTCGCCCAGGCGCTGGAAACCTCGATGGTGTGTGAAATTCCGTTCGAAACGCTGGACGATCTGTCCGGTAAAATGCCTAATCTGCGCCAACAGATGATGCGTCTGATGAGCGGCGAAATTAAAGGCGATCAGGACATGATCCTGCTGTTGTCGAAGAAAAATGCCGAAGAACGTCTGGCCGCGTTTATCTATAATCTGTCCCGTCGTTTTGCCCAACGCGGCTTCTCCCCTCGTGAATTTCGCCTGACGATGACTCGTGGCGATATCGGTAACTATCTGGGCCTGACAGTTGAAACCATCAGCCGTCTGCTGGGGCGCTTCCAGAAAAGCGGCATGCTGGCAGTCAAAGGTAAATATATCACCATCGAAAATAACGATGCGCTGGCCCAACTAGCCGGTCATACACGCAACGTCGCCTGATTTTTCCGCATAACTCACTATCCTTCTGTCATATCATTAAATTTTTCTCATTTATTGATCTGGCAGAAGGTTCATCACTGTTTCATTCACCAGATCTAGGTTACTCTTTTAATACAAACTGCATTGACAGTTGTTGTAAGGAGACTCTGTATGGCTATGTATCAGAACATGCTTGTTGTTATCGATCCTAATCAGGACGATCAACCCGCATTACGGCGAGCTGTTTATTTGCATCAACGGATTGGTGGCAAAATTAAAGCCTTTTTGCCTATTTATGACTTCTCTTACGAGATGACTACCCTACTCTCTCCGGACGAGCGGACCGCCATGCGTCAGGGCGTCATTAGTCAGCGTACTGCGTGGATCCACGAGCAGGCGAAATATTATCTTAACGCTGGCGTTCCCATTGAAATTAAAGTGGTCTGGCATAACCGTCCTTTCGAAGCCATCATTCAGGAAGTACTTAGCGGTGGGCACGATCTGGTGCTAAAAATGGCGCACCAACATGACCGCCTGGAAGCGGTGATTTTTACGCCAACAGACTGGCACCTGTTACGCAAATGCCCGAGCCCGGTGTGGATGGTGAAAGACCAACCGTGGCCGGAAGGGGGTAAGGCACTGGTGGCGGTGAATCTCGCCAGCGAAGAGCCGTATCATAATGCGCTCAATGAAAAACTGGTGAAAGAGACGATCGAACTGGCGGACCAGGTCAACCACACCGAGGTACATCTGGTTGGTGCTTATCCAGTAACCCCCATCAATATTGCGATTGAACTGCCGGAATTTGATCCAAGCGTTTATAACGATGCTATTCGCGGGCAACATTTACTGGCGATGAAAGCCCTGCGGCAGAAATTCAGCATTGACGAGAAAATGACGCATGTCGAAAAAGGTCTACCGGAAGAAGTGATTCCCGATTTAGCGGAGCATTTACAGGCAGGGATTGTGGTTCTGGGAACCGTAGGACGCACTGGTATTTCTGCGGCATTCCTTGGCAATACGGCGGAACAAGTGATTGATCATCTTCGCTGCGACCTGCTGGTGATTAAACCCGACCAATACCAGACACCTGTCGAACTGGATGACGAAGACGACGATTAATCGTTCGTCACTTGCTTTCAAGGCCCGAAGTTACGGGCCTTTTCTTTTACTTACTTTTCCTCTCCACCGAGGAAATAAATACCCAGCGGGATTGCCAGTAATACGGTAAAGACCAGACTATAGACAAAAATCATCGATGACTGAATCACATACATTGATGTCGTCCATTCGGACAGCGGGATATTGTATTGTTCAATAACACCACCGATAGTCGCGCGAGTCACTACCGACGCCGCAATAATGAAAACCGCCAACAAACCTATGAGAAACTTTCTCCCCTTCGCTGACTTCAGTTTCGCCATGACCATAATATAATCCTTTTGCAGATAAACCATTTGTTACTTGTGTGTAACAATACCATGACATTTTGGTGTTGTCTGCCCTGAAAGCAATAGATTGTCGCGTAACATATCATCAACTCGTTGATAAATTAGCTAATATTGCTACTTCCTTCCCTGTCTATTGATGATATGCATGAATTATCGCGATAAAATAACCCCGCCAGGGGTTTCCGGCATGACGTCAACAATCTGGAGGAGCCTGATAAAACAATGATCGCTGAACTGTTTACAAATAATGCGCTTAATCTGGTCATTATTTTCGGTAGCTGCGCAGCATTGATTCTTATGAGCTTTTGGTTTCGCCGTGGAAATCATAAAAGAAAAGGATTCTTATTCCACGCAGTGCAATTTTTAATCTACACCATAATTATCAGTGCTGTCGGTAGCATCATTAATTATGTCATTGAAAATTACAAACTCAAATTTATCACACCGGACGCTATTGATTTTATCTGTACGTCCCTGATAGCCCTTATCCTGACGGTTAAGTTATTCCTTCTAATCAATCAGTTTGAACGGAAGCAGATTAAAAAAGGCCGCGATATTACCAGTGCACGGATTATGTCGCGTATCATTAAAATCAGCATCATCGTCGTCATTGTTCTGCTCTATGGCGAACATTTCGGCATGAGCCTTTCAGGCTTGCTGACTTTTGGTGGTATTGGTGGCCTTGCAGTGGGTATGGCCGGCAAGGATATTCTGAGCAACTTCTTTTCCGGCATTATGCTCTATTTTGATCGCCCCTTTAGTATTGGCGACTGGATCCGTTCTCCTGATAGAAATATCGAAGGAACGGTGGCAGAAATTGGCTGGCGAATGACTAAAATCACCACATTTGATCATCGTCCGCTGTACGTGCCGAACTCACTGTTTTCGTCTATCAGCGTTGAAAACCCCGGTCGAATGACCAACCGTCGTATTACTACGACCATTGGTTTACGTTATGAAGATGCGGCTAAAGTGGGCGCTATTGTCGAAGCGGTACGCGAAATGCTTAAAAATCATCCCGCCATCGACCAGCAGCAAACCCTATTGGTTTATTTCAACCAGTTTGCCGATTCGTCGCTAAATATTATGGTTTATTGTTTTACCAAAACCACGGTTTGGGCCGAATGGCTTGCCGCCCAGCAGGACGTATATTTGAAAATTATCGATATTGTACAGTCGCATGGTGCGGATTTTGCGTTCCCCAGCCAGACGCTGTATATGGATAATATTACACCTCCCGAACAGCTTAAATAACACTCAACAAAACCGGATGACGATAATAATATTCGACATCCGGTTTTATTTATTACCTCAATTTACCGCAGCCAGAGCGACATTATTCTCACCCGCTTTAAACTGGGCATACTGTTCTTCAGTACCAAAGAAAACTTCTGACTCTGTGCTGTGACCAATGCCCGGCACCTTTTCGTTTCCTGAATATTGCCAAAGTGTCCAGGGATTACGCCCCTCGAGTTTCACACCAGCTTGTCCCCAATACCCCATCCACACCATATACTGGTCGAACCGACTATCCATGAAATGGGACAAATTATTATGATTGCCATAAAATATTGGTATTTTATGGTAATTTTTATACATCAGGGCAGCAAAACGTAAAATATCATTCCGTGCATTCACCATTCCAGATTTTTTAAAACAAGCCAGTTGGGTTGAATCTTCACCTTCTGGATTCACCAGTAAAATACCGGGAGGCAACATTTTCGGGTCTTCAGGCAGCAGGCTTTTTGCTGTTTCCAGTTGCGCCTCAGGAGTGCGGCAAAAATCAAATTTAAAATAGCCTCCGCGATCAAATTTTGAATCTGCTAATTGCTTCCAGTGAGCCTTAAACGACGGGTCTGGCCCTCTCCAGCCAACCACTCTCACGTAGACAAAACGCGCAGGTGATTTCTCCTGAAACAATTTCCAGTCGATTTCGCCATCGTTAGACGAGATATCATGGCCACTGATCGGGTAAATATCCGGTGTTTTGAAGATACGGATATCAGGTCGGTTGGGAATTGCACTCACGGGGCCATAAGGAATTTCAATAGGAGTTATATCTTTGTTCTTCGGTTCATCTGGCGCAGTAGGCGGTTCTTTAATAGAATATGCGGTCTTATCAACATTCGTAAATTCATCTGCATTCCCGGCTGATAATTGTGTTTTTTTATCCAGACGACTGGCCGCAGGATCGTTAATAAAGAAGAATCCACCCGGTCCGGCTGGTTTTTCTGTTGCTCCTATCCAGGCATCACTGAGATGTATTCCTCTCCCTTCCTCGTCCAGTTTTTCATTGATTTTTATATATTGGTCGTTCACATAGATAAACAAACTTAATGTTCGGGTAATGCCCGCGTAGTATTCCTTTTTACCATCAATTTTTACCATATACGATTTCCCGAAGCGTTCATCGGCAACGCCATCAGCAACTCCTTTTATAAGGGTATCAAAAAATACACTGCCTTTGTCTTTTTCAAGGGAATAAACTTCTGTTTTATCATCACCAGCGGCTATCGCATACGCACCTGGTTTACTATACGCGTTTGAATTCCCGGCGCCATCTGTCATGCCAAAAAGACCTGAACCAAAACAAGCATTGACTAAAGTCAAAATATGGAAATAACGCTTTGCCAGAATGTTGAGTTGAGCATTCAAAGCTGGCATTTCATACATCCCTTTTGAACCATCGATATCCGTAGCATTACTCAAAACAAATGCCGGTGCCTTATCAGAATTACCATTTTGAGTGCCAAATCGCCCATGACCTGAATAAGCAATTAACAAACGAGCTTTCTTATCAAACATCATCCCTCTGGCAGGGAGATATTCCTTTAAAAAATAATTAATATTATCTAATGAAGCTTCCTGATCTCTCAGTAAAATAACCTCATCAAACTTCTGTCCGTTGATCAGAAATTCAGCCATTCTTTGTCCATCCACCGCGGCTGCCGGAATATCTGCGTGTAATAGTGGATATTTTGAAATTGCAATAATCAACCCGATGGAACGCGTTTTCGCTGCATCCTGATCGGGTATTTTTAACGCATCACTGATCCGGATATCCAGTTTCCCTGGGTTCTCTGGCCCATAGTGGACAAAAAAATGACAATATTCATCAGGGACCATTGCGCCATTTTTGCAAATGTCATCTGCGCGGACATCATTCATTCCCAGTGATATTCCTGCAATTAACAGCCCCAGGACCGTTTTACATAAATTTGGCCATCGCCTGTTCATGATTTAAAACTCCTGCACACCCAGAGTGGAATAAAACTCAGCGGTCGGGCCCTTGTATATACTGGCATCGAATTTCTGACTTGATCCCAAATTAAGCTGCGCAGCATCGGTAAACTGCCAGATTGCCCATTTTGTCTGGTTAATTGAACGCGGCGTTTCGCTGGCCTGTGCCTGATTAGAATAATCAGCCAGCCACAGATTATGTTCTGCAACCTGGGCAAAACTTTTTTCTCCGCCGACGGCATCTTTCCACCACGCCCGCGCAGTGTAGATAACCGGTTTACGCCCTAAATCGGCTTCTACCTGCGCGGTGAATGCCTTGATCATCGTGATTATTTCAGTGGGTTTACGCTTCTGCCAGCGGTCCTTACCTGTTGATGAATCTACATCCCACTCAACATCCACCGCCGGTGGCATATCTGTCGCCCTTAACCCACCGTTGGCTTTAATAACTTTAACAAACGTCATTGCCTGCTTGCGTCCCCACAATTCCGCGTCGTCTGCCGGTGTGCCACTGGAAAGAAAGTGGTAGGCCCCACGGTGAAGTTTTATCCCTCGCTCAGTATCCCCAGCCCGCTGCCAAAAACCGGCGAATTCAGGATCAACATAACGCGTTCCTTGACTGGACTTCATATACAAGAACACAGACTTATTTTTTGCCAACAGTTCGATCGGGAAGTTTTTACCGTTATGATGGCTGATATCCACACCAAATAAAGAACTGGGTCGTGGTTGATTCAATACCGAATCGTAAGCGACATCAGCCGGAAATTTAAAATATTTTTTTACCGCAAAGGAATCAAACTCTTTATCACGAGATGGATCCGATTCCAGTATTTTTACAAACAATTCTTGTCGTGAGAGATCATTCGTTAAGTTTTCCAGCCCCAACGACGTGGCATCGGGCAGTGATTCTGCGGCCAGGCTTAAAGAAGGATAATGAAGGAGTAATAACGAGATAACTAAAGGAATAGCTAAGGATTTTTTCATTTTACCACCCCATTTTAGCTGTGTGTCTGTTTGCGAATGAAAATTTTTACAAGGAACGCAATACGTCTTGCGTTGTAAAGAAAAGTAAAGCACAGCTTATATTGGGAGTATGTAATACACCTTTTAAATAAAATATTTGATTATTATTTATGCTGGACATTGGCAGAAAAATTCAAATAATTATCTTGGGTGTGATTTTTATAGGGGGGATTTAAAAAAAGAAGGTATTTTATCGGGGTTGTTAAATCTGGCGCGCATAAACGCGCCAGATGACATCATATTAATGCTTCACAATATACATTGTGCGGCTATAGGCCACATCTTCCGGGTTATTAATTGGATAACCTTTCAACCACGGTTTGATTAATCTCCCATTGGTATACTGGTAAATCGGTGCAATAGGCGCTTGTTCTATGAGAATTTTCTCTGCCGCGTTGTAATCGGCATTGCGCGCTTTAACGGTATTTTCAGTCGATGCCTGGGCCAGCACTTTATCGTATGCCGGATTATTAAACCGTGAAATATTTCCCGAGTGCGTTGACGTTAACAGCGTCAGGAAGGTAGACGGTTCATTATAGTCCCCTACCCATGATGCGCGGATAACGTCAAAATTACCGGTGTTACGGCTATCGATATAGGTTTTCCATTCCTGATTTTGCAATTTGACGTCCACACCAAGATTCTTTTTCCACATCGACGCTACGGCAATCGCAATTTTCTGATGGTTTTCTGAAGTGTTATACAAAAGCGTCAGCTTCAGCGGTTTTTGCGGACCATAACCGGCTGCGCTCAACAAAGTTTTTGCCTGCGCATTCAGTTCTTCCTGACTCATTTGTTCAAACGGCGAAGGCTCCGGCGTAAATCCGGCAGTAACATCTGGCGTAAAATGCCATGCTGGTTTTTCACCGGTGCCTAATACTTTTTCCGTCATCAGGCGGCGGTCAATCGTCATACTTAATGCTAAACGAACGCGTTGATCTGCTGTCGGCCCTTTTTGCGTATTGAAGGCATAATAATAAGTCCCCAACTGCGGCGGTGTATAAACCTGCCCAGGAATATCCTTCAACAGCTTTTGGTACATATTTTTCGGGAAGGATTCAGTGATATCAATATCACCTGCAAGATAACGTTTCGTGGCAGCGGACTCCTGGTTAATCGGCAGGAAAGTCACTTTTTGCAGTACCGTTTTTGCGTTATCCCAATAATGGGTATTCGGTACAACCACCAGCTTTTCATTCACCACGCGTTCTTTAAGCACATATGCGCCGTTGCCGATAAGTTTCCCTGGTTTTGTCCAATCTTTACCGCTTTCAACGTTGGCTTTTTGCACCGGGAAGAAGGCAAAGTTGGCCGTCAAATTAACAAACCACGGCAATGGCTTATCAAGCTGGATTTTCAGGGTATGGGCATCAACGGCAGTGACGCCAAGTTGGTCAGGCGTGGCTTTACCATCAATAATCGCCTGAGCATTGTTTACCCCCGCCAGCGCGGCAAACCAGGCAAATGGGGACAACGTTTTCGGGTCTACCAGACGTTGCCAGCTATAGACAAAATCCTGCGCTGTAACCGGTGTGCCATCTGCCCATTTAGCATCATCGCGCAGGGTAAAGGTCCAGATACGGTTGTCATTACTTTTCCACCGGGTGGCGACGCCGGGGACAATCTCCCCTTTTTCATTCTGATTCACGAGTCCTTCAAACAAATCGCGAATCACCTGAATCTCCGGCAAACCAACCGCTTTCGCGGGATCCAATGATGCAGGCTCATCCTTAATATGACGCACCAGCTCCTGCTTGTCTGCCAGTACTGTGCCGCTCGGAACATCAGCAGCATACGAAAGAGAAATGCTGCTGACTAACAGCGCACAACAAGTTACTGAAACAGAGTGCTTCATAAGTTACCCTCAAACCGACGTTAATATTGATGCGTAATTATTTGTTTCTCCTTGAAGAAATGCAAATAACTTCCGGCAAAAAAGTGATAAAAGATCGATAACATATCGTTGTCGAAAAGGATTTGATAATCCACAAAATTTGCACAACACTGCCTGTAATACTTCTATTGTCAGAGACGATTATGACCGTGACTCGCCCACGCGCCGAACGGGGCGCTTTCCCCCCAGGAACTGAACATTACGGACGTTCATTATTGGGTGCGCCGCTGCTCTGGTTTCCCGCCCATGCCGCCAGTAGCGAAAGTGGTTTGATTCTTGCTGGTACCCACGGCGATGAGAATTCTTCCGTCGTCGCCCTCTCCTGCGCATTACGCACATTAACACCGTCTCTGCGCCGCCATCATGTTGTGCTGTGTGTGAATCCCGACGGTTGCCAGTTGGGTCTACGTGCCAATGCCAATGGTGTGGATTTAAACCGAAACTTTCCCGCCGCCAATTGGAAGGAAGGAGAAACGGTATATCGCTGGAACAGCGCCGCCGAAGAGCGCGACGTTGTTTTGCTGACCGGAGATAAACCAGGCTCCGAACCTGAAACCCAGGCGTTATGCCAGCTCATTCATCGCATTCAACCCGCCTGGGTCGTCTCGTTCCACGATCCTCTGGCATGCATTGAAGATCCCAGACACAGCGAATTAGGTGAATGGCTGGCCCAGGCGTTTGAATTGCCGCTAGTAACCAGCGTCGGCTACGACACCCCCGGTTCCTTTGGCAGTTGGTGTGCAGACCTGAACTTACACTGTATCACTGCAGAGTTTCCCCCCATCTCCGCCGATGAGGCCAGCGAAAAATATCTTTTTGCGATGGCGAATTTACTGCGCTGGCATCCTAAAGATGCAATTCGCCGGTCGTAAACTGAAGAGCCGGTTCCACATCCACCGCCAGCCAGGTCGGCCCGTCGAGATCGGCGAAGCTGACCTGCGGCGCCAGCGGTAATGCCGCGCTAATGGCGCGTGAGGTGCATAACATGCAGCCCAACATCAGGCTGAAACCTTGTGCACGCGCTTCTGTTGCCAGCGCCAACGCTTCCGTCAGGCCGCCGGTTTTATCAAGCTTGATATTAACCATCTCATAGCGCCCTTTAAGCGCCTTCAGGTTGCTACGGGTATGACAACTTTCATCTGCGCAAATGGGCAATGGATGAATAAAATTCTCCAGCGCCGCATCGTCCTGAGCCGGCAGCGGTTGCTCCAGCATTGCGACGCCTAAATCGGCCAGTAGCTGGCATCGCGCCGCCAGTCCTTCCGCACGCCAGGATTCATTAGCATCAACAATTAACGTCGCATCCGGTACTGCCGCGCGAATCGCCACCATCCGCTCGCTGATAAGATGATTATCCAACTTCACTTTTAGCAATTTCGCGCCTGCCTGCCAGAGTGTTGATGCACTATTGGCCATCTGATCAGGCGTACCGATCACTACGGTCTGCGCAGTGGTGATCGTTTCAGGAAGAGAGATACCGGTAAATACAGCCAGCGTCTGCTGCTGTTGTCTTGCGGCCAGATCCCACAGCGCACAATCCAGCGCATTACGCGCCGCACCGGCAGGCAGAACTTTTTGCAACTCTGCGCGCGTCAGCCCTTTTTCCAGTTGTGGGACTACGCTCATTATTTGCGCCATAACTGAGGCATCACTTTCGCCATAGCGCGGATAAGGCGTACATTCGCCCGTACCTTTGACGCCATCTTCTTCCAGTTCAACCACCACCACGCGCGCTTCACTGCGGCTTCCCCGCGCAATAACAAACGGGGTATGTAACGGCCAGGCTTCCTCAAATACCTTAACGGTTCTCATCTTTACTCCTTGTTGCCGCGGTGGTCTGCGGATTAAGCGCAAATAGCGATTGCTGTGTTATTGACAGTTAGCATAAACTAGGCGTGACGTTAACTATATGTAAACAGGAAAGATAATCATGTCACAAATCGTTCATTTCCAGGGCAACCCGGTTACAGTCGCCAATTCCATCCCGCAAGCGGGTAGCAAAGCGCAGACTTTTACTCTCGTGGCAAAAGATCTGTCTGACGTCACCCTCGGTCAGTTTGCAGGTAAACGCAAAGTGCTGAACATTTTCCCGAGCATTGATACCGGTGTTTGCGCCGCATCAGTACGTAAGTTTAACCAACTGGCAACCGAAATCGACAACACGGTTGTGCTGTGCATCTCCGCCGATCTGCCGTTTGCCCAGTCTCGTTTCTGCGGCGCGGAAGGTCTGAACAACGTTATCACTCTCTCCACTTTCCGTAACGCTGAATTCCTGCAAGCTTACGGCGTTGAGATCGCTGAAGGTCCACTGAAAGGTCTGGCGGCACGTGCGGTTGTCGTAATTGATGAAAATGATAATGTGATTTTCAGCCAGCTGGTAAATGAAATCACCACCGAGCCGGATTACGAAGCAGCTCTCTCGGTATTGAAAGCGTAAATTATTATGCCTGATGGTATTGCGCCATCAGGCATTTATCTCACTTATTCTTCGTTCTTCTTCTGGCTCAATCCATATTCCCGCAATTTATTGGCAATCGCGGTGTGTGAAACGCCCAAACGTTTTGCCAGTTTGCGCGTACTGGGGTAATTGCGATAAAGCTGGGTTAATACCGAACGTTCAAAACGGCTGGTGATTTCGTCCAGCGAACCTTCCATTGCATCTTCACCAACGGCTACAGTTGCAGCGTCATAATCCGGCAGCAAAATATCCTGCGGACGCAGTTCATAACCTTCCAGTTGCGTCAGTGCGCGGTAAATGGCGTTTTTCAACTGCCGCACGTTACCCGGCCATGCATAACGTGTAAGCACGGTATTCAGGTCAGCGGCCAGTTTCGGACGCGGCACGCCCTGCTCGTCGGCAAAGCGTGCGACGAACAGCTCGGTTAACGGCATGATGTCCTGCGGACAGTCACGTAGCGGCGGCAGATTTAACGTCAGCACGTTCAGACGATAATAGAGATCTTCGCGGAACACGCCTTTTTGCACCAGCTCGACCAGATTCTTCTGCGTCGCGCAAATTACCCGCACATCCACATGCACTTCGTGGTCTTCCCCTACGCGACGGAAAGTGCCATCGTTGAGAAAACGCAATAATTTTGCCTGCATTCGTGGCGACATCTCGCCAATCTCATCCAGCAAAACCGAACCGCCGTTCGCCTGTTCAAAGAATCCTTTTTTCCCCTCCGGCGCATGCCCGAAGAGTTCGCTCTCAACAGCATCTTCTGGAATAGAAGCACAGTTCAGCGCCAGATAAGGTTTACTCGCACGCGGGCTTGCCTGATGACAAGCGTAAGCAAAGAGATCTTTACCTGTGCCGGTATCACCCGTGATCAGCAGCGGTGCGCTTAACATTGCTAACTTTTGCGCCTGCTCTACCGCATGCTTCATTTTAGGACTGATGGCGACAATCTGACTGAAGGCGCTGACATCCTGGGCGGCCACATTTTGCAACTGACGGCCCATACGGATTGTTGAGCGCAGCATCACTACCGCACCGGTCAGGACATGCTGGTCGTTTTCATCCTGAAGATAGACTGGCGTTATCTCCATCAGAAAATTTTGTCCATTAATCACTACATGTTCGTTATGTGAATCCTGCGGGTCGCTCTCAAGCCAACGTAAAAAATTAAATCCGTTAATCAATTGCGCAGCGGTATGATTGCGTAAGCGATCCAGTTTTTGCCCGAATAGCTGACAGCTCGCCGGGTTTGCCATGTCCACCTTGCTTTTCATATCGACAGAAAGCACGGGTTCAGGCAATGCTTCAAGCAATGCGCTCAACGCCTGATGTTCTCGCTCGGAAGGCATCCACGGCACAGTGCGCACATCGGTAACGCCCGCAATACGGCGTATTTCCGCCATCAAACTGCTGAAACTGTCAAAATCCAGTTCGGCAAAATTCAGGTAAATCCGCCCGATTGGGTCAATCTCAATACCGCGTAAATCGATGCCTCTTAACACCAGTAGGTCGAGCAATTCGCGGGTCAGACCGAGTCGGTCTTCACAAAAGACTTCCAGACGCATGGGAACCTTCACATGAAAAAGAACAATAAATATGATGATATGACACTATTCGAGTAGCAGGAAGGTTTCTGTCAACAAACATTGACACAACGATGGATAAACGGGCACTTCGGCGTAAAGCTATCCGATCAGCGCCCGAATGTGCACTATTTTTCGCCGGACGTTTTGCTCTTTTGTAACGTCTCTTTTACCTGACCGATGAGCTGACGACGGAAATCACCCAAACGTGGTTTGTCATTGTCAATCCACGGCAGCGGGCGGCAAAGTTCCATCGCTTTGATCCCCAGTCGTGCGGTCAGTAACCCGGCACCTATTCCCTGAGCGGCGCGAGTAGACAAGCGCGCGGCGAGATCCTGCGACATCCAGTCCATCCCCACTTCACGCACCAGTTCGCTGGCACCCGCGAAAGCGATATTCAGCAAGACCAGTTTAAACAGGCGCAGGCGGCTGTAATAGCCAAGCTCGATGCCATACAAAGTGGCGATGCGATTAATCAAACGCAGATTGCGCCAGGCGATGAAGGCCATATCCACCAGCGCCAGCGGGCTGACCGCAATCATCAACGTCGATTCCGCCGCCGAACGGCTGATTTCGCGCCGCGCCTGGGCATCTAAAATCGGCTGGACCAGGTGAGCATACAAACTAACCACTTCACGATCGTTCTGCGTTTCATGGATTGAGGCATACCAGCGTTGCAGCGCCGGATGTGACTGATCGATTCCCGCCTGCTGCGCCAGTTTTTCGCAAAATGCGCGGCCTTTACCCGTGCCGTGGCTGTGCAACAAATCGCGCGCTTCGTCGCGTTCATGAGCACGCTGGCGCAAGCGCCATAAGCGCCGCCATTCTGTTACCACAGAACCCACGCCAGCGCCGATAATCAATGCCCCAGCGGCACAACCGCCCAGCGCCACCCAGTCCTGAGTTTGCCAGGCGTTCATCGTCCACTGCACACCCTGACCAACAACGCTTGCGCCAAACAGCGCCAGCCCGCCCATCACCATTTTGCGCCACAGACTGCGTTTCGGACGTAACGCGGCGTCCATTACCGCTTCAACTTGCCCCTCTTCTTCCTGCGCTTCGTCGAGCGTGGCCGGGGCAAAATTTTGCGCCTGACTTTCGTCAAAGGTCTGCTGCGCCCTGAATTTTGGACTCTGATCGACCTCCAGCGGACCGTCGAAATCAATACGTGGTTTTAACGGTTCGGTCATCGCAATTTATCTCCTATTAAAAATTCCAGCGCAGCATCAAGACGAATATGCGGTAGCGGTTTGTCGACATCCATTACCTGCGGACGAAACGCTTCAAACTGGAAGCCTTGCTTATCCCAGAACGCCTGACCGGGCAAACGTGCGGGAACTTCGCCAGGATAAACAGTGAGCGGTGCGCCATCGCTGAGTCGATTACCGCGCAGCGCCGGGATTTTCTCACCGTTAACATCAATAATGCCGCTGGTGGTCGCCTGAACTGACGCCAGCCCCAGGCAGTCCATGCTGATCCCTTCGAACGCCGCATTTTGCCAGGCATCCTGAATCAGTTGTTGCAGTAATGAAACCATATTGGCGTGCTGATCGATGGTCACATGGTCCGCTTTAGTGGCAGCAAACAATAGCTTATCGATAACCGGCGAAAACAAACGCCGGAACAGGGTACGCTGCCCGTAGTGGAAACTTTGCATCAGCTGCGTCAGCGCCAGACGCATATCATTAAATGCCTGTGGCCCACTGTTGAGAGGTTGCAGGCAATCCACCAGCACAATCTGGCGGTCAAAGCGCAGAAAATGATTCTTATAGAACCCTTTCACCACCTTCTCACAGTAATAATTAAACCGCTCGCGCAGCATTCCGGCGTTGGTGTGTTTATCGGCCTGCGCCAGTTTGGACTCTCCCCAGGCATCGACATCTGGCCATGGGAAGAATTGCAGCGCGGGCGCTCCTGCCATATCGCCAGGCAAAACAAAGCGCCCTGGCTGAATAAAGTGCAGCCCCTGCTGTTTACACTGGTGGAGATAATCGGTCCACGCGGCGGCAATGTCTGCCAGTCGGTTTTCGTCGGCAGGCGCTAACGGATCCAGCCCTTCGCACATCATTCGCCATTTCGCCGACCATTCGCCGCGCTGACCATTAAGTAAGCCCGTCATCTGGCGCGACCAACTTAAGTAATCCTGCGCCAGCATCGGCAGGTCGAGCAGCCATTCGCCGGGATAATCCACAATCTCCAGATACAGCGTAGAGGTATCTTTGAAGTGACGCAGCAGTGAATCATTCGATTTAAAACGTAGCGCCAGGCGGATTTCACTGACGCCGCGCGTTGGCGTCGGCCAGGCGGGAGGATCGCCATATAACTGCGCCAGCCCTTCATCATAGGTGAAGCGCGGAATGCCAAAGTCACGCTGGGGAATGCGTTTTACGCCCAGCAGGCGCTCTTCACGCACCGCACTTAATAGCGGCAAACGTGCTCCGGCATGAATATTGAGCAACTGATTTACCATCGCGGTAATAAACGCCGTTTTGCCACTGCGGCTAAGTCCGGTTACAGCGAGGCGCAGATGTCTGTCGACACCCCGATTCACCAGCGCATTAAGTTCATTTTTAAGTCGCTTCATTGCTGTCCTGTGCCAGAAAGCCGTAGAAAGGATTAGATACTGGAGATAATAATGTGGGTTAATTTTGATTTATCAAATGAATAAGCGGCGTTATTTACACCGCTCAGGCAATAATTTATTAACCGTTGACCTTCGGCATTTCGATATCTTTCAGGCCACCGACGTTCTCAACGTGGGTATATCCCATCTCGTTGAGGATCTCTTTTGCCTGCCCGGACTGGCGTCCGGCGTTGCAATACACTTTCACGGTGTCGTTTTTATCCGGAACGGCGGTGGCAATGCGCTCTTTCACTTCCTTCAGGGGAATATTGATGGCCCCCTGAACGTGCTCTTGCTGATACTGCTCTGGAACACGAACATCTATCCAGTGTTCAGCGGCGAAAACAGGCAGTGAAAACACCAGAGTCAGAGCAAGTAAGCCTTTTTTAAACATATAAGTATCCTTCTATGGATGAAAATTGCCATCCATTATACGCCTGAGATCTAACAATTTTTGCGGAACTCCCCTCACCTTTTATAACGCTGCGCCAGTTTATTGGCAGCCCGACTTAACAGCGGTTCCAGCGCCACAGCCAGCAACATTTTCAGCGGTCGGCGAGCAACTGATTTTATCGCCCAACCAGCCACACCCGCCGGGCCATAGCGCAGTGCGGTAAGAAGTACCAGCTTGCCTGCTAATTTGAAACCAGGCTTCATCTTTTGCCCGGCCTGTTGCCAGCGAGTATTCATAACTTTCCTCACAGTTGACGGAAACGGCTACGTAACGTGAAAGTATCGGAAGTGACATAACGTTCCATCTCGCGTAAACGCGTTTCACTGGCCGCCAGTTCACGGTCGACGTCATCCAGCAATTCGCTGCTGGAAGGTAGCTGCTCACCAAAGGCCATGTTGTCAGGCATTGGATCAAGCGCAAATGACAAAATGATGTAAGCAACCAGGGTAAACAGCGCCAGGCCGAAGAAAATCGACAGCACCACCAGAATACGAACCAGTTTTACCGGTACATCAAAATAGTTAGCAATCCCGGCACAGACCCCGCGAACCATGCCCTGTTGTGGAATACGCCATAATTTTTTATTGAGATTAATACCCGCCATTAGCGATCCCTCCAGTTCGGATGTTCAGCATCAAGAATGGATTCCAGCGCCTGAATACGCTCGCGCATCCGTTTTGCTTCATCAGCCAGTTGCGCTAATCGCTGTTGTTCGCTTTGCGAAAGCTCTCCACGACTGGAGCGGTTGCTGTAATGCAGCCATAACCAAATCGGTAAAACAAACAGCACAAAGATGGTTAACGGAATAGCCAGAAATAGCGCGCTCATAAGTACTCCTTAAGGGATGAGCGGCGGCGTGTTCGGACGCCGCCTGGATGTTATTATTGATTGTCTTGCTTCATTTTGGCTTTTAATTGTGCCAGTTGCTCGCTGATTGCATCATCAGCTTTCAGCTCGGCAAACTGATCATCCAGCGATTTTTGTTTGCCGAAACTGTGGCTTTCCGCTTCGGCTTCCATCTGGTCGATACGGCGCTCGAAAGATTCGAAACGGGCCATCGCTTCATCCAGTTTGCCACTGTCCAACTGACGACGCACATCGCGCGACGAGTTTGCGGCCTGATGACGCAACATCAATGCCTGCTGGCGAGCACGAGTTTCGCTCAATTTGTTTTCCAGCTCGCCAATCTCTTTCTTCATACGCACCAGCGTATCGTCCACCAGCGTCACTTCATGTTCCAGGGACTTAATCAGATCGGTCAGTTTCTGTTTTTCAATTAACGCCGCACGCGCCAGGTCTTCTCTATCTTTCAGCAGTGCCAGTTCGGCTTTTTCCTGCCACTCAACTTCACGCGCCGACGCTTGTTCAATACGGCGAGTCAGCTGTTTCTTTTCCGCCAGCGCACGTGCCGAAGTAGAACGCACTTCAACCAGCGTGTCTTCCATTTCCTGGATCATCAGACGCACCAGTTTCTGCGGATCTTCCGCTTTCTCTAACAGAGCGTTGATGTTGGCATTCACGATGTCGGCAAAGCGAGAAAAAATACCCATAATGTTGTCCTCTTGATTTCTTCGTTCAGGATTGTCCTGCTGAACTGTTAATACAATTTGCGTGCCAATTTTTTATCTTTTTGATTTATAAAGATCTGATTGAAGAATCAACAGCAACATGCCAGGATGAATTAGCGAATTACACTAACAAGTGGCGAATTTCATCATGGCAGAATACAAAGATAATTTACTCGGTGAGGCGAACAGCTTTCTCGAAGTGCTGGAACAGGTTTCGCATCTCGCACCGCTGGACAAACCGGTGCTCATCATCGGCGAGCGCGGCACCGGTAAAGAGCTGATCGCCAGCCGTCTGCATTATCTCTCCTCCCGTTGGCAAGGGCCGTTTATTTCCCTTAACTGCGCGGCGTTAAATGAAAATCTGCTGGATTCCGAACTGTTTGGTCACGAAGCTGGTGCGTTTACCGGTGCGCAAAAACGTCATCCAGGGAGATTTGAACGTGCCGACGGCGGTACGCTATTTCTTGATGAACTCGCTACAGCACCGATGATGGTGCAGGAAAAATTATTGCGCGTGATTGAGTACGGTGAACTGGAGCGCGTTGGCGGCAGCCAGCCATTGCAGGTGAATGTGCGGTTGGTATGCGCGACGAATGCCGATCTCCCGGCGATGGTCAATGAAGGTACTTTTCGCGCGGATCTGCTTGACCGCCTGGCTTTCGATGTAGTGCAACTGCCACCACTGCGCGAGCGCGAAAGCGACATTATGTTGATGGCAGAACACTTTGCCATCCAGATGTGTCGGGAAATCAAGCTGCCTCTGTTCCCGGGTTTTACCGAGCGCGCCAGAGAAACGTTGCTGAACTATCGCTGGCCGGGAAATATTCGCGAATTGAAAAACGTGGTGGAACGTTCGGTGTATCGCCATGGCACCAGCGATTATCCGCTTGATGACATCATTATTGATCCCTTTAAACGGCGCCCGCCTGAAGAAGCCATCGCCGTTTCAGAAACCACCTCGCTTCCGACGCTACCGCTGGATTTACGTGAGTTTCAGATGCAGCAGGAAAAAGAGTTGCTGCAACTCAGTTTGCAACAGGGGAAATATAACCAGAAACGCGCGGCTGAATTGCTGGGGTTAACCTATCATCAGTTCCGCGCGTTGTTGAAAAAGCACCAGATTTAGCGGAGTTGGGCAATACAACTTGCCGGATACAGCGTGAACGCCTTATTCGGCCTACATAATCAATACGTCGTTTGTAGGCCTGATAAGCGCAGCGCATCAGGCCTTATTGTGTTGACCCTGCTTATGCGTATTAATCTCTCAGCGCATCCTGCAAAATTTTCATTGCCGCATCGAATTGCGCATCCGGGATGGTTAGCGGATACAGGAAACGAATCACGTTGCCATACGCGCCGCAGGTCAGCAGTAGCAGCCCCTGCGCCAGCGCGCGTTGCTGGATTTTCTGTGCAATTGCCGCGGACGGTTCGCCCGTTTGCGGATCGTTAAACTCTGCCGCAATCATCGACCCCAGACCGCGTACCGCCGCGATGGCCGGAACGGTTTCTTTGGCATCAATCAGCGTTTGCGTCAGGCGCTGGCCCAGGTGATTCGCGCGTTCGCAAAGGGATTCTTTGTCGATAATGTTGAGCACCGCATGCGCGGCAGCCACCGCCAGCGGGTTACCGGCGTAGGTGCCGCCAAGCCCGCCCGGCGCGGGCGCGTCCATAATATTCGCGTTACCGACCACGCCCGAAAGCGGCATGCCACCCGCGAGGCTTTTCGCCATCGTCATTAAGTCTGGCTTATCGGCGTAATGATCCATCGCAAACAGCTTACCGGTACGCGCAAAACCGCTTTGCACTTCATCGGCAATCATCACAATGCCATGCTCGTCGCACAGGCGGCGAATGGCGGCAACTAGCTCTTTTGGTGCAACGTTGAAACCGCCCTCGCCCTGCACCGGTTCGAAAATAATCGCCGCCACCTGCTTCGCTTCAATGTCCGATTTAAATAAGCGTTCGATGGCGTCGAGGGAGTCCTGCGTTGAAACGCCATGTAAATCTGACGGATAAGGCACGTGATACACCGAACCGGGGAACGGGCCGAAGCCGATTTTGTACGGCGCGACCTTTCCAGTTAACGCCATAGTCATATACGTACGACCGTGGAAGCCGCCGCTAAACGCAATCACGCCAGGGCGTCCGGTATGGGCGCGGGCAATTTTCACCGCGTTTTCCACCGCTTCCGCACCGGTGGTGAAGAACGCGGTTTTAGCCTGCCCGCTCACCGGGGCAAGGGCGTTAATTTTCTCCGCCAGGGTGACGTAGCTTTCATACGGCACAATCTGGTAAGCGGTGTGGGTAAACTGTTGCAGTTGCTGCTCCACCGCCGCGACCAGTTCAGGGTGGCGATGCCCGGTATTCAGCACCGCAATGCCTGCGGCGAAATCGATGTATTCGTTGCCTTCAACATCCTTCAGCGTGGCGTTTTCAGCCGACTGGGCGAAGAAGTTACACATCACGCCAACCCCGCGCGGGGTGGCAGAAAGACGACGCTGATGGAATTCATTGTTGCTCATGTTTCACACCTTTTGACTCTTCACTGTTAATCGGAAATTAAACGCCCAGACGATCGCGCAGGCTATAATAAGCCGCGCCCATCGCGGTAAACGGCACGCGCAGCGTGCGCCCGCCGGGGAACGGGTAATGCGGCAGATTGGCGAAGGCGTCGAAACGCTCGGCGTCGCCGCGCAGCAGTTCGGCAATCAAACGCCCGGCGAGATGGGTACAGGTCACACCGTGGCCGCTGTAGCCCTGCATGTAATAGATGTTGGTATCGAGGCGACCAAACTGCGGCATACGCGACAGGGTCAGCAGGAAGTTGCCCGTCCAGCGGTAATCAATTTTCACGCCCTTCAGCTGCGGGAAGGTTTTCAGCAGTTTCGGCACCACAAGACGCTCAACGTCATCCGGGTCGCGCGCGCCGTAGACCACGCCGCCGCCGTACAGCAGGCGGTTGTCGGCAGTCAGACGGTAGTAATCAAGCAGATAGTTACAGTCTTCAACGCAGTAGTTTTTCGGGATCAGCGAACGGGCTAAATCTTCTGACAGCCGCTCGGTGGTGATCACCTGCGTACCGCACGGCATGCTGCGTTTCGCCAGCTCCGGCTCCACTTTATCGCCCAGGTACGCATTCCCGGCGACAATCACATACTTCGCCGTTACCTGGCCTTTGGCAGTGCGCACAACGGCTGGCGTGGTGTGCTGGATCTGCGTCACCGCAGAAAGCTCATACACGCGCCCGCCGTTCAAACGAATAGCGTCGGCTTCACCAATGGCGAGGTTCAGCGGGTGAATATGCCCACCGCTGTGATCCAGCAGCGCACCGGTATAGCGATCGCTGGCGACTTCACGACGAATGGCGTTGGCATCCAGCAGCTCCAGCTGTTTATTGCCGTAACGTTCCCAGTTCTCTTTCTGCTCTTCCAGAGTCGCGAGCTGTTTATCATTCATCGCCACAAACAGGCCGCCGGGGCGGTAGTCGCAGTCAATCTGATAACGTTTGATGCGCTCGCGAATGATCTCCCCGCCTTCAAACATCATGCTGCCGAGCATACGGGCAGTGTCCATGCCATAGCTTTTTTCGATGACGTCGATGTCGCGGCTGTAGGAGTTCACAAGCTGCCCGCCGTTGCGCCCGCTGGCGCCGAAGCCGATGCGTGAGGCTTCGAGAACCACCACGTCAAAGCCCGCTTCTGCCAGATGCAGCGCGGAGGAAAGCCCGGTATAGCCGCCGCCGACCACGCAAACGTCGCAGGAAATCGACTCATTCAGCGTGTCGAAAGGCGCATATTTATTCGCACTGGCGGCGTAATAACTGCTGGTATGTTCGGTCATTTCAGGCCTCCAGGCTTATCCAGATGGTTTTCAGTTCAGTGAATTTTTCAAGGGCATGCAGGGATTTATCGCGACCGTTGCCGCTCTGCTTATAGCCGCCAAACGGCACGGTCATATCGCCGTCGTTGTAGTTATTGACGAAGACGGAACCGGCTTTCAGGCGGCGGCTCATGCGGTGCGCGCGGGAGAGGTCGCGCGTCCACACCGCCGCGCCGAGCCCGTACTGGCTGTCGTTGGCAAGCTGTAGCGCCTGGTCTTCTGATGTGAAACGCGTGACCACCAACACCGGGCCGAAAATCTCTTCGCGACTTAAGGACGCATTCGGGTCTACATCCACAAAAATGGTCGGGCCGATGGCAGCAGCCAGTTCGGCATTACGACCATCCAGCAGCAGTTGCCCTTTACCTTCGCCTTCACGAATAAAGGTGTGTACCGAGTCGGCGTGAGCGCTGTCGATTAAGGTGCCCATGGTGGTCGCGGGATCAAGCGGATGGCCCGGCTGCCAGTTTTGCGCCTGCTGTTTTAACAGGGCTAAGAATTCATCGGCGATGCTCTCTTCCAGCAACAAACGCGTTCCAGCGATGCACACCTGGCCCTGGTTGTAGAAGATACCTGCGGCTGTTGCGCTCGCGGCTTTTTGCAGATCCGGGCAATCAGCGAAAACGATGTTGGCGCTTTTGCCACCTGCTTCCAGCCAGACGCGTTTCATGTTGCTGTCGCCAGCATCTTTCAGCAGCTGTTTCCCGGTGCGGGTTGAACCAGTAAAGGCAATGGCGTCGATATCGTTATGACGCGACAGCGCCTGCCCCGCTTCATGACCAAACCCCGTCACCACGTTCAGCACGCCATCCGGCAGACCTGCTTCTTTCGCCAGCCCCGCGAGACGAATCGCACTGAGCGGTGATTTTTCAGATGGCTTTAGAATCACGCTGTTTCCCGCCGCCAGCGCCGGGCCAAGCTTCCAGCAAGTCAGCAACAACGGGAAGTTCCACGGCACAATGGCGGCAATTACGCCGACCGGTTCACGCACGATCATCGCCAGCTCATGGCTACTGGTGGTCGCCACTTCGCCATACACTTTGTCGATTGCCTCGGCGTACCAGCGAATGGAGCGCGCCGCGCCGGGAATATCATCACGCAGACTGTGACGAATCGGTTTGCCGGTATCGAGAGTTTCCAGCAGTGCCAGCTCTTCGGCGTGGGCTTCCATTAAATCGGCGAGTTTATTCAGTACCGCTTTACGTTTAGCCGGAGAAGAGAGTGACCAGTCGCCGCGTTCAAATACGCCGCGTGCAGCGCTCACCGCACGGTCGATATCGGCGCTCTTGCCGCGCGCGATATTCGCCAGCGGTGCCTGGGTGACCGGATCAACGGTTTCAAAGGTTTCATTTTCCGCCGCAGCGGTATATTCACCGTTAATAAATAAGCGGGTTTCAATGGCGAGACTTAACGCTTTATCCTGCCAGTAAGCCAGATGATGAAAATTCATTATGACTCCTGTTTCACGTCTATCAGATATATGCAGTTTGTGAACGTCAGGGCGCAGAGATCCCCGGGCCGCATGCCCGTTTATTTCTGGCGACATTCTTTATGGATTGCCGGGCGCATTGCGCTTACCCGGCTTACAGAACAAAAAGATTAAAACGTGGTGGGCGTATGGGCGCTGATAATTCGGCAAATGCCTGCCGACGTATTACTGAAACTGTGCGGGATGCCGGTATTAATGGCATAACTTTGCCCCGCGACGAGGTGGTAATCCTGACCATTAATGGTCAGAACAATTTCACCTTCCAGTACAGTGCCTATTTCCTCACCCTGATGCTTAATTCTTTCCCCAGTGGTTGTGCCCGGCTGGTACGTTTCAAAGATCATCGCCAGCGTGCGATTCGGGTTACCGTTATGCACCAGCTTCATCGACACACCCTGACTGCCCATTTCAATTAAGTCGTCCTGATTAATGACGACCTGCGGTTCATCAGGTTTTTCCGGCTCGGAAAAGAATTCCGAGAGTGACAGACCATACACCTTCAGCAGCTTTTGCAGCGTACTGATGGCAGGACTGACTTTATCTTGTTCTATCGTACTGATAGCACTGTGAGTCAGCCCGGAGAGTTCGGCGGCACGACGTTGTGAAAGCCCCTGCTGCTGGCGGATTTCTGACAAGCGTTTTCCTGGCGCCAGTCCCTCATCACTCATATTTGCATTTCCTTAACTGTAGTGGTCAGAGTCGCTGTTTTTCAGCGATATGGTTCTGACAAGCGGTGATAAAGCCCTCGAACAATATACGCGAAAGCGCGTACCCGCTACTGTTCCATTCCGGGTGCCACTGTACGCCCAGCGCGAAAGGATGATTGATGACGCTCACCGCCTCAACCAGGCCATCCGGCGAGCGAGCTTCAACACGCAACTGCGGGCTAACGACCTTCGCCCCTTGTCCATGCAGAGAGTTTACCCAAAAGTTGCTACATTCAGGTAACAATGCAGACAGTAATCCCCCCTCTTCAACCTGAACTTCGTGCGACGGCGCATATTGCTGCTCCACCGGCAGTTCGGGATCTTCACGATGTTCCAGCAATTCAGGCTGTTCGCACAGTTTGCGATGCAACGAACCACCGGTTGCTACCACCAGTTCCTGTAACCCCCGGCAGATGGCGAAAATGGGGATGCGCCTTTCGAGTGCGGCATTAATTAACGCCATGCTCAGAAGATCACGCCCGGGATCGGCGTCAGGCTCATCGCCGTTTTCACCATATAGGTGCGGCTGCACATTGCTGGGACTACCTGGAAGATAAATGCCATCGAGTTTAGGCAGCAGTTCTTCAAGTAATGACGGTTCCGCCAGCGCATGTGGCAGCGCAATCGGCAAACCGCCCGCGTGGATGATGGCATTCAGGTACTTTTCTTGCAGAGTCTGGGTCGTATGACCCTTAAGCCTGTTCCTGCACATTACGACACCGATAACAGGATTGTTCATTATATTTTCCATGCTCAATCTCACAAAGTGGACTAAATTATCGCCATTACTGCGGTTTAAATGACCTTTATGTTCAATATTTTTTCAATCTAGCAGTGGGTTTTCATTTTTGCAAACTCGATTTAACATTTGACAAACATTTAGTTTGCATACAGATTCGAATAGTGGTCATTATATTTTACGCTTTGCTAACGAGCGGAAAACAAACCAAAGGCGAAGAATCATGGAAACCAATATCGTTGAAGTAGAGAACTTTGTTCAGCAGTCAGAAGAGAGGCGGGGTAGCGCCTTTACGCAGGAAGTGAAACGCTACCTGGAGCGCTACCCGAATACGCAATATGTTGATGTTTTACTTACCGATTTGAATGGTTGTTTCCGTGGGAAACGCATTCCTGTTTCAAGTCTGAAGAAGCTGGAGAAAGGGTGTTATTTTCCGGCTTCGGTGTTTGCAATGGATATTCTGGGCAATGTAGTAGAAGAAGCGGGCCTGGGTCAGGAAATGGGTGAACCAGATCGTACTTGTGTGCCAATACTCGGTACCTTAACCCCTTCTGCCGCCGATCCAGAGTTTATCGGTCAGATACTCCTGACCATGGTCGATGAAGATGGCGCTCCCTTTGACGTTGAGCCGCGGAACGTACTTAACCGCCTGTGGCAGCAGCTACGCCAGCGCGGATTGTTCCCGGTTGTAGCGGTAGAGCTGGAGTTCTATTTACTGGATCGTCAGCGCGACGCTGAAGGGTATCTGCAACCGCCCTGCGCGCCCGGCACCGATGACCGCAATACACAAAGCCAGGTTTACTCGGTTGATAACCTCAACCACTTCGCCGATGTGCTCAATGATATTGATGAACTGGCGCAGTTACAGTTAATTCCCGCCGACGGTGCGGTCGCCGAAGCCTCGCCGGGTCAGTTTGAAATCAACCTTTACCATACCGATAACGTGCTGGAAGCCTGCGATGATGCGCTGGCGCTAAAACGCCTGGTGCGCCTGATGGCAGAAAAGCATAAGATGCACGCCACTTTTATGGCGAAGCCGTATGAAGAGCACGCGGGCAGCGGGATGCATATCCATATCAGTATGCAAAATAATCGTGGCGAGAACGTGCTTTCTGACGCAGAAGGCGAAGATTCGCCGCTGCTGAAAAAGATGCTCGCCGGGATGATCGACCTGATGCCGTCATCAATGGCGTTGCTGGCGCCGAACGTGAATTCCTATCGCCGCTTCCAGCCAGGCATGTATGTGCCAACGCAGGCGTCGTGGGGCCATAACAACCGCACCGTCGCCCTGCGTATTCCGTGCGGCGATCGTCATAACCACCGCGTGGAATACCGCGTGGCGGGTGCCGATGCCAACCCATATCTGGTGATGGCGGCGATTTTTGCCGGTATTTTGCATGGCCTTGATAACGAACTGCCGTTGCAGGAAGAAGTAGAAGGCAACGGGCTGGAGCAGGAAGGCTTACCCTTCCCGATTCGCCAGAGCGATGCCCTGTGGGAGTTTATCGAGAACGATCATTTGCGCCGCTATTTAGGCGAGCGTTTTTGCCATGTGTATCACGCCTGTAAAAATGATGAGTTGTTGCAGTTTGAGCGCCTCATCACAGAAACCGAAATTGAGTGGATGTTGAAAAACGCATAGTACCCCTTGCGGGGTTGTTTCATCGGCCTGAGCGGAGCCAGGCCTGACATTTGCTGGTAATCCAGACATTTCCCGGATGTCGCGTTATGGAGCGCAGGCGGCAACGGGCTTCCGTTAACGATTAAGACTGTGACGAGGAAATGAGATGATGCCGATGATTAAATCCCCGCATGGCGAGGGAGGCTGCGTGTGCGCCCTCCCTGCGACTGACTGGACTCCGCCCCCTTTGCTTCCCTTGCTAAACAGGTTTGATTTCAGGTCGACACGACCGCAAACCTTATTACGCAGGGGAGGCAGCAATTATGGCTATTAATTCACCACTGAATATTGCTGCGCAACCTGGCAAAACCCGTCTGCGAAAATCACTGAAGTTGTGGCAGGTGGTGATGATGGGTCTGGCCTATCTCACGCCAATGACCGTGTTCGATACGTTTGGCATCGTTTCCGGTATTAGCGACGGTCACGTTCCGGCATCTTATTTGCTGGCACTGGCGGGCGTACTGTTTACCGCTATCAGCTACGGCAAACTGGTTCGCCAGTTCCCGGAGGCCGGTTCGGCCTATACCTACGCGCAAAAGTCGATTAACCCGCACGTCGGTTTTATGGTCGGCTGGTCATCGCTGCTGGATTACCTCTTTTTGCCGATGATCAACGTCTTGTTGGCGAAGATCTATCTCTCCGCCCTCTTCCCGGAAGTGCCACCGTGGGTGTGGGTGGTGACGTTCGTCGCCATTTTAACCGCCGCGAACCTGAAGAGCGTTAACCTGGTCGCCAACTTCAATACCCTTTTTGTGCTGGTGCAAATCTCCATCATGGTGGTGTTTATCTTCCTGGTGGTTCAGGGGCTGCATAAAGGAGAAGGCGTTGGCACCGTCTGGTCGCTACAGCCGTTTATCAGCGAGAACGCGCATCTGATTCCGATTATTACCGGGGCGACGATCGTCTGCTTCTCTTTCCTTGGTTTCGATGCAGTGACCACACTTTCGGAAGAGACACCAGACGCCGCACGCGTGATCCCGAAAGCCATCTTCCTGACGGCGGTATACGGCGGCGTTATCTTTATCGCTGCGTCGTTCTTTATGCAACTGTTCTTTCCCGATATCAGCCGTTTTAAAGACCCGGACGCCGCACTGCCTGAAATTGCGCTGTACGTCGGCGGCAAGCTGTTCCAGTCGATATTCCTCTGCACCACGTTTGTGAACACGTTAGCGTCTGGCCTTGCTTCACATGCCAGCGTGTCGCGTCTGCTGTATGTGATGGGGCGTGACAATGTGTTTCCGGAGCGCGTGTTTGGCTATGTGCATCCGAAATGGCGGACTCCGGCACTGAACGTCATTATGGTCGGAATTGTCGCGATGTCGGCGCTGTTCTTCGATTTAGTTACCGCCACAGCGTTAATTAACTTCGGCGCGTTGGTAGCGTTTACCTTCGTTAACCTGTCGGTGTTCAATCACTTCTGGCGGCGTAAAGGAATGAATAAAAGCTGGAAGGAACACTTCCACTATTTATTAATGCCGCTGGTTGGCGCGCTGACGGTAGGCGTGCTGTGGATTAACCTCGAAGCCACCTCGCTGACGCTGGGTCTGGTATGGGCTTCGTTAGGCGGCGCATATTTGTGGTATCTGATCCGCCGCTATCGCAAAGTGCCGCTGTACGAAGGTGACAGAACGCCGGTGAGCGAAACGTAATATCCAGGATGCGTGGCGCATTATCCTGCCTGAGGGTAATGCGCCGCGCCATTAACTATAAAAAGATGTATGACCCGGATCACGAGTGCTATCATCCGCCCTTATGCTTAGCGCATTAACTCCAGGGGCAAACAATGAACCACGATATCCCATTAAAATATTTCGATATTGCCGATGAATACGCGACTGAATGCGCAGAACCTGTCGCCGACGCAGAACGCACACCGCTGGCCCACTACTTCCAGTTACTACTCACCCGTTTGATGAACAATGAAGAGATCAGCGAAGAAGCCCAGCATGACATGGCCGCTGAAGCGGGGATTAATCCCGCGCGCATTGATGAAATCGCAGAGTTTTTGAATCAATGGGGTAATGAATAATTATTTAATTGCAGACGCTCGGTCTGTATCGTTGCCCGGATAAAGCGTTCACGCCGCATCCGGCTAAAAATGACACGCACTGCAGCCTGCTTTAATGGGTTTCTCACGATCGTACCGCTCTGCTCTTCGCTAAGTTGTTCTGTGAGTTATAGTTATAGAGAAATCACGGGTACGAATGTTGAACAGATGGCGACGCCACCTGTTCAACGACCAACCACACGGCCCTCATTACGACCCCTGAACACAAACGGTAATGGCAAATGTCATTAAATATTAGTAAGATAGCCTCTTTACATAAAATCCCTTAATATTATGCGCCAGGTATTATCGTCTCTTTTGGTGATTGCTGGACTTGTGAGTGGTCAGGCAATAGCCGCGCCTGAATCCCCCCCGCATGCTGATATCCGCGACAGCGGTTTTGTCTATTGCGTCAGCGGGCAAGTCAACACCTTTAACCCATCCAAAGCGAGCAGTGGGTTAATTGTCGATACCCTTGCCGCCCAGTTTTATGATCGACTGCTGGATGTCGATCCGTATACCTATCGCCTGATGCCGGAACTTGCCGAAAGCTGGGAAGTGCTCGACAACGGCGCGACCTATCGCTTCCACCTGCGTCGCGATGTCCCGTTTCAAAAAACCGCCTGGTTTACTCCCACTCGCAAAATGAATGCCGATGATGTGGTGTTTACCTTCCAACGGATTTTTGACCGCAATAACCCGTGGCATAACGTCAACGGCAGTAACTTCCCCTATTTCGACAGTCTGCAATTTGCCGATAACGTTAAAAGTGTCCGCAAGCTGGATAATCACACCGTTGAGTTCCGTCTCGCCCAGCCGGATGCATCCTTCTTATGGCACCTGGCGACCCATTATGCGTCGGTAATGTCTGCCGAATACGCCCAGAAATTAGAGAAAGAAGATCGCCAGGAACAACTCGACCGTCAACCGGTCGGTACCGGGCCGTATCAATTGTCGGAATACCGCGCCGGGCAATATATTCGCTTACAACGTCATGATGAGTTCTGGCGTGGCAAACCGTTGATGCCGCAGGTGGTGGTGGATTTAGGCTCCGGCGGTACCGGACGATTGTCGAAACTCCTGACCGGTGAATGCGACGTTCTGGCCTGGCCTGCCGCCAGCCAGTTATCCATTTTGCGCGACGACCCGCGTTTGCGTTTAACGCTGCGCCCGGGGATGAACGTCGCCTATCTGGCATTTAACACCGCCAAACCGCCACTAAATAATCCAGCTGTCCGCCATGCGCTGGCACTGGCGATCAATAACCAGCGCCTGATGCAATCCATCTATTATGGTACGGCTGAAACTGCGGCCTCTATTTTACCGCGCGCCTCGTGGGCTTATGACAACGAGGCTAAAATTACTGAATACAACCCAGCGAAATCGCGCGAACAACTGAAAGCGTTGGGGCTGGAAAACTTAACGCTGAAACTGTGGGTACCGACACGATCGCAGGCATGGAACCCCAGTCCGCTGAAAACCGCCGAACTGATTCAGGCGGATATGGCGCAGGTTGGCGTGAAAGTGGTGATTGTGCCGGTAGAAGGTCGTTTTCAGGAGGCGCGGTTGATGGATATGAGCCATGATCTGACGTTATCTGGTTGGGCGACGGACAGTAACGACCCGGACAGTTTCTTCCGTCCGTTACTGAGCTGCGCGGCTATTCACTCGCAAACCAACCTTGCCCACTGGTGCGATCCGAAATTCGACAGCGTGTTGCGTAATGCCCTCTCCTCGCAGCAACTGGCGGCGCGTATTGAAGCTTATGATGAAGCGCAAAGCATTCTGGCGCAGGAACTGCCCATTCTGCCGCTGGCCTCATCACTGCGCTTGCAGGCCTACCGTTACGATATTAAAGGTCTGGTACTGAGCCCGTTCGGTAACGCCTCCTTCGCGGGGGTGTATCGCGAGAAGCAAGAAGAGGTGAAAAAACCATGATTATCTTCACCTTACGTCGTATTTTGTTATTAATCGTCACCTTATTCCTGCTGACCTTTGTTGGCTTCAGTTTGAGCTATTTCACGCCACACGCGCCGTTACAAGGCGCGTCACTGTGGAATGCCTGGGTGTTCTGGTTTAATGGCCTGATCCACTGGGATTTTGGTGTTTCCAGCATTAACGGCCAGCCTATTGCCGAACAGTTAAAAGAAGTCTTTCCGGCAACGATGGAGTTGTGCATCCTCGCTTTCGGTTTTGCGCTGATTGTCGGGATCCCGGTGGGCATGATTGCCGGGATTACACGCCATAAGTGGCAGGATAACTTGATCAACGCCATCGCCTTGCTGGGCTTTTCCATCCCGGTGTTCTGGCTGGCGCTTCTGTTGACGCTGTTTTGTTCACTCACGCTAGGTTGGCTGCCCGTTTCAGGGCGTTTCGATCTGCTCTATGAAGTGAAACCGATTACCGGCTTTGCGTTAATTGATGCCTGGCTTTCGGCCTCACCGTGGCGGGACGAAATGATCATGAGCGCACTTCGCCATATGGTGCTACCGGTGATTACCCTGTCGGTTGCGCCAACAACTGAAGTGATCCGATTGATGCGTATCAGCACCATCGAAGTCTATGACCAAAACTATGTGAAAGCGGCGGCGACTCGCGGTTTGTCGCGCTTTACTATTTTGCGTCGCCACGTGCTGCATAACGCGTTACCTCCGGTTATTCCTCGCCTGGGCTTGCAGTTTTCCACCATGCTGACGCTGGCGATGATCACCGAAATGGTTTTTAGCTGGCCGGGTTTAGGGCGCTGGTTAATTAACGCCATCCGCCAGCAGGATTACGCAGCCATTTCCGCCGGAGTGATGGTGTGCGGTTCATTGGTCATTATTATCAACGTGATATCTGATATTTTGGGTGCCATGGCTAACCCTCTGAAACATAAGGAATGGTATGCCTTACGATAGCGTATACAGCGAGAAGCGCCCGCCGGGCACGCTGCGTACTGCCTGGCGCAAATTCTATGGAGACGCCGCTGCGATGGTCGGCCTGTACGGCTGCGCGGGGCTGGCGGTGCTGTGTATTTTTGGTAGCTGGTTTGCGCCTTACGGCATCGACCAGCAATTTCTTGGTTATCAATTGTTGCCGCCGTCATGGTCACGCTATGGCGAAGTCTCGTTTTTCCTTGGGACCGACGACCTGGGACGCGACGTTTTAAGCCGTTTATTGAGTGGCGCAGCACCTACCGTGGGGGGCGCATTTGTGGTGACGCTCGCCGCGACGATTTGTGGTCTGGTACTTGGCACCTTCGCCGGGGCAACGCACGGCCTACGCTCAGCGGTGCTTAACCATATTCTGGATACTTTGCTGGCGATTCCGTCCCTGCTGTTGGCGATTATCGTAGTAGCATTTGCCGGACCGAGTTTATCGCACGCCATGTTTGCCGTCTGGTTGGCACTGCTGCCGCGTATGGTACGTTCGATTTACAGCATGGTTCATGACGAACTGGAAAAAGAGTACGTTATCGCCGCCCGTCTGGATGGCGCAACGACGCTGAATATTCTCTGGTTTGCGGTGATGCCTAACATCACCGCCGGACTGGTCACCGAGATCACTCGCGCATTGTCGATGGCAATTCTCGATATCGCCGCGCTGGGCTTTCTTGACCTCGGCGCGCAACTCCCCTCGCCTGAATGGGGCGCGATGCTTGGTGATGCGCTGGAACTGATTTATGTCGCCCCGTGGACCGTAATGCTTCCTGGCGCGGCAATTATGATTAGCGTGTTGTTGGTTAACCTCCTTGGCGACGGCGTTCGTCGTGCGATTATTGCGGGGGTGGAATAATGCCATTATTGGATATTCGTAACCTGACCATTGAATTTAAAACCGGTGATGAGTGGGTTAAAGCCGTCGACCGCGTGAGTATGACCTTAACCGAAGGCGAGATTCGCGGTCTTGTTGGCGAATCCGGCTCCGGCAAAAGTTTGATTGCGAAAGCGATTTGTGGGGTGAATAAAGATAACTGGCGTGTTACCGCTGACCGAATGCGTTTTGATGATATCGATTTGCTGCGTCTCTCCGCACGCGAACGGCGCAAATTGGTTGGACACAACGTGTCGATGATTTTCCAGGAACCGCAATCGTGTCTTGATCCATCGGAACGTGTGGGTCGCCAGTTGATGCAGAACATCCCGGCCTGGACCTATAAAGGCCGTTGGTGGCAGCGTTTTGGCTGGCGCAAACGTCGCGCCATTGAGTTGCTACACCGCGTGGGGATTAAAGATCATAAAGATGCGATGCGCAGTTTCCCGTACGAGTTGACCGAAGGTGAATGCCAGAAAGTGATGATTGCCATCGCACTGGCGAATCAACCGCGTCTACTGATTGCCGACGAACCGACCAACTCGATGGAGCCAACAACGCAGGCGCAAATTTTCCGCCTGTTGACGCGTCTCAACCAAAACAGCAACACCACTATTTTGCTTATCAGCCATGACTTACAAATGCTTAGCCAATGGGCGGATAAAATCAACGTGCTTTATTGTGGCCAGACAGTGGAAAGCGCGCCAAGTAAGGAGTTGGTGACAATGCCGCATCATCCTTATACCCAGGCACTAATCCGTGCAATACCGGACTTTGGCAGTGCGATGCCGCATAAAAGCCGCCTCAATACCCTGCCGGGCGCAATCCCGCTGCTGGAACAATTACCGATTGGTTGTCGTCTGGGACCGCGTTGCCCTTATGCACAACGAGAATGCATTGTAACGCCGCGTCTGACGGGAGCGAAAAATCATCTCTATGCCTGTCATTTCCCGCTGAACATGGAGAAAGAGTGAGATGATAGAAACTCTGCTCGAAGTGCGTAATTTAAGCAAAACGTTCCGCTACAGGACCGGTTGGTTTCGCCGTCAGACAGTCGAAGCGGTAAAACCCTTGAGCTTTACGCTGCGTGAACGCCAGACACTGGCGATTATTGGTGAGAACGGTTCCGGTAAATCGACGCTGGCAAAGATGCTGGCAGGAATGATTGAGCCAACCAGCGGCGAGTTATTGATTGACGATCATCCGCTGCATTTTGGCGATTATTCCTTCCGCAGTCAGCGTATTCGCATGATTTTTCAGGATCCGTCGACTTCATTGAATCCACGTCAACGTATTTCGCAGATCCTTGATTTTCCACTGCGTTTGAACACAGACCTGGAACCGGAACAGCGCCGCAAACAGATTATTGAAACAATGCGTATGGTTGGGCTGCTACCGGATCACGTCAGTTACTATCCGCATATGTTGGCCCCCGGGCAAAAACAGCGTCTTGGTCTGGCGCGCGCGCTGATATTGCGCCCAAAAGTGATTATTGCCGATGAAGCCCTCGCCTCGCTGGATATGTCGATGCGTTCGCAGCTAATTAACCTGATGCTGGAGCTACAAGAGAAACAGGGTATTTCTTATATTTATGTTACCCAGCATATCGGGATGATGAAGCACATCAGCGACCAGGTTTTGGTGATGCATCAGGGTGAGGTTGTCGAACGCGGTAGCACCGCGGATGTGTTGGCATCGCCGCTGCACGAACTCACCAAACGGCTAATTTCCGGCCACTTTGGCGAAGCATTGACGGCGGATGCGTGGCGTAAAGATCGTTAGTATTCGGTACCTCATTCTGACAGGGGAAATCCCCGTCAGAATGAGGTATTCATTACTTTTGATTGTCGATTCTGGTGAGAGCAACCAGCAATGCCAGCGTATAACATACCGTAATTGCCAGGCTCATTTTTAACAGTGTTTCTCCGCCAAGCCCCGACAATGGCGCGGCTATACCGCCGAAGACAAACATGCTCATCCCCATCAACGCAGACGCCGTTCCAGATTCTTGCGTCCCTACTGCACTCATAGCCTCTGCCCCGCCAACAGTGCCGATGCCGCTACAAAATGCGATGGTGAAAAATAATGCCACCAGTGCCGGAATGGGCAATTGTATCCATGCGCATAAGACCGTGAGCAATGCACACAAAATTGCCGCTATCAGGCCACCTCTCAGCAATGTCATCGCGTTAATCCGTCGCGCCAGGCGCGAGAAGATCCATGAAGCAATGATAAGTCCGATGCCGTTAAGGCCAAACACCAGGCTAAATTGCATTGGACTAAAGCCAAATTCCTTCTGCAACACGAACGACGAAGAGCCGATGTACGCAAACAAGCCTGCCAGCATAAAACTTTGAATCAGGCAAAGGCGCGTAAAACGGCGGTTCTGCACCACGCTTCGTCCGGTTAATAGCAATGATGAGCCCCTTTTATTTTCTGGCAATGTCTCATTGATAAATAACAGGCAGCCCAGCAACAGTACGGTGCTAATTTCAGCCATCACCCAGAATAAAGTGCGCCAGTCAAACGTGCTGACAATATAACCACCCAGCACTGGCGACAACACCGGTGCCAGGCCATTCACCGTCATTAACAGCGCAAAGAACTGGGTCAGCGTTACTCCTTGATATTTGTCACGAGCAATAGAACGAGAGAGCACCGAACCACCCGCCCCCGCGATCCCTTGAATAAAACGCCAGACCACCAGCCAGTAAATATTGTTCGTTGTCGCGCACAAAATGGAAGAAACAATAAACAATAGCAACGACAAGATTAACGGACGTTTACGCCCTATTTTGTCGCTCAGAGGGCCAAATAACAGTTGTCCGACGCCAAGACCGATCAGTGATGCGGTCAGGGTTAATTGCGTTATGGTCGTGGTTGCCGCCAGTTGCTCAGACATCTCCGGCAATGCCGGCAAATAAAGATCGGTACACATCGGGCCGATACCGGCTAAAAGACCAAGAATCAACGCCCATGAAAGAGAGACTCTAGCCATACTATTCCTTACTTGAGTGATGACATGCCGCCGCCCAGCGACTGCCAGATCGTGATCCGGTTCGTAAAATCAGTCAGTTGCAATGCCAGCAGCTCCTGCTGTGCGCTCCACAAGCTGCGCTGTGCCGTCAACACGGTCAGGTAATCACCAACACCCGCCTGATAGCGACGCAGGCCAACATCGACCGTTTGTTGTTCAGCTTTAACATACTGGCGCTGTGCATCCAGTTGCTCCTCAAGCGTGGTCCGCCGCGCCAGTGCGTTAGCGACATCTTTAAATGCGCTCTGAACGGTTTTCTCATAGGTGGCAATGAGCCCGCGCTTTTGTGCTTCTGCGTAACGAAGCTGCGCCAGATTACTTCCGCCGGTGAACAGCGGTAATGTTACCGATGGCGCAAATGACCAGACCTGCATTCCGTGGCTGAACAGCGATGACAATGCGTCACTGCCAACACCAGCGCTGGCAGTCAGCGAAATCGTCGGGAAAAAGTTAGCCCGCGCGGCGCCAATATCGGCATTGGCGCTCTTCAGATTATGTTCCGCTTCCTGGATATCCGGGCGACGCAGCAGAACGTCAGATGACACTCCCGCAGGAACCAGGCTTATCATCTGTTCCGGCAGGCTTTCCAGTGTTCCCGGTAGCAGATTTTCCGCAAGCGTTGTACCTGCCAGTAAGTTCAGTGCATTTTTATCCTGCATCACTTGTGTCTGATAGCTGGCAACGCTGGCGCGCGCTTGCTGATAAACACTCATCGCCTCACTGACATCTGTCGCTGCCGCCGTGCCAACCTGTTGCTGGCGCTGGATAATTTTCAATGAGTTTTCTGCACTGGCCATCGTTTCTTTTGCCAGGGCCAGGTTGCTGTTATCGGCCGCCAGGGTCAGCCAGGCGGTGCTGATTTCAGCAATCAGCGTTAAACGAGTGTTCTGGGCTGTAAATTCACTGGCAAGCCAGGTTTCTCGCGCCGCCCGAGATAAACTCTGATTACGACCAAACAGATCTAACGTATAACTGGACACCGTGCCGTCAGCCTCGGCAGTGGCTCCCGTACCATTCGCCAGCGAACGACTGCGGGTCGAACTTAAGGCCGCATTCACCGTCGGGAATAACGACGCATTAGTTTGCCCATAGAGCGCCCGTGCTGAGTCAATATCAGCTATCGCTTTTTGCACATCGCGGTTACTGTTCAGAGCAATGGTCACCACCTGCTGCAATCGGGGATCGTGAATCACCTGCTGCCAGTCATGGCTGATTGCCTTTCCCTGGCCCTGTGCTCCCGGCAAGGTCGCCGGGATTGGGGATTCAGGCGTGCTGTAGTGGGGATCGAGCGAGACACATCCCGCACTCAACAGCACCAGAAAAATAAGAGAACGACGCAACATAACTTACTCCTGACGGCGCGGTTTACTGGCAAACAAACGTTTCACCAGTACAAAAAACAGAGGAACAAAGAAAATAGCCAGCAACGTAGCGGTCAGCGTACCGCCAATAATGCCCGTACCAATGGCGATGCGGCTGTTCGCACCTGCTCCGGTCGCCATCGCCAGCGGCATTACCCCCGCAATAAACGCCAGCGAGGTCATGATGATTGGGCGTAGACGAGTCTGCGCCGCGCGTAATGCCGCCCGACTCAGGGAATGGCCCTCAGCAACTGCCGCTTCAGCAAATTCCACAATCAGAATGGCGTTTTTCGACGACAAGCCGATAGTGGTCAATAGCGCCACCTGGAAGTAAACATCGTTGTTTAAATCACGCATCCAGGCCGCCAGCGCCGCGCCAAGAAGCCCCAGTGGGATCACCAGAATGACCGAGAACGGGACTGACCAGCTTTCGTACAGAGCTGCAAGACAGAGGAAAACCACCAGAATAGAAACTGCATACAGACTTAATGCCTGACCACTGGCCAGTTTCTCCTGCAATGACAAACCACTCCAGGCCCAGGTCGTTCCCGCAGGAAGACTGTTTGCCAGTTCCTCCATTTTTGTCATTGCATCGCCGGAACTAAAGCCAGTCGCGTTTTCGCCCTGAATTTCATAGGCCGCAGAACCGTTGTAGCGCACCAGTTTTTCCGGGCCATAGATCCAACGCGTAGTGGCAAAAGCAGAGAACGGTGTCATGGCGTTATCGCTACCGCGCACAAACCATTTTCCTAAATCTGACGGCGCAGAACGAAATTCACTGTCGCCCTGAATGTAGACTTTCTTCACACGACCACGGTCAATAAAGTCATTCACATAAGTACCGCCCCACGCGCTTGCCAGCGTGTCGGTGACATCACTTAAGCTCAACCCCAGCGATACGGCTTTATTGTTATCGATATCTACCTGCAATTGCGGCATTTGCGGCAGGTCATTGGCACGTACAGAAATCAGCTCAGGGCTTTGATTAGCCTGCTCAATCAACTGATTACGCATTTTAAGCAAGGTTTCGCGGTCAGTCGCACCACTTGCCATTAATTCAAACGTAAAGCCATTGCTATGCCCCAGACCATCAACTGCAGGCGGCGTCATGGCAAATACCGTAGCATCACGAATTGCCCCCAACTCTTTGGTTGCCCGTAAGGCGATAGCCTGGGCGGTATTTTCTGCCCCTTTACGTTGTGACCAGTTTTTCAACGAGACAAACGCCATCCCGGTATTCTGTCCGCTGCCACTAAAACTGAAACCATCAACGGTAAAGATGACATCGGTATTTGCTTTCTCGTTAATCAGGAACCAGTCAACAATCTGGCGATTCACTTCTGCTGTACGAGCTGCGGTCGCCCCAGCTGGCAACGTGTACTGCACCATGATTTCGCCCTGGTCTTCAGTGGGTAAGAAACTGCCCGGCAGTTTCCCCATCATCAGGGCCATTCCACCACCCAGCACGACATAAACACCCATTGTTCGGGCTGCACGGCGCAGGACATAAATTACGCCTCGCTGATATTTATCTTCAGTACGGCGGTAAAAGCGGTTAAATGCGCCGAAAAAGCCTTTTTTATGTGGCGGAACATGCTGGAGGACGGAACCGCACAGGGCGGGAGTCAAGGTCAATGCCACCACCACGGAAAGCAGCATTGCGGAGATGATGGTGATGGAGAACTGACGATAAATTACTCCCGTAGATCCCCCAAAGAAGGCCATCGGCAGGAATACGGCTGACAACACCAGCGCAATGGCAACCAGTGCGCCAGAAATCTCGCCCATTGATTTTTCCGTGGCTTCACGCGCGGGCAACCCTTCGTCACGCATAATGCGTTCGACGTTCTCCACCACCACAATGGCATCGTCCACCAGCAAGCCGATCGCCAGCACCATTGCAAACAACGTCAGGGTATTAATCGAATAGCCAAACAACGCAAGAACGCCGAATGTGCCCAGCAAAACAACGGGGACAGCTAACGCCGGAATCAGCGTGGCGCGCAGGTTTTGCAGGAATAAATACATCACGCAAACCACCAGTACGATGGCTTCAAACAGCGTCTGAATTACGTCCTCTACGGAGATTTTAATAAATTCAGTGCTGTCTTTCGGGTATGCGACGGCGTACCCCTGCGGCATATTGCGCTGGAATTCGGCAATCTTATCCTTGACCAGCGTCGCCGTATTCAGCGCATTCGCACCGGGCGAAAGCATTACAGCAACCCCGGCAGACGGGTGACCGTTAAGTTTGCCGATAGCGGTATAATCTTCACTGCCCATCTCAACGCGAGCCACATCTTTTATGCGAACAACTGCGCCGTCTGACTGGCTTTTCACGATAATATTTTTGAACTGATCCACCGTCTGCAAACGAGACTGCGCACGTACTGTCGCCGTCAGTTGCTGAGTATTCGGTGAAGGCAATGCCCCTATTTTCCCGGCAGTAACCTGCACGTTTTGCGCTTCAATAGCACTCTGCACGTCTGAAGGCATCAGCGAGTAAGACGCCAGTTTGGCCGGGTCAAGCCAGATGCGCATAGCGTATTCTGCGCCAAAGACTTGCAGACTCCCCACACCTTCAACGCGCGCCAGCGGGTCCTGAACGTTACTGACCAACCAGTCGGCGATATCCGAACTGGAGGCTTTGTCAGTGGTGTCATACACGGCAGCAATCAGCAAAAAGTTGCTTTGTGATTTTTCCACTGTGACGCCAGTTTGCTGCACTTCACTCGGTAAGCGCGACTCCGCCTGCTGAATTTTATTCTGCACCTGAACCTGTGCAGTGTCGGGATCGGTACCTTGTTCAAACGTCACATTAATACTGACCGAACCATCAGAGCTGCTGGTTGAGCTGAAATAGAGCAAATTATCCAGTCCGGTGAGTTGCTGTTCGATAACCTGGGTCACGCTGTTCTCCAGCGTTTCGGCTGAAGCACCGGTATAAGTGGCTGATATTTTAATGGTCGGCGGCGCAACGTCAGGATATTGCGCGACGGGTAATGTGCGAATGGCCAGAATACCCGCCAACATAATCAAAATGGCGATAACCCAGGCAAAGACCGGACGGCGAACAAAAAAGCGCGAAAACATCAGGCGTTGCCTCCATTAGCCTGAACTTCAACAGCCTTGACGGTCTGCCCTGAAGTGACTTTGGCGGAACCTTCAACAATCAGTCGGTCGCCGTTATGCAGGCCGTTCAGCACCAGCCATTTATCACCATACGTTTCTCCCGTTTCGAGCGTTCGCTGCTCTACTTTATTGTCTTTATTCACCACCAGCGCAGTTGCATTGCCTTTAGCATCGCGCGTGACGCCCTGTTGAGGCGCGAGAATAGCGTCTTCCATCACGCCTTCATCGACACGAGCGCGAACAAACATGCCTGGTAATAACTGTTGTTGTGGATTGGGGAAAATCGCCCGTAATGTCACCGAGCCGGTAGACTCATCCACAGCGACTTCGGTGAGTTCCAGACGCCCTTTTTCGCTGTAGGTTGTGCCATCTTCCAGAATAAGTGAGACGCTCATGGTGTCACTGTTGGTCGCCAGTGACTGTTTGCGCAGACGTAATAAATCGGCACTGGAGCGAGTGAGGTCGACATACATTGTATCCAGACCACGAATAGTCGTTAACGCTGTATCCTGCGACGCGGTCACCAGGGCGCCAGGGGTCACCGACGAAATGCCAATACGCCCAGAAATCGGCGCGGTTACCGTGGTCCAGTCAAGATTAATGCGCGCGGTTTCCAGTGCGGCTTTTTTCGCTTCAACACTGGCTTTATCTTGTGCGCAGGTAGACTGAGCATCATCAGCATCCTGTTGTGACACACCGTTATCTTTCACCAGTCGGGCATAACGCTGCGCTTTCTGGCAATCGGCTTTTACCAGTGCCTGTGCCTGTTGTAATGCTGCCTGGGCTTCATTCCATGCCGCCCGATAACTGGCCGCATCAATTTGGTACAATGGTTGTCCGGCCTTAACTAAATCGCCTTCAGTAAATAGGCGTTTCTGGATAATTCCCCCAACCTGCGGACGTACTTCAGCACTGAGTGCCGCACTGGTGCGTCCGGTTAATTCACTGACTACCGAAACCGGTTGAGATTTGAGCGTAACAACGCCCACTTCTGTTTCCGACGGGGATGAATTGTTATTTTGCGTATTATCACAACCAGATAAAAGCAGCATTGCCACTACAGACGTTGCTATATACTTCATTATTTTCTCCAGGGTGAACAATACCCTCCTCATTAAAATCAATGAGGATATGCCAGGGATATTCAGATATAACGACCCGCATCGCGAAATGAATTTCGCAATGAAATAAGGAGGATTAATATCCCCCACTATCGGTTAATTCTTTTCTTATTAATTTATCAACATGCTAACAATGTCCTGATATATTTTTTGCAGACGTTGGGGATCGCTTTTTTGCGGTGTTAAGCGACGATAAACCGTACCTTCCATCATGGTGGCAAGCACTTCAACGCAGCAACGAATGTGCTCGTCGCTAAGATGGGGATGCATTCTTTTCATATGCGCACAACCGTTAGCGAACATTCTGGCATCAGCTTCCTCGAGCATCGCCATCACCCGTGGGTTGCGTGTGGCTTCTGCAGCCACTTCCAGCATCAACGCGTCGTCGTCCTCATTTAAGGATTTCCGCAAAGCAAGAACTTCCGGGAAGTGATCGGTACGCGCGTCAATGTCCATCTGGGCAATACGAAAGTCGATGATACGGCGAACCATCTCTTCAATAATGGCGTCTTTATTGGCGAAGTAACGATATATCTGACCCACGCTAAGCTGAGCTTCGCTGGCAATTTGCGACATACTGGCGGCGTGAAAACCGCAGCGACGAAAACACCGACGGGCGGCATTAATGATTTCATCCTGACGCTGTTTGTGACGTATCTCCAGCTTGCTGGTCATTTCTGTCTCCTGGCCTTCCACTTAGTGAGAACGATCATTCTCATTTTGGCTAATTATACATTCCTCCAAAGTGAGGGAAAGTATTTTTATCTTATTCATGGTGTATATTCTGATAATGAAGAGATTGTGGAGATTCTGTGAAGATAGTTGACAATATTAAATTGGAGGCTATTTGTCAGAGATAAGACAGCGACTGATTGGCGCCAGATTATTAATCGCCGATGACACAACAAACGCCGGACCTGATAAATCCGCGTCTGTTTTATCATCAAACTTACCGGAAGTAATACGAATAGTTTTAAAGCCAGACGCTATAAGATATTTCCACAACCGGCCCCTTGCAGGCGTCGCAAAATGCTCTGGACCGCTGATTCTCTCCGGTACAGAAAGCGCAACTATAGCCACCCACAGCCAGGTTGATTATAATAACCGTTTATCTGTTCGTACTGTTTACTAAAACGACGAATCGCCTGATTTTCAGGCACAACAAGCATCAACAATAAGGATTAAAGCTATGGGTTTTCTTTCCGGTAAGCGCATTCTGGTAACCGGTGTTGCCAGCAAACTGTCCATCGCCTACGGTATCGCTCAGGCGATGCACCGCGAAGGAGCTGAACTGGCATTCACCTACCAGAACGACAAACTGAAAGGCCGCGTAGAAGAATTTGCCGCTCAATTAGGTTCTGACATCGTTCTGCAGTGCGATGTTGCCGAAGATGCCAGCATCGACACCATGTTCGCTGAACTGGGTAAAGTTTGGCCGAAATTTGACGGTTTCGTACACTCTATTGGTTTTGCACCTGGCGATCAGCTGGATGGCGACTATGTTAACGCCGTAACTCGTGAAGGCTTCAAAATTGCCCACGACATTAGCTCCTACAGCTTCGTTGCAATGGCAAAAGCTTGCCGCTCCATGCTGAATCCGGGCTCTGCTCTGCTGACCCTTTCCTACCTGGGCGCTGAGCGCGCTATCCCGAACTACAACGTTATGGGTCTGGCAAAAGCGTCTCTGGAAGCTAACGTGCGCTATATGGCTAACGCGATGGGGCCGGAAGGTGTGCGTGTTAACGCCATTTCTGCAGGTCCGATCCGTACGCTGGCCGCTTCCGGCATCAAAGACTTCCGTAAAATGCTGGCACACTGCGAAGCCGTTACGCCGATTCGTCGTACCGTTACCATCGAAGATGTGGGTAACTCCGCAGCGTTCCTGTGTTCCGATCTCTCTGCCGGTATCTCCGGTGAAGTGGTCCACGTTGACGGCGGTTTCAGCATCGCGGCAATGAACGAACTGGAACTGAAATAATCGTTCTGTTGGTCAAGATGGGCGGCGTTCTGCCGCCCATTTTCTCTGTTATACCTTTCTGATATTTGTTATCGCCGATCCGTCTTTCTCCCCTTCCCGCCTTGCGTCAGGATAACGATTTCCGTTATGACCAAGGAGCGCCCATGGAACAACGCCATAGTTCAGGCAAAAGCCACTGGTATCATGAAATCCAATCCAGCACTTCAGAGCATAACGTTCTGCCACTTGTACCCGAAGCCGCAAAGGTCAACGACCCTTTTTTGCTCGACGTGATTCTTGAGGAACAAACGCTGGCCCCCTTTCAGTCATGGCTGGCACCCGCACGTGCACTCGCTGGAGCGTTGTTCCCGGATCAGCTAACCGTGACCCGCTTGCAGACATTCACCGCTTATGAACGCCTGTCTACAGCCCTGACTGTTGCCCAGGTCTGCGGCATTCAGCGGTTGTGCAACTACTATTCCGCGCGCCTGACACCACTTCCCGGACCGGATTCCTCCAGGGAAAGTAATCATCGGCTGGCGCAAATCACACAATATGCCCGCCAACTGGCCTTCTCTCCATCTATTATCGACGGTCGGTCCCGTGAGCATCTTAAAGATGTCGGCCTTACCACCTGGGACTGTGTGTTCATTAACCAAATTATTGGCTTTGTCGGTTTTCAGGCACGAGTGATTGCCACATTGCAGGCTTATCTCGAGCAACCAGTTCGTTGGCTACCCGGTCTGGAGATGCAAAACTACGCCGATGCCTCACTGTTTGCGAATGAATCAACTCGCTGGCGTACCTGCTACGCCGTAGAAAAATTACCTGAAGATACGGTGAATAGTTCGTCGGTTGAACTCAGCCAACTGACCGAAATACTCAATCTTCACCCCGCTCTACTTTCACGCCTTGAGGAGCTATTCGCCAGCACATTGGTTAGCGCCAAAACCAACCATCAACTTGCGACGTTGTTAACCGCGCGGATTAATGGCAGCGCCGCTTGCTTCGCTAGCCAAACATATTCAACAGCAGAATATAAAGAGGCAATCCTCATTCTACGTCAGGGCGAAAATGAAATTAATCGGTGGGCTGATAGCCATTGTGTTGAGCGTGCTACCGTTCAGGCGATACAATGGCTGACCCGAGCACCCGATCGCTTTAGCGCCGCCCAGTTCAGCCCATTACTCGAACACGAAATATCATCAACGCAGGTTATTAATTTGTTGGTATGGAGCGGGCTTTGTGGCTGGATCAATCGCTTAAAAATCGCGTTGGGTGAAACATATTAACCTTGCTGCGTCAGACAGAATCGCGTAAAACTGTCAGCCGCTCTAATGGCCACCAAAATAGACAATTATGTTTCAGGACAACCCGCTGCTAGCGCAGCTTAAACAGCAACTGCATTCCCAGACGCCCCGCGCTGAAGGGGTGGTAAAAGCCACTGAAAAAGGCTTTGGCTTCCTGGAAGTCGATGCACAGAAAAGTTATTTCATTCCGCCGCCGCAAATGAAAAAAGTGATGCATGGCGACAGAATTATCGCAGTCATCCACAGCGAAAAAGATCGTGAATCTGCCGAACCAGAAGAACTGGTTGAACCTTTTCTAACCCGCTTCGTGGGTAAAGTTCAGGGCAAGAATGACCGTCTGGCCATTGTCCCTGATCATCCATTATTGAAAGATGCCATTCCTTGCCGCGCAGCCCGTGGCCTGACACATGAATTTAAAGAAGGCGACTGGGCAGTTGCCGAAATGCGCCGTCATCCATTGAAAGGCGATCGTTCTTTCTATGCAGAACTCACGCAGTACATCACTTTTGGCGACGATCACTTCGTGCCGTGGTGGGTAACTCTGGCACGTCATAACCTGGAAAAAGAAGCGCCGAACGGCGTTGCTACTGAAATGCTCGACGAAGGTCTGGTGCGCGAAGATCTGACTGCACTGGATTTTGTCACCATCGATAGCGCCAGCACGGAAGATATGGATGACGCCCTCTTCGCGAAGGCGCTCCCGGATGACAAACTGCAACTGATCGTGGCGATTGCCGATCCAACCGCGTGGATTGCAGAAGGTAGCAAACTGGACAAAGCGGCAAAAGTTCGTGCATTCACCAACTATCTGCCAGGTTTCAACATCCCAATGCTGCCGCGTGAGCTTTCCGACGATCTCTGCTCACTGCGCGCCAATGAAGTTCGCCCGGTACTGGCGTGTCGGATGACGCTCTCCGCAGATGGCACCATTGAAGACAATATCGAGTTCTTTGCCGCGACTATCGAGTCCAAAGCGAAACTGGTTTATGACCAGGTTTCCGACTGGCTGGAAAACACCGGCGACTGGCAGCCAGAAAGTGAGGCCATTGCCGAACAAATTCGCCTTCTGGCGCAAATTTGCCAGCGTCGCGGCGAGTGGCGCCATAACCATGCACTGGTGTTTAAAGATCGCCCGGATTACCGTTTTATTCTCGGTGAAAAAGGTGAAGTGCTGGATATCGTCGCCGAGCCTCGTCGTATTGCCAACCGTATCGTCGAAGAAGCGATGATTGCTGCTAACATTTGTGCTGCCCGCGTACTGCGCGATAAGCTCGGTTTTGGTATCTATAACGTGCATATGGGCTTTGATCCAGCAAATGCTGAAGCGCTGGCAGCATTGCTAAAAACGCACGGTCTGCATGTCGATGCTGAAGAAGTGCTCACGCTGGATGGTTTCTGCAAGCTGCGTCGCGAACTGGATGCGCAACCAACCGGTTTCCTCGACAGCCGTATTCGTCGTTTCCAGTCCTTTGCCGAAATCAGCACTGAACCAGGCCCTCACTTTGGCCTCGGCCTGGAAGCGTATGCCACCTGGACCTCACCGATCCGTAAATATGGCGACATGATCAACCATCGTCTGCTGAAAGCGATCATTAAAGGCGAAACGGCGACGCGTCCGCAGGATGAAATCACCGTCCAAATGGCAGAGCGTCGTCGTCTCAACCGGATGGCGGAACGTGATGTCGGTGATTGGTTATACGCACGCTTCCTGAAAGACAAAGCCGGGACCGATACCCGTTTTGCGGCGGAAATTGTCGATATCAGCCGTGGCGGCATGCGTGTGCGTCTGGTTGATAACGGCGCTATCGCTTTTATTCCTGCGCCTTTCTTACACGCTGTGCGTGATGAACTGGTTTGCAGTCAGGAAAATGGCACCGTGCAAATTAAAGGTGAAACGGTTTACAAGGTAACCGATGTTATCGACGTCACTATTGCCGAAGTTCGTATGGAAACTCGCAGCATTATTGCTCGTCCGGTAGCGTAATATTCTTTTGCGGCCCATTCATTACGGATGGGCCGTTTACTTTACTCGTCTCCGCATTCGTTTTTATCCCCCCAGATTTTTTTCACAGACTTTCGTTTGTAAACTGGCGTTTTTCCAAAACTGGATTACAAATAAATATATAAATAAAACAATACGTTTAGCCGTCGCTAATTTTATGTAATTCATGTTGGACCTTTCTTTTAATCGCGAACTCCGCTGTTAACCGGAAGACACGCTTCATGAAAACAGTTAGGGAGTCCACAACGTTGTACAACTTTCTCGGATCGCACAACCCATACTGGCGTTTATCGGAAAGCAGCGATGTTTTGCGCTTTTCCACCACCGAAACCACAGAACCTGAACGTACTTTGCAGTTATCTGCCGAACAGGCTGCTCGCATCAGGGAAATGACGGTCATCACTTCCAGCTTGATGATGAGTCTGACCGTCAATGAGAGCGATCTTTCTGTGCATCTGGTTGGACGAAAAATCAATAAGCGCGAATGGGGCGGCAACGCGTCTGCATGGCATGACACACTGGCAGTAGCCCGCGATTTATCGCATGGACTCTCTTTTGCTGAACAGGTAGTGTCTGAAGCTCATTCCGCGATAGTCATTCTTGACAGCCGGGGAAATATCCAACGGTTTAACCGATTATGTGAAGAATACACAGGTTTCAAAGAGCACGATGTCATTGGGCAGAGCGTATTTAAGCTGTTTATGAGTCGTCGTGAAGCTGCAGCATCCAGCCGCAATAACCGTGGCTTTTTTCGCAGTGGTAACGCTTATGAAATTGAGCTCTGGATACCAACGCGCAAAGGTCAACGGCTATTTCTGTTTCGCAACAAATTTGTGCACAGCGGTAGCGGCAAAAATGAGATCTATTTAATCTGTTCCGGCACCGATATTACCGAAGAGCGTCGCGCCCAGGAACGACTTCGCATACTGGCAAATACCGACAGCATCACTGGACTACCGAATCGTAACGCCATGCAGGCGTTAATCGATCATGCCATTGTTCAAGCTAACGACTGCAAGGTTGGTGTTGTATATCTTGATTTAGACAATTTTAAAAAGGTAAACGACGCTTACGGGCATTTATTTGGCGACCAGTTATTACGTGAGGTGTCACTGGCCATTTTAAGCTGCCTTGAACAAGATCAGGTGCTGGCGCGTCCTGGCGGGGATGAGTTTCTGGTACTGGCACCCAATACTTCACAAAGCGCACTGGAAGCGATGGCATCGCGTATTTTAACCCGACTTCGCCAACCCTTCCGCATTGGTTTAATTGAAGTCTATACCGGCTGTTCAGTCGGTATTTCACTTTCGCCACAACATGGTATGGACAGCGCTGCCATTATTCGCCATGCCGATACCGCAATGTACACCGCAAAAGAAGGTGGGCGCGGACAGTTCTGTGTTTTTTCGCCAGAAATGAACCAACGGGTTTTCGAATATCTTTGGCTTGATACCAACCTGCGTAAGGCGCTGGAAAACGATCAGTTAGTGATACATTATCAACCGAAAATCACCTGGCGCGGTGAAGTACGAAGCCTGGAAGCGTTGGTGCGCTGGCAGTCGCCTGAACGCGGACTCATTCCCCCGTTAGACTTTATTTCCTATGCAGAAGAGTCTGGACTAATTGTTCCATTAGGACGTTGGGTGATTCTCGATGTGGTGCGTCAGGTGGCAAAATGGCGTGATAAAGGCATTAATCTGCGGGTAGCGGTGAACATCTCTGCGCGCCAGTTTGCCGATCAAACTCTTTTTACCGATCTGAAGCAGGTTCTTCAAAAACTGAATTTTGAATACTGCCCTATTGATATCGAGTTAACTGAAAGCTGTCTGATAGAAAATGATGAACTCGCCCTCTCCGTTATCCAGCAATTTAGTCAGTTAGGCGCACAAGTGCATTTGGATGATTTTGGCACTGGCTACTCTTCGCTTTCGCAACTGGCCCGCTTTCCCATTGATGCGATTAAACTTGACCAGGCTTTTGTCCGTAATATTCACAAACAACCTGTCTCGCAGTCATTAGTGCGCGCGATTGTCGCCGTCGCCCAGGCATTGAATCTGCAAGTCATCGCCGAAGGCGTGGAAAGCACAAAAGAAGATGCCTTTTTAACCAAAAATGGCATCAATGAGAGGCAGGGATTTTTGTTTGCCAAACCAATGCCTGCCGCGGCCTTCGAGCGCTGGTTTAAACGTTATCTAAAGCGGTCATAAAGAGACGGATATAAACATTTAACGATACATAATCTCATTATTTATCACATTTCCGAATGATAATTAGCCTTTGCCACTATACGCTTCTCTTTTAGTGGCAATTTTTGCATTATTCATTTTTGCCTTTATTTGCCATAAGGATGCCCTCATGTCTGAATTTGATGCCCAGCGCGTTGCCGAACGTATTGATATTGTGTTAGATATCCTTGTGGCGGGCGATCACCACTCTGCGATCCATAATCTCGAGATACTTAAAGCAGAACTCTTGCGCCAGGTTGCTGCATCTACGCCAGACATCCCGAAGGCACCGTGGGAGATTTAACAGTCGTGCTTTCAGGCTTTCCATTTAGCAGAAAAGGATGCCAGGCGCGTCAGCTTTTTTATTAAATATTATAACGTTATAAGAATTACAGCGATGAATTCCCGACAACAAACAATTCTACAGATGGTCATTGACCAGGGTCAGGTTAGCGTAACCGAACTGGCAAAAGCCACGGGTGTTTCTGAAGTTACTATTCGCCAGGATCTCAACACCCTCGAAAAACTGAGTTATCTGCGCCGCGCGCATGGTTTTGCAGTTTCGCTTGATAGCGATGATGTTGAAACCCGGATGATGAGTAATTATACGTTGAAGCGTGAACTTGCCGAGTTTGCGGCCTCTCTGGTTCAGTCAGGTGAAACTATCTTTATTGAAAATGGCAGCAGCAATGCCCTTCTGGCTCGCACGTTAGGCGAACAGAAGAAAGATGTTACCATCATTACGGTTAGCAGCTACATTGCGCATTTGTTGAAAGACGCACCCTGTGAAGTCATTCTACTTGGTGGCGTGTACCAGAAAAAAAGCGAAAGCATGGTTGGCCCTCTGACACGTCAGTGTATCCAGCAGGTTCATTTCAGTAAGGCATTTATTGGTATTGATGGCTGGCAACCTGAAACTGGATTTACTGGACGCGATATGATGCGTACCGACGTAGTCAATGCCGTGTTGGAAAAAGAGTGCGAAGCAATCGTTCTGACGGACAGCTCAAAATTTGGTGCCGTACATTCTTACTCCATCGGCCCTGTTGAGAAAATCAAACGGGTCATTACCGACTCGAAGATACCTGCCAGCCACCTGTTGCATCTTGAGCATAATAGACTGACGGTTCACGTCATCAACAATTAATTTCCCCTCCTCTACGGATGATTTGCACTTTCGCAAATCATCCGCTCTAAGATGATTCCTGGTTGTTAATTAAGACTATTTACCTGTCCTTAAAACTTCAAAGTTGTAAACTTAACATTAGCGATATAACAGGAAGTGACTGTCACCTGCGTGATATAACCCTGCGCGAGAGGATTTCACGGAAAATAACTTTTTCAGAAAGCGTCTTAACTATTATAGTTAAAGAGAGCTTACTTCCGTGAATCATAAATTCAGGAGAGAGTATTATGTTTGTAACGAGCAAAAAAATGACCGCGGCTGTTCTGGCGATTACGCTGGCTATGTCTCTGAGTGCCTGTTCTAACTGGTCTAAACGAGATCGTAATACCGCAATCGGTGCGGGTGCAGGTGCTTTAGGTGGCGCAGTACTAACTGATGGCAGCACGCTGGGTACGTTAGGCGGTGCAGCAGTCGGTGGTATTATCGGTCACCAGGTCGGTAAATAATCGTAAATAAATGTCGATTAGCGACTCGCAATTATAATACGCTTAACTCTGTTCAGTACGAAATAACTGAATAATACACACAGTAAAATAAACGAAAGCCACGAATATTTTCGTGGCTTTTTTTGTTAACCGCCTGCGAGTTTTACCTTCATGCCTTTCGCTTCAAGCATTGATTTTAATAAATCACGCTTATCACCCTGAATTTCGATAATTCCTTCTTTTACTGACCCTCCGCAGCCGCATTTTTTCTTCAGTTCTGCCGCTAGCTTTATCAGTTCAGCTTCATCGAGATCAACACCTGTAATCAGGCAAACACCCTTACCTTTGCGGCCGCTGGTTTGACGTTGAATACGCACAACGCCATCACCTTTAGGGCGTACAGGGGCTACTTTCGGTTCATCGATACGTCCAGTCTCCGTTGAATAGACCAGACGGCTGTTGGAATCACTCATTATGCACTCCGCTGTAACGAGGCGTTGATCGCTTTCAGCGTTTGCGCTGGATCCGCAGATTGCGTCACCGGGCGACCAATCACCATATAATCAACCCCAGCTGCCAGCGCCTGTTCTGGCGTCATAATACGGCGCTGGTCTCCAGCATCACTCCCCTGCGGACGAATACCCGGCGTAACCAGTTTGAAGTCCTGACCAAACGCTTGTTTAAAACGAACGGCTTCCTGGGCAGAACACACCACGCCATCAAGACCACATTTTTGTGTCAGCGCCGCCAGACGCTCTGCATAATCCGCTGGTGACAGTGTCACGCCGAGATCCGCCAGATCGCTTGATTCCATGCTAGTCAGCACAGTTACCGCTATTAACAACGGCGCGTCTTTGCCAAACGGAACCAGCGCCTCACGAGCAGCGGTCATCATACGCGCCCCGCCAGAGGCATGAACATTCACCATCCACACACCTAAGTCAGCCGCTGCGGCCACGGCGTGCGCTGCTGTGTTGGGAATGTCGTGAAATTTCAGGTCAAGGAAGATATCAAAACCACGCTCTTGCAGTTCACGGACAAACTGTGGCCCAAACAGCGTAAACATCTCTTTGCCAACTTTCAGACGACAATCGCGTGGGTCGATTTTGTCGACAAATGCCAGCGCAGCATCACGATTATTATAATCAAGGGCAACAACGACGGGAGAACGCGTAACAGCGCGGGAAGAAGATGAAGCAGTTAACGTCATGACCAGACCTTCTTGATGATGGGCACCGGAAGTGGCGCGAAAAAGGTAAACGGCGTGCATTCTACCCGTGGAAATAAAAAATTAACAGTTGCGATTTCTCCCCTGTCAGGCTTTTCCATGCAGGCGTTACCGAAGCACATTTGTTGATAACAACCATTAGTATGTTGTAACTAAAGTCGATTTTTTTTAAAAACTACAGGCCGTCCAGACCACGAATTGGTTTAATGGTCGACCAGGCCCGACAGGACGGACAATGCCAGTAGAGGGTATAAGCGGTAAAACCACACTTCTGGCAGCGATAACGCGGCTTACTGCGTACCTTCTCACCAACCATATCGCGCAGCACCATCAGGCTCTCTTTTGCACGCCCTTCTTCCGCTTCATTGAGGTGGTAATCCATCAATTTGTGGAACACGCGCATGGTTGGGTGACGTTGCAACTGGCGCGTAATATAAACCTGAACTGCATCGCTCCCGTCACGCGATTCAATGATGTCAGCAAGCATCAGTTCAGCATCAGCACCCGTATTTTCTTCCACCGCTCGCTGGAGAAACTCTGCCCATTCGGCAGTTTTACCCAGTTGCTGATAGCAGGTTTGCAGCATTTCCAGCGTTTCGCTGACCAGTTCTCTGTCCTGAGAAATAACGCGTTGCAGGCTTTCGACGGCTTTGCCGTACTCGCCTTTGGCCATAAACACACGCCCCATCATGATGGATACGCGCGCGCTGTTTTTGTCGGCCGCCGCCCCTTTTTTCAGCAAGGTCATGGCACGATCGAGATCGTCGCTGGCAATGTATTGAAGAGCTAATTCACAATAGAAATGAGCTATTTCGACCCGCTGTTTATCTTTACCCAGTTTAACCAAACGTTCGGCGACATCGATCGCCTTTTGCCATTCACTGGTGGCCTGGTAGATTTGCAGGAGTTGTTGCAAAGCGCCAACACGGAAGTCAGTTTCATCAGTCAATTGATTAAACATATCTTCCGCACGATCGTACAACCCGGCAGCCATGTAATCACGACCCAGTTGCTGAATTGCCAACAGGCGCTGTTCATAGGTCAGCGAGGCGCTTTCCATTAAGGTTTGGTGGATGCGAATTGCGCGATCGACTTCGCCACGGGATCGGAACAAGTTTCCGAGCGTAAGGTGGGCTTCAACGGTGCCAGTGTCCTCTTTGAGCATATCAAGGAACAGGTCCACCGCTTTATCTTGTTGATTGCTAAGCAGAAAGTTAACCCCCGCCACGTAATCACGTGACAGGCGGTTGGCTTCATCTTGCTTGTTTTGTTGCGCACTTCTGCGGCCCATATACCAGCCATAGGCAGCGGCTACAGGCAAAAGCAGAAACAACAACTCCAGCATAGAAGGTTATTCCTTCGCCACTGACGCATGCGGCGCTACCGCCACATCAGTCGCGGGTGAAAGCTGGTTTTCCAGTCGCTTTATTTTACGTTCAGCACGCGCCAGAGAAACACGAACTCGCAGCCAGAACAGTCCGCAAATTAACCAACCGATAGCAAAGCCCGCAGCAAACAATACCGCCAGCAAAGTAGAGATACGATACTCCCCTTGCGCTAACAGATAGTTAAACGTCACCTGTTGATCGTTCTGCGCACCTAACGTGACCGAAATCACGAAAATCGCCAACACCAATAAGAAAATGAGTAAATATTTCACATTACTTCCCGTTATGTGGTTAGAGCGCATAAATTATGGTCAACTTACCGCAATAGCCCTTTAAAGTACCATTTTCACGCCGACTGCGAAATGGCAACTACGTGCATTGTTGGTGATTTAAGGGCGAAAATCAGAAAATCAACCAGCGTTAACTTTCTTCTTCTCGTTGCGCTATCTCACGATTTTCTTCCGGAGGTGGTGTTAATGGCCCACAAATTCGTTGTGCAAGCCAGGTTGCCACCGCCACCAGCGCCCACGAAATCAATGTAGCCACCACCAAATCACGCGGCCAATGCATCCCGAGCAGTAGGCGGCTTCCCATGACTCCCGTGGCCCAAACCAGCAAGAGTGCAATGGTGAAAGTTCGCCGACGCGGCCACAGTAACCCAACGGCCAGCAGCGCCCAACTGGCAGCAAACATCGTGTGACCGGAAGGAAAGGCAAAACCCGTCTCTTTCTGCCAGTGAGAGCGTAAATAGCCCGGTATATTATTTTCTGCAGCCAACTGTTCTTTCACTAAACTTCCGCGTTCCGCACGCTTTAAAGTGTAGAACTCCTCAACCGGAATATGATGTGTTTTTTCCAGCCATATCACAAAGGGGCGCGGCTCCTGAACTTTATCTTTTATCCAGGATTTCACGCCTTGTCCAATGAGGATCGCCGCAGCCAGAATGGTAAACAGCATAATTGCGGCTTTGAGGCGAAAACGCAGACACCAGAGAAACCAAGCGAATAAAATCAGATGTGTAATGACGCCCCAAGGCTGAGTAACGGTTTCAGTGACCCAAAAGGCCGCTTTTAACAGCCAACTTTGATCTCCTGGTTGCCAACGCCAGCCAGAAATCCATACAGCTACCGGCATTACAAGTAATAGTGCAGCTCCCACTGCGGTACGTCTGGCAATCGAACGCATGGCCTCTCCTTTTTTATAATTCCCACAATCATAACTGAAAATGCCTGCTCCAGTAAAAATTGACAGATTTGTGCCATTCAGTGAACGATTGGCGCGTCGCGATTAGGAGAACCCCTTCGCGTTATGGCAAAATAAGCCAATACAGAACCAGCATTATCTGGAGAATTTCATGCAGCTTAAACGTGTGGCAGAAGCCAAACTGCCAACCCCATGGGGCGATTTCCTGATGGTGGGATTTGAAGAACTGGCAACCGGACACGATCATGTCGCGTTAGTTTATGGCGACATTTCAGGACATACTCCTGTCCTGGCACGCGTCCATTCTGAGTGTCTGACCGGTGATGCCCTGTTCAGCTTGCGCTGCGATTGTGGCTTCCAGCTTGAAGCGGCACTGACGCATATTGCCGAAGAAGGCCGTGGTATTTTGCTGTACCACCGTCAGGAAGGACGTAACATCGGTTTGTTGAATAAAATCCGTGCTTATGCGTTACAGGATCAAGGTTACGATACTGTAGAGGCCAATCATCAGTTAGGTTTCGCCGCTGATGAACGTGATTTCACCCTCTGCGCCGACATGTTCAAGTTACTGGGCGTCAATGAAGTCCGTCTGTTAACCAACAACCCGAAAAAAGTCGAAATTCTGACCGAAGCAGGTATCAACATTGTTGAGCGCGTGCCGTTGATTGTTGGCCGTAACCCAAATAATGAACACTATCTCGATACTAAAGCCGAGAAAATGGGCCATTTGCTCAACAAATAACCCTGTTCGCTACAGACTTAGTATATTTGCCGGATGATCCACATCCGGCAAATAAAGCTGGATTACTTCAACATATTACGAATGACATAATGCAAAATACCGTCGTTCTGGTAATAGGTTAATTCTGTTGCAGTGTCGATGCGACAACGGCACGGCACAACGTCCTGCACACCACCAGCTCGCGTTAGTGTCACAGGAACCGTAGCGCCAGGTTGCAGATTTTGCAGATCGGCAATATCAATCTTCTCTTCCCCCGTCAGCCCTAACGATTTACGCGTCACACCTTGCGGGAACTCCAGCGGCAAAATACCCATGCCGATTAAATTCGAACGGTGAATACGTTCAAACGATTCTGCAATCACCACGCGAATACCGAGCAGACGCGGGCCTTTTGCCGCCCAGTCTCGACTCGAACCTGACCCATATTCTTTCCCGGCAATTACCGCCAGCGGTGTTTTCTCTTGCTGATAGCGCATCGCCGCATCATAAATAGAGATAACATCATTGCCTGGTAGATGGCGCGTCATCCCCCCTTCAACACCAGGCACCATTTCGTTACGAATGCGAATATTGGCGAACGTGCCGCGCATCATCACTTCATGGTTACCACGACGCGAACCGTAGGAGTTAAAATCTTTACGCTCAACACCACGACCTTGTAGATATCGACCCGCGGGGCTATCAGGCTTAATGCTGCCTGCCGGAGAGATATGGTCAGTGGTAACCGAATCACCCAGCATTGCCAGAATTCGCGCGCCGTGAATATCTTCCACTGGCGCAGGGGTTGCCTGCATTTCATCAAAGAAAGGCGATAAGCGAATGTAGGTCGAATCATCCTGCCATCCGTAGGTATCTGATCGTACAACCTTAATCTCCTTCCACTCCGCAGTCCCTTCGAAAACTTCCGCGTACTCCTTACGGAACATTTCAGTGGAGACTTGCGCAACAGCGCGAGCAATCTCTTGAGCCGATGGCCAGATATCTTTCAGATATACCGGATCGCCTTTACGATCGTGCCCCAGAGGTTCGGAAGCCAGGTTGATATTCATATTGCCCGCCAGTGCATAGGCAACCACCAGCGGCGGCGAAGCCAACCAGTTGGTTTTAACCAGCGAATGAATACGTCCTTCAAAGTTACGGTTGCCAGACAGTACCGCGCCAACGGTTAAATCGCCCTTTTTGATCGCGGTTTCGATAGGATCGGGCAACGGACCAGAGTTACCAATACAGGTGGTACAACCATAGCCCACAAGGTTAAAGCCCAGTTCATCAAGATACGGCGTCAGTTTGGCTTTTGCCAGATAGTCAGAAACCACTTTCGAGCCAGGCGCGAGAGACGCTTTGACCCACGGTTGTCGTTTCAGCCCCAGGGTGACGGCTTTTTTCGCCAGTAATCCGGCCGCCATCAGCACGCTGGGGTTAGAGGTATTGGTACACGACGTTATCGCAGCAATAACCACTGCACCATCAGGCAACTGATACTGATGCCCGTTCATAACATAATCTACCGGCTGGCGATCTTTATGCGTGGCGTTGACTTCCAGTTCGTTACTGGCGGCAAAAGCTTTTGGCACATCAGGCAGCGCAACACGATCTTGTGGACGCTTTGGACCGGCAAGACTAGCGACTACGTCGTTCATATTCAATTCAAGCGTACTGGTAAACACCGGTTCATCACCTGCGTTCCGCCACATACCCTGCGCTTTAGCATATTTCTCAACCAGTTCAACCTGGTCTTCACTACGGCCGCTTAACCGCATGTAATCGAGAGTGACAGCATCGATTGGGAAGAAGCCGCAGGTCGCACCATATTCCGGCGACATATTGGCAATGGTTGCACGATCCGCCAGTGGCAGTGAATCCAGACCATCACCGTAAAATTCGACGAATTTACCTACTACGCCATGTTTACGTAGCATCTGAGTAACGGTCAGCACCAGGTCGGTGGCGGTAATACCTTCACGCAGTTTACCGGTGAGTTTAAAGCCCACCACATCAGGAATAAGCATGGAAACTGGCTGACCTAACATCGCCGCTTCCGCTTCGATTCCACCAACGCCCCAGCCCAACACACCAAGACCGTTAATCATGGTCGTGTGCGAGTCGGTGCCGACGAGCGTATCCGGATAAGCAATCCATTCCCCCTCCTGCAATTCACTCCACACCGCTTTGCCGAGATATTCAAGGTTCACCTGGTGGCAAATCCCAGTGCCTGGTGGCACAACGCTAAAACGACTGAACGCCTGTTGCCCCCATTTCAGAAACACATAACGCTCGTGGTTGCGCTCCATTTCCAGGCGTACGTTTTCCTCAAATGCCTCATCATCGCCAAAGCGATCGACGGTAACCGAGTGGTCAATCACCAGATCGACCGGTGAGAGCGGATTCACCTTTGCGGTATCGCCACCGAGACGTTTTACTGCTTCCCGCATCGCCGCAAGATCAACAACAGCAGGTACGCCGGTAAAATCCTGCATCAGCACTCTGGCTGGACGGTAGGCAATTTCGCGATCGGCATGGGCATTTTTCAGCCATCCCGCCAGCGCATGAATATCTTCTTCGGTGACCGAATTGCCATCCTGCCAGCGCAGCAGGTTTTCGAGCAGAACTTTGAGTGACTTGGGCAGACGGGTGATATCGCCCAGTGATTTGGCAGCAAGCGGCAGGCTGTAGTAGTGGTAAGTTTTATCTTTGGCCTGCAACGTGTCCTTACTGGCTTCTCGTAGGGTTGACGACATAGCTCCTCCTTAATAACAGGGTTGCGATGCCCTGATTCTCTTCAGGGTGAATATTAAAGATAACACAAACATCGCGTAACGATTTGATAACAACCCAAATTGATAAAAGAGGAGAAACCTTGTGGCAACGCAAAAGAAAACCCCGCCGCAGCGGGGTCAGGGATCAGTGAGTAACGATCCAGAGGAGTTCGGCCCAGAAGAGCATCGACAGAGAAAATGCGCCCATCCAGGACCAGTATTTCGTATTTGTAGTGATCATAGGCTACACCCTTAACTGTTATTACTTTATGTTGAGATAACTCAACCTGTTATTGCTGTGGTGTATTAAAAGCCGTTATATTCATTAATATATTGGGTAACAAGAATGATGATAATTATTGTTTCTGCTGAACATCTTCAGCAAACATCTCTATAAAGGCTTGCTGTTGCGGTGTTAGTTTCCAGCTATGGGGTATAACGACTGAACAATCCCGTTTCGTTTCCGTTGCATTGTCATTCTGCTGACATAATGGTGACGGTTCCTGATGTTGCTCCTGAACGACCATAGTTATCCCCACACTTTCCAAATCAGCAGTGCGACAACCACCCAAAAGAGCGCAGAACCAAGAAATACCGCAAGCCAGGCTTTGCGTTTTAATTCAGGGTCCCGGCGGGGGGCCTGATTTCCAGAAGGCATTGCTAACCTCATATAATCGCCATCACTTATCAGCAAGACGCTAAACGATTGGTATAATTAATCAAATGATAGGACAAATCCTAATGAAACTTTAGTCAAAAATCCAGCGAATTTACGAATCGTTTCCAGTGAATAATTCAATCTTTTGACCTGAAATAGATATTTGAAGAGTGGAGTTTGCAACGCGGATAAATAGACACTACTTTATGCTCGATTTGCCATAAATTTTTTGTGGATATTTATATTGTGAGCGACTAACAAATAAAAAGGAATAGAGAATATATTCCGGCACCTTTGTCACATAAAAAGATGCCGGAAATAACGTGGGTAATTATTTTTCTGGCAATTTGATATCTTTGAACATGACTTCAATTTCTTCATTGGAACGCAGTGCAACGGCGGCATCAACGACGTCTCGCGTTAAATGCGGCGCAAAACGCTGAATGAAATCATACATATAGCTGCGTAAAAACGTACTACGGCGAAAACCAATTTTAGTTGTGCTGTGGCTGAAGATATCATGTGCATCGACACGCACCAGATCGGGGTCTGAAACCGGATCGACCGCCATGCTGGCAATGACCCCTACTCCCAGCCCAAGACGAACGTAGGTTTTAATGACGTCAGCATCAGTTGCTGTGAAGACAATTCGCGGCGTCAGTCCTGCGCGGTTAAAGGCTGTGTCCAGTTCGGAACGGCCGGTAAAGCCGAAGGTATACGTTACTAGCGGATACTGCGCCAGTTCCTCAATCGTGATTTCCTTTTTACCCGCCAGAGGATGATCCGGGGTTACCACAATGGCCCGGTTCCAGTGGTAGCACGGCAACATCACTAAATCTTCATATAAATGCAGGGCTTCCGTGGCAATTGCGAAATCAGCATTACCTTTAGAGACTGCATCAGCAATTTGTGTCGGAGAGCCCTGATGCATATGCAAAGAAACGCGAGGATAACGCTCGATAAAGCCTTTAATGACATTTGGCAGCGCATAACGTGCCTGAGTATGGGTAGTGGCAATATACAGCGAACCTTTATCAGGCCAGGTGTGTTCACCGGCTACCGATTTAATGGCGTCGACCTTTGACAACACTTCACGAGCAATACGGATAATTTCCTGCCCTGCGGGGGTTACCTGCGTCAGGTGCTTACCGCTACGGGAAAAAATTTGAATGCCCAGTTCATCTTCCAACATTCTGACTTGCTTACTGATCCCGGGTTGTGATGTGTAAAGTCCTTCAGCCGTTGAGGAGACATTCAGGTTATGATTGACTACCTCAACAATATAGCGAAGTTGTTGTAATTTCATGTTAAACCATCCAATTAGACGCCATCAGAACATCGTTTTTTCGCCACACCTGGCGGGTGACTAATACGATTTAATAATAAAAAAAGTGATAACTATAACCACTATATCATTTATAGCTTTAGTGTATAGGTGTGTAGAAAAAATAATATGCAATGAAAAAGGGCCGCTTTTGCGACCCTTTGTTTATAAAAACCTGACAGGCTTAAAGGTTATTTTTTCCCTTCAACCCATTTGCCATCAACATAAAATGCTGACCAGCCAGTTGCCTTTCCGTCTTTTTCCGAAGAGACATATTGCTGTTTGGTTTTACGGCTAAAGCGAACCATTGTCTTATTACCGTCTGGATCTTGCTGCGGAGCCTCCGCCAGATAACGCAGTTTTTCCGGCAGACGGTCGCGGAAGCGATAAAGCTCTTCAACCAACGGCGCACGCGTTTCACGAGATTTCGGGAAGGTGTTGGCAGCCAGGAACACTCCAGCAGCGCCGTCACGGAGCACGAAATAAGCATCCGATTTTTCGCACGCTAATTCTGGCAGCGGAACCGGATCTTCTTTCGGTGGTGCCACTTCGCCGTTACGTAAAATCTTACGCGTATTTTTGCACTCTTCGTTGGTGCAGGCCATGTATTTACCGAAACGCCCCATTTTCAGGTGCATTTCAGAGCCACATTTTTCACACTCAACGATCGGGCCGTCATAACCTTTAATGCGGAATTCGCCCTCTTCGATCTCGTAACCATCGCAGGTTGGGTTATTACCACAAACATGCAACTTACGTTTTGGATCGATGAGATAGCTGTCCATCGCCGTGCCGCATTTCGGGCAACGACGTTTGGCGCGCAGGGCGTTAGTTTCAGCGTCTTCGCCTTCCAGTACGTTCAGTACTTCGTTTTCCGGCACCAGGTTAATGGTGGTTTTGCAACGCTCTTTCGGCGGCAGCGCATAGCCAGAACAGCCAAGGAATACCCCGGTGCTCGCTGTACGAATACCCATTTTGCGACCACAAGTCGGGCAGTCAATGCTGGTCAGAACCATCTGGTTCGGGCGCATACCGCCCTCTTCCGGATCTTTTTCCGCTTTATCAAGCTGCTGGGTGAAATCCGAGAAGAAGTGATCCAGTACGGCTTTCCATTCCGCTTCGTGATTTGCCACCTGGTCGAGACTGTTTTCCATCTGCGCGGTGAAGTCGTAATTCATTAATTCGCGGAAATTTTCTTCCAGGCGATCGGTTACGATTTCACCCATTTTTTCCGCATAGAATCGACGGTTTTCCACACGCACATAGCCACGATCCTGAATGGTCGAAATAATCGACGCATAGGTAGACGGACGACCAATACCGCGTTTTTCCAGTTCTTTAACCAGCGAGGCTTCGCTGAAACGGGCTGGCGGCTTGGTAAAGTGCTGTGCCGGAGTCAGTTCAACAAGCGACAGGGAGTCGCCTTTATCGACCGCCGGTAAAATACGATCTTCATCGCCTTTACGCAGCGCAGGCATTACTTTCGTCCAGCCATCAAAGCGCAGAATACGTCCGCGTGCTTTCAGGCGGAAATCGCCCGCACCAACGGTCAGCGTCGTGGAGTCATATTTCGCCGGGGTCATCTGACAGGCAACAAACTGACGCCAGATTAACTGGTAAAGTTTCTGTGCGTCCGCTTCCATATCCTTCAGCGATTCCGCCATCACATTGACGTCAGAAGGACGAATCGCTTCGTGCGCTTCCTGTGAGTTTTCTTTGCTGGCGTACTGATTCGGACTTTCCGGCAGATATTTATTACCAAAGTTATCGCTGATATAACCGCGAACCATATTTACCGCGTCCTGACTCAGGTTAGTGGAGTCGGTACGCATGTAAGTGATATAGCCTGCTTCATACAGACGCTGCGCCATCATCATGGTCTTTTTCACGCCAAAACCAAGACGGGTGCTGGCAGCCTGTTGCAGCGTAGAGGTAATAAAAGGAGCGCCAGGTTTACTGGTGGTCGGTTTGTCTTCACGTTCCAGCACGCTATAGCGCGCTTTTTCCAGCAGACTTACCGCAGCCTGAGTTTGTTCTTTATTGACCGGACGGAACGGTTTGTCATTCTGATGGGTCACCTGCAAAGCCAATGCCTCGCCGGATGGCGTGGTCGTGCTGGCATCCACTTCCCAGAACTCTTCCGGTACGAACGCTTTAATTTCACGCTCACGTTCAACCACCAGGCGGACCGCCACCGACTGCACACGCCCGGCAGACAGACCACGAGCAATTTTTTTCCACAGCAGCGGAGAAACCATATACCCCACCACGCGGTCCATAAAGCGACGCGCCTGCTGGGCATTAACACGATCGATATTCAGCTCACCTGGCTTGTTAAATGCCTGACGAATCGCGTTTTTCGTAATTTCGTTAAATACCACTCGGCTATAGCGCGCATCATCACCACCAATCACTTCCCGCAGGTGCCATGCAATGGCTTCCCCTTCGCGGTCAAGGTCGGTTGCGAGATAGATGTGGTCGGCTTTTTCAGCCAGTTGTTTCAGTTCAGAGACGACCTTCTCTTTACCTGGCAACACTTCATAGTGCGCCTCCCAATTGTGCCACGGGTCAACCCCCATACGGTTGACGAGAGCGCCACGTTCATCCTTTTTAGGCTTTTTAGCCGTCTTGGTGGAGGTAGAGTCGGCACTCTTTTTGGCTGCTGAGCCACTGGTCGGCAAATCGCGGATGTGACCGACACTGGATTTCACCACGTAGTCACTACCCAGATACTTGTTGATCGTTTTGGCTTTTGCCGGGGACTCAACGATGACAAGAGCTTTACCCATATTCACCTTACCTAATTTGATTCTTCCAGGAATGCGTCGCACATTGATAAACCTTCCACTGGCAACGAGTTACCGATATGGACTCGCTCTCTGCGGATATCAACCCCTTGTCGTGACTCTGTTCACGATAATTCAGGTGACTGAGTTAACAGGTCTTGGCCTACAGGCGCTATAGCACGACGTAATTTTGGTCGAATGTCAAGCAAATCTATTGCCAGATTGACGAAAGCGTCACACTGTACCTGATAAAATCCGTTACGCAACTTTATTAGCATGCAAAATCCAAAGTTGCCAGTAAGGCGCTCTTGCCGTCAGCGTGGTATATTTGTCTGCAAGCCATGCCTGGCGTAGACTAATGTCCTTGTTTAAGGAGTAAATAATGAACAAAGAGACACAACCCATCGACCGCGAAACGCTGTTGAAAGAGGCTAACAAAATCATACGTGAGCATGAGGATACGCTCGCAGGGATTGAAGCCACCGGCGTCACGCAGCGTAATGGCGTGCTGGTGTTTAGCGGCGATTATTTTTTAGATGAACAAGGATTGCCGACAGCGAAAAGCACCGCGGTGTTTAATATGTTCAAACACCTGGCCCATGTACTCTCGGAAAAATACCATCTGGTCGATTAAAGAAAAACGCGAGGTTTTACCCTCGCGTTTATCTTTTACATCAACGGTTTTTGCCCGCGTTGCCACCAGCGTAGCAACAACCGGTCGGCGCTCTCTGCCGCGCTGCCAGTGAATCGATCGATCAACCGTTTACGCTGCATATAGCGTACATTGACCACTTCACGACCTTCCATCAGGCTAAGGATCACTTCATCACTGGTGTTGATTTCGTCAACCAGGCCTTTCTCCACCGCCTGTTGTCCGTACCAGTGTTCACCGGTTGCCACCATTTCAATGTCCAGAGACGGACGCATACGCTTCACAAAATCTTTAAATAACTGATGCGTTTCGTTCAGTTCTTCGCGGAATTTCTCGCGCCCTTCTTCGGTGTTTTCACCCAGCACTGTCAGCGTGCGCTTATACTGCCCGGCAGTGTGCAGTTCGATATCAATATCTTTGCTTTTCAGGAAGCGGTTAAAGTTGGGCATTTGCGCCACAACACCAATAGAGCCAACAATTGCAAACGGCGCTGAAACAATTTTATCCGCCACACAGGCCATCATGTAACCGCCGCTGGCAGCCACTTTGTCTACCGTAACGGTTAAAGGAATATTTTTATCGCGCAGGCGCTGCAACTGTGAAGCCGCCAGGCCGTAACCATGTACCATGCCACCGGGGCTTTCCAGACGCAGAACGACCTGATCCTGCGGTTTAAATGCCGCGAGTACCGCAGTGACCTCTTCACGTAGCGCGTTCACTTCATGGGCGTCCATGCTGCCTTTGAAATCCAGCACCCAGACTCGAGGCTTGCTTTCGGCTGTCACCTCGCCCAGTTTGGCTTTTGCTTTCGCTGCCTTCGCTTCTTGCTTGTGCTTTTTCTTCTGCGCTTTGTGCCACTGTTTTTGCTGATGTGGATCCATCAGCGCAGCAGCCAGTTCTTCTTTCATCTCCTTATACTGTTCGCTGAGATTGTTGACCCGTAACTCGCCACGCTGGCGTTTATTACGTTGAGCAACATTGACAATAATGGCGGCAATAGCCGCAATCGCCACCACAACGGTGACGATTTTCGCCAAAAACAAACCATATTCAGACAACAATTCCACGAGTCCCACCTTGGTTAAACAACGCTTTGGCTCACAGTTTACAACAGGCATGTTAAGCCGTCTCGCAGAGATGTTATTGCAGCGAAAGTATGACAAAGTATTCATTTTACGGCGTTATCGCCCCAGGCTGATTGAAATGCCCTCCTGTTTCAGGCATAAAACCCCAAAGTCATAAAGTACACTGGCAGCGCGACTGTTGATGTCGTCGGGGAGTAGCCATGCATTACCAACCAAAACAAGATTTACTCAATGATCGTATTATCCTGGTAACAGGCGCCAGCGACGGCATTGGTCGTGAAGCCGCTTTAACTTATGCACGCTATGGCGCGACGGTCATTCTGCTGGGCCGGAACGAAGAAAAATTACGTCAGGTGGCCCAGAGCATGTTCGAAGAGACAGGACGCCAGCCGCAATGGTTTATTCTCGATTTGCTGACCTGTACGTCTGAAGACTGCCAACAACTGGCACAGCGTATTGCTGTTAATTATCCGCGTCTGGACGGCGTGCTGCATAACGCCGGATTGCTCGGCGATGTTTGCCCAATGCGCGAACAAAATCCGCAGGTCTGGCAGGACGTCATGCAGGTCAACGTTAATGCCACCTTTATGCTCACCCAGGCACTGCTTCCTTTATTACTCAAATCGGACGCGGGTTCGCTGGTCTTTACCTCATCAAGCGTTGGACGTCAGGGACGAGCCAACTGGGGCGCATATGCGGTGTCGAAATTTGCCACCGAAGGAATGATGCAAGTGCTGGCCGATGAATACCAGCAGCGCCTGCGTGTGAACTGTATTAACCCAGGTGGTACACGTACTGCAATGCGTGCCAGTGCTTTCCCCACCGAAGATCCACAGAAACTCAAAACACCCGCCGATATCATGCCACTCTATTTATGGCTGATGGGCGATGACAGCCGCCGTAAAACCGGCATGACCTTTGACGCCCAACCGGGCCGCAAACCAGGAATTTCCCAATGAGTGATGAACGCTACCAACAGCGTCAGCAGCGTGTTAAAGAGAAAGTTGATGCTCGCGTGGCGCAAGCGCAGGATGAGCGTGGCATTATCATCGTCTTTACCGGCAATGGAAAAGGCAAAACCACCGCGGCATTTGGTACCGCAACTCGCGCGGTTGGCCATGGCAAAAAAGTGGGGGTCGTGCAGTTTATTAAAGGTACCTGGCCTAACGGCGAGCGCAATTTGCTGGAGCCGCATGGCGTCGAGTTTCAGGTGATGGCAACGGGCTTTACCTGGGATACGCAAAATCGCGAGTCTGATACCGCCGCCTGTCGTGAGGTCTGGCAACATGCCAAACGGATGCTGGCAGATTCCTCAGTGGATATGGTTTTGCTCGATGAGCTGACGTATATGGTGGCGTATGACTATTTGCCACTGGAAGAAGTGGTGCAGGCGTTAAATGAACGTCCACATCAACAGACGGTGATTATCACGGGTCGTGGTTGTCATCGGGACATACTCGAACTGGCGGATACGGTAAGTGAGTTACGCCCCGTGAAACATGCGTTTGATGCTGGCGTAAAAGCGCAGATAGGGATTGACTACTAAGTGAAAGCACCTCAAAAGAAGCCTCTTGAGGTGCTTTAATCATAATTATATTCAAGCGGCAATAGCGAAATTCAGAATACGTGTAATCTCATTCAAATGTCCCTGATATGCTTCATGATTCTCAGCGTCAACATCTTCAATAAATAATATCAGTTCAGTAATTAACGCATTAGCATCGTCATAATTTATCCCGGCTAACTCTGGCGAAGTTTCAGTACCATAGTTAATCGTCAGGTTGTTCATAACTGTGAGGATATGGATAAAATATTTATGACAAACATTGCATGTGGTTTTATTACCCAAAGTATTATACAGCATATCAAGTAATACCAGTATTCTACGATTTTGCACATCGTTCATAAAAAGCCTCCTATAACATTATTCCGCTGGCAATAAGTAATTTTGCCAGCCCCTCAGACGCCTTTAACCCACTAATGACCTGTGCGCGTAATATTTCATTTAATCTTTTTTGTTCAGCTGCCGTGCGTGTTTTATTAACGTATAAGCTTTTCAGATAATCACCCTTATCTATAAAGGCATTTAAAGCCTCAATCGCAGGCATGGCAGGTGCCGATGCCTGTAGTCTGGTTTCATTCACATTGATTACTGAACTTAGAAACTCCTTCCTGTTTTTCAGCGTGTTAAACTCTGTATTCTTAGAGTTTTTAGATGCCGTATTATAATAAAACATATTATCATGCACATTCGCAAAGGTATAATTTTCAATCTTATTGCTTTTTGTATAAATATCATTGCGCAAAACTGCCATGTTCTTTATAAGTCTTACCCAGTTTTCATCTACCGTTTTGCCTATTTTTCCAGAATTGACTTTAATTATATATAACTCATTGAAATAATTTACCAAATCTTTAACCGCTGCTGCAGATTGAGCTAAATCTTTGCTATGTGAAACACCAAGTAGTGTTTGTGCGTTGTTTGCGTGCTCCAGAGCCTGTTTAAGTAATGCCACTTGCTGACTTTCCGTAGTTGCCATATCCTCTGTCAGAAGTTCCACATAAGCGCTCATGCTATTAATGACTTCCATTGAAGCCAGTAATTTTTCTTTCTCGAAAGGGACTAATTGTACTTGTTTTGTATTTGGCCCTGAACGCTGGCATAATTTTCCGCCATTCCCATCACCGCCTATATCAATGGTATAATCAGGTCGTAGGGCACAATCCGGATTAGTCGCGTAGAAATTAACAAGGAAGTTTTCACGAGAAGCATAGTATTGTTTAAAGAAACTTGCATTCGCCGCTACTGCTTTGTTACCCGCAGTAATAACAGTTTCAGCTTGTTCGTTTTTCAATGTTTCAGTTGCACAACCTGAAAGCATTAACAGCGATAGAAATATTCCACTATATCTAATCATAACCCACCTCTTGACGTTGAGTTTATCTCAGATAATTAAATAGTAATGTGGCTATTTCCGGGTATTATTCATAAGCAAGTATGAAATTAAATTAAAATACTGCGACTATTTATCATGCTTCAAATGAAGAAAAGGCCCCGTAGGGCCTTTATTTTATACTTATCTTAAATTAACCGTTATTATTACGTCCGCCAGAACGACGACCGCCGCTGACCTGGCTATGACGTTTCACCGCACGTCGAATTTGATTTGCCTTCATGCGACGACGATCTTTTTCTACAGCGACTTTAGAGCTGGTTTCTGGCGGCAGTTCCACCAGTTCACGCAGATAGTTAGTCTGGGCGAGATCCAGCTCTGTCCAGCCGCCGCGTGGCAGACCTTTCGGCAGTGGAATATCACCGTAACGCACACGGATCAGGCGACTTACCTGCACACCAACCGCTTCCCAAAGACGACGAACCTCACGGTTACGACCTTCGGTCAGAGTCACGTTGTACCACTGGTTAATCCCTTCACCACCGCTGAACTTGATGGTTTTAAAGGCTGCCGGACCATCTTCCAGTTGCACGCCACGACTTAAATCGCGCAGTTTCGCGTCGTCAACCTGACCAAATACACGCACGGCATATTCACGTTCAACTTCACGGCTGGGGTGCATTAAACGGTTTGCCAGTTCACCATCGGTGGTAAACAGCAACAGACCGCAGGTATTAACGTCCAGACGACCCACGGCAATCCAGCGCGCACCGCGCAGCTTCGGCAGACGATCAAACACGGTCGGACGCCCTTCCGGGTCATTACGTGTACACAACTCACCTTCCGGCTTGTAATAGGCCAGAACGCGACAAATTTGTTCAGCGGACTCACGTACCGAAATCAGATGACCATCGATACGGATTTTCAGCCCAGGGGTAACTTCAACGCGATCGCCGAGTTTAGCAATTTTGCCATCGACACTCACACGACCGGCTTCAATAATAGATTCGATTTCACGGCGAGAACCGTGGCCGGCACGCGCCAGCACTTTCTGTAACTTTTCGCTCATTGAGCTTCCTTTTGGTGTCGCCTTCCCAGGCGTCTGATATGCTTTTGTGCAACAATGAGTCAGAACTTACATCTGACTCACTGATAGTAAAGTCTGTTTGAACTCTTCAGGCCTTAAGTAAACGACTCGACGTTTTAACTGGCCTGGCTTTGAGGCGCAACATACTACACTATCTTTATGGTTAAAGCTTGTTTCGATTAACGTCGATTTGGTTACCAACCACCACCGCCACCAGCGCCAGAACCACCACCGGAATAGCTCCGCCCCAACAAACTGGTATAGGCCCCGCAACTCAGGTGCGTCTGTAATGAGAATAAAACGCCGTTACGGGCAATCTCTGGAGCGCAAATCGCCGAAGAAAGCGAAGGGGCGATGCGTAACGCCCATTCCCTCCCCAAATTTGCCGATATAGCCCAACCTAACAACGCGTAATCCAGTTTCCGTGTTTCCCCTTTCCGCCGCCGCCCACTGTGTGTTGCCGCCTCTTTACGCGCAAGATAGTTAACGATAGCTTCACCGTGGGCGTAACGTTGCTGCCCAGTTTGAGTAAACTTTGGCAGAAAAATATACCCCATGCCAGTGAGATAACCGGTCAGGAAAACAGCGCTAAAATAACCCGCTGGCATATACCAGTAAAAGAATACATCTCCGACATTGATGTAGAGAGAATAGAAGGCCACGCCTGAACAAATCAGTGGTAAAAACAAAGTGATGATTACACGATTAACGCAAGGCTTGTCATCATCGCGGGCAAACAAAAGCTCAAGGGAACAAAATAAAAAAGGAAGAAGCCAGCAGATCATAATAAACATATCGCCCACCAGACTCATTCCTGCCCAACCTACGGGACTCAGGTTACCATAGAGAATGACCGCCAATATCGCCATTCCCCCCCATTGCAAAAACGCATCAGGTCGGTAAAACGAAGACTTTTTACGCGGCAGATACAATTTCTGCATCCGTAAAAATGCCCTGCGTAAGACGCTGTTGCGTCTCCCCGTAAGAACGACCTTATCGCCTTTACGAAATAACGCTTCCAGTAATAACTGCTCTGCGGGCAGTAATACCGCATTATTTCTGGTGGCGCCTTCATTAACACGAATCAGGATTTGCTGGTTCTTGTCATACTGATCTTCCAGATGAATTTTTCCTTTCACAATCAGATTTACGATATCGGCACAAAAACCTTTATCGTCGTAAACCAGCTTCGCATCGAGACGTAACATGCCGGGCGTGTAATCTGGCGGAATGATATCGGTTTCAATCACATCTACCGGCGTAAATTGCGGCCTGCGCTTCCAGAGATATAACCATCCACACGCCAGGAGCAAACACGGTAACCAAATGATAAGAGACGATGTTGAGGGCCAAAAAAGATGGCTAAAAATATTCGTCGTGTGTTGTGCCGGGGCATTATCCAGCAAGGCATGAGGCCAGCGGTAGAGAACCGTGAAGTCTTCACGATAAAACGGATCGCGGGATTCAATTCTTCCGTCCTCAAGGATGCGGCCATTTCGATATGTGTCGCCCTCATCTCCGGTAAAGAGATCGATTTCACTAAATGGATTACCCGCAATATTAGAGAACTTGAGTGAAAATCGGGTCTTATAGATTTCAAACGACCAGTTGTTACCGGTCACGTTCCAGATTAGCAGGTCAGAATCATCCTCGCGCAGGAAAGCATTTTTAACCTGATAATGAATTTGATAATGATAGTCGCCTTGAGGCAAGAAACGTTGTTTATCGCCCACGACAATACTCATTAACCCGATATGCCAGTCAAGATGCCAGGGTTCAGGAACGCCGTCACGGGTAACGCCAACAATACGATAGTTCAGCAGTGCAGCGTCCCCATTAGACTGCATCCATAGTCGTGGTAAATCACGAGAAAATCCGTGCTTAATCTGCTGATTTCGCGCCTGAAAATAAATGTTCTCTTTGATGTCGAGCACCCCATCCGGTTGCAGAGTGGCTTCAACATCAAAGAGCGAGATCCCTTCTTCATATGAAGGGATCTCCGTGTTTTTCGCATAACTCAACGAAGAGAAAAAAAGCCCAACTATCAACAGCAAAATGCAGCGATATATCCCTGCCATAGTCTTCCATCCGTGGAACGCAATTTGTTATAAGAAAGGCTTCACATCACCCACGCCTTCACGCACCACGACCGGCGTATCATCGGTAAGATCAATGACCGTTGTCGGTTTCTGCCCGAGATAGCCACCGTGAATAATCAAATCCACCTGTTTTTCCAGACGGTCTTTAATTTCTTCCGGATCGGATTCGGTAAACTCGCTGCCCGGTAGCATCAGCGATGTGGAAAGCATCGGTTCGCCCAATACTTCAAGCAACGCCTGCGCAATCGGGTTAGAAGGCACACGCATCCCAATGGTTTTGCGTTTTTCCTGCAACAAACGGCGCGGCACTTCTTTCGTCCCTTTCAGGATGAAGGTGTAGTTACCCGGCGTGTTGTTTTTCATTAAACGAAACGCAACGTTATCCACGAATGAATAGGTCGAAAGTTCAGAAAGATCGCGACACATCAGGGTAAAGTTGTGACCGTCCGGCAGCTGGCGAATACGACAAATACGCTCCATCGCGTTTTTATCTTCAATTTTACAGCCGAGTGCGTAGCCGGAATCGGTTGGATAAACAATCACCCCGCCTTTACGCACGATCTCCACCGCCTGGTTGATCAGACGTTGCTGCGGGTTATCAGGATGAATATAAAAAAACTGGCTCATAATTCCCTCTCTGTGGTGTTCTGCGGCTGTTCCCATAGCTGCCAGACGCCTTCAACGCCTGCGGGCAGCCAGAGTTTACGACCCAGTTCGATCCACGGGCATGGCTGATGAAAATCAGATCCTTGTGATGCCCATAAATGATGCTGACGCGCAAGTGTCGCCAGCTGGGTGCGTTCATTGGGCGATTGCTGGCACTGCGCGACTTCCATCGCGTCGCCGTGGTGTTCGGCAAAATGCGCAACCAATCTTTTCAGCCATTTAGCACTAAGATTGTACCGCCCAGGATGAGCTAGCACCGCCTTACCGCCAGAATGATGAATGACATCAATAGCTTGTTCTATTGTACACCACTGTGGCGGAACGTATCCGGTTTTCCCGCGCGCCAGATACTTTTTAAAGACATCCGCCATTGAACTGGCTTTGCCGCACTCCACCAGGAAACGAGCAAAATGACCGCGCGTCACCGCGCCGCCCTGCGCCAGTCGTTGCGCGCCTTCCAGCGCCCCTGGTATTTGCGCTTTTTCAAGTCTTTCGGCAATTAGCTGCGCCCGCTGATTGCGCCGTTCTGTCTGCTGCGCGAGGAACTCACACATTAGCGGATGAGTAATATCAATATTCAGCCCGACAATATGAATTTCATGATTTTCCCAGACCGTGGAAATTTCCACGCCGGGGATAAGATTCAGCGCCAGTCCCGAACGTGAAATTTCCTCTCTTGCTGGCGCGATTGCAGCTGTGGTGTCATGGTCGGTGATCGCCAGGGTGCCAACGCGCATCTCGACTGCACGGTGCACCAATGCTTCTGGCGTCAGGCAGCCATCGGAAGCTGTGGTGTGGCTGTGCAGGTCGTAAATCACTGCGTAATTCGTGTCGCTCAAGGCGCACTCCCGTTTTGGATAATGTTTTTGGCAGCGACATCATAACGGTTCTGGCAAATATTCTGAAATGAGCTGTTGACAATTAATCATCGAACTAGTTAACTAGTACGCAAGTTCACGTAAAAAGGGTATCGACAATGAAAGCAATTTTCGTACTGAAAGCTTGGTGGCGCACTTCCTGAAACGGGCAGTGTATTCACCATGCGTAAAGCAATCAGATACCCAGCCCGCCTAATGAGCGGGCTTTTTTTTGAACAAAATTAGAGAATAACAATGCAAACACAAAAACCGACTCTCGAACTGCTAACCTGCGAAGGCGCTTATCGCGACAATCCCACCGCGCTTTTTCACCAATTGTGTGGGGATCGTCCGGCAACGCTGCTGCTGGAATCCGCAGATATCGACAGCAAAGATGATTTAAAAAGCCTGCTGCTGGTAGACAGTGCGCTACGCATTACAGCTTTAGGTGACACTGTCACAATCCAGTCCCTTTCCGGCAACGGCGAAGCCTGCTGACACTACTGGATAACGCCCTGCCTGCGGGTGTGGAAAATGAACAATTACCAAACTGCCGTGTGCTGCGCTTCCCCCCTGTTAGTCCACTGCTGGATGAAGACGCTCGCTTATGCTCCCTTTCGGTTTTTGACGCTTTCCGCTTATTGCAGAATCTGTTGAATGTACCGAAGGAAGAACGAGAAGCAATGTTCTTCGGCGGCCTGTTCTCTTATGACCTTGTTGCGGGGTTTGAAGATTTACCGCAATTGTCAGCGGAAAATAACTGCCCTGATTTCTGTTTTTATCTCGCTGAAACGCTGATGGTGATTGACCATCAGAAAAAAAGCACCCGCATTCAGGCCAGCCTGTTTGCTCCGAATGAAGAAGAAAAACAACGTCTCACTGCGCGCCTGAACGATCTTCGCCAGCAACTGACCGAAACCGCGCCACCGCTGCCGGTGGTTTCCGTGCCGCATATGCGTTGTGAATGTAACCAGAGCGATGAAGAGTTCGGTGGCGTAGTGCGTTTGTTGCAAAAAGCGATTCGCGCCGGAGAAATTTTCCAGGTGGTGCCATCTCGCCGTTTCTCGCTGCCCTGCCCTTCACCACTGGCGGCCTATTACGTGCTGAAAAAGAGTAATCCCAGCCCGTACATGTTTTTTATGCAGGATAATGATTTCACCCTGTTTGGCGCGTCGCCGGAAAGTTCGCTCAAGTATGATGCCACCAGCCGCCAGATTGAGATCTACCCGATTGCCGGAACACGCCCGCGCGGTCGTCGCGCCGATGGTTCACTGGACAGAGATCTCGACAGCCGTATTGAACTGGAAATGCGTACTGACCATAAAGAGCTGTCTGAACATCTGATGCTGGTTGATCTCGCCCGTAATGATCTGGCACGCATTTGCACCCCTGGCAGCCGCTACGTCGCCGATCTCACCAAAGTTGACCGTTATTCCCATGTGATGCACCTCGTCTCTCGCGTAGTCGGCGAACTGCGTCACGATCTTGACGCCCTGCACGCTTATCGCGCCTGTATGAATATGGGGACGTTAAGCGGTGCGCCGAAAGTACGCGCTATGCAGTTAATTGCCGAGGCGGAAGGTCGTCGCCGCGGCAGCTACGGCGGCGCGGTAGGTTATTTCACCGCGCATGGCGATCTCGACACCTGCATTGTGATCCGCTCGGCGCTGGTGGAAAACGGTATCGCCACCGTGCAAGCCGGTGCTGGCGTAGTCCTTGATTCTGTTCCGCAGTCGGAAGCCGACGAAACCCGTAATAAAGCCCGCGCTGTACTGCGCGCTATTGCCACCGCGCATCATGCACAGGAGACTTTCTGATGGCTGACATTCTGCTGCTCGATAATATCGACTCTTTTACGTACAACCTGGCAGATCAGTTGCGCAGCAATGGTCATAACGTGGTGATTTACCGCAACCATATTCCGGCGCAGACCTTAATTGAACGTCTGGCGACCATGAGCAATCCGGTGCTGATGCTTTCTCCGGGGCCAGGGGTGCCGAGTGAAGCGGGATGTATGCCAGAACTGCTCACCCGCTTGCGTGGCAAGCTGCCAATCATTGGCATTTGCCTCGGACATCAGGCGATTGTCGAAGCTTACGGGGGCTATGTCGGTCAGGCGGGCGAAATTCTTCACGGTAAAGCGTCGAGCATTGAACATGACGGTCAGGCGATGTTTGCCGGATTAACAAACCCGCTGCCGGTGGCGCGTTATCACTCGCTGGTTGGCAGTAACATTCCGGCAGGTTTAACCATCAACGCCCATTTTAATGGCATGGTGATGGCGGTGCGTCACGATGCGGATCGCGTTTGCGGATTCCAGTTCCATCCGGAATCCATTCTCACTACCCAGGGCGCTCGCCTGCTGGAACAAACGCTGGCCTGGGCGCAGCAGAAACTAGAGCCAACCAACACGCTGCAACCGATTCTGGAAAAACTGTATCAGGCGCAGACGCTTAGCCAACAAGAAAGCCACCAGCTTTTTTCAGCGGTGGTGCGTGGCGAGCTGAAGCCAGAACAGCTGGCGGCGGCGCTGGTGAGCATGAAAATTCGCGGCGAGCACCCAAACGAAATCGCCGGAGCAGCAACCGCGCTACTGGAAAACGCCGCGCCGTTCCCACGCCCTGATTATCTGTTTGCCGATATCGTCGGCACCGGCGGTGACGGCAGTAACAGTATCAATATTTCTACCGCCAGTGCGTTTGTCGCCGCGGCCTGTGGGCTGAAAGTGGCGAAACACGGTAACCGCAGCGTCTCAAGTAAATCCGGCTCGTCGGATCTGCTGGCGGCGTTCGGTATTAATCTTGATATGAACGCCGATAAATCGCGCCAGGCGCTGGATGAGTTAGGCGTCTGTTTCCTCTTTGCGCCGAAATATCACACCGGATTCCGCCACGCGATGCCGGTTCGCCAGCAACTGAAAACCCGCACCCTGTTCAACGTGCTGGGGCCATTGATTAACCCGGCGCATCCGCCGCTGGCGTTAATTGGTGTTTATAGTCCGGAACTGGTGCTGCCGATTGCCGAAACCTTGCGCGTGCTGGGGTATCAACGCGCAGCGGTGGTGCACAGCGGCGGGATGGATGAAGTTTCCTTACACGCGCCGACCATTGTTGCCGAGCTGCACGATGGTGAAATTAAAAGCTATCAACTGACCGCTGAAGATTTTGGCCTGACGCCCTACCACCAGGAGCAACTGGCAGGTGGAACACCGGAAGAAAACCGTGACATTTTAACACGCTTGTTACAAGGTAAAGGCGACGCCGCCCATGAAGCAGCCGTCGCGGCGAATGTCGCCATGTTAATGCGCCTGCATGGCCATGAAGATCTGCAAGCCAATGCGCAAACCGTTCTTGAGGTACTGCGCAGTGGTTCCGCTTACGACAGAGTCACCGCACTGGCGGCACGAGGGTAAATGATGCAAACCGTTTTAGCGAAAATCGTCGCAGACAAGGCGATTTGGGTAGAAGCCCGCAAACAGCAGCAACCGCTGGCCAGTTTTCAGAATGAGGTTCAGCCGAGCACGCGACATTTTTATGATGCGCTACAAGGCGCGCGCACGGCGTTTATTCTGGAGTGCAAAAAAGCGTCGCCGTCAAAAGGCGTGATCCGTGATGATTTCGATCCGGCACGCATTGCCGCCATTTATAAACATTACGCTTCGGCAATTTCGGTGCTGACTGATGAGAAATATTTTCAGGGGAGCTTTGATTTCCTCCCCATCGTCAGTCAAATCGCCCCACAGCCGATTTTATGTAAAGACTTCATTATCGATCCTTACCAGATCTATCTGGCGCGCTATTACCAGGCCGATGCCTGCTTATTAATGCTGTCGGTTCTGGACGATGAACAATATCGCCAGCTTGCTGCTGTCGCCCATAGTTTGAAGATGGGTGTGCTGACCGAGGTCAGTAATGAAGAGGAACTGGAGCGCGCCATTGCATTGGGGGCAAAGGTCGTTGGTATCAACAACCGCGATCTGCGTGATTTGTCGATTGATCTCAACCGTACCCGCGAGCTTGCGCCGAAACTGGGGCACAACGTGACGGTAATCAGCGAATCAGGCATCAATACTTACGCTCAGGTGCGCGAGTTAAGCCACTTCGCTAACGGTTTTCTGATTGGTTCGGCGTTGATGGCCCATGACGATTTGAACGCCGCCGTGCGCCGGATGTTGCTGGGTGAGAATAAAGTGTGTGGCCTGACTCGCCCACAAGATGCCAGAGCCGCTTATGACGCGGGCGCGATTTACGGTGGATTGATATTTGTTACAACGTCACCGCGTTGCGTCAGCGTTGAACAGGCGCAGGAAGTGATGGCTGCGGCACCGTTGCAATACGTTGGTGTGTTCCGCAATCACGATATTGCTGATGTGGTGGACAAAGCTAACGCGTTATCGCTGGCAGCAGTGCAACTGCATGGTAATGAAGATCAGCAATATATCGACGCACTGCGTGACGTGCTGCCCGCAAACGTTGCCATCTGGAAAGCATTGAGCGTCGGTGAAACTCTTCCCGCGCGCGATTTTCAGCACGTCGATAAATATGTTTTCGACAACGGCCAGGGTGGAAGCGGGCAACGTTTCGACTGGTCACTGTTAAACGGTCAATCGCTTGGCAACGTCCTGCTGGCGGGTGGCTTAGGCGCAGATAACTGCGTGGAAGCGGCACAAACCGGCTGCGCCGGGCTTGATTTTAATTCTGCTGTAGAGTCGCAACCGGGCATTAAAGACGCACGTCTTTTGGCCTCGGTTTTCCAGACGCTGCGCGCATATTAAGGAAAGGAACAATGACAACATTACTTAACCCGTATTTTGGTGAGTTTGGCGGCATGTACGTGCCACAAATCCTGATGCCTGCTCTGCGCCAGCTGGAAGAAGCTTTTGTCAGCGCGCAAAAAGATCCTGAATTTCAGGCCCAGTTTAACGACCTTTTGAAAAACTATGCCGGGCGCCCAACCGCGCTGACCAAATGCCAGAACATTACGGCTGGCACGAACACCACGCTGTATCTGAAGCGCGAAGATTTGCTGCACGGCGGCGCGCATAAAACCAACCAGGTGCTGGGCCAGGCTTTACTGGCGAAGAGGATGGGTAAAACCGAAATCATCGCCGAAACCGGCGCCGGTCAGCATGGCGTGGCCTCGGCACTTGCCAGCGCCCTGCTCGGCCTGAAATGCCGTATTTATATGGGTGCCAAAGACGTGGAGCGCCAGTCGCCTAACGTTTTTCGTATGCGCTTAATGGGTGCGGAAGTGATCCCGGTGCATAGCGGTTCCGCGACGCTGAAAGATGCCTGTAATGAGGCGCTACGCGACTGGTCCGGTAGTTACGAAACCGCGCACTATATGCTGGGCACCGCGGCTGGCCCGCATCCTTATCCGACCATTGTGCGTGAGTTTCAGCGGATGATTGGCGAAGAAACGAAAGCACAGATTCTGGAAAGAGAAGGTCGCCTGCCGGATGCCGTTATCGCCTGTGTTGGCGGCGGTTCGAACGCCATTGGCATGTTTGCTGATTTCATCAACGAAACCGACGTCGGCCTGATTGGCGTAGAGCCTGGTGGTCACGGTATCGAAACCGGCGAGCACGGCGCACCATTAAAACATGGTCGCGTGGGCATTTATTTCGGTATGAAAGCGCCGATGATGCAAACCGAAGACGGGCAGATTGAAGAATCATACTCCATCTCCGCCGGACTGGATTTCCCGTCCGTTGGTCCACAACATGCGTATCTCAACAGCATCGGTCGCGCTGATTATGTTTCAATTACCGATGATGAAGCACTGGAAGCCTTTAAAACGCTGTGCCTGCACGAAGGGATTATCCCGGCGCTGGAATCCTCCCACGCGCTGGCCCATGCGCTGAAAATGATGCGCGAAAACCCGGAAAAAGAGCAGCTACTGGTGGTTAACCTTTCCGGTCGCGGCGATAAAGACATCTTCACCGTTCACGATATTTTGAAAGCACGAGGGGAAATCTGATGGAACGCTACGAATCTCTGTTTGCCCAGTTGAAGGAACGCAAAGAAGGCGCATTTGTTCCTTTCGTCACACTCGGTGATCCGGGCATTGAGCAGTCGCTGAAAATTATCGATACGTTGATCGAAGCAGGTGCTGATGCTTTGGAGCTAGGCATCCCCTTCTCCGACCCACTGGCGGATGGCCCTACGATTCAAAACGCTACACTGCGTGCCTTTGCGGCGGGTGTGACCCCGGCGCAGTGCTTTGAGATGCTGGCACTGATTCGTCAAAAACATCCGACCATTCCTGTTGGCCTGCTGATGTATGCCAACCTGGTGTTTAACAAAGGCATTGATGAGTTTTACGCTCAATGTGAAAAAGTCGGCGTCGATTCGGTGCTGGTTGCCGATGTGCCAGTTGAAGAGTCCGCGCCCTTCCGCCAGGCCGCGTTGCGTCATAATGTCGCACCTATCTTTATCTGCCCGCCGAATGCTGATGATGATTTGCTGCGCCAGATTGCCTCTTACGGTCGTGGTTACACCTATTTACTGTCGCGTGCGGGCGTGACCGGAGCGGAAAACCGCGCGGCATTACCGCTCAATCATCTGGTCACGAAGCTGAAAGAATACAATGCTGCGCCTCCATTGCAGGGCTTTGGCATTTCCGCCCCAGACCAGGTAAAAGCAGCGATTGATGCAGGGGCCGCAGGCGCGATTTCTGGTTCGGCCATTGTTAAAATCATCGAGCAACATATTAATCAGCCAGAGAAAATGCTGGCGGCACTGAAAGCTTTTGTACAACCGATGAAAGCGGCGACGCGCAGTTAATACGAGACAAACCGCCAGAAAACATCTGGCGGTTTATTGACGGGCAAATAATTAAAAACGATAACCCGCAGAGAACATAAATACCCACGGGTCGAGGCGTACGTTGTCTGAATAACGCCCTGCAGGCAACACTGCGCCATTGGATTTATATTTCACCTCAGTGTCGATATCCATGTACCAGACCGACATATTAAGCAACCAGTCACGGTTGATGAGATAATCCACACCTACTTGTCCCGCCACGCCCCATGAATCCTTCAGACTAAGATCGGATAAGCCAAGACCTTCACCGGTGTCATTGAAGTCATTATTAAAAAAGGTGGTGTAGTTAATACCCGCACCAATGTAAGGACGGAATTTACTGCCGGAATCGCCAAAATACCATTGTGCCATCAGTGTTGGCGGTAAATGGTGGACTGTCGCAATATCCCCGGTTGTGGCTGTGCCAACTTTATGACGAAACGGCGATGCCGCCAGCAATTCCACACCGATGTTATCGGTCGCCATATAAGTGAAGGTCAGGCCCAGTTGGGTGTTATTGGTCACGCTAAAGCCACCCAGACTTCCCAGAGTTCCATCCGCGCCTTCCGTTGGACGCACCGTTGCCGAACCTGCACGAATGAAAAACTCGCCTGCCTCATGCGCAAAGGCAGTGCCAGAGAGAAGAGTTGTTACTGCCAATGCCGCCACTGTTAATTTTTTCATGTTCGCTCCGTCGTTATGGTTATAAAAACGTGACGAATATACCTACATTGGAGTAACAAATGATCCTACATAGATCACACTCCATTCGCTAAATGACCATTTATTGATCTGGATTAATTTAGAAGTTGTATCGCAAATCCTGGTTAATGCGATTCAAATCAATTTGAATGCTTTTCATCTCCGAAAGTATTCTTTTGCTACCTTATTGGCCTTTTAAGCAGGCGGTAAGTTGCGGTATTTATGCATACAGCCCTTCTGCTTGTCAGGAATTTGTCGTGTCCGGAGAAAGCAATGGATCCTGTGATCGCACCCACGCACGCTGTGGATTACCTGCGCTTTACAAAGATATGCTTTTCCATACAGGTCGTGATGCTGCCACTGAAGGGATAACCAGGGTACAATTGCCCGCTAATTAACACCTGCATAAAACTCAAGGAGAGTGCATGTCTATCACGGCGCAGTCCGTATACCGTGACACCGGAAATTTCTTCCGTAATCAATTTATGACCATTCTGTTGGTATCGTTGCTTTGTGCATTTATCACAGTGGTGTTAGGACATGTTTTCTCACCCAGTGACGCACAGCTTGCGCAGCTCAATGACGGCGCGCCCGTTAGTGGCGGCGGTGGGTTGTTCGATCTGGTGCAAAATATGTCCCCGGAACAGCAACAAATTTTGCTGCGTGCTTCCGCTGCGTCCACTTTTTCAGGATTAATCGGTAACGCCATACTCGCCGGAGGCGTAATATTAATCATCCAACTGGTGTCCGCGGGTCAGAGAGTCAGTGCGCTACGCGCTATTGGTGCCAGTGCGCCGATATTGCCAAAGTTATTTATTCTGATTTTTCTGACTACCCTTTTAGTACAGATTGGCATCATGCTGGTGGTCGTTCCGGGAATTTTAATGGCCATTTTACTGGCACTGGCGCCGGTGATGTTGGTGCAGGATAAAATGGGCGTTTTCGCCTCTATGCGCAGCAGTATGCGGCTGACATGGGCGAATATGCGTCTGGTGGCACCTGCAGTACTAAGCTGGTTACTGGCAAAAACACTGTTGCTGCTGTTTGCCTCTTCGTTTGCCGCATTAACCCCGGAAATTGGTGCCGTACTGGCGAATACCTTAAGCAACCTGATTTCAGCCGTATTGCTTATCTATCTGTTCCGCCTGTACATGTTGATTCGCCAATAACCTGAAGTATTTGATTACGGAATCGTAAAATGAAGCAGTTTCTTGATTTTTTACCGCTGGTTGTCTTCTTCGCGTTCTACAAAATTTATGACATCTATGCGGCAACTGCGGCGCTCATCGTCGCCACGGCAATTGTGCTTATTTATAGCTGGGTTCGCTTCCGGAAAGTTGAGAAGATGGCCCTGATCACCTTCGTTCTGGTGGTTGTTTTCGGTGGTCTGACTCTGTTCTTCCACAATGATGAGTTTATTAAATGGAAGGTCACTGTCATCTACGCTCTGTTTGCCGGTGCTTTGTTGGTTAGCCAATGGGTAATGAAAAAGCCGCTGATTCAGCGCATGCTGGGTAAAGAACTCACTCTACCGCAGCCGGTGTGGTCGAAACTGAATCTGGCCTGGGCAGTCTTCTTTATTCTTTGTGGGCTGGCGAATATCTACATCGCATTCTGGCTACCGCAAAATATTTGGGTCAACTTCAAAGTGTTCGGTCTGACCGCCCTCACCTTAATCTTCACACTGTTAAGCGGTATTTATATCTACCGCCATATGCCGCAGGAAGATAAATCATAATCTGTCTGCCGGCCCTTCTGGGCCGGCGCTGCATATCCTCTGTTCTCATTTGGAAAATCATAGTAGCATCGCGCCTGTGATTTTCCTTTTATGTCGGTTTTACCATGTCTACAACACCTAACGTCCCTCAGGGCGATCTTGTTTTACGTACTTTAGCCATGCCTGCCGATACCAATGCCAATGGCGATATCTTTGGTGGTTGGTTGATGTCGCAGATGGATATTGGCGGTGCCATTCTGGCAAAAGAAATTGCCCACGGTCGCGTCGTGACCGTGCGGGTTGAAGGAATGACTTTCTTACGACCAGTTGCGGTTGGTGATGTGGTGTGCTGCTATGCGCGCTGTCTCCAAAAAGGGACGACATCAGTCAGCATTAATATTGAAGTATGGGTGAAAAAAGTGGCGTCTGAGCCGATTGGGCAGCGCTATAAAGCGACGGAAGCGTTATTTAAGTATGTTGCCGTCGACCCTGAAGGAAAGCCTCGTGCCTTACCTGTAGAGTAATAGTCAAAAGCCTCCAGGTTGGAGGCTTTTGATTTTCAGGTTATTGAATTTCGGTGGTGCCGTTAATTTTAAACAGGATATTCACCACAATCCCACTTCCGGGTTTGCCCGGCTCATAACGCCATCTGCGCATCGCGTTTTTCACTTCGCGCTCAAACATGTTCGCTGGTTTGGCTGAAAGAATTTGTACGTTATCCACGCGACCATCCGGTGTGACGTCAAATTTAACTTTAACCTGCCCTTCAATGCGTAGTGCCTGCGCGCGCGCCGGATACTGCGGTTGATTACGGCTTAATGCCCGTGGACCAGACGCGACACTTGTGACCGGTTTGCTGGTTGCAGCCGTTGCCGTACTTGATGTCGGGCGAGCTGGTGCCGTATTTTCAAACGGTGACGCCGGACGTGACTCTACCGGTTTGACATCGCGTTTTGGCTGCTCCTGTACCTTTTTCACCGGCTTCGGTTTTGGCTTAGGTTTCGGCTTCGGCTTTTCAATGACTACCGGTGCTTCTTTTGGCGGTTCTGGTATCGGCTCAGGCTCCGGTTCTGGCTCCACCACTGGTTCCGGCGGCGGTTGAACGGCTTGTGGCGGCTCAAGTTCGGCCGGGGCAACCATGGTGACAGAAATCGGCTGCGCGGGCGCAGGTAGTTCAATAACCTGATGTACCGAGGTATAGAGTAGACCCGCCACAACAGCACCATGAATGCAGACAGAAAGTAACGTCGGCCAGGGGAAGCGGCGAGGTAAATCAAGGGTCATTGAAGTCATAATCGTTTCAGTAAAAAAACCAGGCCTCGATTTTAAATGCAAATAGCAATCATATTCAATAAGGCAAGACGATCAGGATCAGTGAAAACGCAATTTTTGGCGCTGTTAACCTTACTTTTAGTGACGCCTTAACAAAGACATCATCTTTCCGTTGCAGATCTTCGCCCTTTCAAATAACGTACTTTATAACTTTTCCGAACAAGGAGTTGTGCCCGTGTTGTATGTTATTTACGCTCAAGACAAAGCCGATAGCCTCGAAAAGCGCCTTTCCGTTCGTCCGGCACATTTAGCGCGTTTGCAGTTACTGCATGATGAAGGGCGTCTGCTGACCGCCGGTCCAATGCCAGCGGTAGACAGTAACGATCCAGGCGCCGCAGGATTTACTGGCTCAACCGTTATTGCTGAATTTGAATCGCTGGAAGCAGCCCAGGCCTGGGCAGATGCCGATCCGTACGTGGCAGCGGGAGTCTATGAGCACGTTTCCGTGAAACCGTTTAAGAAAGTGTTCTGAATATCAACATCCAGGGGCGCGGTGACAGAAACCGTGCTCTTGTTTTTTCTTTATATTTACCGATGCCCCCAATCCACATATTTACCGATGCCCCCAATCCACCACCACAAACAGATAATAACTTTATCTGTATCTCCCTATATACCCTCGGCATCTCCGTCTAAAAATGACAAAATTTCTCTGTCTGACTCGGTTTTGATCAATCAAAACCTTTGATTGCTGCGGATAAAGTCATCTACTATGGTTTAACACATTCACGTGCCGCATGTTTTTCACATTCTGTACGCGTGAAGATAATTAAACAAAATTGTGGTTACAGAGGTATCAGTGAGTCACTGGGCTACATTCAAGCAAACAGCGGTAAATTTATGGGTGACCCTGCGGCACGATGTTATCGCGCTGGCGGTCCTTTCAAATGGATTGCTTATTTTTAAAACAATTTATGGCATGTCGGTCAATCTGCTCGATATTTTCCATATCCAGGCGTTTTCAGAACTTGACCTCTCCTTGCTGGCCAATGCGCCACTGTTTATGCTCGGCGTCTTTCTTGTTTTGAACTCGATCGGCTTGCTATTTCGGGCAAAGCTGGCATGGGCTATCAGTATCATTTTATTGCTGATAACGCTGATTTACACCCTGCACTTTTATCCCTGGCTTAAATTCAGCATTGGTTTTTGCATCTTTACCTTGATAATTTTGTTGGTGCTGCGTAAAGACTTCTCTCACAGTAGTGCTGCGGCCGGGACAATTTTTGCTTTTATTAGTTTTACGACGTTACTGTTTTACTCTACCTACGGCGCCCTTTATTTAAGCGAAGGTTTTAATCCGCGAATAGAGAGTCTAATGACCGCGTTCTATTTTTCGATAGAAACTATGTCAACCGTGGGCTACGGCGATATCGTCCCGGTTTCTGAATCAGCGCGCCTGTTTACTATTTCGGTCATTATTTCCGGTATTACCGTTTTTGCCACCTCCATGACCTCGATTTTCGGTCCGCTTATCCGCGGAGGATTCAATAAACTTGTGAAAGGAAACAATCATACAATGCGTCGTAAAGATCACTTTATTGTTTGCGGGCATTCCATTCTGGCAATCAACACGATTCTGCAACTGAATCAACGCGGACAAAATGTCACGGTTATCAGCAACCTGCCAGAGGATGATATAAAACAGCTTGAACAAAGACTCGGTGACAATGCCGATGTTATCCCCGGTGACAGCAATGACAGTTCAGTACTAAAAAAAGCGGGAATTGATCACTGTCGGGCTATTCTGGCGTTAAGTGATAATGACGCCGATAATGCTTTTGTCGTTCTGTCGGCTAAAGATATGAGCAAAGATGTTAAAACCGTGCTTGCCGTTAGTGATAGCAAAAACCTGAATAAGATTAAGATGGTGCATCCGGATATTATTCTTTCACCGCAGCTATTTGGTAGCGAGATACTGGCGCGTATTCTCAATGGGGAAGAAATTAATAATGATATGCTCGTCTCGATGTTGCTGAACTCCGGGCATGGCATTTTCAGCGATAACAATGACGACGAAGCCAAAACTGACAACAATGAATCTGCGCAAAAATAGATTTTCACGGCGGAAAGATAATCTTAATGGGCACCGCGTTGGTGCCCAGAACATTTAGATATTGTAGATCGCAAACAATAACGAGTTTCGCTGTTTGTTTAGAAGGCACTTCCTGATGCTGTGGATACGCATATTTCGGCGTGACTGCCCCTCAAGCCAACGCGATTTCCGTCGGCTAGCCTGACGCTGCATGCGCCAGCGCCCCACTTCCGTTCTACTCCGCTTCATGTTAACTACTCTATGCAATAACAGAGCGGTCATTATACCCCCGGTCCCGACGCTGACCAGTGCTTTTACCGCGTTTTTATTTGCCAGATGAATCCATATGCGTAAACTCATAACAATGCGCTTTCAAAAGGATTTCTAATCTATGACAACCGTTTATACGTTGGTGAGTTGGTTGGCCATTCTGGGATACTGGTTGCTCATTGCAGGCGTAACTTTACGCATTCTAATGAAACGACGCGCAGTTCCCTCCGCCATGGCCTGGCTGTTGATCATTTACATTCTGCCATTGGTCGGAATTATTGCTTATCTGGCCGTTGGCGAACTCCATTTAGGCAAACGCCGTGCCGAACGCGCCAGAGCGATGTGGCCTTCCACGGCGAAATGGCTTAACGATCTTAAAGCCTGTAAGCATATTTTTGCTGAAGAAAATAGCAGCGTCGCTGGACCGTTATTCAAGCTCTGTGAGCGTCGTCAGGGGATCGCCGGGGTCAAGGGTAACCAACTGCAACTGATGACCGAGTCTGATGATGTGATGCAGGCGTTAATCCGCGACATTCAACTCGCTCGCCATAACATTGAGATGGTGTTTTATATCTGGCAACCAGGCGGTATGGCAGACCAGGTGGCAGAATCTTTGATGGCCGCAGCACGACGCGGTATTCATTGCCGATTAATGCTCGACTCTGCGGGGAGTGTTGCTTTTTTCCGTAGCCCGTGGCCAGAGTTAATGCGAAATGCCGGTATCGAAGTGGTCGAGTCCTTAAAGGTTAACCTGATGCGCGTATTCTTACGCCGCATGGACCTGCGCCAGCACCGCAAGATGATCATGATCGATAACTACATCGCCTACACCGGTAGCATGAATATGGTCGATCCGCGCTTCTTCAAACAGGATGCGGGCGTAGGACAATGGATTGATCTAATGGCTCGCATGGAAGGCCCTATCGCCACCGCGATGGGAATTATCTACTCTTGCGACTGGGAGATTGAGACGGGAAAACGTATTTTACCACCACCGCCTGATGTCAATATTATGCCGTTCGAGCAGGCCAGCGGTCATACGATTCATACCATCGCTTCCGGCCCTGGATTCCCGGAAGACCTGATCCACCAGGCTTTGCTGACTGCGGCTTATTCAGCTCGTGAATATTTAATCATGACGACGCCCTACTTCGTCCCCAGCGATGATTTACTTCACGCAATCTGCACGGCGGCGCAACGCGGGGTTGATGTCAGTATTATTTTGCCGAGGAAAAATGACTCAATGCTGGTAGGCTGGGCCAGTCGCGCATTCTTTACAGAACTACTTGCTGCTGGGGTTAAGATTTATCAGTTTGAAGGTGGGTTACTGCATACCAAGAGCGTGCTGGTCGATGGCGAATTAAGTCTGGTTGGCACCGTTAACCTCGACATGCGTAGTCTGTGGCTGAATTTTGAAATCACGCTGGCTATTGACGATAAAGGTTTTGGTGCCGATCTGGCTGCCGTTCAGGACGACTATATTTCTCGTTCGCGTCTGCTCGATGCGCGGCTGTGGTTAAAACGTCCACTCTGGCAACGTGTCGCCGAGCGACTGTTTTACTTCTTCAGCCCGTTGCTGTAAAACGTCGCCAACAGAGATTAAACAGGTAGTGACTATGGATATGGATTTAAACAATCGCCTGACTGAAGATGAAACGCTTGAGCAGGCCTACGATATTTTTCTCGAACTGGCCGCTGATAATCTCGATCCGGCTGATGTTCTGTTGTTCAATCTGCAGTTTGAAGAGCGCGGTGGTGCAGAGTTATTTGATCCGGCGGAAGACTGGCAGGAACATGTTGATTTCGACTTAAACCCGGACTTTTTTGCCGAAGTGGTGATTGGTCTGGCAGACAGTGAAGATGGCGAAATCAACGATATTTTCGCCCGTATTTTGTTATGCCGCGAAAAAGATCACAAACTTTGCCATATTATCTGGCGGGAATAAATAATCGCTTTTGGCGTGATAAAGGGCTGACAACTGTCAGCCCTTTTTGTTTTTAAAGCGGATCGACTTTCAGGCAAGAAACGGCATGCCTGAAACTCCCCTCCAGCACAGGTCGTGTTTTGGCACACTCCGGACCGGCAATCGGGCAACGAGTGCGGAACACACAACCAGAAGGCGGGTTGATGGGCGACGGTAATTCCCCTTCCAGTAACTGGATAGATTTATTCCTCTCCAGATCAGGGTCTGGAATGGGGACTGCCGACATCAATGCTTTGGTATAGGGATGCAACGGATTGTGGTAGACCTCATCATACGTCCCCAACTCTACCGCATGGCCGAGATACATCACCAACACGCGATCGGAAATGTGTTTTACCACGGCCAGATCGTGAGCGATAAAAATTAATGACAATCCCATCTCACGTTGCAACTGCTGGAGTAAATTCACCACCTGCGCCTGGATTGACACGTCCAGCGCCGACACCGGTTCGTCGCAGATAATCAGCTTCGGTTCGAGGATTAGCGCACGCGCAATCCCGATACGCTGACACTGACCGCCGGAAAACTCATGCGGATAACGGTTAATCAGGTTAGGTAGCAAGCCGACTTTCATCATCATCACCTTCACGCGCTCGCGAACTTCCTGGCGTGACATTTTCGGATGATAGGTACGCAGCGGTTCAGCGATGATCTCGCCGATGGTCATACGCGGGTTTAGCGATGCCAACGGGTCCTGGAAAATCATCTGAATATCACTGCGAACGGCACGCCATTCATCGGGCTTCATGCCCAGCAACTCTTTACCTAACCAGGCAACATGACCGTCGGTAGCTTTGACCAAACCGATGATGGCACGGGCAAAGGTGGACTTTCCACAACCTGATTCCCCTACGACGCCCAACGTTTCCCCTTCATATAACCTGAGCGTCACACCATCAACGGCCTTAAGGGTTTTCGGCGGTTGCCAGAACCACTGTTTGCCATCTTTGATCTCAAAGTGCACTTTCAAATCGGCAATTTCGAGGAGGACTTTTCTTCCTTCGGTTACAGCATTCATAACAGTTCCTCCACCGGTTTAAAGCAGGCACGCAGTCGGCCTGGCGTGAACTCTTCCAGCGGCGGCGCGCTACTGCAAATCTCCATCGCATACGGACAACGCGGCTGGAACGGGCAACCTTTCGGCAAACGTAGCAGGTTTGGCGGGTTACCCGGGATGGTCAACATAGTTTCACCTTCCGCATCAAGACGCGGCACCGCATTGAGTAAACCGATAGAATAAGGATGAACGGGTTCATAAAAGACATCGCGCGCGTTGCCATATTCCATCGTGCGCCCAGCGTACATCACCAGAACTTTGTCACAGATCCCCGCGACCACACCGAGATCGTGGGTGATCATGATAATGGCAGTATTAAATTCCCGCTTCAGTTCATTCAATAGCGTCATGATCTGCGCCTGTACTGTCACGTCCAGCGCAGTAGTCGGTTCATCGGCAATCAGCAATTTAGGTCGACACAGCAACGCCATCGCAATCATCACACGCTGACGCATGCCGCCAGAAAACTCATGAGGGAACATCTTCATGCGCTTACGCGCTTCTGGCATTTTCACCGCATCGAGCATTCGTACCGATTCTTCAAACGCTTCGGCCTTGCCCATACCTTTATGCAGCATCAGCACTTCCATCAACTGCTCGCCGACGCGCATGTATGGATTTAACGAGGTCATCGGATCCTGAAAAATCATCGAGATTTGTTCAGCGCGCAGTTTATTAAGTTCACGTTCTGGCAGATTGAGGATTTCGCGCCCATTAAAGGTTGCCGATCCACCAATGCGTCCGTTAGCCGCCAGCAGCCCCATTAAAGCAAACGCGGTTTGCGACTTACCGGAGCCAGATTCGCCAACGATACCCAGCGTTTCCCCGGCACGCAGGGAAAAATTTAAATCATTGACCGCCGTGACGTCACCGTCCGGGGTACTAAATGTCACTCGCAAATCTTTCACGTTCAGCAGTGCGTGAGCCTGTTGCTGTGCGAGCGGCACGGTTGCAGTTTCAATTACGCTCATGGCTGCACTCCTTAACGATCTTTCGGGTCGAGGGCATCACGCAAGCCATCGCCGATAAAGTTGAAACAAAACAGTGTCACCACAAGGAAACCTGCCGGAAATAGCAGCAACCACGGAGAGACTTCCATCGAGTTCGCACCATCACTGAGCAATGCGCCCCAACTACTTAATGGCTCTTGCGTACCCAGTCCCAGGAAGCTAAGAAAAGACTCAAAGAGGATCATGCTGGGTACCAGCAGAGAGGCATAGACCACCACCACACCAAGCACGTTCGGCACAATGTGGCGAATCACAATGCCGGGCGTAGATACACCGCCAACTTGTGCCGCCTCAATAAACTCTTTGCGCTTCAGACTAAGGGTTTGACCACGCACGATACGTGCCATGTCCAGCCAGGAAACCATCCCAATCGCTACGAAAATCAGCAGGATGTTTTGACCGAAAAAGGTCACCAGCAAAATGACGAAGAACATGAACGGAAAGGAGTTGAGGATTTCCAGCAGGCGCATCATTACGGAATCCACCTTGCCGCCAAGATAACCGGAAAGTGAACCATAAAATGTTCCTACGACTACTGCCACCAACGCTGCAGCAACACCAACCATTAATGAGATGCGCCCACCAATTGCAACGCGCACCAGCAGATCGCGACCGGAAGAGTCGGTACCAAAGTAGTGACCAGATTCCATATCCGGGGCGCTGGACATCATCGCCCAGTCGGTGTCGTCATAGGCAAATTGCGAGAGCATCGGCGCCAGGATAACAAACAGTGCAATAAGCACCAGTACAATCAGACTGGCCACTGCTGCACGGTTATGCATAAAACGTCGACGTGCGTCCTGCCATAAACTGCGGCCTTCGACCTCCAGCTTTTCACTGAAATTCTCCAGCGTCTCGCTGTTTTTCTTACTTAACATCATCGCGAGCTCCAGTATCAGTAACGGATTTTCGGGTCGATAACCGCATATAGCACATCGACAATGGCATTGAACAAAATGGTTAAAGCACCAACCAGAATGGTCAGGCTTAACACCAATGAATAGTCACGGTTCAAGGCACCATTAACAAACAATTGTCCGATGCCCGGCAAACCGTAAATGGTTTCGATAACCATAGAACCGGTGATAATGCCAACAAATGCGGGTCCCATATAAGAAAGCACCGGTAGCAACGCGGGCTTTAATGCGTGGCGGAAAATAATGCGCCGCATGGGCAGCCCTTTTGCGCGTGCGGTACGAATGAAGTTGGAGTGTAAAACTTCAATCATCGATCCACGGGTGATACGCGCAATACTGGCGATATAAGCCAGTGATAAGGCAACCATCGGCAGGATCATAAATTTCAGCGCCCCACCATTCCAGCCACCGCCCGGTAGCCAATGCAAAATGATCGCGAATATCATGACTAATAATGGCGCAACAACAAAGCTTGGTATAACCACTCCCGTCATAGCAAATCCCATGACGGTATAGTCCCATTTGGTGTTTTGTTTTAATGCGGCAATAACGCCAGCACTAACGCCCAGTACCACTGCGAGGAAAAATGCAGCAGCGCCCAGTTTTGCTGAAACGGGAAAACTGGATGCGACCAGGTCATTGACCGAATAATCTTTATATTTAAATGAAGGACCGAAATCGCCATGAGCCAGTTGTTTCAGATAGCTGAAATACTGCGTCATGATGGGATCATTAAGATGATATTTCGCTTCAATATTGGCCATTACTTCTGGCGGTAACGTACGTTCGCCGGTAAAGGGACTTCCCGGCGCGAGGCGCATCATAAAGAACGAAATAGTAATAAGAATAAATAGCGTCGGAATCGCTTCCAGACAGCGACGTAGAATAAATTTTAACATTGCCGTACCTTCTGGCCTGTGCCTTCTGTAATGCGATAAAAAGCAGACACCGTGGAGCAGGATACACCTGCCCCACGCATTGCCATTAGTGCTTCACAATGTACATATTTCGGGTGTAGGTATTATCCAACGGATCTTTACCGGTATAACCCCCAACCCACGGTTTTACCAGACGCGCGTTCACGTAGTAATAAACCGGAACAATGGCCGAATCTTTATCCAACTGTTGCTCTGCTTTCGTGTACAGCGCCGTGCGCTGTGCCTCGTCTGTAGCTTTCAGGGTTTCCGCCATAATGTTGTCAAAGGCCGGACTCTTATAATGAGCGGTGTTCATCGAACTGTTCGACAACATGGTGTTCAGGAAGGAAGTTGGTTCATTATAGTCTGCACACCAGCCTGCACGGGCCACATCAAAAGTACCCTGGTGGCGGGTATCGAGGAATGTTTTCCATTCCTGGTTAACCAGTTTAACGTTCACGCCGATATTTTTCTTCCACAGTGAAGAGGCGGCAATCGCCAGCTTTTTATGCAGATCGGACGTGTTATATAACAGATTAATCGTTAGCGGTTTGTCTGCGGTATAGCCCGCTTCTGCCAGCAGTTTTTTCGCTTCTTCGTTACGTTTTTCCTGGCTCCAGCCAAACCATTCTGGTTGCGTCAGTTTTGCGCCATCGGTATATGGCGGTGTGTAACCATAGGCCGGCATATCGCCCTGCGCTTTGACTTTATTAACAATGATATCGCGATCCATACCCAGTTTCAGTGCGGTACGCACACGCACATCATTGAATGGCGGTTTCTGGTTGTTAATCTCGTAATAGTAAGTGCACAGGTATGGATCAACGTGAACTTCGTTCGGGATTTCTTTTTTCAGTTTCTGGAACAGTTCGATCGGCATGTTGTTATAAGTCATATCGATTTCGCCGCTACGATAGCGGTTAACATCAGTGACTTCAGACGCGATCGGTAAATAGGTCACCTGGTTAATTACCGTTTTAGCGTTATTCCAGTAGGTCGGGCTGCGCTCAAGAACGATACGTTCGTTAACAACCCAATCTTTTAATGTATAGGCGCCGTTAGTAACGATATTGCCTGGCTGGGTCCATTTTTCGCCAAATTTCTCAATAGCGGCTTTTGGCACCGGGGAAGTAGATGGGTGAACCAGTAACTTATAGAAGTACGGAACAGGTTCACTTAAGGTGACTTCTAATGTGTGGTCATCGAGGGCTTTAACACCGAGATCGGTAATTGGTTTCTTCCCCTCCAGTATTTCATCAATACCCGCAATATGCCCGTATTGTAAGTAGCTTGCGTAGGGGGAAGCGGTGTTCGGATCAACAGAACGTTGCCAGCTATACACAAAGTCTTGTGCCGTGACTGGCGTGCCGTCAGACCATTTCGCATCTTTACGCAGGTGGAACGTCCAGACTTTAGCGTCTTTGTTATCCCAGGATTCAGCCACGCCAGGGGCCGGATGACCATCAAGATCGCTAACCAGCAAACCTTCAAACAGGTCACGGCTGATATTAGACTCGGGAACCCCTTCAATTTTGTGCGGATCTAATGACTGAACTTCAGAACCATTGTTGCGTACCAGCGTTTGTTTTTCCGCTAGTGTGACTCCTGCGGGTACATCAGCTGCCAGTGCGATATTCCCTGCCATAAGCGCAGCCAGAACGCCTGCTGCCACTAAACTTCTCTTGGTGATGTTGGTCATTGTGTTTTGGACTCCCTCATTATAATTACTGGTTTTTACCAGCATGTGTAATCCCGGATTAGGATACCTGTACAGCTCGGAGACTTTTTGCTGCCAGGTTGCTTTATCGTTACTAATTGCTATCACCGACTTTATTTATTCTGGTGATTCAGATGACCACCTTATGTCGATTCTTACTGTGTCTCCCCTGTCGAGACACATTATTTTTTGCAGCGTCTTTTAATCGCAAATCATTCTCATTGCCAATAAAAATCGCCAAACGGTTGGCCGAAAAGTATCAAATGCCCTTCTTGCCCGCCAATACATTTTGCAAAATTGTTACGCAATTCTCTTTTCTAACCATACCAGTACGTATAGCCCTCGTTATCCAATCAATAAAATAATTTAAAAACAAAGAGATAGAAGTACAGGAAGCAATACTGACTTTTCCGGTTATAGTCCCGATAGAAATACGCACAATAATTTAACAATTGAATGCTATTTAGCACTTTTCTCTGCCAAAGGCAGTAGAATTACTAATATCATTTCAATTATTCTTCAGCAAGGCCCAGGATTATGATGTGATGAAAATAACATGATGATGCGGATCGCCAGATAAGGATAGTCTTATAACCATCTGTAAAATTGGAAAAAAATTATCTATTTCTTTTGTTAACTGCTTTGGGTTGCAGTAAAAATAATGATGAAAGAAACGGAGCATCATGACTCCGTTTCATATGAAAGGAATTAATTGAGCAGACCAGGGAAAATCCCTTTGATACCATTGACGATAAATTCAATCCCTAATGCCATTAGCAATAACCCCATAATCCGGGTAATGACGTTGATGCCAGTCTGACGCAGAACCCTCACCAGCCAGGGTGCCATGCGGAATAACCCCCAGCAACATAAAGCGAACAACGCGATTGCTACAAAAAAACCGAACAGATAACCAATGCTGTGATAACGCGTTCCCCATACGATGGTTGAACTGATTGCCCCTGGTCCTGCCATCAGAGGTAATGCGAGCGGTACAACGCCAATGCTTTCACGAATTGCGGTTTCTGATTTTTCTTGTTTGTTCTGTTTATCCTCGCCAAGCTTACCGCTGATCATCGACATTGCAATTGTCACGACCAGTATGCCGCCCGCGATGCGGAACGAATCAATAGATATTCCAAAAAGTTGCAGAATCGTGTCGCCGAGAAACAGTGCGATCCACAAAATAATGGCTACAGACAAGTTGGCGGTCAGATTTGTTTTGTTTCTCGCTGCCGCAGTCTGATAGCTGGTCATACTGATGAACACGGGGATGATCCCTACCGGGTTAACCAGCGCAAATAACCCGATGAAAAACTTAAAATAAACGGGAAAATCAAAAAGTGTCTGAATCACGGTTAGCTCCGAAGCAAAAGCCGGATAATGTTATCTTTAAACAAGGGTAAAAATACGTGCTGACAATACGCCTTTTGTCAGCATTTTTCACCTCCTAACTATCTAAAATTACTATCATTCATTATTGTTATCTAGTCGTACAAAACATGCTAAGGTAGCCAACAATTAATACTACAATTTATTAACTATTAGCTATTATGGCTAAAAGCGGAGCTGAAAGGTGTCAGCTTCGCGAAATCTTGATCTGGATCACTTAATCGGTACCCAGAAGTGAGTAATCTTGCTTACGCCACCTGGAAGTGACGCATTAGAGATTAATGACTCTAATGTTTAAACTCTTTTAGTAAATCACAGTGAGTGTGAGCACGAGTAAGATTTTGATTTTCAAAGGTTAAGCAAATCATCATCGCACTGACTATACTCTCGTATTCGAGCAGATGATTTACTAAAAAAGTTTAACATTATCAGGAGAGCATTATGGCTGTTACTAATGTCGCTGAACTTAACGCACTCGTAGAGCGTGTAAAAAAAGCCCAGCGTGAATATGCCAGTTTCACTCAAGAGCAAGTAGACAAAATCTTCCGCGCCGCCGCTCTGGCTGCCGCAGATGCTCGAATCCCACTCGCAAAAATGGCCGTTGCCGAATCCGGCATGGGTATCGTTGAAGATAAAGTGATCAAAAACCACTTTGCTTCTGAATATATCTATAACGCCTACAAAGATGAAAAGACCTGCGGTGTTCTGTCTGAAGACGACACTTTCGGTACCATCACTATCGCTGAACCAATCGGTATTATCTGCGGTATCGTTCCAACAACTAACCCGACTTCAACCGCTATCTTCAAATCTCTGATTAGCCTGAAGACCCGTAACGCCATCATTTTCTCACCACACCCGCGTGCTAAAGATGCAACCAACAAAGCTGCTGATATCGTTCTGCAGGCTGCTATTGCTGCTGGTGCACCAAAAGATCTGATTGGCTGGATCGATCAACCGTCTGTTGAACTCTCCAACGCACTGATGCACCACCCTGACATTAACCTGATCCTTGCGACCGGTGGTCCAGGCATGGTTAAAGCTGCATACAGCTCCGGTAAACCGGCGATCGGCGTAGGCGCAGGCAACACCCCAGTTGTTATTGATGAAACTGCTGATATCAAACGTGCAGTTGCATCCGTACTGATGTCCAAAACCTTCGACAACGGTGTAATCTGTGCTTCTGAACAGTCTGTTGTTGTTGTTGATTCTGTTTATGATGCTGTACGTGAGCGTTTTGCCACCCACGGCGGCTACATGCTGCAGGGCAAAGAGCTGAAAGCTGTTCAGGACGTTATCCTGAAAAATGGCGCGCTGAACGCAGCTATCGTTGGTCAGCCAGCTTATAAAATTGCTGAACTGGCAGGCTTCTCTGTACCAGAAAACACTAAGATTCTGATCGGTGAAGTGACTGTTGTTGATGAAAGCGAACCATTCGCTCATGAAAAACTGTCCCCGACTCTGGCAATGTACCGTGCGAAAGATTTTGAAGACGCGGTAGAGAAAGCAGAGAAACTGGTTGCTATGGGCGGTATCGGTCACACATCTTGCCTGTACACCGACCAGGATAACCAGCCGGCACGCGTTTCTTACTTCGGTCAGAAAATGAAAACTGCCCGTATCCTGATCAATACCCCGGCTTCTCAGGGCGGTATCGGTGACCTGTACAACTTCAAACTCGCGCCTTCCCTGACTCTGGGTTGTGGTTCCTGGGGTGGTAACTCCATCTCTGAAAACGTTGGTCCGAAACACCTGATCAACAAGAAAACCGTTGCTAAGCGAGCTGAAAACATGTTGTGGCACAAACTTCCGAAATCTATCTACTTCCGCCGTGGCTCTCTGCCAATCGCGCTGGATGAAGTGATTACTGATGGCCACAAACGTGCGCTCATCGTGACTGACCGCTTCCTGTTCAACAACGGCTATGCTGACCAGATCACTTCTGTACTGAAAGCAGCTGGCGTAGAAACTGAAGTGTTCTTCGAAGTTGAAGCTGACCCGACTCTGAGCATTGTTCGTAAAGGTGCAGAACTGGCGAACTCCTTCAAACCAGACGTGATTATCGCGCTGGGTGGTGGTTCCCCGATGGATGCTGCGAAAATCATGTGGGTTATGTACGAACATCCAGAAACTCATTTCGAAGAACTGGCGCTGCGCTTTATGGACATCCGTAAACGTATCTACAAGTTCCCGAAAATGGGCGTGAAAGCGAAAATGATCGCAGTCACCACAACTTCCGGTACCGGTTCTGAAGTTACACCGTTCGCGGTTGTAACCGATGACGCAACTGGCCAAAAATATCCGCTGGCAGACTATGCTCTGACCCCGGATATGGCGATTGTTGACGCCAACCTGGTTATGGATATGCCGAAGTCCCTGTGTGCTTTCGGTGGTCTGGACGCAGTAACTCACGCCATGGAAGCATATGTTTCTGTACTGGCTTCTGAGTTCTCTGATGGTCAGGCTCTGCAGGCGCTGAAACTGCTGAAAGAATATCTGCCAGCGTCCTACCACGAAGGGTCTAAAAACCCGGTAGCGCGTGAACGTGTTCACAGTGCGGCAACTATCGCAGGTATCGCGTTTGCTAACGCCTTCCTGGGTGTATGTCACTCAATGGCACATAAACTGGGCTCTCAGTTCCACATTCCGCATGGTCTGGCAAACGCCCTGCTGATTTGTAACGTTATCCGCTACAACGCGAATGACAACCCGACCAAGCAGACTGCATTCAGCCAGTACGACCGTCCGCAAGCACGTCGTCGTTATGCTGAAATTGCAGACCATCTGGGTCTGAGCGCTCCGGGCGACCGTACTGCTGCTAAGATTGAGAAACTGCTGGCATGGCTGGAAACGCTGAAAGCTGAACTGGGTATTCCTAAATCTATCCGTGAAGCTGGCGTTCAGGAAGCAGACTTCCTGGCAAACGTTGATAAACTGTCTGAAGATGCATTCGATGACCAGTGCACCGGCGCTAACCCGCGTTATCCGCTGATCTCCGAGCTGAAACAGCTCCTGCTGGACACCTACTACGGTCGTGATTACGTAGAAGGCGCAACCGTTGCTAAAGAAGCAGCTCCGGCTAAAGCAGAGAAAAAAGCGAAAAAATCCGCTTAATCGGTAGCTCTGTATAACATCATAAACGGTCCCATTCGGGGCCGTTTTTTTGTTTCAGACAAAGAACGGCTATGTAAACTCAAATAATCCAGCTGTATTAATTCATCATGTTTGCATTGTCGGAAAACGAGCACAAAGCGAGATTGTCGACAAATAACTCTACCTCGTAGGTAATGAGGCATCGACGCACTAAAATCGTTCTGTGGTACGTTGAGTGATGATTAAGAATAGAGAAAGGATGATGACTCGGAAGAAGTTAGTAAAACGGACTGACAGGATAAAAGCGCCCTATTCACCCTGTCAGTAAAGAAAAATTTATTAGTCGTGCCGATGATTGTCCTGAATCGCCGTCAAAGAGCCAATCTCTAACGCTTCTTTATAGTGTTTACGGCAAACCGAGACGTAACGCTCATTACCACCAATAACCACCTGCTCACCTTCGTTATAAGGTCTACCCGCCAGATCAAGACGTAGCACCATGCTTGCTTTGCGGCCACAAAAACAAATAGTTTTTAATTCGACCAGTTTGTCTGACCATGCCAGTAAGTATTGGCTACCAACAAACAATTCACCGCGAAAATCGGTACGCAAACCATAACAAAGTACGGGTATATCGAGTTGATCGACAACCTCCGATAATTCATATACTTGTTGTCTGGTTAAAAACTGGCATTCATCAACAAGTACGCAATGAATTGTCTGCTGTTCGTGTTCCGCACGAATCTCATCAAATAATGATGAATTTTGGTTAAATAATTTTGCAGGTGATGACAAACCTATACGCGAGCTGACTTTCCCTGCCCCGAAACGATCATCAATTTCCGCCGTATATACGACAGTGCGCATACCGCGTTCCTGGTAATTGTATGAAGATTGCAACAATGCCGTAGACTTACCCGCATTCATTGCGGAATAGTAGAAATATAGCTGCGCCATCAGCCACAGGCCCTCAATGATATGAAATAAAGTTGGCAGGAGTTTATCATAATTCGTCAGTTTTACAGCGTAACAGTGCGCACAGAAGTAGTATATTCGTCATCCATTACGAATGGCTGGCATAATCCTTCAGAGCTATCTTTACCACGGCCTTGCTTGTTATAAACGCGTAAATGACTCTTGGTAACTATTCACAATCTTTAACCTGTTGCGCACGTAATAACCCCTGTTGGCCTCCAGGAAAGAGCAATACGAAGTCCTTGCACTTATTGCGACTGTTCTACTTTTCATCATTCGCTTAATAGGGGATTTTCATAAACAGGGCTAATACCCAAGAGTGAAAAGGCTCCAGCGCATGTTAATCTCCACATAAAATGTGACATGAATCAGGAAGTTTTAACCTTAAGTGATGCGAAAGCATCGATGTAAATAGGGCTATATGCCACGTCATTTCTGGCTAATTTTATGAAAAGATATTTATTGTCGGTACGAAATAAAGAACATTTTTGAATTCCTTACATTCCTGGCTATTGCACAACTGAATTTAAGGCTCTATTATTACCTCAACAAACCACCCCAATATAAGTTTGAGATTACTACAATGAGCGAAGCACTTAAAATTCTGAACAACATCCGTACTCTTCGTGCGCAGGCAAGAGAATGTACACTTGAAACGCTGGAAGAAATGCTGGAAAAATTAGAAGTTGTTGTTAACGAACGTCGCGAAGAAGAAAGCGCAGCTGCTGCTGAAGTTGAAGAGCGTACTCGTAAACTGCAGCAATATCGTGAAATGCTGATCGCTGACGGCATTGACCCGAACGAACTGCTGAATAGCATTGCTGCTGTTAAATCTGGCACCAAAGCTAAACGCGCACAGCGTCCGGCTAAATATAGCTACGTTGACGAAAACGGCGAAACCAAAACCTGGACTGGCCAGGGCCGTACTCCAGCTGTAATCAAAAAAGCAATGGATGAGCAAGGTAAATCCCTCGACGATTTCCTGATCAAGCAATAATCTTTTCTTGATTCTGTTTGCTTAAAATCCCGCCATTGGCGGGATTTTTTATTGTCCGTTTTAAGACTCTCTGATAAGAATACGCTATAAAAAAACGGCATTGATCACTCAATGCCGTTTCGTAGAAAACATCGTGCTAGATGTTACTTCTTAATGCCTATCTCTTCTTCAAGCCAGGCTTTAAATTCAGTACCCAGAGTGTTGTGACGAATACCGTATTCAACGAAGGCCTGCATGTAACCTAATTTATTACCGCAGTCATGGCTCTTCCCTTTCATATGATAGGCTTCAACCGTTTCTTTTTCGATCAGCATATCAATCGCGTCGGTGAGCTGAATTTCATCACCTGCTCCCGGAGGGGTTTTTGCCAGCAGCGGCCAAATATCAGCACTGAGAACATAACGGCCGACAATAGCAAGATTAGACGGCGCTACATCTGCTTTCGGTTTTTCTACCACACCGACCATCGGTACACTTTCGCCAGGCGCTAAATCCACACCTTTGCAATCCACAACACCATATGCCGTCACATCAGCAACAGGCTCCACCATTATCTGGCTGTGGCCAGTTTCATCAAAGCGACGAATCATCTCTGCAAGGTTATCCTGCGATAAATCGGATTCATATTCATCCAGAATAACGTCAGGCAAAATAACAGCCACAGGTTCATCACCAACTACCGGATGGGCACACAATACTGCGTGTCCCAAACCTTTCGCCAGTCCCTGACGAACTTGCATAATAGTCACGTGTGGTGGACAAATGGACTGCACTTCATCAAGCAACTGGCGTTTTACACGTTTTTCCAGCATTGCTTCCAGTTCAAAACTGGTATCGAAATGGTTTTCAATAGAGTTTTTAGATGAGTGAGTGACCAGCACAATTTCAGTAATGCCAGCCGCAATACATTCATTCACGACGTATTGAATTAATGGCTTATCGACAAGCGGCAGCATCTCTTTCGGGATAGCTTTCGTCGCCGGCAACATCCTGGTTCCTAATCCCGCAACGGGGATAACGGCTTTTTTGACTTTCGTATTAATGGCAGCCATTTAAATTCTCCTGGACTGTTCGTGTATTGAACGTGTTCATATTTCTGTGTCGCATCCCAGTATATCAGTACCCTGACGAGGCCTGGTTCTGAAAAGGAGGCGAGTTAACATAATTAAGACAATTACTTAAACGAATGGCGACGATAGTACCACCAGCCGACACCAGCGCGTAATGCAATTTTATCCCATATAATCGTTTGCTCATTCCGCAGACAACATCAAGCGCAGTCTTCCACCTGTTCCCCAAATTTGACATTGCCAGGCATCACATCGCTGGCTCAATTGATTCAAATAGGCGTTGCCTAATGTTCCTAACGGAACGCCATTACTGATTTGAATCTGGTGTTCACCAGCATTTAACGTTGCATTCAGACCAGCGGAAACCAAAATGAGATTTTTTAATTCACGATGATAATAGCCGACTAATAGCGGGAACTGACCAGGCAGATTGGCCTGCCGCAGTAAATGATTTACCTGCTTCAATAACGCACCCAACTCTGGCAAACGCTGATTTTGGTGGGCAATCTGTTCCTGTAATAACCCATTAAACAGCGCGCGTAATAACAAGGCGGCAAGGACACCATTATGTCCGGCGCGAGTTACATCGAGACAATAAAAAGCCAGATCGTTTTCCGAAAGAGCTGCAATATCAAGCACCAGCCCCGGTTTATCAACGGCCACCAGTTGGCGATAATTAACCCGGCAATGGGAAATCACCTGCTGAACCGGAGGTTGTAATTCTTGCAATAATTTAGCAGCCGCGGTGGGATTATCCACCATCGCATCCCAGTCGCGAAAAAGCCTTTCTTCTTCCTCTACACGCGAATTAAACATGCTGGGATAGAGACACGCAAAAACCATCTCGCGCAGACGGTTGAGATCTTTAACTGGTTTTAACAAAACATCTTCCACGCCCAGACGTAACGCTTTCGCGATATCTGCCATGTTTTCCGTAGCGGAAATCACCAGGACAGGTGTTTGGTCACCCCGGTTGCGAATATGTTCCAATAGTTTCAGGCCGTTCATTCTCGGCATTGCAATATCACATATCATTAGATCGGGTGTGAAACCGCCCAGTAGCTCAAGGGCATCCACCCCATCAGCCGCCAGTACCGTTGTCGCTCCCAATGAGGAAAACCACGAATCCAGAAGCGAGCGAAATACCGCCTCATCTTCAACTATGAGAATCTGTTTTCCGACCAATGGCTGCGTCATGTTCTCTCCCCTGACTGGCTTTATTCAATAGTGGCATGCTATTGCCATCAGTGCCTGTCAGAATTAACTTAAGTGTAGATAAAAAATCAGGTCAAAACGTTAGTTCGAACTAGCGGTAAAAGCTCATCCATTTTCTTCTCAACCGCCAATTGTCCTGCCGAAATGGCAGCCTGCGCACGATGAAAATCGAGCGTGGAAATCTGTGGGCAAACGGGTTGAATCAGAATATCAGGCGGGTCCCCTGCCATACGGTTTCTTTTAAGGCGGTTTTCCAATACCTGAATAGAGGTCGTCATAATCTCTGTTGCTGTCGGTGCCGTGACGCCTCGACGCGCAGTAATACTACTTAGCCGCTCTTTCAGCCGCGCATGCCAGGGTAGATCATCTTCATTCTCGCCATTTTCAGCACTGACATTAAATGAAAGAAGATCTTGCTGCATTAAGTGAGCGTCGTGCTGGAGATCAACCGCAATTACAATATCTGCGCCCAACGCACGAGTAAGAGAGATAGGAATGGGATTAACGACTGCACCATCAACAAGCCAGTAGCCGTTATGTGCGACCGGCGCCATCAGGCCAGGAATACTGCAGGATGCACGAATAGCGAGATGGAGATCACCTTCGGTAAACCATAATTCACGCCCTGTGCTTAGATTGGTGGCGACTGCAGCAAAGCGGCGTGAACAATTCTCGATTTCTGTTTCTGGCATTATTTCACGATATCGATTGAACACACGCTCGCCGCGCAGCAGTCCACCGCGCTGCCAGGAGAGGTCCATCAGTCGTAAAACATCCCAATAGCTAAAAGAGGTAACCCACTCTTCCAGCGCAGATAATCGGCCACAGGCATAGGCTGCGCCTACCAGCGAACCAATTGAACATCCTGCGACGATATCAATTTCAATGCCCATTTTTTTAAGCGCGTTAATGACGCCAATATGCGACCATCCTCGTGCAGCACCGGATCCCAGCGCCAGCCCTATTTTTACTTTTCTCATTGTTCCTGAAAGCGTCCCCTGGAATGCAGCCGTAGCCACATCGCTACCGCTCGGTTAACATAGTGCTACTCCGGCGGTTAAAACGCCGTTATTGTTTCCAGGGAGATTATTTGTGTCTAAGCTTTGTCCCTGTGGTAGTGCTGTCGAGTATAGCCTATGTTGCCACCCTTATGTGTCTGGTGAAAAGGTTGCACCAGATCCCGAACGTCTCATGCGTTCGCGTTACTGCGCTTTTGTGATGCACGACGCAGATTATTTAATTAAAACCTGGCATCCATCCTGTGGCGCCTCGGTGTTACGTGCTGAATTAATTGCCGGATTTGCACATACCGAATGGTTAGGTTTGACCGTATTTGAACGTTCATATCACGAAGGTGACGACGTAGGTTATGTCAGTTTTGTCGCTCGTTTTACTGAGAAGGGTAAATCCGGGGCGATTATTGAGCGTTCGCGATTTTTGAAAGAAAACGGTCAATGGTACTATATTGATGGTACACGTCCGCAGTTTGGTCGCAACGATCCCTGCCCTTGTGGTTCAGGTAAAAAATTTAAAAAGTGCTGCGGCCAATAAAGGTTGACGGTACGGTTTAGCAAACACTCTCAACAAGGTTTTTCCAGCAATGCATTCACTCCAACGTAAAGTTCTGCGTACTATTTGCCCGGATCAAAAAGGTCTGATCGCGCGTATTACTAATATTTGCTACAAGCACGAGTTAAATATCGTGCAGAACAATGAATTTGTTGACCACCGTACCGGGCGCTTTTTTATGCGCACGGAACTGGAGGGTATTTTTAATGATTCCACCCTGTTGGCGGATCTCGATAGCGCTTTGCCAGAAGGTTCGGTGCGTGAACTGAATCCCGCAGGTCGCCGCCGCATAGTCATTCTGGTGACCAAAGAAGCGCATTGCCTGGGCGATTTGCTGATGAAAGCCAACTACGGTGGACTGGATGTTGAAATCGCTGCGGTTATTGGTAACCACGAGACTTTACGTTCTCTGGTGGAACGTTTTGATATTCCGTTTGAATTGGTGAGCCATGAAGGGTTAAGCCGCAACGAGCACGATCAGAAGATGGCGGATGCCATTGAAGCACATCAACCTGATTATGTGGTGCTGGCGAAATATATGCGCGTGCTGACGCCGGAGTTCGTGGCGCGCTTCCCGAACAAAATTATCAACATTCACCATTCATTCCTGCCAGCGTTTATCGGCGCACGTCCCTATCATCAGGCTTATGAACGCGGCGTGAAGATTATTGGCGCAACAGCACACTATGTAAATGACAATCTGGATGAAGGTCCAATCATCATGCAGGATGTCATTCATGTGGATCACACTTACACTGCCGAAGACATGATGCGTGCAGGTCGTGATGTTGAGAAAAACGTATTAAGCCGCGCGCTTTACCAGGTTTTGGCACAGCGTGTATTTGTTTACGGTAACCGGACGATTATTCTTTAATCGCTGGCAAAATAGAACTGGTTGGCTTTAATCCGTTACGGATGAAAATTACGCAACCAGTTCATTTTTCTCAACGTAACCCTTTACAGCGGCGTGTCATTTGATATGATGCGCCCCGCTTCCCAGTGAGGGAGCAGGCCAGTAAAAAGCATTACCCCGTGGTGGGGTTCCCGAGCGGCCAAAGGGAGCAGACTGTAAATCTGCCGTCATCGACTTCGAAGGTTCGAATCCTTCCCCCACCACCATCTTAAGCATTACCTACAATATGAATTACCCCTGGTGGGGTTCCCGAGCGGCCAAAGGGAGCAGACTGTAAATCTGCCGTCATCGACTTCGAAGGTTCGAATCCTTCCCCCACCACCATCACTTCCTGATAAAACTCATTTCAAACTTATCGATATCGTTTCATATTCTGCCCATGCGGGGAAGGATGAGAAGCTTCGACCAAGGTTCGACTCGAGCGTCAGCGAGAGAGCGTTGCCGCAGGCAACGACCCGAAGGGTGAAGCGCGCAGCGCTGAGTAATCCTTCCCCCACCACCATCTCTTAATTCGTTTCTCAATCAATCTATTTCTCCCCCATTCGCCGTAAAAACTGCTGCTGTAGCCTCAGCAAATCCGCTAACGTCAACAACTGATAATCCAGACCTTGCTGGCTGGCAATTTGCGCGATAATGCGGCTTAACGCCGGATAATGGCGATGATGCCAGTGAGGAAAAAGATGATGGGTAAGATGCAAATTAATTCCGCCCAGCCAGTAGCCAAGCCATGCAGGTTGCGGCGTCCAGTCAAAGGTAGTGGCGAAGGTATGCGCCAACCGGCCCACGGCCATTTTGCCCTCTTCTGGCGGCAATTGCGTATGCCCCTTCGCCCAGTGCGTTCCGATAATCAACATCACAAAGATCAATGACGCCAGCAGCTGGCTAAGCAGATAAGTCAGCAGGATGGTCATAAAACTAAAATCAGACAAAAGCCAGGGAAGTATCAGACACAGCGCGCAATGCGCCAGTTTCCCGGCTAAGAAATACCCCCAGCCAGCAAAACCCCTCAGGGCCAGATGCCGTGTTACCGGCGTATACCCGGCGCGATCGAGCCAGTCCACCACCCAGATATACCAGGGAAAGGTGAGCGCCGCGACCAGCGGCCAGTAGCGATGTTGCTGGCGCATAAAAGGTCGCCACTGCTGCCACGGAGTCTGGCGAAGAATGCCATTTTCTGCAGTATCCGGATCGTAAAATTCAATATTGGTAAAGCCGTGATGAAAGCGAACGTGGCGCACCCGCCAACAGTCCGGATCAAGCCCCATTGGAAAAGCAACCCACCGGTTAAGCCACGCATTGGCCTTTTTACCACGCAAAAACGCATCATGCGAAGCGTCATGCACTACATTGACCGCTAACAGCATGGCGCAAATCATCATCGCCAGATACCACAACAAATACAGCCCCCACTGGCTTTGAGACAACGCCAGTGAATAACAGAACAGACAGGTAATAATCAGTGCCGCCATTTTGGTGAATGCCCAGCCGTCGGCATAACGATGATCGCCTACTTTTGCGAGGTACGATTTCGTACCATTCTGTAACTGTTTGACCAGTTGCGGATCATCAGCAGGAAAAGTGATCAACCTGTCGGGATTAAACAGATTCATAGCGTTGCCTTAGCGACTTACGTCCCACACCGATTAGGAATAACACGCAATGGGCCAGCAAAATGCCTGCTAATCCCTTCCAGAGCAGAGTGCTCCATGAACACATATAAAGAATAAAATAGAGCAGTGACAACGTCACAGAGCACCACAAAATCATTCCCCAACGCTGCCCGTCGCTCATGCCCCCCAGCGCAATGGAGCCTGCCACCAGCAGAACAAATAATACGGCTTGCTCACTGGTAATAAACTCGATGCCATAGCCATATTGTTGAATGTAGCCAAGCACCAACATAAACAGCAGGATCACCCCTGCCCCCACTGCCCACGCGGAACTTTGGTAGCGACGTTCAATCGCTTTGCCAAATGAGCGAAAGCCCACTAAGCGTAAAAATGGCAGGTTACTCTCGCGCATCGGGTTACAGGACAAGCGACTATTTTTTACGCCATAGGCCACGTCATGATCCGGCCCGGCGCTATAAGAACCGAAAATTTTATCCCACAACAGAAAGGTGCCGCCGTAATTGGTATCGGCATATTGCTTTTCATTCAGATGATGGACGCGATGATGCGAAGGCGTGATCAGCACTTTTTCCAGCCAGCCCAGTTTCGGCGTTAGCGCGTTATGGTTAAAAAATTGCCAACTATAGTGAATAATAGAAACTGCCAAAAAGACCTGTAACGGCACACCAAGCAGCGCCAGCAGCATAAAAAATGGAATTGAGGTTAACGAGGAATACCACGAGTTCCGCACGCCTAATGACAGGTTGTAGTGTTCACCCTGATGATGCACCACATGTACCGCCCACAGCGGGCGCATTTCGTGATGCCAGCGATGCAACCAATAAAAACCGAAATCCCACGCCAGCAAAGTAAACAACCAAAGCAGGATCACCGGCGCATTATCAAACAGCCCAAGACTAAAGTGATTGACCACCAGGCCATAGCAGAGCACTTCCAGGCAGCGAAATAACCACAGCATCATATGACCGGAGTTGATATTAAAAATCACGTCCAGCCAGTCCACTTTTTGCCGCCCGGTGATTTGCAACACGCCGGCTTCGGCTAACACCAACAGCACCATCAAAATGATGGGAAACAGTAAATCACTCATATTGCGTCTTCCTTTTCTCGCATATTGCGCATATCCAACCGCAAATCGACGCCAGCAACGCGCCGCCTACTAAATCGATAAATAAATGTCTGCGTAATTGCAGAATCGAAAAGGCGATCGCTATCGCCCAGACTACGCTCATTAGCGTCAGCCAACGGTTCCCCTTTTTGGCAATCGCCCATACCGCCAACAGCGTGAGCGCCGCATGTAAAGAGGGAAAACAGTTCTGACTTGAGTCAATGGCGATCAGCCCGTTTAATGCACCCGTTGAGATCCCCGACTGCACAAACGGGGGATATTGCATAGTTGTGGGCCAGAGAAGATAAAACAAGCCAGCTACAAGTGCCGAAAGTTGCATTGCGCGGGCCAGCCAGCGCAGGTGGCAAAGTGGTATGGATAAATAACCTAACGGCACAATTAAAAAAAACGAGAGATACAGCCACACGGCAGAGGGTGAAAACGCAATCAGATTATCAATTACTGACGGCGTTAATTGATATCCCTGACCTTGCAGGTAGTCGCTAAAGTTATAGATAACCCCAACGGTTCCCCAGCCCAGCAGCATCTGTTTCAGGCGTAGTAGTAGATTGCTCATTCCCGCCCCCACTCACGCACAATTCGCCGCCGCTTGGCTGTAAAAGCAACTGGCACTGGTTGCGACTCAAGGAACCATATCAAGTGCTCCACTGCGATATTCTGGCGCATAAACAAAGCATTCAACGCTTCCCGGCACTGCTCCAGCATCCCCGGTTCGCAATCTGCTATTAGCGTTAGCTGTGCTGCCCCGGTTTGTAGCAGGCGATAATCAGCGGTTAACGGCAGCGTCATCGCCAGCACCCGACTACAGGCATCGGCAAAAACGGTCTGCATATCGCCAGATCTTGTCGGCAGTTGCAGTTGATCGTCCTGCCGCCCTTCGATACGCGCAATCGCCATTGCCGCACTGCCACAAGGGCATGGCTGTTCACTTGCCACCAGCACATCATCAAGTCGATAACGCACCACCGGCTGCGTGGTGCGGGTAAAGTCTGTGACGATCGGCACGAAACGGTGCTCATCCAGCCATTGCGGTTCAATGTGAACAAATTCTTCGTTGAGATGTAACGTGCCACACCGGCAGGTAGAGGCGAGAAAGCCTTCTGTCGCCTGATAAATCTCGCCCACATTGTTGAACACGCTTCGCAGTAATTCCCGATCCTGCGACTCCAGAACTTCCGCTACCGAGATCACTTTTTTGACCTTTAGCGTTAGCTCTCCGGCAATCACCGCCAGCGCCAGTGCGCGTAATACCTGAGCTGGCGCGACAATAATCGTCGGCGCTCGCTGTTCCAGTTGTTTGAGTTGCGCCTGAAATGGCGCCAGCAGATCGTAAAAGTCGAGACTTAACCAGCGGTTATTCACGCTTTGATAGAGGTTGTTGTCCGCGCGCAAAAACAGTGCCACCCGCTCTCTGGCAAATAAACCGTCGGGTAACACTTTTGCCAGCACACCGGCGGCCCAAATCTGTTGCTCGTGCGGGCTAACAACAAAAAGCCCACGACGCCCCGATGTACCTGATGAAAGCCCGACGCTGAACTTGCCCACGCTGGGTTTGAAATCACGGCTCTGCTCACTGCGCATTGCACAGGCGAGAAGCTCGTCGCGCTTTAAACCAGCGGTATTCATCTCATCGAAGTGCGTCATCATTAACGCTTTGTCCATCAACGGCCACTGGTTAAAGGGCAAGGCCAGATAACGCTGAAACCACGGGCTTTTAGATAAGACATTTTGCCGGAACTGATGCAGCCTTTTTGCCTGCCAGTATTCCAGCGCCTGGCGATCGGTGAAATGCAGCCTGCGGGTACGAAAGTAGCGCCAGAGTAAAGCCAACGGGATCATAAATCCCCCTCGTGGCACAAACGAATGTCCACTGCGCCGTTTTGCCAAAGCTGATGTAATTGCCCAAGCGTGCGGTAGTAGGCGCGGCTGTCGGACATCACCAGATGCGCCAGTGGTGAAGGCCCTCGCTGCTCCTGATAGTTAGCTGGTGCCCATGCCGCATCCCCAGCCAGTAAAGTCCAGCCATCGTCTGTTTGCACAAACGCACCGATATGTCCGCCAGCATGTCCGGGAAGCGGCACGAGGATAATTTCGCCATTGCTTTCTGGCAGCAAATAGCCACTCTCAAACGGTGCCAGTTCAGGAGGCATATTCACCGATGCGAAACTTTCAATAAAGCGCAGTGAAGAGTCAAAATTCTCCGGGATCAGCCCTGGCACAAAGGCCTGACGCAATGCGGCTATGCCACGCAGCGTTCTTACCTGCTGCCAACCTTCACCAGAACAGATACAGGCGACATCAGGGAAATCGCGCAGGCCAGCAATATGATCGGCGTGAAAATGCGACAGAATAATCGCATCAACATCTTTTGCCGCCAGTCCGTGTGCGGAAAGTTGCCGCACTAGCGCCTGTTGTGGATCGAAATAAACCGGCGTGACCTGGCGATAAAGACGAAATACGCCGGATTGCGTGTAGTGTTCGAATCACGATGAATAGCCGGTGTCCCACAGCCAGCGTTTATCCCCCACTTCCAGCAGCCAGGCGCGGGCGGGGAACTTACACACTTTCAGCCCCGCCCCTTTCAGCGCAATACAGCCAATATGGGTACACCAGCCCGTTTCAAATACGGTTATTTTTGCCATGTTCCCTCAGCCATTGTCCCGTGATTGCAATACCTTGCTCCATCGAAAAGCGCGGGTGATATCCCAGCTCTGTAATGGCCTTTTGCGCACTCAGCGTCATATCAAAACAGAGTGTTCCGGCGCTGTAACGTGTGATAACAGGTTCCTGATTAACGTATTTCCCGTACAGCTCCAGGCCGCGCGCGACCAGAGAAAGCAGCGGCCAGGGAACGGCTGCAATGCGGTAACTCAAGCCCAGTTGCTGGCGCAGTAAGGCGTCAAGCATTACAGATAATTTCTGCGGCTGATGATTGGTAATGTTGTAAATACTGCCAGAGCGTAATCCTTCAACCTGCGTTGCCAGTTGCATGGCATACACCACGTTTTGCACGAACGTGAGATCCAATAACGCGTCGCCCCCGCGCGGCAAACGTAAGCAACCGCCGCCCTGTAGCAATTGCTGCATCAGACGGGGAACAATTACCTGGTCATGAGGACCAAAAAGTCCACGGGGGCGCAAAAGAATAAATCTCGTGGCAGGGTATTGCGAAACGGCCCCGGCGATAACCTGCTCAGCGGCATATTTACTGCTCGCATAATGGCTGGAGAATGCTCGCGCAAGATAAGTTTCTTGCAGGTCATAGTGATGTTGAAAATCAAAGTAAACCGCAGGCGTGGAGATATGAATAAACCGGGGAATGTTCAGCCTGCCTGCCGCCTGTGCCAAAGTGTAGGTCGCTTTGACATTAGCAAGCCAGAATGCCGTTTTGTCTCCCCAAGGCGAAGACTTTGCCGCACAGTGCCAGACGGCATCGCAGCCTTCCATCAACCGGGCGCAGTCATCCTCAGTTGCCTCGGTTAAATCGAGAGCCACAAACTGTGCACCTGCGCTTACGAGAACTTTGCCAACCTCGCGATTTCGCCCTGTTGCAACAACCGAAACACCCGATTGCAACAAATATTGCACAGCATTTCGCCCCAGGCCGCTGGTCGCCCCCGTCACGAGAATTTTCACGGTAAAAGCACCATGCCTGCCAGCGTTAATCCCGCCGCCGTGCCAATCAACATTGCAGGTTTATTCGCAGCAAAACGACCGCTAATCATCGCTTCATGCAGCGCTGTGGGTATAGACGCAGCGACCTGATTACCGTAGAAACGGTAGACATCAATAAGCGCAGATTCCGGCACTCGCAGCCGTTTACGCATATGTTCAAGGGAAAGATGACTGGCCTGATGCGGAACGACCGTACCGATATCAGCCAGTTGCAGACCGCTTTTTTGCAGTAAGCGCGAAAAATAATCTTCAATAAGTGAAGAGGCAAAACGAAACAGCGGTTTCCCCTGCATATGAAAAAGGAAGTCGCTATCACTGACGCCTGAACGAGGATTACACCGCGTGCCGCCAGCGCGAATTTCACACAGCTCGTTACCTTCGGGATACATTTCGATCAGGCTGGCGATAATCCCGCTGCGACCATCGCCCCGCTCAACAATCGCGCACGCAGCACCATCACCAAAAATGAGTGACGACTCTTCATGATTCCAGTCGATACCACGTGAAGCAATATCTGCCGAGACGATGGCAATGCGCCGATATGCTCCACAGTTTAATAATCCGGTAGCAACTTCCAGAGCGGAAATAAAGCTGACACAGCTACTGTTGATATCAAATCCGGCAACGCCTGCGGGCATAGCAGCGGCTTTAAGAATATGAATTGCGCTACAGGGTAATGCCTGTACGGCAATGGCTGACGCACAAATTAACAGATCAATATCAGAAGGTTTTAAGGCAGCCGATGCTAACGCATTATGCAAAGCCTCTGCCGCCAGTTCGGCCTGGCTGGCGTCGTTGCTGGCAAAATAGCGCCAGCAAATGCCGGAACGTCGCTCAACGTAGCCCGCAGGTTTATTTAACTGAACATCCAGTTGTTGAGAGGTAATTTTATCAGGCGGTAAGGCGATCCCCGTGGCGATTATTTTTAATGCCGCAGAGATCGTCGATTGATTAGGTTGATCCACGGTCAGTGCTCCTTCACTGCTCCATAGGTGGGCCAATCATATCGATGAGGTTCGTTTCTCTACAATCTGAAATATCGACAATGTGTAACTGATGATTTCAGCAGGCTGACAACGTGCGTTACGTTATGCCGGATGCGGCGTGAACGCCTTATCCGGCATATATATCACGTAATATCAATGAATTGTATGACTCTGTAGGCCTGATAAGCGCAGCGCATCAGGCACTATGTCGTGCTTAGTGGCGAGCGCGCACCAGCTGATACTTACGTGTCAGATACTCCACCGGTACGCTCCAGATGTGTACCAGACGCGAGAACGGGAACAGCAGGAATAACGTCATCCCCAGCACCAGGTGCAGACGGAAGATAAACGCCACACCATCAAGGTGTTGAGAAGCACCACCGTGGAAGGTCACTACCGACTGCGCCCAGCCAACCAGTTTCATCATCTCGCTACCGTCCATATGCTGGGCGGAGAACGGAATGGTCAACAGGCCCAGCGCGCACTGGATAACGAGCAGCGACAGGATCAGGATATCCGCTCCGGTAGTGGTTGCACGCACGCGTGGGCTGAACAGGCGACGCTTCAGCAACAGCACGCCACCAATCAGACACAGCACGCCGCTGGCACCACCAGCAAACATCGCCATTTTTTGTTTCACTTCAATCGGCAACCACGCTTCATACATCCAGTGCGGCGTCAGCATACCGAAGAAGTGACCGACGAAAATCCCCAGAATCCCGATATGGAACAGGTTCGACGCCAGGTTCATTCCTTTACGGTCCAGCATCTGGCTGGATGCCGCGCGCCAGGTGTACTGCCCGTAGTCATAACGCAGCCAACTACCAATCAGGAAGACCGCCCCGGCAATGTACGGGTAGATATCAAAGAAGAACATATTCAGGAATTGCATTAGTGCTGTCCTCCGGTGGTGATATTCAGATATTGCGGCGCGACGGCACCGGCAAAGCGACGCTGATGAGCAGTGATTGCTGAATCACCGCAGCCTTTGTCAGCAAAGAATTTAACCTGCTCTTCTTCCCAGACAGCATCCAGCGCCTGCGGCGTATCGTCGCGCGCTTCATCGGCAATTTTTTCCGCCACTTTGTCGCTGTCGATAGCGGTATTCGCCAGTTTCAGCAGCAGGTCAAACAGCACGGCATAACGGCTTTCACGCTGTTGCAGACGCGCGCTCAGCAATGCCAGAATCGGCGCAATGTCTTTCAAACCCTCCACGGCTTCGCTTTGCGGCAGCTGCGCCAGGTATTCCAGATACAGCGGCAGATGGTCCGGCAATTCGCGGCTGTTTAACTGCAAGCCGTGCTGCTCGTACTGCGCCAGTAAATCCACCATTGCCTGACCACGATCGCGGGATTCGCCGTGAACATGTTCGAATAGCAACAGTGATGTGGCGCGACCACGGTCGAACAGTTCGCTGTACTGCGCCTGGGCATCCAGCGGATCCATCGCCGTTAAATCGCGCAGGAAAATGCCCAGCGCATGGGCATCTTCTTTCGACAAATTTTCCGACGCGGCAATCGCCTCGAACATCTCCTGTTGATGCTGCCATAAGGCAGCATCCGGATATTCAAGGAGACGCGATACAATCACGAGTTCGATCATGGATGCGGCTCCGTTTTGCTGGTCACATCGATGGCATCGATACGACGGCTGTTGAACAGATTGAATTTGGTATCTGAACCGTGGCAGCCGTCACCAAAGGTAAAGCCGCAGCCATTTTTCTCCGGGAAGGCTTCCCGCGCCAGTTCACGATGACTGCTCGGCACCACAAAGCGATCTTCGTAGTTGGCAATCGCCAGATAACGATACATTTCCTGTGCCTGGGCTTCGGTCAGACCGACCTCTTCCAGCGCACGGGTATCGACTTTACCGTCAACGGTTTCAGCACGTTTGTAATGACGCATTGCCAGCATGCGTTTCAGCGCACGCAGTACCGGTTGGGTGTCGCCTGCGGTCAGCAGGTTCGCCAGATACTGTACCGGGATACGCAGGCTTTCGACGTCTGGCAAAATACCGTTGCTGCCCAACTCGCCAGCGTCTGCTGCAGACTGAATCGGAGACAAAGGCGGCACGTACCAGACCATCGGCAGTGTGCGATATTCCGGATGCAGCGGCAGCGCCAGTTTCCATTCCATCGCCATTTTATAAACCGGCGACTGCTGTGCAGCTTCAATAACGCTCAGCGGGATACCATCTTTAATCGCCTGCTCGATGACCTTCGGATCGTTCGGATCGAGGAACACGTCCAGCTGACGCTGGTAGAGATCTTTTTCGTTCTCGGTGCTGGCCGCACGTTCAATGGCGTCCGCATCGTACAGCAGCACGCCGAGATAACGGATACGACCGACACAGGTTTCTGAACACACCGTCGGCTGACCCGCTTCAATACGCGGATAGCAGAAGATGCACTTCTCAGACTTACCGCTCTTCCAGTTGAAGTAGATTTTTTTGTATGGGCATCCGGTGATGCACATACGCCAGCCACGGCATTTGTCCTGGTCGATCAGGACGATGCCATCTTCTTCACGCTTGTAAATCGCACCGCTCGGGCAGGTCGCCACACATGCCGGGTTCAGGCAGTGTTCGCACAGGCGCGGCAAATACATCATGAAGGTGTTTTCGAACTGGCTATACATCGCCTTCTGGATGTTGTCGAAGTTCTTGTCTTTCGCCAGCTTGTCAAACTCACCGCCCAGGTCATCTTCCCAGTTCGGTCCTTTTTCGATTTTCGCCATCCGTTCACCGGTAATCAGCGAACGCGGACGGGCAATCGGCTGCGATTTGCTGCCTTCCGGCGCGGTATGCAGGTTCTGATAATCAAAATCGAACGGCTCGTAATAATCGTCGATACCCGGCAGATGCGGGTTAGCAAAGATTTTACCCAGCAGCATGGCGCGGTTACCCATGCGCGGTTGCAGCTTGCCGTTGATTTTACGGATCCAGCCACCTTTGTATTTTTCCTGGTTTTCCCAGTCGGTCGGGAAGCCCTGGCCCGGCTTGGTTTCAACGTTGTTGAACCACGCGTATTCCACGCCTTCGCGGCTGGTCCAGACGTTTTTACAGGTAACTGAACAGGTGTGGCAGCCGATGCACTTATCGAGATTCAGCACCATGCCGACTTGTGAACGAATTTTCATTTTACGCTCTCCTGTACCTGGTCATTGCCTTCGCCATCTAACCAGTCAATGTTCTTCATCTTACGCACTACAACAAACTCATCGCGGTTAGAACCTACAGTGCCGTAGTAGTTAAAGCCGTATGCCAGATGGGCATAGCCGCCGATCATATGCGTCGGTTTCGGCGTGATACGGGTGACCGAGTTATGGATACCACCACGCTGTTGGGTAATTTCCGAACCAGGCAGGTTAACGATACGTTCCTGCGCGTGGTACATCATGGTCATCCCTGCCGGAACACGCTGGCTGACAACCGCACGTGCAGTCAGAGCACCGTTGCTGTTGAAGACTTCAATCCAGTCGTTATCGGCGATACCCAGATCTTTGGCATCGGCTTCACTCAACCAGACCACCGGACCACCGCGACCTAAAGTCAGCATCAGCAAGTTGTCGCTGTAGGTGGAGTGGATACCCCACTTCTGGTGCGGCGTCAGGAAGTTGAGCGCTTTTTCCGGGTTGCCGTTGGATTTCTGGCCCATCACTTCTTTCACCGAACGGGTGTCGATCGGCGGACGATAAACCAGCAGGCTTTCACCGAAATCACGCATCCACTGATGATCCTGATACAGCTGCTGACGACCAGAGAGCGTACGCCACGGGATCAGCTCGTGAACGTTGGTGTAACCGGCGTTGTAAGAAACGTGTTCATCTTCCAGACCAGACCAGGTCGGGCTGGAGATAATTTTGCGCGGTTGTGCCTGAATATCGCGGAAGCGGATCTTCTCGTCTTCTTTATTCAGCGCCAGATGCGTATGGTCACGACCGGTAAACTCGCTCAGGGCAGCCCAGGCTTTCACGGCTACCTGACCGTTGGTTTCCGGTGCCAGTGTCAGGATCATCTCTGCCGCATCAATGGCGGTGTTCAGCATCGGCTGGCCTTTCGCCGGACCTTCCGCTTTGGTGTAGTTGAGCTTACGCAGCAGATCCATCTCGCTCTGGGTGTTCCAGGCAATCCCTTTACCGCCGTTACCGATTTTCTCCATCAGCGGGCCGATAGAGGTAAAGCGTTCGTAAGTTGCCGGATAATCGCGCTCTACGACCATAATGTGCGGTGCGGTTTTACCTGGGATCAGGTCGCATTCGCCTTTTTTCCAGTCTTTTACATCCAGCGGCTGTGCCAGTTCAGCGGCAGAGTCGTGCTGGATAGGCAGCGTGACGATGTCGGTTTCTTTACCCAGATGGCCGACGCACACTTCGGAGAATTTCTTCGCGATGGCTTTGTAGATTTCCCAGTCGCTTTTCGCTTCCCAGGCCGGATCAACCGCCGCAGACAGCGGGTGAATAAACGGATGCATATCCGAAGTATTCATGTCGTCTTTTTCGTACCAGGTAGCCGTCGGCAAAATGATGTCGGAATAGAGACAGGTGCTCGACAGACGGAAGTCCAGCGTCACCACCAGATCCAACTTGCCTTCCAGACCGTTGTCCTGCCAGTCCACTTCTTCCGGCTTCACGCCGCCCTGCTGCCCCAGGTCTTTGCCCTGGATACCGTGTTCTGTCCCCAGCAGGTACTTGAGCATAAACTCATGACCTTTACCGGAAGAACCGAGCAGGTTAGAACGCCAGATGAACAGGTTACGCGGGTGGTTTTTACCGTTTTCTGGTTGTTCTGCCGCAAAACGGATGGAACCGTCTTTCAGGGATTTCACGGTGTAATCTACCGGATTCATCCCGGCTTTTTCTGCTTCGCCAGCGATAGTCAGCGGGTTAGTGCCTAACTGCGGCGCAGACGGCAGCCAGCCCATGCGTTCTGCACGGACGTTGAAGTCGATCAGGTGTCCGGTATAGCGGGATTTATCCGCCATCGGCGACAGCAGTTCTTCCGCAGTCACGGTTTCATAACGCCACTGGCTGGAGTGGTTATAGAAATAAGAGGTGCTGTTCATGTGACGCGCCGGACGCTGCCAGTCAAGGGCAAACGCCAGCGGCTGCCAGCCGGTTTGCGGACGCAGTTTTTCCTGACCTACATAGTGCGCCCAGCCGCCCCCGCTCTGACCGACACAACCGCAGAAAATCAGCATGTTGATCAGACCACGGTAGTTCATGTCCAGGTGATACCAGTGGTTCAGACCCGCACCGACGATAATCATCGAACGACCGTGCGTCTTGTCAGCGTTATCGGCAAATTCACGGGCGATGCGGATAATCTGACTGCGAGAAACACCGGTAATCTGCTCAGCCCAGGCCGGGGTGTAAGCTTTCACGTCGTCATAGCTGGTTGCACAGTTAACGTCGTTCAGGCCACGTTCCAGACCGTAGTTTGCCAGCGTCAGATCATAAACGGTGGTCACCAGGGCGGTGCTGCCGTCAGCCAGTTGCAGGCGTTTCACCGGCAGTTTGTGTAGCAGAATGTTTTCCAGTTCTACTTTGTTGAAGTGTTCCGTGCCGTCGCCACCAAAGTACGGGAAGCCCACTTCAGCGATCTCATCCTGGCTACCCAGCAGGCTCAGTTGCAGCTCGGTTTCTTCGCCAGTTTTGCCGTCGCGCTGTTCAAGATTCCATTTGCCCTTCTCGCCCCAGCGGAAGCCAATAGAACCGTTCGGCGCAACCATTTCGCCATTGGTATTAAAGGCGACAGTTTTCCATTCCGGATTGTTTTCCTGGCCCAGCGCATCCACCAGATCGGCAGCGCGCAGCATACGACCCGCGGCGTAGTAACCGTCGCGTTCTTCCAGCATCACCAGCATCGGCATGTCGGTGTAGCGACGCACATAGTCGGTGAAATACTGGCTTGGGTTGTCGAGGTGGAATTCACGCAGCATTACGTGGCCCATCGCCAGCGCCATTGCCGCATCGGTGCCCTGTTTCGGTGCCAGCCACAGATCGCACAGTTTGGCGATTTCAGCGTAGTCCGGCGTGACGGCAACGGTTTTGGTGCCTTTGTAACGCACTTCAGTAAAGAAGTGAGCATCCGGGGTACGCGTCTGCGGCACGTTTGAACCCCAGGCGATGATGTAGCTGGAGTTGTACCAGTCAGCGGATTCCGGTACGTCAGTTTGCTCGCCCCAGGTTTGCGGAGACGCAGGAGGCAGGTCGCAGTACCAGTCGTAGAAGCTCAAGCAAGTACCGCCAATCAGCGAGAGATAGCGTGCACCCGATGCGTAAGAAACCATCGACATTGCCGGAATTGGCGAGAAGCCAGCGACACGGTCCGGGCCGTAGTTTTTGATGGTGTAAACGTTAGAGGCGGCGATCAGTTCGTTCACTTCCTGCCAGGAAGAACGAACAAAACCACCGCGTCCACGCGCCTGCTTAAAACTTTTCGCTTTATCGGCGTCTTCAATGATAGAAGCCCATGCCTCAACCGGATCGCTATGCAGCGCCTTCGCTTCACGCCACATTTTCATCAGGCGTTTGCGCATCATCGGGTATTTCAGGCGGTTGGCGCTATAGAGATACCAGGAGTAGCTGGCGCCGCGCGGGCAGCCGCGAGGTTCATGGTTTGGCAGGTCCGGACGGGTACGCGGATAGTCAGTCTGCTGGGTTTCCCAGGTCACCAGACCGTTTTTAACGTAGATTTTCCAGCTACAGGAGCCGGTGCAGTTTACCCCGTGGGTAGAGCGGACGATTTTGTCATGCTGCCAACGCTGGCGATATCCATCCTCCCAGTCACGGTTGGTATTGAGAAGCTGGCCATGCCCATCGGCAAAGGTTTCGCCCTTCTGCTTGAAGTAGCGAAACCGGTCCAGGAATTTACTCATCGGTTTTCTCCTGTGGGAGCCTGTCGGCTCTCTGATAAATCGACATTGCTAATGTTTAAAGGCAAGGTAACGCTCTGAAACAACGTGGGAATTGATAACGATCAAGAGTGATGGGGATGAAAAATAAAGTAAATTCCTAAGATACTCCTTAAGGGTAATTAAGGGTTTATATCTAACGGACTGTAAATTAATGGTTTTTATGCTATCTCACATTTATACACTTCGGATTTTTATACAGGTGGGTATTAAGGAGTATCCCCCAAGGATGACATATTAATGGTGCTTAATTGACGCAATTGAAAATAATTATCGTCCTTAAAGTATGTTGTAACTAAATGACAAATAAAAAAAAGCGCGACATTACGCCGCGCAAAGGATAATCAAATATTACGATTTATTTTTTAGAATGCCGACCGTATACCGCCCAGGTAATCACCACGCAGGCGATATAGAAAATCAAAAATACTTTCATTGCACCGACTGGCGAACCCGTTAATGCCAGTGAGCTACCAAACGCTTTCGGGATAAAGAAGCCACCGATAGCGCCAATCGCAGAGATGAAACCCAGCGCCGCCGCTGTGTCGGTTGCCGCTTCACGCATAGCACGTTCGTCAGAACCGCCTTCTGCTTTCACGCGATCCATCGTCAGTTTACGGAAGATCACGGAAATCATCTGGAAGGTGGAGCCGCTACCCAGCCCTGCGGTCAGGAACAGTGCCAGGAAGACCGCAAAGAACGCCATAAAGCTTCCGCCCTGTCCGTCAGTCGGTAAGGTGAGGAACAGCAGGCCGCTGAAAATCGCCATCAGGATAAAGTTCACCAGTGTGACACGCGTGCCGCCCAGACGGTCAGATAATGCACCACCAGCAGAACGCGCCAGCGCACCAATAAATGGCCCGAAGAAGGCGTACTGCAAAATCTGCACATCCGGGAACTGCGTTTTGGACAGCATGGCAAAACCTGCTGAGAAGCCAATAAAGGAACCGAAGGTTGCCAGATACAGCAGGCTCATAATCCACAGATGCCCACGTTTGAGTACCGGTAACTGCTCCTTGATGGAGGCTTTCGAGGTAGCAAGGTCGTTCATGCCAAACCACGCCGCGATGGTGAAGATGGCGAGGAACGGCACCCATATCCAGGACGCGTTCGCCAGATACAGCTCGGTGCCATCAGGCTGTGTTACACCCTGGCTACCAAATGCAGCAAAAATTGACAGTGATACCACCAGCGGAGCAACTAGCTGCATGACGCTGACACCCATGTTGCCCAGACCACCATTCAGGCCCAGCGCGCCACCCTGCTTCTGCTTCGGAAAGAAGAAGCTGATGTTTGCCATACTGGAGGCGAAGTTCGCGCCAGCAAAGCCGCACAGCAGAGAGATGATGATGAAGACGCTATAAGGCGTGGAGGTATCCTGAACGGCAAAACCCAGCCAGACGCAAGGAATAATCAGAATACCGGTGCTGAATGCCGTCCAGCGACGACCACCGAAGATTGGCACCATAAAGGAGTATGGAACACGTAATAATGCGCCAGAAACTGAAGGTAGCGCGGTCAGCATAAATAGCTGATCGGTCGTAAAATTAAAGCCGACTTTCGGTAGGTTCACCGCAACGGCACTGAATAACATCCATACGCAAAACGCCAGAAGCAGGCAGGGAACGGAAATCCACAGGTTACGGCTGGCGATGCGTTGACCGCGTTGTTGCCAGAACGCAGGATCTTCCGGTCGCCAATCTGTAATGACTGCTCCAGTAGCCCTTTCGGGGGCGGATGAGTGACTCATAGACACCTCTGATACTCGTTTCGATGTCTGCCACCTTAGTGTCTGTAGCCAAAGGCAATTTGATGTAAATCAAACGACAATATAACTTTATCTATCATTGATATTTATCATTACCCATAGTGAGTACAGAGATTTCATAAAAATTTTGAGATTTTTCACGACACTGTAAAATCCCTACCCTTACTGACGTAAAGCGACTAACCACACGGCAAATAAGGAGTAACTCTTTCCGGGTATGGGTATACTTCAGCCAATAGCCGAGAATACTGCCATTCCAGAATGTATCGTCACATTCATTAAGGTTATTGCTCATTCAAAGCCTGAAGGAAGAGGTTTATATGCTTAAACGTTGTCTCTCTCCGCTCACCCTGGTTAATCAGGTTGCGCTGATTGTTTTGCTTTCTACCGCCATTGGACTGGCGGGGATGGCAGTTTCTGGCTGGCTGGTGCAAGGCGTTCAGGGCAGCGCCCATGCGATCAACAAAGCGGGATCGCTGCGCATGCAAAGTTACCGTCTGCTGGCGGCTGTGCCATTAAGCGAGAATGACAAGCCCTTAATCAAAGAGATGGAACAAACGGCATTTAGCACCGAGTTAACTCGTGCGGCAGAACGAGACGGGCAACTGGCGCAATTACAGGGGCTACAGGATTACTGGCGCAATGAATTGATTCCTGCGCTGTTGCGTGCACAAAACCGCGAAACGGTGTCGGCAGACGTCAGCCAGTTTGTTGCCGGGCTTGATAAGCTGGTTTCTGGTTTCGATCGCACCACCGAAACGCGTATTGAGACAGTTGTGCTGGTCCACCGGGTAATGGCGGTCTTTATGGCGCTCTTACTGGTGTTTACCATTATCTGGTTGCGAGCGCGTTTGCTTCAACCGTGGCGACAATTACTGGCAATGGCCAGCGCCGTCAGTCATCGCGATTTTAGTAAGAGAGCGAATATCAGCGGACGCAACGAGATGGCGATGTTGGGAACTGCACTGAACAATATGTCTGCTGAACTGGCGGAAAGTTATGCCGTGCTTGAGCAGCGGGTACAAGAGAAAACTGCCGGACTGGAGCATAAAAATCAGATTCTCTCTTTTTTGTGGCAGGCCAACCGCCGTTTGCATTCCCGCGCCCCGCTGTGTGAACGCCTGTCGCCTGTGCTTAACGGTCTACAAAATTTAACTCTGTTGCGTGATATCGAACTACGGGTATATGACACGGAAGATGAAGAGAACCATCAGGAGTTCACCTGTCAGCCAGATATGAGTTGCGATGATAAAGGCTGCCATCTCTGCCCACGCGGCATTTTACCCGTTGGCGATCGCGGCACTACGTTGAAATGGCGGTTAGCGGATTCTCATATGCAGTATGGTATTTTGCTGGCTACCCTGCCGCAGGGGCGTCATCTTAGCCATGATCAACAACAACTGGTGGATACCCTGGTTGAACAGCTCACCGCCACACTGGCGCTGGATCGCCATCAGGAGCGCCAGCAGCAGTTTATCGTGATGGAAGAGCGTGCCACCATTGCGCGCGAACTGCATGATTCTATTGCTCAATCGCTCTCTTGCATGAAAATGCAGGTAAGTTGTTTACAGATGCAAGGCGACGCGCTGCCAGAAAGCAGCCGCGAACTGTTAAGCCAGATCCGTAACGAACTGAATGCGTCCTGGGCGCAGTTGCGTGAGTTACTCACCACATTTCGTTTACAGCTCACCGAACCAGGGTTACGTCCCGCACTGGAGGCGAGCTGCGAAGAGTACAGCGCCAAATTTGGCTTCCCGGTGAAGCTGAATTACCAATTGCCGCCACGTCTGGTGCCTTCACATCAGGCAATCCATCTGTTGCAAATTGCCCGTGAGGCATTAAGTAACGCCCTCAAACATTCGCAAGCAAGTGAGGTGGTGGTTACGGTGGCGCAAAACGATAATCAGGTAAAACTGACCGTTCAGGATAATGGCTGCGGCGTGCCTGAAAATGCCATCCGCAGCAATCACTACGGCATGATAATAATGCGCGACCGTGCGCAAAGTTTACGAGGCGATTGCCGCGTCCGCCGTCGTGAATCAGGTGGCACCGAAGTGGTGGTCACCTTTATTCCCGAAAAAACTTTCACAGACGTCCAAGGAGATACCCATGAGTAATCAGGAACCGGCTACTATCCTGCTGATTGACGATCATCCGATGCTGCGAACTGGCGTGAAACAGCTTATCAGTATGGCACCGGATATCACGGTGGTTGGCGAAGCGAGTAATGGCGAACAGGGTATTGAACTGGCGGAATCTCTTGATCCCGATCTGATCCTGTTAGATCTCAATATGCCCGGCATGAACGGTCTGGAAACGCTGGATAAACTGCGCGAAAAGTCCCTCTCCGGCCGTATTGTGGTGTTCAGCGTCTCTAACCATGAAGAGGACGTGGTAACCGCATTGAAACGTGGTGCAGATGGCTATCTGTTAAAAGATATGGAGCCAGAAGATTTACTGAAAGCATTGCATCAGGCTGCCGCTGGCGAAATGGTCTTAAGCGAAGCGTTAACCCCTGTTCTGGCCGCCAGCCTGCGCGCTAACCGCGCTACGACTGAGCGTGATGTTAACCAGTTAACGCCACGTGAACGCGACATTCTAAAACTAATAGCCCAGGGCTTACCGAATAAGATGATTGCCCGTCGCCTGGACATCACTGAAAGCACGGTTAAAGTGCATGTGAAACACATGCTGAAAAAAATGAAGCTCAAATCTCGTGTAGAAGCTGCGGTATGGGTGCATCAGGAACGTATTTTCTGATTACGGTTCCCAGATCGGTTCGTCGTTCGACATTGCGTCGAAAGGTTCGGCAAGCGTTAGCGTGATCTCATTGGAGGAGACACGCTGCCCCTGGTTATCCTCCACCACTACCGACAATCGCCATTGATTGCGCGCCCCTTCCCCACTTTGCCAGTCCGGCATGATCAACGTCCAGCCATCCGCACTATTGGCTGTCGCTCCCGATGTCAGACTTAACATCTGCGTATCTCCCTGCCAGATCAATTGCCGAATACCGTAATGACTGCGAATTTGTAATTTCAGTGGCACGGTTTCACCAGGTTTAAGATCCCAGGGCGGCGTCGCCAGAAATACCGTTAAGGTTTTACGCTGCCGATACTCAATAGTCGGCAGATTATTTCGCTGCGGATTGTCATAGCGACTGCCGCGTAGCGACTGGCTTTCAGCAACTTCGCCAGCAGAAAGCTGTTTGTTGAGTGGCACGCCAAAACGGTAGTTAATATTCAGTCCGAGGTTATTTTGCCTTTCTCCACTTTCCCCCTGTTTATGCAGGGCGGTTACTGTAACGAGTGGGACCGGTGTGTAATTTAGTCCAAGACTCAAGGCGACGGGATTGTGATAACCCGTGCCGGTGTTAAACAAATCAACACTCTGACCAAAATATTGTTCGAGGCTAACGCTGGTGTTGATATGCTGGTAAAACGGCATCCGCATCCGGGCCGTCAAGTCGTAACCACGCGCCATTCGTTGCTCGAGCGTAGCGGTCTGTTCACGCCAGGAGGCAAAAGGCTGATAATAATTTGCAGACAGGCGCAGATATTCGCCCCAGGCTTCAGCGCCAAATCCAGCACGCTGGAGATTTTCGTCCAGCAAGTTGTCATAAAAAGTGTTATATCCCACCAGCCAGTTGCCACGCGCCCAGCGTTGGCCTGCGCCAAGGTTACTGACCAGACCATCATCCTGCTGAGTGAGCCCAATCTGGCTCCATGTAAGATAACGTTCGTTATCCTGTAGCGGTACAAACCAGCTCCCCCGGCTACCGGTAAAATGCCCTTCGTTATCCACTTTGACGTCGACACTGGCGTTCCCCCACGGCGATAGCAGGATTCCACGTGCTGATTGACCTGCTGGCTAAGCGCATCGCGGACTTTTCCCAACGCAAAAGCTCTCGCCTGCTCGCCAGTGTCCTGACCGTTATCAGTCATACTGGTTTCACCAAAATCTTTCACAATTTCAGCAAAATGTTTTTCACCGTCATGATTTTCCGCTGCCATTCCTAAGTCAGGAAGACCATCACTGTCGTTATCAAAAGGATTTGCCGCTTGCTGCTTAAAAGAGGACTGTGCGCTAGCTATACCGCCTGCCAGCAGCAAGAGTAAACAAATTGCGATAATGCGGGGGACGAAACGGCTCAAAACGTCAGTAATTTCCAATAAAAATGAACAGCTACAGCTTTATAGAATAACGATTACTGGCAATTTTTCTTGTACTTTTGCATGCTTTATCACAAATCCTAAAAAATGTGACGGATTGGTCAGACAGCACACAAGCTGTAAGATAGAAACTGAACATCTAATTCCCTGAATACAGGAGTAAATAATGCAAAGAATCGTGATCGTTGCCAATGGCGCCCCCTACGGGAGCGAATCCTTATTTAACAGCCTGCGGCTGGCCATTGCGCTACGAGAGCAGGAAAGCTACCTGGATCTGCGTCTATTCCTGATGTCTGATGCGGTCACTGCCGGATTGCGCGGACAAAAACCTGGGGAAGGCTATAACATTCAGCAAATGCTGGAGATCCTCACGGCGCAAAATGTGCCAGTGAAATTGTGCAAAACCTGCACCGATGGTCGTGGCATCAGCACACTTCCACTGATTGATGGAGTGGAAATTGGTACTCTGGTAGAACTGGCGCAATGGACGCTGCTTGCCGATAAAGTGCTCACATTTTAACGTAAGTATGGGGCGCTCAAGATAATAGAGATGCCCCACTGCTAAAATGTTTTATCGGGCAAACCCAGGCCGTAACACACCATCCGGGAAATTTTCCGTCAGAAGTTTTTTCACCGACACCAGTAAATCACTCAGCCCGTCATCCTGCATCCCCAGTTTGTTAAGCGCTTGTTCCAGGGAAAACAAGTACTGTGCGTTGGTTCCTAATGGCCCACTCGCCGCAGCAATCAACGGGGCAATCACCTGAGCGCGGGTATCGGACTCATACTCAGGATGACGCGGGTCCATAATGAACACCAGCGCATTGACGGTGCGGCCATCGTCAAGATGAAGCTGACACCAGGACGGCAGATAGCAGCCAGTAATCATCTCACGCTTCCACAGTAAGGTCAGCTCCTGCTCCAGAGACTCTTCCGGCAGACGATACGCAACGCCCGTGGTACGCCCGCCCTCTTTCAGTGCAAGCATCCTCCCCGGCTGGTGCGCAGTCCCCCGCCCGGCAGTAAGCCGCAAACAGAAAGCACGATGCCACCCAACCAGCGTACCGGTGCACGACTCGGTAAACTCCAGCGCCGGATTCCACATTAATGATCCATAGCCGAAGATCCACACCGGTCCCTCATCAGGTCGACAAGACAGCGTCGCCGCCAGCGAGGCCGCCCGTTGTTCTGCCGACCATAAGAGTGATTCTTCAATGGCACCAAATGCCGTTTTACAATCGGCATTCATCAAGAAATCACGCGTTATCACCTTACACCTCCGCCACTGCATACTTCCCTGCGACAACTTTTTGGTGTCTTCCGGACATTTTTACTGCTCATTTTGAAACCACTATTGGGACAATATGCAATCCACAGACCACTTGCAAGGCAACACCGCACGAATAGCTTTCACTTGCCGCTGAGTTTTACGATTTTTTATGCCATTTATCATCATCGCCTTTGGCATATTCATGTTTCACCGCGGCCCAGGCCACTTTATGCGCTGTCTCTTCGCGACTGGCATCATCACGTCGGTCTTCTTTATCTTTATATTGCTCCCAGGCGCTGTTGAATGCTTCTTTATAGATATCCTGGGCATGAGTGGGTAAAACGTGTTTTACGCTTTCCGGCAGGTCGCTTTTCGTTTTATACGGCATTGTTGACTCCTTTATTAAAATTGAACATTAAGTGTGGTCAACAATATCCCCTCTTGCCAAAACATAAGAACTCTCACATCAGACTATTCTCAAGAGACGCTAATACAAACATTGTCTAAACACGTAGCTTGTTTTTATACTCCAAAGAGTAAAAAAACGACTACGGGGTAAAATTTCGTAAAATGTTACCGATATCCTGACACTTTCTGTTATTTTTCCTGCCTATTTATTACATTTCCGACAAATTCATCTGCAAAGGATAACCATAATGACAAATGCTCACGAGGCGGTAAAAACCCGCCACAAGGAGACTTCGCTTATTTTCCCGGTTCTGGCGCTGGTAGTGCTGTCCCTGTGGGGAAGCAGCCAAACACTACCAGTGGTTATTGGCATCAACCTTCTTGCTCTTATTGGTATTTTAAGCAGTGCTTTTAGTGTTGTCCGTCATGCGGACGTACTAGCCCATCGTCTGGGTGAACCTTACGGTTCGCTTATTCTTAGCCTTTCCGTCGTTATTCTTGAAGTCAGTTTGATTTCCGCCTTAATGGCGACCGGCGATGCAGCGCCGACGTTAATGCGAGATACGCTCTATTCAATCATTATGATTGTTACCGGCGGGCTGGTTGGTTTTTCATTACTGCTGGGTGGACGTAAATTTGCTACCCAATATATGAATCTGTTTGGTATTAAACAGTATTTAATTGCCCTGTTCCCATTAGCCATAATCGTGCTGGTATTTCCGATGGCGCTGCCTGCGGCAAATTTTTCGACCGGTCAGGCGTTACTTGTGGCATTAATTTCCGCAGCGATGTACGGCGTATTTTTGCTAATTCAGACCAAAACGCATCAAAGCCTGTTTGTCTATGAGCATGAAGATGACAGCGATGATGACGATCCGCATCATGGCAAACCGTCTGCTCATAGCAGCCTGTGGCATGCCATCTGGTTAATTATCCATCTAATTGCCGTTATTGCAGTCACCAAAATGAACGCCAGCCCGCTGGAAACATTGCTCACCAGCATGAATGCGCCGGTGGCCTTTACCGGTTTCCTGGTAGCGCTATTGATTCTGTCGCCGGAAGGTTTAGGCGCGTTAAAAGCAGTTTTAAGCAACCAGGTCCAGCGCGCGATGAATCTGTTCTTTGGTTCGGTATTGGCGACTATCTCACTTACCGTACCTGTTGTAACGCTTATCGCCTTTATGACAGGTAATGAATTACAGTTTGCTCTGGGCGCACCAGAGATGGTGGTAATGGTAGCCTCTTTAGTACTGTGCCATATTTCATTTTCAACTGGCCGTACCAACGTACTCAACGGCGCGGCGCATCTGGCACTGTTTGCAGCTTATTTAATGACAATATTTGCCTGACATTTATATCTCCTCCGATGGCGGAAATCGGAGGAGATAATAAAAATTATCTGCTTATAGTATTTCTTCATACTACCTGAACAGATCGTTAATCAGATTTGCGAGCCTGTACCACAACCTGCACGAAACCACTGCAACAGCTGATGAAAAGCCGGAACGCGTACAGCATTGCGCACATTTCAGGGATGAAGTGAATATAAATTGAGCCGTAGTATCCACACCAAGCCGGAGTTATCCGGTGAGGCGCAATGTTGTGGGGGCTTTATCCCTGGCGGCATTGGTTGCTGGAAAGAGAAAACCCCCGCACGTTGAGAGGTCAAACCTGACAACAGAACGGGGGCTAATCTTGAACCAGAACAATTCAAGAATAGCCGCGAAATGTTGTCATTACAACAAAAAGGCGGTTATATGACGCTCGCGCAGTTTGCCGTGATTTTCTGGCACGACCTGGCAGCACCGATCCTTGCGGGAATTATTACCGCAGCGATTGTCAGCTGGTGGCGTAGCCGGAAGTAAGGTGAAAACGGGCGTCAGGCTGCCGTAATGGCAATATGCGCCCGAAACCGGCCGCAGGGTTAACAGCCTGCGGCCTTTTTTGTATTTATCTCTTCCACAAGTAGACACTGGCAACCAGATCTGGAAGCTCATCCAGTGCACTCATGAAACGACTGCAACAGCTGATGAAAAGCCGGAACGCATACAGCATTGCAAACATTTCAGGGATGAAGTGAAGATGAATTGAGACGTAGTATCGACACCAAGCCGGAGTTATCCGGTGAGGCGCAATGTTGCGGGGGCTTTATCCCTGGTGGCATTGGTTGCTGGAAAGAGAAAACCCCCGCACGTTGAGAGGTCAAACCTGACAACAGAACGGGGGCTAATCTTGAAACCAGACACTTCAAGAATAGCCGCAAAATGTTGTCATTACAACAAGGCGGCTATATGACGCTCGCGCAGTTTGCCGTGATTTTCTGGCACGACCTGGCAGCACCGATCCTTGCGGGAATTATTACCGCAGCAATTGTTGGCTGGTGGCGTAGCCGGAAGTAAGGTGAAAACGGGCGTCAGGCTGCCGTGATGGCAATATGCGCCCGAAACCGGCCGCAGGGGTAACAGCCTGCGGCCTTTTTTGTCTTCTTTGACCATGAAAAAAGCCCTACCGTAGAACGATAAGGCCTTTGTTTTCAAAGCAGAAAAGATTACTTGCTGGTATCCAGCTCTTCGAAACCTTTAACCAGATCATCAATTGCTTTCATCTGCTTGAGGAACGGCTCCAGTTTAGCCAGCGGCAGCGCGGATGGACCGTCACATTTCGCATGTTCCGGATCCGGATGCGCTTCAATAAACAGACCAGCCAAACCTACAGCCATACCGGCACGTGCCAGTTCGGCAACCTGGGCGCGGCGACCACCAGAAGCTGCACCAAACGGATCGCGGCATTGCAGTGCGTGGGTAACGTCGAAAATTACCGGGGAGTTGCCAGAGACTTTCTTCATTATGCTGAAGCCCAGCATATCAACGACCAGGTTGTCGTAACCGAAGTTAGCGCCACGGTCACAAAGAATCACTTTATCGTTGCCGCCTTCTTTGAATTTATCAACGATATTACCCATCTGGCCTGGGCTCACGAACTGTGGTTTCTTGACGTTAATTACCGCGCCAGTCTTCGCCATCGCCTCCACCAGGTCAGTCTGGCGAGCAAGAAACGCTGGCAACTGAATAACATCTACCACATCAGCAACAGGCTGTGCCTGGCTTGGCTCGTGAACGTCAGTGATAATTTTTACGCCAAATGTCTGTTTCAGTTCCTGGAAGATTTTCATCCCTTCTTCCAGTCCTGGTCCACGATAAGAGTGGATGGAGGAACGGTTGGCTTTGTCAAAAGAGGCTTTGAACACGTAAGGGATACCCAGTTTCTGGGTTACGGTTACGTAGTGTTCGCAAATGCGCATCGCCAGATCGCGAGATTCCAGCACGTTCATACCACCAAACAGCACGAACGGCAGGTCATTTGCTACGTTGATGTCGCCAATGCTAACCACTTTTTGTTTCATAGGATCGCCTTAATCTTAAGTAAAGTGTCGATTAATTAATGCAGCACAATATGTTTATGCGCGATGTTGTTAATTTGCGCACGTATCATTTCGCTGATCGGGTCTTCCGGACACTGTTCAACGAAATAATTTAAATCATTCAACGCAACGTGTTCGCAATCCAGTTGCGCGTAAATCAACCCACGATCGCGAATTTCATACGGATCTTCCGGGTTAAATTGTAATAAGGCCTCGCTGGTGCGTAACGCCAGTTCCATCTGATTTTCTTCCATCAGCGACGCTTTCAGCGTATCCAACAGTTTACGGATAACCTCAATGTTATCGGCTTCATCCAGGTCTTCATAAAACAGTTCCGCAGACGGGCTGATATTTCCCTTTAACCACACATCCAGCATATGTTCGCTTAATGATTCACCGTTAAAAGGGTTAATCAGCCAGATTTCTCCGTCCGGGCATTCTATGCGCAATATAAGCTGCGTCGGGAATATCACCGGCAATAGCGGCAAATCGAGACGATTAGCAACCCACAATAAAACGGCGCCTAACGATACCGCACTGCCCTGCCGATTTTTTAGCACTTGATCAAGCCATAATGCATCGGAAAGACGATAAACACCACGTGAGGCTTTAAACCCCCATTCGCCGTAAAACAGCGCGATTAATTTTTCCAGCTGCTCTTCTAATGGCAGAAGCTGGCTAATTTCTTCCTTCGCCAGACTAACGAGACGCTCCAGTTCGTCGTAAACATCTTGCGAGGGAAAATCGCGGCGGATTGCTTCGCAAGCCAGGATCATGCCTTCGCACAGCGGCGCTTTATTAAATTCGAAATCAGCTAACGATCTCATGACTTACCCCAGTAACGGTACTTTTGTGGTGGCGAGTTTAATGATGATGTACAGCACCACCAGCGCCAGCGGGAAGGCAATAATGCGCGCCTGCTGACTGTGCATCCGACGATAATCGAGTGCAATAAAACCCAAAACGATATAAATGATAACTCCAAACAGCTTTTCAGTCAGCCATTCAGCCTGCCCGGAAAATGGCAGGATGTGCGCTTTAGCCATCAGCGCGATGCCGCTAAGCAATAACACCGTGTCGACAACTGGCGGCACAATGCGCGTCCAACGAGCGAATGCCTGTGGATGCTTCTGGTAACGTAGCCAGAATCGTAGGGTTAAGAGCCCAACAGAAAGCACGATGCTAATGAGATGAACGCTAAGCAGCGTAGTAAAGCTTATCATCGATAATAGCGACCGAGCGTTACGCGCTCGTTATCACCATAGTCCCGACAGGTTTCGACTTCATGATATCCCGCGTGGATAAATGCCTGTCGCACAGCTTCGCCCTGCTGCCAGCCATGTTCCAGAAGCAGAAAGCCGCCGGATACCAGCGCGTTACGCGACTGTTCGATGATATGCACGATGTCTGCCATTCCGCTGTCTGCCGCAACCAGCGCAGTGAGTGGCTCAAAGCGAACATCGCCTTGTTGAAGATGTGGATCCTGCTCGTCGATATACGGTGGATTGCTGACAATCATCGTAAACTGCTGTCCGACAAGCGCACTAAACCAGTCGCTTTGCAGGATGTGGATATTTTTGATTGCCAGATTTTGCGCATTGCGCTTCGCAAGAGCGACAGCGTCAGGCATTCGGTCAACCGCCGTAACATCGCAATCCGGGCGTTCGCTGGCCAATGCCAGCGCAATTGCCCCAGTGCCAGTACCAAGATCGAGAATACGGCAAGGTTGTTCAGGCAATCGCGCCAGTGCCTGCTCCACCAGACATTCCGTATCCGGGCGCGGAATTAAGGTCGCTGGCGAAACAAATAATGGCAACGACCAGAATTCACGCACACCGGTTAAATGAGCAATAGGTTCACCGGCACGACGACGAGCTAAAAGCGCGTCGAGTTGCTCACATTGCTCTTCAGTCAACTGCGTTTCACCAAAGGCGAGAATATAAGTGCGCCCCTTGCCGGTAACATGCTCCAGCAGGATTTCAGCATCGCGCCGCGGGCTTTCGCTCGCCTGAAGTTGGCTTATTGCTTCACGTAACCAGTGTTGATATTCCATTATTCCTGCTCGGACAACGCCGCCAGTTGGTCGGCCTGATGTTCCTGGACGATCGGTTCTATCAGCATATCCAGTTTACCTTCCATTACTTCATCCAGACGGTAGAGCGTCAGGTTGATGCGGTGATCGGTAACACGCCCCTGCGGGAAGTTATAGGTACGGTTACGATCGCTGCGATCGCCGCTACCCAGCAAGTTGCGACGGGTGGAAGCCTCTGCCTGCTGGCGTTTTGCCATTTCCGCCGCATGGATACGAGCACCAAGCACTGAAAGTGCCTTCGCTTTGTTTTTATGCTGCGAACGTTCGTCCTGACATTCAACAACAATACCGGTCGGCAAGTGAGTAATACGAATTGCCGAATCGGTGGTGTTGACGTGCTGACCACCTGCGCCTGAGGAACGGAAAGTATCGATACGCAAATCTGCCGGGTTAATATCCGGCAGTTCCGCTTCCGGCAGCTCCGGCATTACCGCTACGGTACAAGCGGAAGTATGAATACGCCCTTGCGATTCCGTCGCAGGAACACGCTGCACGCGATGACCGCCAGATTCGAATTTCAAACGACCATACACACCATCACCGCTAATTTTGGCGATGATCTCTTTATAACCGCCATGTTCACCCTCGCTGGCGCTCATGATTTCTACACGCCAGCGGCGGGCTTCGGCGTAGCGGCTGTACATACGGAACAGATCGCCAGCGAACAGCGCCGCTTCATCACCACCAGTTCCGGCACGCACTTCAAGGAAGGCGTTACGTTCGTCATCGGGATCTTTTGGCAGCAAAAGAACCTGTAACTGTTGCTCCAGTTGCTCGCTTTTTTCTTTAGCTTCACGCAGCTCGTCCTGCGCCATCTCGCGCATTTCCGGATCGTCGAGCATCATCTGCGCGGTTTCGATATCTTCCTGAACCTGTTGCCAGTCGGTAAAACAGCGCGAAACATCACTTAACTGCGCATATTCACGAGATAATGCGCGAAAACGTTCCTGGTCGGCGATGGTTTGCGCATCACCCAGCAGTGCCTGAACTTCTTCATGGCGTTCATGCAGGGCTTCCAGTTTGGCAACGATAGAAGGCTTCATAGGCGTAAATGCACCCTGTAAAAAAGAAAATGATGTACTGCTACTCCAGCCCGAGGCTGTCGCGCAGAATATTCAGGCGTTCGTTATCCCCGTCACGGGCGGCCTGTTGAAGTGATTTCGTTGGCGCATGGATCAGGCGGTTAGTCAGTTTCCATGCCAGATCCTGCATTATGGCTTGCGCGTCGCCGCCCTGCTCAAGAGCGGCTAATGCTTTGGCGGTTAACTCATCGCGAACTTGTTCAGCCTGGCTGCGATAATCGCGAATGGTTTCGCTGGCGCTTTGTGCGCGTAGCCACGCCATAAATTCGCTGGTTTCCTGAGCAACGATAGTTTCCGCCTCAACTGCGGCGGCTTTACGTTGCGCCAGGTTGTGCGAAATAATGCTTTGCAGATCATCAACGCTGTAAAGGTAGGCATTCGCCAGTTTGCCAACTTCTGGCTCAACATCGCGTGGAACGGCAATATCGACCAGCAGCATCGGTTGGTTGCGACGACTTTTTAATGCGCGCTCCACCATGCCTTTACCGATAATCGGCAGCGGACTAGCGGTGGAACTGATGATGATATCGGCTTCGCACAGACGCTCGTCGATATCGCTCAGGGCAATCACTTCCGCGCCGACTTCATCTGCCAGAATTTGGGCACGTTCGCGAGTACGGTTGGCGATAATCATCTTCTGTACTTTGTGTTCGCGCAGATGACGTGCCACCAGCTCGATGGTTTCGCCCGCGCCAACCAGCAATACGGTCACCGTAGAGAGCGATTCAAAGATCTGCCGCGCCAGCGTACAAGCCGCAAATGCAACAGATACCGCACTGGCGCCAATATCCGTTTCAGTGCGAACGCGTTTCGCCACGGAGAAAGATTTCTGGAACATTCGCTCCAGTTCGCTGGCCTTCATATGGCCTTTTTGCGAATCGGCAAAGGCTTTTTTTACCTGACCGAGGATTTGCGGCTCGCCCAATACCAGTGAATCCAGACCACTGGCAACACGCATTAAATGGCTGACCGCATCGTTATCCTGATGCCAGTAGAGGCTATTACGCAGATCTTCTTCGTTGAGATTATGGTAATCGCACAACCAGCGAATGAGCGCCTCTTGCAGGTTATCCTGCTCTTCAACGCTAAGATAAAGTTCTGTGCGGTTACACGTCGACAGCACCACGCCGCCCTGCACCATCGGCTGCGCAAGCAGGCTGTCCAGCGCCTGATCGAGCTTGTCCGGCGAAAACGATACACGTTCTCGCAGCGATACAGGTGCCGTTTTATGGTTGATACCGAGTGCTAAAAGGGTCATGTCTGCGGGAAATAATACCAACGTTGATATGGTTAGTCTGCTCGCATCATACAGGATGCGCGGGATCAATAAAAGAGAGCGCCCCCTTTTGGAGTAATTGCCTAAACCCGTTAGATTCTGGCAATTAAGACAACTTGAACATAGACGATGGCTGACGGTAACGCTAGCATTAAGGGTTATAACTGCAACGTATCTCAAGGACTTGTCATTATTATGCCCCTGCCCGATTTTCGCTTTATCCGCCTGCTACCGCTGGCTGCTCTCGTGCTCACGGCCTGTTCCGTTACGACGCCGAAAGGTCCAGGCAAAAGCCCGGATTCGCCACAGTGGCGTCAGCATCAGCAAGACGTGCGCAACCTGAATCAGTACCAGACACGCGGTGCATTTGCCTATATTTCTGACCAACAAAAAGTGTATGCCCGTTTCTTCTGGCAGCAAACTGGCCAGGATCGCTACCGTCTGCTGCTGACTAACCCATTGGGTAGCACTGAACTGGAGTTGAATGCCCAGCCGGGTAATGTGCAGTTAGTGGACAATAAAGGCCAGCGTTACACCGCCGATGACGCCGAAGAGATGATTGGCAAATTGACCGGAATGCCGATTCCGCTCAACAGTTTGCGCCAGTGGATTTTAGGTTTGCCAGGTGATGCAACCGACTACAAACTGGACGACCAGTACCGCCTGAGCGAAATTACCTATAGTCAGAACGGTAAAAAATGGAAAGTGGTATATGGCGGTTATGACACTAAAACGCAACCTGCGATGCCTGCCAATATGGAACTCACCGAAGGCGGTCAGCGCATCAAGTTAAAAATGGATAACTGGATAGTGAAATAATGCGGACTCAGTGGCCCTCTCCGGCAAAGCTTAATCTGTTTTTATACATTACCGGTCAGCGTGCGGACGGCTACCACACGCTGCAAACGCTGTTTCAGTTTCTGGATTACGGCGACACTATCAGCATTGAACTTCGCAACGATGGGGAAATCCGCCTGTTAACGCCAGTTGAAGGTGTGGAACACGAAGATAACCTGATTGTTCGCGCGGCACGGTTGTTGATGAAAGCAGCCGCCGCCAGTGGGCGTCTTCCGAAAGGAAGTGGTGCAGATATCAGCATTGACAAGCGTTTGCCTATGGGTGGTGGTCTGGGCGGTGGTTCATCCAATGCCGCAACAGTTCTGGTCGCTTTAAATCATCTGTGGCAATGCGGACTGAGTGTTGATGAGTTGGCAGAAATCGGTCTGACGCTGGGCGCAGATGTTCCGGTTTTTGTCCGTGGTCATGCTGCTTTTGCCGAAGGGGTCGGCGAAATATTAACGCCGGTGAATCCACCAGAGAAATGGTATCTGGTTGCGCACCCTGGCGTGAGTATTCCTACGCCAATGATTTTTAAAGATCCCGAACTCCCGCGCAACACGGCGAAAAGGTCAATAGAAACGTTGCTAAAATGTGAATTCAGCAATGATTGCGAGGTTATCGCAAGAAAACGTTTTCGCGAGGTTGATGCGGTGCTTTCCTGGCTGTTAGAATACGCCCCGTCGCGCCTGACTGGGACAGGGGCCTGTGTCTTTGCTGAATTTGATACAGAGTCTGAAGCCCGCCAGGTGCTAGAGCAAGCCCCGGAATGGCTCAATGGCTTTGTGGCGAAAGGTGTCAATCTTTCCCCATTGCACAGAGCCATGCTTTAAGCCGGGCAAGCTGAGTTTCGGTGACAACGTCACCTTGTTCCAGACGTTGCATCGCGCTCTTTAATACACCGCCTGGAAAGAATATTGCCTGGCCCGCACAGTTTTCGGCAGATTCTTTCCACCAATGGACGCATGCCTGAGGTTCTTCTCGTGCCTGATATGAAGCTTTTTGCTGGTAACGCCACCCCGGAACTAGCACAACGTATTGCCAACCGCCTGTACACTTCACTCGGCGACGCCGCTGTAGGTCGCTTTAGCGACGGCGAAGTCAGCGTACAAATTAACGAAAATGTACGCGGTGGTGATATTTTCATCATCCAGTCCACTTGTGCCCCTACTAACGACAACCTGATGGAATTAGTCGTGATGGTTGATGCCCTGCGTCGTGCTTCCGCAGGTCGTATCACCGCTGTTATCCCCTACTTTGGCTATGCGCGCCAGGACCGTCGCGTCCGTTCCGCTCGTGTACCAATCACTGCGAAAGTGGTTGCAGACTTCCTCTCCAGCGTCGGTGTTGACCGTGTGCTGACAGTGGATCTGCACGCTGAACAGATTCAGGGTTTCTTCGACGTTCCGGTTGATAACGTATTTGGTAGCCCGATCCTGCTGGAAGACATGCTGCAGCTGAATCTGGATAACCCAATTGTGGTTTCTCCGGACATCGGCGGCGTTGTGCGTGCCCGCGCTATCGCTAAGCTGCTGAACGATACCGATATGGCAATCATCGACAAACGTCGTCCGCGTGCGAACGTTTCCCAGGTGATGCATATCATCGGTGACGTTGCTGGTCGTGACTGCGTACTGGTCGACGATATGATCGACACTGGCGGTACGCTGTGTAAAGCTGCTGAAGCTCTGAAAGAACGTGGTGCTAAGCGTGTATTTGCGTACGCGACTCACCCGATCTTTTCTGGCAACGCGGCGAACAACCTGCGTAACTCTGTAATTGATGAAGTCGTTGTCTGCGATACCATTCCGCTGAGCGATGAAATCAAATCACTGCCGAACGTGCGTACTCTGACCCTGTCAGGTATGCTGGCCGAAGCGATTCGTCGTATCAGCAACGAAGAATCGATCTCTGCCATGTTCGAACATTAATCGAACCCGGCTCAAAGACCCGCTGCGGCGGGTTTTTTTGTCTGTAATATCCATTTGTATGACCTATGCCTCCTTCACCTGCCATTTAGTTGACAGATGATGCGCTCACGGATGAAACATTATTGTGAACAAAATATTTTCCTCACATGTGATGCCTTTCCGCGCTCTGATCGACGCTTGCTGGAAAGAAAAATACACTGCCGCACGGTTTACCCGTGACCTTATTGCCGGGATAACCGTTGGGATTATTGCTATTCCTCTGGCGATGGCGTTGGCAATTGGCAGTGGTGTGGCTCCTCAATACGGTTTATATACCGCTGCCGTTGCGGGGATTGTCATAGCTCTGACGGGTGGGTCGCGCTTTAGCGTTTCCGGTCCGACTGCAGCATTTGTAGTAATTCTCTATCCCGTTTCGCAACAGTTTGGACTGGCAGGCCTGCTGGTTGCGACGTTGTTGTCGGGGATCTTTTTGATCCTGATGGGTCTGGCGCGCTTTGGTCGTCTGATTGAATATATTCCGGTTTCCGTCACCTTAGGTTTTACCTCGGGTATCGGGATCACCATCGGTACCATGCAGATTAAAGATTTTCTCGGTCTGCAAATGGCTCATGTCCCGGAACATTATCTACAAAAAGTCGGCGCATTATTTATGGCACTGCCGACCATTAATGTGGGTGATGCTGCTATTGGTATCGTGACGCTGGGCATTCTGATTTTCTGGCCACGTCTGGGTATTCGTTTACCTGGCCACCTTCCGGCCTTGCTGGCTGGTTGCGCGGTGATGGGGATTGTTAACCTGCTTGGCGGACATGTTGCTACCATCGGATCGCAATTCCACTACGTTCTGGCCGATGGTTCTCAGGGTAACGGTATTCCGCAACTGCTGCCGCAACTGGTGCTGCCGTGGGACCTGCCTAATTCAGAGTTCACACTAACCTGGGATTCTATTCGCACCCTGCTGCCTGCGGCATTCTCAATGGCAATGCTCGGCGCAATCGAATCACTGCTCTGCGCCGTGGTGCTGGATGGTATGACCGGGACGAAACACAAGGCGAACAGCGAACTGGTCGGTCAGGGGCTGGGGAATATTATCGCTCCGTTCTTTGGTGGTATTACCGCTACAGCTGCCATCGCGCGTTCTGCCGCTAACGTCCGTGCCGGGGCAACTTCCCCTATCTCGGCGGTGATCCACTCTATTCTGGTTATTCTCGCCCTGCTGGTACTGGCACCACTGCTCTCCTGGCTGCCGCTGTCCGCCATGGCAGCCCTGCTGTTGATGGTGGCGTGGAACATGAGTGAAGCGCACAAAGTGGTCGACTTGCTGCGTCATGCGCCGAAAGATGACATCATCGTCATGCTGCTGTGTATGTCACTGACCGTGCTTTTTGATATGGTTATTGCCATCAGCGTGGGGATTGTTCTGGCATCGTTGCTGTTTATGCGCCGTATCGCCCGTATGACTCGTCTGGCGCCGGTGGCAGTAGACGTTCCTGATGATGTGCTGGTCTTGCGTGTTATTGGCCCGCTGTTTTTCGCGGCGGCTGAAGGTCTGTTCACCGACCTGGAATCACGTATGGAAGGAAAACGGATTGTTATTCTGAAGTGGGATGCCGTTCCGGTGCTTGATGCCGGTGGTCTTGATGCGTTCCAGCGTTTTGTGAAGCGCCTGCCTGAAGGGTGTGAACTGCGCGTGTGTAACGTGGAATTCCAGCCTCTGCGTACAATGGCCCGATCCGGTATTCAACCGATTCCGGGACGTCTGGCGTTCTTCCCGAATCGCAGCGCAGCGATGGCTGATCTGTAAGAAAGGCATTAAATTGACCAGTCAGCGCAAACTGACTGGTCAGCAAACTACTTTAGTTGTTAGCTATGACGGCGATTATCGCTACGGCGGCAACGTTTGTCATAGTGGCGAACCCACCAGTAACGGTCGCACACCTGTTCATGCCCGCCAACACGGGCTCCCGCCAGCCAGAGAATGGCACCGACGAAAATACTCAGCACTGCACCATGTGCGAAATACTGGGGCATATCAAACTGTGGTAATTGGTTGAGGATTGAATACCCCACGCCGACCACCATCACCACCAGACCCAACCCCATAAGCACGTTACCGAGTAACGAAGCGTTTTTGCGTTTCATGTGTCACCTCCGGAACTTTCTGGGTTGTAACAGGGAATACCCCTCTTCCTTATGTGTAAAGTATAGACAACACCCTGTGGCTTATGTGCGGGCGTGATCACAATTACAACCCTTATTTCAACAAAACTTTACAAATAACCGTCTGAACACCTTGACTTTCTAATAGTCGACACTGGCAATTATTATGTTATCTGCGTTTAACACGCTGTTTTTTGTCAAGCGGGGCCGCAACCAGTAAACTACGCGCCAGTTATGTACTCACTCAGGACAAAAAAACGTGACGATTAAATTGATTGTCGGCCTGGCGAACCCCGGCGCTGAATACGCCGCAACGCGACATAATGCTGGCGCCTGGTTCGTTGACTTACTGGCGGAGCGTTTACGCGCTCCCCTGCGCGAAGAGGCTAAATTCTTTGGTTATACCTCGCGAGTTACCCTCGGAGGCGAAGATGTCCGCCTGTTAGTCCCGACTACATTTATGAATCTCAGCGGCAAAGCCGTCGCAGCGATGGCCAGTTTTTTCCGCATTAATCCGGACGAAATTCTGGTGGCTCACGACGAACTGGATCTGCCTCCGGGCGTCGCCAAATTTAAATTGGGCGGTGGCCACGGTGGTCACAATGGACTGAAAGACATCATCAGTAAATTGGGTAATAACCCTAACTTTCACCGTTTACGCATCGGAATCGGTCATCCGGGCGATAAAAACAAAGTTGTCGGGTTTGTGTTAGGCAAACCACCTGTTAGTGAACAGAAGTTAATTGATGAAGCCATCGACGAAGCGGCGCGTTGTACTGAAATGTGGTTTACAGATGGTTTGACCAAAGCAACGAACCGATTGCACGCCTTTAAAGCGCAATAAGTCGTTGTCTGCGGCATTTTTGCCGAGTGCCGTGTATAATAGGCAAAGTTATTTCCATTTCTGCAATCTGTTTGTGATAACAGGTTGATTATTAAGATATTAAGGTGATTTAAATCATGGGATTCAAATGCGGTATCGTCGGTTTGCCCAACGTCGGGAAATCTACCCTGTTCAACGCGCTGACCAAAGCCGGTATTGAAGCGGCCAACTTTCCATTCTGTACCATTGAGCCGAACACAGGCGTCGTACCAATGCCTGACCCTCGCCTGGATCAACTGGCTGAAATCGTAAAACCGCAGCGTACGCTTCCCACGACCATGGAATTTGTCGATATCGCCGGTCTGGTAAAAGGCGCGTCGAAAGGTGAAGGTCTGGGTAACCAGTTCCTGACCAACATTCGTGAAACCGAAGCAATCGGCCACGTTGTTCGCTGCTTTGAGAATGACAATATCATTCACGTTTCCGGCAAAGTAAACCCGGCGGACGATATTGAAGTTATCAACACCGAACTGGCGCTGGCGGATCTCGACACCTGCGAACGTGCGATTCACCGCGTACAGAAGAAAGCCAAAGGTGGCGATAAAGACGCGAAAGCCGAGCTGGCAGTACTGGAAAAATGCCTGCCACAGCTGGAAAACGCAGGCATGCTGCGCGCGCTGGATTTAAGCGCTGAAGAGAAAGCGGCGATTCGTTACCTGAGCTTCCTGACGCTGAAACCAACGATGTACATCGCCAACGTCAACGAAGACGGTTTTGAAAACAACCCGTATCTTGACCAGGTGCGTGAAATCGCGGCGAAAGAAGGTTCTGTTGTGGTTCCGGTTTGTGCTGCTGTTGAAGCTGACATTGCCGAACTGGACGACGAAGAACGTGACGAGTTTATGCAGGAACTGGGGCTGGAAGAACCAGGCCTGAACCGTGTGATCCGTGCAGGTTATAAACTGCTGAATCTGCAAACTTACTTCACCGCTGGGGTGAAAGAAGTGCGTGCATGGACCATTCCGGTTGGTGCAACTGCGCCACAGGCTGCTGGCAAAATCCACACCGATTTTGAAAAAGGCTTTATCCGCGCACAAACCATCTCGTTTGAAGATTTCATCACTTACAAAGGTGAACAAGGTGCGAAAGAAGCGGGTAAAATGCGTGCAGAAGGTAAAGACTACATCGTTAAAGATGGCGATGTGATGAACTTCCTGTTCAACGTCTAATTCCGCGTAATATCCTGGCGGTTAATAACGAGCCATTATGTGAGTCGCACATAATGGCTTTTTTACACCTGCTACGCTGCTTTTTTCAATTCTGAGTTACCGAAACTCATAATCAGACTCCTGGCAATATTAACAATACGGCTTTTATGTGATAACAATCACAGTGCATTAACCGTTCAAGAGTTTGTCATGAAAAAAACATTTACCTTCAGTCTGTTAGCAATTGTCTTCGCAAGCCTGTTAAGTGCTTGTGTTCCTCACCATCATCACCGCCACAACGATGGCCCGCGTGGTCCTGCGGCTTCCGGTAAGCCAATGCCACCTTCAAATGGTGGGCCAAATCATGGCAGTCATGGTCGCTATTAATTAGCAAGTCATACGCGGGAGAGTGCCTACTTTCCCGCTATCCACGACGCTTAAACTGACTTGCATCAATGCCGTATTGCTTCATTTTTCGCCACAGCGTAGTGCGACCAATCCCGAGTAAAACCGACATTTCCTGAATACGTCCACCAGTCACCTGGGCCGCGTTAATAATCGCCTCTTTTTCAACCTCCGCGAATGACAGACTGGTAGAAAGGCGTGTAGCGCTGGCATCATCTGTCGCCTGTTCAGTAAACAGGTGTTCCGGCAAATCACTGACACGAATGCGTCCGTTGTCGCTACTCAGCGCAAGATTCTCGATGACGCTGTAAAGTTCAAAATCATTGCCGGGCCATGCGCAAGAAACCAGGCGAGTAAGCGCATCGTCATCAATTTTCAGACGCGTAGAGAAGCGTTTTTCAAGACTGCGCAATTTGTTATTCACCAGCGCCGGAATACTGTCGCGCCGCATCCGCAAAGGCGGAATGGTAATTTCAAATGCATGAAGCGCGTAATAAAGCTGGCGACTAAAGCGATTTTGCTCCACCAGCATCGCCAGATCCGCTGTTGTAGTGGCAATCACTTTGACATCAATGGGTATTAAACGCCGCGCATCCAGTCTTGTGATGACGCCTTGTTTGATAACCTGGAGCAACGCAGACTGTAACTCTGCCGCCAGATATTCAATCTTTTCAAGGAACAACGTGCCGCCATGTGCCAGTTCCAGTCGACTCAGACGACCATTTTCATTCTCCGTTCGATCGCCACCAATAAATTCTTCCGCCAGCGCCGCGTCGCCATATAACTCGCAATTAACCGCGATATAGGGACCCGCCGCACGCTCGCTTTCATTGTGAATGGCCTGGCTTAAAAGTGCTTTGCCAACGCCTTCTTCTCCGCAGAGTAACACCGGGAAACTGCTGCGCGCCGCCTGGCGGCCAAAATGGATCAACCGGCGGGTTTGCGGATCGTCCTGTGGCATATGAGCGAAGGTATGGCTGACTTTTCCTAATTGACTGGTCATCAACTGCCGCATCTGTTCTACCGGATGGAGCAACAGAATAAAGCTGGTCCCTTGCGTTTCAATTATCGGTTTAAGGGTAATGACCGCATCAATAAACTGGTGCTGACTTTCAAAAGTCGCTTCCACATGTTTGAGGGGATGAGCTTGCTTTATTGCCTGTTGCAATACGGTTGGTAGCGTTAATAGCTCAGTGATCGCCCTTCCCTGACTTGCCGTCGCGTCCAGACACAAAACACGCGCCGCCTGGGCATTGATAAATTGCAAATTACCCTGCTCATCCCAGCTAATCACGCCATCGTCCATACTTTCCAGCAAGGCGTTAAGCTGATTTAAATGCCGATTTGTTTCAGCCAGTAAACTGTCTGTCAGCAGTAAATTTCCTACCTCGCGCGCAATTGCCAGCGTCAACGGCAAATCGCTGCGGTGGTTTGCTCAACCGGACACGCCAGCGCTATCGTTCCCGTTAATCGGCCCTTGCTGTCAAACAGTGGCGTTGCACAAAATGCCCAATCCCATAGCGCCTGCTTGAAATGTTGATCGGCCATCGTTTTCACTGCCTGACCGGAGATAGCCGCTAACGATAGCGCACAAGTACCAATAATTCCCTCTGCGCAATACGTGCCGTCATTGAATCCCAGGACACTAAGCTGGTGCAACGTTTGTGGATCGCCATAACGACTAAGGATGCAGGCGGTTTCATCAAGGATGAACAGTCCGCACGCCCGCGATTCCATATATTCCCAGGCATCTTCCAGTGCCGCTTGCCCGAGTGCCAGCATCGCTTCCTTACGCCGATAGATAGAAGCAAATGTCACGCCCCGAGCCTGATGCGGTACGCTCCATGACTCCCGTTTCATCAGCTTGCGGCATCGCTCCCAGGATGCTGCTATCAAGGGAGATACGCTCTGTTGCTGGTTGTTAAAACCGTCATTCATATTTGCTGCCCTTATGACAAAAAGGTGTTCCGCATCGCAAATTTACTTATCCAGATTCGGCATGGTTCCATTATGGAACATTTATTAAAGCATATGTTTCATTATGAAACATAATTTGGATTAATTTTCTTTTCCCCTCCCTGATGCACAATGGATTTACCGGCAGTCAGTGGTCGCCGTGTCGTTGAACATCATCCATGCCCTACCCTAATTGCTGGAGCAAAATAATGAAAAAATTGATCAATGATGTGCAAGACGTACTGAACGAACAACTGGCGGGACTGGCGAAAGCGTATCCTTCGCTGGCACTGCATCAGGATCCGGTGTATGTCACCCGAGCCGATGCGCCAATTGCAGGGAAAGTGGCGTTATTGTCGGGCGGCGGCAGCGGACACGAACCAATGCACTGTGGTTATATTGGCCAGGGTATGCTCTCAGGGGCGTGTCCGGGCGAAATTTTCACCTCACCGACGCCCGATAAAATTTTTGAATGTGCCATGCAAATCGATGGTGGCGAAGGTGTACTGCTGATTATCAAAAATTATACCGGCGATATTCTTAACTTCGAAACAGCGACCGAATTACTGCACGATAGCGGCGTAAAAGTGACCACCGTGGTCATTGATGACGACGTTGCAGTAAAAGACAGTCTTTATACCGCCGGGCGGCGCGGCGTCGCCAATACAGTATTAATTGAAAAAATTGTTGGCGCAGCGGCAGAACGCGGCGACTCGCTGGAGGCTTGTGCACAACTGGGGCGTAAGTTGAACAATCAGGGCCACTCTATTGGTATCGCCCTCGGTGCCTGTACCGTTCCTGCTGCAGGCAAACCTTCTTTTACGCTGGCAGATAATGAAATGGAATTTGGTGTCGGCATTCATGGTGAGCCGGGTATTGACCGCCGCCCCTTCTCCTCTCTTGATCAAACTGTCGATGAAATGTTCGACACGCTGCTGGAAAATGGCACATACCACCGCACGCTGCGCTTCTGGGATTATCGACAAGGTAGCTGGCAGGAAGAGACGCAAACTAAACAACCGCTTCAGTCTGGCGATCGAGTGATTGCGCTGGTCAACAATCTTGGCGCGACACCGCTTTCTGAACTGTATGGCGTCTATAACCGCCTGACTACGCGTTGCCAGCAAGCTGGCTTGACTATCGAGCGCAATTTAATCGGTGCATATTGCACCTCACTGGACATGACCGGTTTTTCCATCACCTTGCTGAAAGTTGATGACGAAACGCTGGCGTTATGGGACGCCCCGGTCCACACCCCGGCGCTTAACTGGGGTAAATAAGGAGATAACCATGTCACTGAGCAGAACTCAAATTGTTACCTGGCTCACTCGCTGTGGAGAAATTTTCAGCAAAGAGAGCGATTATCTTACTGGGCTGGATCGTGAAATTGGCGACGCTGACCACGGGCTGAATATGAATCGTGGCTTTAGCAAAGTGGTGGAAAAACTCCCTGCCATCGCGGATAAAGACATCGGTTTCATTCTCAAGAATACCGGCATGACGTTACTTTCCAGCGTCGGCGGTGCCAGCGGCCCACTGTTCGGTACGTTCTTTATCCGTGCGGCACAGGCAACTCAGGCACGTCAAAGCCTGACGTTGATAGAGCTTTATCAGATGTTTCGTGATGGCGCAGACGGCGTAATCAGTCGGGGGAAAGCAGAACCAGGCGATAAAACCATGTGCGATGTCTGGGGGCCGGTGGTTGAGTCGTTACGCCAGTCCAGTGAGCAAAACCTTTCTGTTCCGGCGGCGCTCGAAGCCGCCAGTCGCGTCGCGGAATCTGCCGCACAAAGCACGATTACGATGCAAGCCCGCAAAGGCCGCGCCAGTTATCTCGGTGAACGCAGTATTGGTCACCAGGATCCTGGTGCAACCTCCGTGATGTTTATGATGCAAATGTTGGCGTTAGCCGCAAAAGAGTAAGGAATTGGTGATGGTAAACCTGGTCATAGTTTCACATAGCGCCCGACTGGGAGAAGGTGTCGGTGAATTAGCTCGCCAGATGTTAATGGGCGATAGTTGTAAAATCGCCATTGCCGCAGGAATTGACGATCCACAGAATCCCATCGGTACAGATGCCGTCAAAGTGATGGAAGCCATCGAATCCGTTGCCGATGCCGACCATGTGTTGGTCATGATGGATATGGGGAGTGCGTTATTGAGTGCAGAAACCGCACTGGAATTGCTTGCGCCAGAGATCGCCGCGAGAGTACGTTTGTGCGCTGCACCGTTGGTCGAAGGAACGTTAGCAGCCGCCGTCAGCGCAGCCTCGGGGGCGGATATCGACAAAGTCATCCATGACGCCATGCATGCGCTGGAAGCCAAACGAGAACAACTGGGTTTACCATCATCCGCCACTGAAATCTCCGACATATGCCACTCGCACGATGAAGAAGCCCGTTCTCTGGCAGTGGTGATTAAAAACCGTAACGGACTCCACGTCCGTCCAGCCTCCCGACTGGTCTATACCTTATCGACATTTAATGCAGACATGTTGTTGGAGAAAAACGGTAAGTGCGTAACACCGGAGAGTATTAACCAGATTGCGCTGTTACAAGTCCGCTGTAACGATACGCTGCGCCTGATTGCAAAAGGGCCAGAGGCTGAAGAGGCGTTGGTCGCTTTTCGCCAGTTGGCTGAAGATAACTTTGGTGAAATGGAAGAGATAGCACCGCCAACTCTGCGTCCAGTTCCGCCTGTCACAGGCAAAGCCTTTTATTACCAACCGGTTTTATGCACAGTACAGGCGAAATCATCACTGAGTGTGGAAGAAGAACAGGAACGGTTACGCCAGGCAATTGACTTCACGTTGTTAGATCTGATGACGTTAACGGCAAAGGCAGAAGCTAGCGGGCTCGACGATATCGCAGCAATTTTTTCCGGTCACCATACACTATTAGACGATCCTGAACTGCGGGTAGCGGCAAGCGAACTCCTTCAGCATGAACATTGCACGGCGGAGTATGCCTGGCAGCAGGTTCTTAAAGAACTTAGCCAGCAATACCAGCAGATTGATGATGAATATTTGCAGGCTCGCTATATTGATGTGGACGATCTTCTGCATCGCACCCTGCTCCACCTGACACAGACAAAAGAAGAACTCCCTCAATTTAGCGCGCCAACCATTTTACTGGCGGAGAACATTTATCCCTCCGCGGTACTTCAGCTGGATCCGACAGTCGTGAAAGGCATCTGCCTTAGTGCCGGAAGTCCGGTATCCCACAGCGCTCTAATTGCCCGTGAACTGGGCATTGGCTGGATTTGCCAGCAGGGAGAGAAGCTGTATGCGATTCAACCTGAAGAGACGTTAACGCTGGACGTAAAAGCACAACGCTTCAGGCATCAGAGTTAAATCAGATTTGTCTGTCAGTTCGCAGAAAAAGATTTCAATCATGCTCTTACGGCGATCCTGAACTAAGGTTTTCTGATACTTGAATACCGTTTTGTTCGGTATCGCCAAAGGAGAATGATTGATGAAACCACTTGTCCCTCGTCGCTCGCAGAAAGTGGCGTTAATACCTGCTGCCGTATTATTGTGTGCCGCCGCGCTATCTGCACAGGCAGAAGAAACACCGGTGATGCCACAATCGCCTGATATTTTGTTAGGCCCTCTGTTTAACGATGTGCAAAACGCCAAACTTTTTCCTGATCAAAAAACTTTTGCCGATGCCATTCCGAACAGCGATCCATTAATGATCCTCGCAGACTACCGGATGCAGCAGAATCAGAGCGGGTTCGATCTGCGCCATTTCGTTAACGTCAATTTCACCCTGCCGAAAGAGGGAGAGAAATATGTGCCTCCAAAGGGGCAGTCACTGCGCGAACATATAGACGGACTTTGGCCGGTGTTAACCCGTTCTACCGAAAGTACCGAACAATGGGATTCTCTGTTGCCGTTGCCGAAACCCTATGTCGTGCCGGGAGGTCGTTTTCGCGAAGTGTATTACTGGGACAGTTACTTCACCATGCTGGGGCTTGCCGAAAGCGGTCACTGGGATAAAGTGGCGGACATGGTGGCCAACTTTGGTCATGAAATAGATACTTATGGGCATATTCCAAACGGTAACCGCAGCTATTATTTGAGCCGATCGCAGCCGCCCTTTTTTGCCTTGATGGTGGAGTTACTCGCGCAACACGAAGGTGACGACGCGTTGAAACAATATCTGCCGCAACTGCAAAAAGAGTATGCGTACTGGATGGACGGTATTGAAAACCTGCAGGCCGGACAACAGGAAAAGCGCGTTGTTAAACTCAAGGATGGCACTATTCTTAACCGCTACTGGGATGACCACGATACGCCACGCCCGGAGTCGTGGGTAGAAGATATTGCCACCGCCAAAAGCAATCCGAACCGCCCTGCCACTGAAATTTACCGCGATCTGCGTTCTGCCGCCGCATCTGGCTGGGATTTCAGCTCACGCTGGATGGACAACCCGCAGCAGTTAAATACATTACGCACCACCAGCATCGTACCGGTCGATCTCAATAGTCTGATGTATAAAATGGAGAAAATCCTCTCCCGCGCCAGTAAAGCAGCCGGGGATAACGCGATGGCCAGCCAATATGAAACGCTCGCCGATGCCCGTCAGAAAGGGATCGAAAAATACCTGTGGAACGATCAACATGGCTGGTATGCCGACTACGACCTGAAGAGCGATAAAGTGCGCAATCAGTTAACTGCCGCCGCCCTGTTCCCGCTTTATGTCAATGCAGCAGCAAAAGATCGCGCGATCAAAATGGCTACCGCCACTAAAACACATCTGTTGCAACCAGGCGGACTGAACACCACATCGGTGAAAAGTGGACAGCAATGGGATGCGCCAAATGGCTGGGCTCCCCTGCAATGGGTGGCGACTGAAGGGTTGCAAAACTACGGGCAGAACGAGGTGGCGATGGACATTAGCTGGCACTTCCTGACCAATGTTCAGCACACTTATGACCGGGAGAAGAAACTGGTCGAGAAATATGATGTCAGTACCACCGGAACAGGTGGCGGCGGTGGCGAATACCCGTTGCAGGATGGCTTTGGCTGGACCAATGGCGTCACGCTGAAAATGCTCGATTTGATCTGCCCGAAAGAGCAACCGTGTGACAACGTTCCGGCAACGCGTCCGACCAGTAAATCAACCACACAGCCGGTTAAACAAAAAGAGGCGGAACCTACGTCTTAACTTTACTGTATATCGGGCAATGCCATTGTGCGCATAAAATTGGCATTGCTCTTTTTTTCCACGAAAAACCAAATTTCGATTATTATACGATCTATGTCTTAATTTTCTTATATCAGAGAAGATATTAATTTTACATTATCATTTTATTAATCATTACTCTTCTATTTATATTTTCCCGCCACTCACGCATTCTCCCTGACAATTTTCTTGTTGAACAAAGCGTTGTTTAGCAAATAAGCAGATCATTCTGTTTCTTTAGACAAATCTTGATATCAAACATGATCTTTACCGATATATATGTAAATATATAGCGGTTTTAATTGTCAGGATATTACTTATGTCACTAACCAGACGGATGTTTACGCAGGCTCTTGCGTCTACCTTGTTCCTGCATCATCTGCCGTCCTTTGCACAATCAGTTAAATTCTGGGCCTCATTGACGCTTCCTGAAGCCAAAAAAATTACGCGTATTGTCAGTGCCGGTGCGCCTGCCGATCTGCTTTTGCTGGCTGTCGCGCCAGAAAAACTGGTCGGTTTTTCTTCTTTTGACTTTGCTCGCGAGGCGGCAATTCCATTAACTCCGGCAATACGTCATTTACCTAAACTTGGACGACTCGCCGGACGCGCCAGTTCGCTTTCAATGGAAGGGCTTATGGCATTGCAGCCCGATTTGGTCGTTGATTGCGGCAATACGGATGAAACCTGGCTCTCCCAGGCACGGCAGGTTAGCGAACAGACACAAATCCCCTGGTTATTGCTTAACGGAAAACTGGAGCAATCGGCAGAACAGTTAACAACGCTGGGCAAAACGTTAGGCGAAGAGCACCGCGCCGCAGAACAAGCCAATCTCGCCAGCCGCTTCGTTGGTGAAGCTCAGGCATTCGCCACCTCACCCGCCGCTAACCTCCGCTTTTATGCTGCACGCGGTCCCCGAGGGCTGGAAACGGGCTTACAGGGTTCGTTGCATACCGAGGCGGCGGAATTATTAGGTTTGCACAACGTCGCGCAAATAGCCGATCGCCACGGCCTGGCACAGGTTTCCATGGAAAATCTACTGCGCTGGCAGCCGGATATTATTCTGGTTCAGGATGCTGTGACTGCAAACTTTATCCGTAACGATCCTCTCTGGCAGGGCGTAAAAGCCGTTGCGGAACGTCGCATCCTGTTTTTGAGTGGCTTGCCTTTCGGCTGGCTGGATGCCCCGCCGGGAATCAACCGTCTTCTGGGATTGCGCAGACTCCACGCCTGGCTGGATCCCGCAGTCAACAGTCAGTTTAAAAACGATATGCAACGTTACGCTCAACTGTTCTGGCATTGCCCATTAAGTGACGCCGACTATCAAAAAATGGTGGCGAGCTAATGAGAACCGCGAACGGATGTATTCTGCTGCTGGCAGCTATCAGTATCACTTTTGCCGCCGTAAATGGGGCTTATCATCTCGATATGCAGCAACTGCTGGCGCTAATTCTTCGTCAAGAAGATGTTCCTGTGCAGGAACAAATTGTCTTCTGGCAAATCCGCGTGCCGCGCATTCTGGCGGCGTTGTTACTGGGCGCTGCGCTGGCAGGCGCCGGAACCACCTATCAGGGTATGTTCCGTAATCCCTTAGTTTCACCGGATATTTTAGGCGTCTCCGCCGGTGCCGGACTTGGTGCCTGCGCGGCAATCCTGTGGGGATTATCGATAGCTTACATCCAACTCTATGCATTTTGCGGCGGTCTGCTGGTGGTCGCGGGCGTCTGGCTGATTACATGTCGGGTGACTCGTCACGATCCGGTGCTCACGCTGGTGCTGGTCGGCATTGCGTTAGGGACGCTGTGCGGAGCGGGGATATCGCTAATTAAAACGCTGGCCGATCCCTATACCCAGTTGCCCTCGATTACCTTCTGGCTACTCGGTGGCCTGTCTACGGTGACCTTACGCGACCTTTACTACGCGGCACCGCTCATTCTGGCTGGCTCCGTTCCTTTGCTGTTCCTCCGCTGGCGCATGAATTTACTCACGCTTTCTGATGACGAAGCCCGCTCGCTGGGGCTGAATGTTGCGCGTCTGCGATTAGGATTGATTGTCTGCGCCACACTAATCACCGCCAGCACGGTAGCAATAGCGGGCATTATTGGTTGGGTTGGTCTGGTCGTTCCGCACATTGCCCGCTTGTTGACCGGTCATAACCATCAGCAACAGTTGCCCATGGCAATGTGTACTGGCGCGATTCTGCTCCTGCTCACCGATACGCTGGCGCGCAGCATTGGGACAACAGAAATCCCGCTCGGCATTCTGACCGCTTTTGTTGGCGCACCGTTTTTCCTGCTTTTGTTGTTACGCGGAGGTCGCCAGTGACTTTGCTTGCCGTCCGTCATGCGTCTCTGGGTTACTCCCGCCATCCGGTGCTAAGTGACGTTTCCTTCGCCCTGTCGCAAGGAACTATTTGTTGTCTGCTTGGTGCCAATGGTTGCGGCAAAACCACGCTCATGCGCTCCATTCTTGGCGTTATACCGTTATTAAAGGGCGAGATCTTACTGGATAGCATCCCTGTTCAGACACTTAACCATCGCCAGCGCGCGCAAGCAATTGCCTGGGTACCGCAGGCGCACGACGGTATTTTTGCTTTCAGTGTGCTGGATATGGTGTTGATGGGCCTGGCCCCCACCATAGGCGCTTTTTCCGTTCCCGGTAAGCAAGAACGCCTGAAAGCAACGGAACAACTGGAAAAGCTGGGTATTTTGCATCTGGCGACAAGACGCTGGAATACCCTTAGCGGCGGTGAACGCCAGCTGGCTTTAATCGCCCGTGCACTCGTCCAACAACCGCGCTTGTTGTTACTGGATGAGCCCGCCTCCAGCCTCGATTTCGGTCATCAGATCCAACTTCTGGACACGCTGGCGCAGCTAAAAAATAACGGCATGACAATGTTAATGTCGACTCACCATCCGCTCCATGCCAACGCCATTGCCGACAGCATTATCCAGGTAGAGCCAGATGGACGAGTAACACAAGGCTTACCGACCGAACAGTTAACAACGAACAAACTGGCGGCCCTGTATCGGGTTTCTGCCGACCAAATTCATCATCACCTCTCTGCAATTAGCCGCTAAGGAACAATCATGCTCATTGATGATATTGATTTTGCAGACCTTTATCTGCAGCAACTCAAACTGGCTCACCGCACAGAAAAAACACCGGATCACTGGGATCAACGGGCGGAAAAAATGGCGGAAAATTGCGCCTCGCCAACGGACAGCTACCTGCAACAACTGATCGCTAAAATTGACCTGCAAGGCGCGCAGACCTTATTCGATATGGGCTGCGGACCAGGTACCGTATCGCTGGCGCTGGCTGACAAACTCACTACGGTTTATGGCGTTGATTACAGTCAGGGGATGCTGAACGTTGCCGCCCGCCGCGCCGCCGCGCTGAAGGCAGACAATGTCCACTGGATCCAGCGCGCCTGGGAAGAGGACTGGAGTGACCTGCCACGCTGCGATATTGCCGTGGCTTCCCGATCCACACTGGTGGCTGATATGCGCCAGGCAATGAGCAAACTGAATAATCAGGCACGGCTGCGCGTCTACACCACCCATCTGGTCAGCACCTCGTTCGTCTCCCCGGCCATTCAGCGGGCGGCAGGTCGGGAAGTGATCGAATTACCCAACTATATCTTTGCGCTCAACGTCCTGTATCAAATGGGAATTTATGCTCACGTCGATTTTATCCGTGGACAAAATTGCCAACAGGATAACAGCACCTGGGAACGTTTTGAGCAGAATGTCAGCTGGAGTCTTGGCACGCTTAACGACGATGAGCGTGAGCGGTTATATCGCTGGTATCAACAACAAGATGCTCGTACCCTCGCCCCTGCCAGCCGCGACTGGGCGCTCATCTGGTGGGATAGCGTGCCGCCGGAGGCACTGCGATGATCTTCATTTCTCAGGCACAAATCGATGCGTTACTTCTGGAAGATATCCAGGGCGGTGACCTGACCACGCGGGCATTAAATATTGGACACCAGCCTGGCTATATTGCGTTTTTTCACCGCCAGGGCGGCTGCGTCAGCGGCGTTTCTGTCGCGTGTAAGATGTTAACCACGCTGGGGTTAACCATTGATGACGCGGTCAGCGACGGTTCACAAGCGGATGCAGGTCAGCGGCTGATCCATGCTCACGGCGACGCTGCTGCACTTCATCAGGGATGGAAAGCGGTCCAGAACGTACTGGAGTGGAGTTGCGGCGTCTCAGATTATCTCGCTCAAATGCTGGCGTTGCTTCGTGAACGTTATCCTGACGGCAATATCGCCTGCACCCGAAAAGCTATCCCTGGAACCCGGTTGCTGGCAACACAAGCTGTCATTGCCGCTGGCGGGCTGATTCACCGTGCCGGATGTGCGGAAACCATATTATTGTTCGCCAACCACCGTCATTTTCTTGCTGACAATCAGGACTGGTCGGGCGCAATCGCTCAGTTACGTCGCCACGCCCCCGAGAAGAAAATTGTTGTTGAAGCCGAAACGCCGAAAGAGGCTATCGCCGCGTTACACGCGCAACCAGACGTACTTCAGCTCGACAAATTTAGTCCGCAGCAGGCAACTGAAATTGCGCAAATAGCGCCGTCGCTGGCTCCCCACTGTACGCTGGCTCTGACCGGCGGAATTAATCTGACGACACTCAAAAATTACCTCGACTGCGGCATTCGCCTTTTTATTACTTCCGCGCCTTATTACGCGACACCGGCTGACATCAAAGTCAGTCTGCAACCCGCAGCCTCTATTTAATTCTTTGTTAAACGGAATTTATTCTATGAGACTCAAAAAACGTTATCTCTGCACAGCATTATCACTTGCCTTTACCCAGCAGGCCGTAGCCGCTCAGGAGAGCGACACGCTGACCGTATGGTCCAGCCCCGTATCATCGACGACGACCACCGTTCTCGATCAACCCACCATGAAGGCCCTGGATAAACAGAATGTCGCTAAGGCATTAAGCGTCGTCCCTGGCGTAGTGCTGCAAAAGTCAGGCAGCCGCAACGAAGAACAGGTCAAAGTTCGTGGTTTTGATAGCCGTCAGGTACCGGTCTATTTCGACGGTGTGCCGATTTATGTTCCCTATGACGGCAACCTCGATCTGGCACGGATTCTGACCAACAATCTGGGCGCGGTCGAAGTTTCCAAAGGGTATTCGTCGCTGCTTCAGGGGCCTAATCAGATGGGCGGAGCCATTAATATCACCACCCAGAAGCCAACGAAACCTCTGGAAGCAAATCTGGGATATCGCCAGGGATGGAGCCGTAGCCAGGACAATGCCTACGATATGCATGCTTCATTTGCCGCCAGCAGCGATCTGGGGTATTTGCAAGTCAGCGGTAGCCAGCTAAAGCAGGATTTTCTCGGCCTGCCGCATGGTGTGAATAACGATATTGCAGGCAAACACGGCAAGATGATTAACTCATCGGCTGATGATAAACGCGGCATTGTGAAGCTCGGTTTTACACCACGCGAAAACGATGAATACACACTGACTTACATTAAGCAGGATGGTGAAAAAGATAACCCGCCATACAGCGGAAACAGTGGTCAGAAATCACGCTACTGGCAGTGGCCGGAGTATGACAAAGAAAGTTTTTACTATCAGGGAACGACCCAGCTAAACGAGCGTTTTACTTTGAAAAGTCGGCTGTATCGCGACACCTTTGAAAATACGCTGATGATGTACAACTCGCTGGCTGATTTGAAAAATAAAAAAGGCAGCTACAGCCATTATTCCGATTACAGCGACGGTGCCGGGTTACAACTGGCAGCCGATGTGCGTGAAAACGATCTGCTGTCGTTTGCCGTTAACTGGAAAAATGACGTACACCGGGAAAAAGGTGCGCCGCACGCCGCTTACGATCGCTATGAAGATCGCACCTGGTCGCTCGCCAGTGAATATCAATGGGCTGCCGCCGATAATGTCGATGTCGTGGCGGGAATCAGCTATGACTGGCGCGATAGCGTAGAAGCGAAAAAACATGAGAACGATGGCAGCATCACCCATTATGACGACAACAATCAGTCAGCTTTTAACTGGCAGGTAATGGGGAAATACCACTTTGCCAATGAAGACACGCTGGCACTTTCGTACTATGACCGCACTCGCTTTCCGACGCTGAAAGAACGCTATACCACGTCCAAACCAGCGTATAACCAGATAGCGATTGTTAACCCACAGCTCAAACCGGAACGCGCGCGCGGGGTAGATTTAACCTGGAATGGTGCCTTCACGCGCGACTGGGGATTTGAGGTCAGCGTTTACTATAACCGGGTGAGTGATGCCATCCTCTCGCACAATATCGATGCCGATACCATTCAAAACCAGAACAGCGGCACGGTGGATTACAGCGGTCTGGATGCCGGTATTAAGGGGAAAATCAGCAATATACTGGATGTAGGATTGAGCTACGCCCTGATCCACGCTGACGCTAAACGCAAAGACATCGGCAAGATAACCGATCTGCCAACGCAGACCATGACCGCATGGATGACTCTCAAACCGTGGGAGCCGTTAAGCATAACACTGTCGGAAGAGGCGCGTTCCTCCAGCTACAGCAACAGTGACGGTTCACAAAAAGCCGCCGGTTTTGCGGTGACCCACATTCGAGCTGATTACGCCTTAGGTCATGGTTTCAGCGTCAATGCGTCGGTCAATAACCTGTTTGATACCCAATATGCCTACAGTGAAGGGTTTATTGAAGAAGGTCGCAATTTCTGGGCAGGTGTCGAGTATACGTTCTGATGTGAAAGCGGATAGCGGCATCTGTATCGCTATCCGCCTTATGAAAATCTTATTCTCTTCGCAGGAGGCGGAATACGCCCAGAACGAGAATAGCTCCCACCACCGCCACCAGGAAGCTGTGCAAATTAAAACCGCTGATGGAGCCGCCAATGCCAAACATGGTCGCCAGCCAGCCGCCGACAACCGCACCGACTATCCCGAGAATACAGGTCAGGAAAAATCCACCACCATCACGCCCCGGCATGATTAGCTTGGCGATAATGCCGGCTATCAGGCCAAAAATAATCCAGGCAATAATTCCCATGTTCAGGCCCTCGTTTCTATGAACAGGACGCAAGAAATGCTTACGTCAACGCTCTAAGTATAGGCAAGGGTAAGTTTGATGTCGGGCGTCTGGTGGTTGATTTGCAGTCGACATGTAAAAAAAATCGCATTTGTATAAAGTTTTGTTAATCGCCACCGATAAACCAAAGACAGTTTGTCGGTCAGGAGTTTTTCCGCGTGAGTCACTACCATGAGCAGTTCCTGAAACAAAATCCTTTAGCAGTACTGGGCGTTTTACGCGATTTGCATAAAGCCGCAATTCCCTTACGTATCAGTTGGACTGACGGTCAACTGATCAGCAAAATACTGGCAATAAGCCCGGATAAACTGGTGCTGGATTACGGCAGTCAAGCAGAAGACAACAATGCTGTGCTTAAGGCGCAGCACATTACCATAACCGCCGAAACTCAGGGTGCGAAAGTCGAGTTTACTGTTGAACAATTACAGCAAAGTGAATACCTGCAGCTTCCGGCCTTTATTACCGCACCGCCTCCCACCTTATGGTTTGTACAACGACGCCGATATTTCCGCATCTCCGCCCCGCTCCATCCGCCTTATTTTTGCCAGACCAAACTGGCGGATAACAGCACGTTACGTTTTCGCCTGTATGATTTGTCGTTAGGCGGCATGGGCGCATTACTGGAAACGGCAAAGCCTGCCGGATTGCAAGAAGGCATGCGCTTCGCACAGATTGAAGTCAACATGGGACAATGGGGCATTTTTCACTTTGATGCCCAGTTACTGACGATCAGCGAGCGTAAATTGATTGATGGTAAAAATGAAACCGTCTCCACTCCCCGTCTGAGCTTTCGTTTTCTTAACGTCAGCCCGACGGTGGAGCGGCAATTACAGCGGATTATTTTCTCACTCGAGCGGGAAGCCCGTGAGAAAGCGGACAAAGTACGCGACTGAGTTACATTGCGTCCAGAGCCTGCTCGAGTTTGTAGATATAGCGTGGAGCCTGCGGCGCGGGGTGATTTCTCGCGACGTGATCGAGGAACTCGTCAGCGTCCAGATCGTTGATTTTGCTGATCGCCTTTTTCCGATCTGAGGAGAAAGTCCGTAACAGTGCGCCTGCCCCGTTAGCGTATGACACCACCAGCGCATATTGCAGTACTTTCGGATCTTCAATACCTGCCAGCGGGCCGGTTTCCAGAATATTCAGGTAAGCTGCCCCCATTGAGATATTACGCTCTGGATTTTTCAGCTCACTGGTCGTTGGTTCGCCGCTCCAGCCCATGCGACGGTAAACATCGCGTCCGGACGTGGAGGCTTTTAACTGCATCAGACCAATCGCATTCGACTTACTCACCGCGTTCGGGTTACCGCCCGACTCGATAGCGATAATCGCCGTGATCAATTGTGGATCGACACCCCAGGCCGCACCGGCTTTCTGACTTATTGGCATCCACTTCATTGCACGTTGTACCGGAACTTTCGCATTCCACGGAGGGTTCGTATAGTCATGTTTTGATGAACAACCCGCTAATAACACAATCAAAAAGGCAAACCATCTCAATTTCACTTCATCTATCCTTATAGCCTGGAATCGCCGTTGAGGTGACAACGGCACACCTAATCGGCATGATATACAATTCGTTTCTGTTGTCAGCAAGGAATTGCCATGTCTCAGTTTCACTTAATCGCCCCGTCGGGTTACTGCATTAATCAGCACGCCGCGCAGCGCGGTATTCAACGCCTGATGGATGCGGGTCATCAGGTCAATAACGTAGAGGTCATTGCCCGTCGCTGTGAGCGGTTTGCAGGTACGGAAACGGAGCGTCTGGCGGATATTAATTCTCTTGCAGGGCTGACATCACCCAACACTATCGTACTGGCGGTTCGCGGCGGTTACGGTGCCAGCCGCTTACTGGCGGATATTGACTGGCAGGCGCTGGTTGCTCGCCAACAACATGATCCGTTGCTGATCTGCGGGCATAGCGATTTCACAGCCATCCAGTGTGGACTGCTGACCCAGGGTAATGTCATCACCTTTAGCGGCCCGATGCTGGTGGCGAATTTTGGCGCGGAAGAGATGAACGCCTTTACCGAGCACCATTTCTGGCTGGCATTACGCAATGAAACATTCACCATTGAATGGCAAGGGGAAGGCCCGACGTGTCGGACCGAAGGCACGTTGTGGGGAGGCAATCTCGCGATGCTGATTTCGCTGATTGGTACGCCGTGGATGCCGCAAATTGAGAACGGTATTCTGGTGCTGGAAGATATTAACGAGCACCCTTTCCGCGTCGAACGTATGCTGTTACAGCTCTATCATGCCGGAATTTTACCGCGTCAAAAGGCGATTATCCTCGGTAGCTTCAGTGGTAGCACGCCCAATGATTATGACGCGGGTTACAACCTGGAGTCGGTGTACGCGTTCTTGCGTTCCCGCCTGTCTATTCCACTCATAACTGGCCTCGATTTTGGTCATGAACAACGCACAGTTACGCTGCCGTTGGGCGCACATGCCACGCTTAATCACACCCAGGAAGGCACACAGTTGACGATTAGTGGTCATCCTGTTCTTAAAGTGTAAAAAAATCACGTTTCAGGGCTAAGTAAAACGCTGTTTCTGCCGCTAATATGGTAGGGTTTATATAAGAGACAGCGTAATCAGGAGTAACCGACCGTTGGATGCCACAACAATAATTAGCCTTTTCATCTTAGGATCCATCCTTGTCACCAGCAGTATTTTACTTAGTTCATTTTCTTCCCGTCTTGGCATTCCCATTCTGGTTATTTTTCTGGCGATCGGCATGCTGGCGGGGGTTGATGGCGTCGGCGGCATCCCGTTTGATAATTATCCTTTTGCTTACATGGTAAGTAACCTCGCGCTGGCGATTATTTTGCTCGACGGTGGGATGCGTACCCAGGCCAGTTCATTTCGCGTGGCGTTAGGCCCGGCGCTGTCATTGGCGACGGTGGGCGTGCTGATTACTTCTGGTTTAACCGGCATGATGGCGGCGTGGCTGTTTAATCTCAATTTGATTGAAGGCTTATTAATCGGCGCTATTGTCGGTTCCACGGATGCCGCTGCGGTATTTTCTCTGCTTGGCGGCAAGGGGCTTAACGAACGTGTTGGCTCGACGCTGGAAATTGAATCCGGCAGTAATGATCCGATGGCCGTGTTTCTGACCATTACCCTGATTGCGATGATCCAGCATCATGAGAGCAATATTAGCTGGATGTTCATTGTCGATATTCTGCAACAATTTGGTCTGGGCATTGTAATAGGTCTTGGCGGCGGTTATTTACTGCTGCAAATGATCAACCGCATCGCCCTGCCCGCCGGATTATATCCATTGCTGGCATTAAGTGGCGGTATTCTGATTTTCTCATTAACTACTGCACTGGAAGGTAGCGGTATTCTGGCGGTGTATCTGTGCGGTTTTCTGCTGGGTAATCGCCCTATTCGCAACCGCTACGGCATTCTGCAGAATTTCGACGGCCTCGCCTGGCTGGCGCAAATCGCCATGTTCCTGGTGCTTGGGCTGTTGGTTAACCCAAGCGACTTACTGCCTATTGCCATTCCGGCGCTCATTTTGTCCGCATGGATGATTTTCTTCGCTCGTCCCCTTTCGGTATTTGCCGGATTGCTGCCGTTCCGTGGCTTCAATTTGCGCGAGCGCGTATTTATCAGTTGGGTCGGACTGCGCGGCGCGGTGCCGATTATCCTGGCGGTGTTCCCGATGATGGCGGGCCTGGAGAATGCGCGTCTGTTCTTTAATGTCGCCTTCTTCGTGGTTCTGGTTTCGCTGTTGTTACAGGGAACGTCGCTCTCGTGGGCGGCGAAAAAAGCCAAAGTGGTGGTTCCGCCCGTCGGACGCCCGGTATCACGCGTTGGCCTTGATATTCATCCGGAAAACCCGTGGGAACAGTTTGTTTATCAGTTGAGTGCCGATAAATGGTGCGTGGGCGCGGCGCTGCGCGATCTGCATATGCCAAAAGAGACGCGTATTGCGGCACTGTTTCGTGATAACCAGTTGCTTCATCCCACTGGCAGCACCCGACTGCGTGAAGGCGACGTCTTGTGCGTGATTGGTCGGGAACGCGATCTCCCGGCGCTCGGTAAACTGTTCAGCCAGTCACCGCCAGTCGCGCTGGATCAACGTTTCTTTGGTGACTTCATTCTTGAAGCCAGTGCCAAATATGCCGATGTGGCGCTGATATATGGTCTGGAAGACGGTCGGGAGTATCGCGATAAACAGCAAACGCTGGGGGAAATTGTCCAGCAATTGTTAGGCGCGGCTCCGGTTGTCGGTGATCAGGTGGAGTTTGCCGGGATGATCTGGACGGTGGCCGAGAAAGAAGATAATGAAGTACTGAAGATTGGCGTTCGGGTAGCGGAGGAAGAAGCCGAATCTTAAGTTTGATCCGTCTTGTATCGCCGGATGCGACGCTGGTCGCATCCGGCTACAGCAAGTTACACCGTCACAACAGGCACACGTAACGCCAGCGCGCACATCAATTCATAGCCAACAGTTCCGGCAGCGGCGGCGACATCATCAATTTTGATCTCTTTGCCCCACAGCTCAACCGGGGTACCAATACCCGCCTGCGGGCAAGGCGTTAAATCGACCGCCAGCATATCCATCGAGACAGTCCCTACCGTCATGGTGCGTACGCCGTCGACTAAAACAGGGGTACCGGTTGGCGCATGCCGCGGATAACCGTCAGCGTATCCGGCGGCGACAATGCCGATTCGCTGTTCATCACGCGCGGTATAGCGACCGCCATAGCCCGCGCGCTCTCCCGCTTTCAGCGTCTGGACACCAATAATCTCGCTACTTAACGTCATTACTGGACGTAATCCGGTATTGGCGATATCGCGCCACTGACCGGACGGTGATGCACCATACAAAACAATTCCCGGACGCACCCAGTCAAAATGCGCTTCCGGATGCCACAGCGTCGCCGCCGAGTTAGACAACGAGCGTCGACACTCCAGCCCTTCCGCCGCCTGGTCAACACGCGCCATCGCCTCGGTAATCCCATCAGGATGCTCGGCCTCGGCAAAATGCGACATCAGGGTCATTTCGCCAACATTCGCCATCGCCCGCAGTTGCTGCCAGACGGTGGACACGCGATCGGGCAGGAAGCCCAGCCGATTCATTCCACTGTTCACTTTAAGATAAATATCCAGGGGTGCTTTTAGTCGCGCGTTTTGCAACGCTTTGAGCTGCCAGTTACTGTGAACGCAGGTAGTCAGGCGATACTGGTCATAAATCTCCAGATCCTGGGCGTGGAAAAAACCTTCCAACATGAGGATCGGTCCTTTCCAGCCGCGCTCACGTAGGGTAATGGCCTCTTCCAGATTAAGTAAGGCAAAGCCATCAGTCGCCCCGAGCGCACTCCAGATACGCTCAATACCGTGCCCATACGCGTTCGCTTTTACCACCGACCAGACGCGCGCGTGCGGCGCGGCCTGGCGGACAATGTTCAGATTCTGTTTTAATGCCTGTAGATCGAGGCTGGCCTGTATCGGTCTGGTCATCTCGATTCCTTAGCTGTGCGCGCCATGTAAATGGCCCGGGCGTGATGGCGTAAATCCACGGCTGTAGCGCGCTACGTTTAAATCCTCATACGGGATAGCGGGCGTGCGCCCCGAGAGCAGATCGCTTAACAACTGACCGGAACCGCAAGCCATCGTCCAGCCGAGCGTGCCATGACCGGTATTCAACCACAGATTTTTAAAGCGTGAACGACCAACAATCGGCGTGCCGTCTGGCGTCATCGGGCGCAGGCCGGTCCAGAAAGTAGCCTGCTCGACATGACCGCCGCGCGGATAGAGATCGCGAACGACCATTTCCAGCGTTTCACGACGCGGCTGTAACAGTTCAGTGTTAAAGCCAACAATTTCCGCCATCCCGCCAACGCGGATACGGTTATCGAAACGGGTAATGGCGATTTTGTAGGTTTCATCAAGAATGGTGGATACCGGCGCGCCATCTTCCTGCGCAATTGGAATGGTCAGGGAATACCCCTTCAGCGGATACACCGGAATATCAACAATGCCTTTAAGCATTGCCGTCGAGTAAGAACCAAACGCCATCACATACGCATCGGCCTTAATCACTTCATCACCACACTTCACGCCGTAGATTTGCTCGCCGTCACAAAGTAGCTGATCAACGGGCGTATTAAAGCGGAATTTAACCCCCGCCTGCTCCGCCATTCGCGCCAGATTCTGGGTAAAGAGCTGGCAGTCTCCGGTTTCATCATTGGGCAGTTGCAGACCGCCGGTCAGTTTATGCGCCACTTCTGCCAGCGCGGGCTCCACTTCCGCCAGGCGGCTGGATTCCAGTAATTTGTACGGCACACCAGCATCTTCCAGCACGGCGATATCGCGAGTGGCATTTTCATACTGTTGTTCGGTACGGAACAGTTGCAGCGTCCCGCCCTGCCGACCTTCATACTGGATATTTGTCTCTGCGCGTAATGCTTTCAGGCAATCACGGCTGTATTCCGCCAGGCGCACCATCCGCCCTTTATTTTCCATATAGTGGCTGGTGTCGCAGTTACGTAACATTTGCCACATCCATTTCAACTGGAACTGCGTACCGTCGAGACGAACGGCCAGCGGCGCATGGCGCTGAAACATCCATTTAATCGCTTTTAAAGGCACGCCTGGTGCTGCCCACGGCGCGGCATAGCCGGGGGAGATTTGCCCGGCATTCGCTGCGCTGGTTTCAAGAGCCGCCCCCGGTTCCCGATCAATGACGGTGACCTCATGTCCTGCCTGATTCAGATACCAGGCGCTGGCAACGCCTACCACACCACTTCCCAGTATGACAACTCGCATAGCCACTCCGATAACGGTAGATACAGTAAAAGAATAATAATCTAATTACATCTTGATAACTCAGTTGAAAATATTATTCAACATATGGGTTTTTTATGGTGAGCCAGCTCACATCTCCCTGACACAGCGGGAATATACTGTCTTTGGCATCTCCTGCTGAACGTGCTTTTTATCCAGCAGAAAATTCCGTTGAGAAGCTAATTATTGGCACTCCGATAATAAGAAATCGCAAAGAAAAAAATTCTCCGGCGACGCGGTTTTTAACAGGTGTTCTATGCTTGAAATGAGGTGCTCCACACAGAGAGCGCCGACAACAATGAGGTGCGCGTATGGCGACGATCGATTCTATGAATAAGGACACCACACGTTTGAGCGATGGACCCGACTGGACGTTCGACCTGCTGGATGTTTACCTTGCAGAGATAGACCGGGTGGCGAAACTCTATCGGCTGGATACCTACCCGCACCAGATTGAAGTGATCACTTCGGAACAGATGATGGATGCCTACTCCAGCGTCGGCATGCCGATTAACTATCCGCACTGGTCATTCGGTAAAAAGTTTATCGAAACCGAACGTCTGTATAAGCACGGTCAACAAGGGCTGGCCTATGAAATTGTCATTAACTCTAACCCGTGTATCGCTTACCTGATGGAAGAGAACACCATCACCATGCAGGCGCTGGTGATGGCACATGCCTGCTATGGTCACAACTCTTTCTTCAAAAACAATTATCTGTTTCGCAGCTGGACCGACGCCAGTTCCATTGTCGATTACCTGATTTTTGCCCGTAAATATATTACCGAGTGCGAAGAGCGTTATGGCGTTGATGAAGTAGAAAAGCTGCTGGACTCCTGTCATGCCCTGATGAACTACGGTGTAGACCGTTACAAACGTCCGCAAAAAATCTCTCTCCAGGAGGAAAAAGCCCGGCAGAAAAGTCGCGAGGAGTATCTGCAAAGTCAGGTCAACATGCTGTGGCGTACCCTGCCGAAGCGCGAAGAAGAGAAAACAGTCGCCGAAGCGCGCCGCTATCCTTCCGAGCCGCAAGAAAACCTGCTTTATTTTATGGAGAAAAATGCCCCACTACTGGAATCATGGCAGCGTGAAATTCTGCGTATTGTGCGTAAGGTGAGCCAGTATTTTTATCCGCAAAAACAGACTCAGGTGATGAACGAAGGCTGGGCGACCTTCTGGCACTACACCATCCTTAACCATCTGTACGATGAAGGAAAAGTGACCGAACGCTTTATGCTGGAGTTTTTGCACAGCCACACCAATGTGGTTTTCCAGCCGCCCTATAACAGCCCGTGGTACAGCGGAATAAATCCGTATGCGCTTGGTTTCGCCATGTTCCAGGATATTAAACGGATTTGTCAGTCGCCGACGGAAGAAGACAAATACTGGTTCCCGGATATCGCCGGTTCTGACTGGCTGGAAACATTGCATTTTGCGATGCGTGATTTCAAAGATGAGAGCTTTATCAGCCAGTTCCTGTCACCGAAAGTGATGCGTGATTTTCGCTTCTTCACCGTTCTGGACGACGATCGCCATAATTATCTGGAAATTTCTGCCATTCATAATGAGGAAGGTTATCGGGAGATCCGTAACCGATTATCGTCGCAATATAACTTAAGTAATCTGGAACCAAACATTCAGATCTGGAACGTGGATTTACGCGGCGACCGTTCACTGACGCTGCGCTACATTCCGCATAACCGCGCTCCGCTGGATCGGGGGCGCAAAGAAGTGCTGAAGCATGTGCATCGCCTGTGGGGATTTGATGTGATGCTCGAACAGCAAAACGAAGACGGCAGCGTCGAGTTGCTGGAACGTTGCCCGCCGAGAATGGGAAATCTGTAAAAACAACAAAAAACCCCTCGTTTGAGGGGTTTGCTTTTTAAACGGAAGGGATTATCGCCCCTGAATGGCTAAATCACCCGGCAGATTTTTCTGCATCCGGTGCCATATCTCGCCACTCTCATGCCCATAGCGGCGCACTGTTTCGTAAACCTGATCATGCGCGCCTTCAGTGCACAATGCCGATAGCTTGTGATAGAAGCCCAGTGCCAGACTGCGCGCCTCCGGATTAGCGAAATAGTGACGACCAATTCGCGTATACAGCCCTTTCATCCCGTTGAGGATCAGACCGTAAATTGGGTTACCGGAAGCAAACGCCAGACCGCGGAAAATGTTGTAATCCAAGTCAGCAAAGGCGTCGGCGTGATCGGCCACTTCATTGGCGGTTGCCAACACTTCTTGCGCTTTATCAGGATGCTGACGAAATGCAGTGCGAATAAAAATTGTCGAAATATTGGTACGCACTGACAGCAAATTATCAATAAGCTGCGGCACACTTTCGTGATCCAGTCGCGCCAGCGTCTCAAGAATATTCAACCCGGAGGTTTCCCAGAAATTATTCACCTTCGTCGGTTTGCCGTGTTGAATAGTCAGCCAGCCATCTCGCGCCAGGCGCTGCAACACTTCACGTAACGTAGTACGCGTTACGCCAATTAATTCTGAAAGTTCACGTTCTGCGGGCAAAATAGTCCCGGGCGGGAAGCGGTTATTCCAGATACTTTCAATGATGTACTCTTCCGCGAAACCCGCCGGGCTTTGCGCCTTAATGACCATAGTGAGATTTCCATAACACAGCAAAACAAAGTTGCACTCATCATACCAGAGGGCTAATCACGCTGATAGCAGACAAAAAGAAGAAAAAAGGGATCAAGGCTTCATTTTCTGCATCTCTTTCTCCTTGATCATCAATACTTGCCTCACTCCTGCACGACCGTTAAGCTTTGCGCTTAAACATAAAAACATCATTGATTATTACTAAGGTAAGGGAAACCATCATGGAAATCTCCTGGGGCCGCGCGTTATGGCGCAATTTTTTAGGCCAGTCACCTGACTGGTACAAACTTGCCCTCATCATTTTTTTAATTATTAATCCGCTAATTTTTCTCATCAGTCCTTTTGTTGCTGGCTGGCTGCTGGTAGCGGAATTTATTTTCACGCTGGCAATGGCCCTGAAATGCTACCCGCTGCTCCCCGGCGGTCTATTGGCTATCGAAGCCGTCTTCATCGGCATGACCAGCGCGAAACATGTCCGTGAAGAAGTGGCGGCAAACCTTGAAGTCTTGCTGTTACTGATGTTTATGGTGGCGGGCATCTATTTTATGAAACAGCTGTTGCTGTTCATTTTTACTCGCTTGCTGTTAAGCATTCGCTCCAAAATGCTGCTATCGCTCTCTTTTTGCATTGCGGCAGCGTTTCTCTCCGCGTTCCTCGATGCTTTAACCGTCGTGGCGGTGGTGATCAGTGTTGCAGTAGGCTTTTATGGCATTTATCACCGCGTAGCCTCTTCCCGTACCGAAGATACCGACCTGCAAGACGATAGTCATATCGACCAGCATTACAAAGTTGTTCTGGAGCAGTTCCGTGGGTTCCTGCGTAGTCTGATGATGCACGCTGGCGTCGGTACCGCATTAGGTGGCGTAATGACCATGGTGGGTGAGCCGCAAAACCTGATTATCGCCAAAGCCGCTGGCTGGCATTTTGGCGATTTCTTCCTGCGCATGTCACCAGTGACCGTTCCGGTTCTGGTTTGCGGTCTGTTAACCTGCCTGTTGGTGGAGAAGCTGCGTTGGTTTGGCTACGGTGAAACGCTGCCGGAGAAAGTCCGCGAAGTGCTGCAACAGTTTGACGATCAAAGCCGCCACCAGCGTACCCGTCAGGATAAAATTCGTCTGATTGTCCAGGCGATTATCGGCGTCTGGCTGGTGACTGCGCTGGCGTTGCATCTGGCGGAAGTTGGCTTGATTGGTTTGTCGGTCATTATTCTGGCGACATCATTGACCGGTGTCACCGATGAACATGCCATCGGCAAAGCCTTCACCGAATCTCTGCCATTCACCGCACTGTTGACCGTCTTTTTCTCGGTAGTCGCAGTCATTATCGACCAGCAGCTGTTCTCCCCGATTATCCAGTTTGTGCTGCAGGCATCGGAACATGCACAGCTTTCGCTGTTCTATATTTTCAACGGTCTGCTGTCATCCATTTCGGATAACGTCTTCGTGGGGACGATTTATATCAACGAAGCGAAAGCGGCAATGGAGAGTGGCGCGATTACGTTGAAGCAATACGAACTTCTGGCAGTTGCCATTAATACCGGGACCAACCTGCCCTCCGTCGCCACGCCGAACGGCCAGGCTGCATTCTTGTTCCTGCTGACTTCCGCACTCGCGCCATTGATTCGCCTCTCTTATGGCCGCATGGTGTGGATGGCCCTGCCTTATACCCTCGTACTGACTCTCGTCGGACTGCTCTGCGTCGAGTTTACTCTTGCCCCTGTAACCGAATGGTTTATGCAGATGGGCTGGATAGCAGCGCTTTGATAACAACTGACCGGGCATATTGATGCCCGGTTTGCCTTTTCGCCCGATAATTGTTCGATTACGATCGATTTTTGATTCCCCCTGGTGGCGCAGCGAATGAATTGGTTTAAACTGCGCATTCTATGCATATTGCAGGGATATTATTATGTTGCGATTTTTGAACCAATGTTCACAGGGTCGGGGTGCGTGGCTGTTGATGGCGTTTACCGCTCTGGCACTGGAACTGACGGCGCTGTGGTTCCAGCATGTGATGTTACTAAAACCTTGCGTGCTCTGTATTTATGAACGTTGTGCGTTATTTGGCGTTCTGGGCGCTGCACTCATTGGCGCCATCGCCCCGAAAACTCCGCTACGTTATGTAGCAATGATTATCTGGTTATACAGTGCGTTCCGCGGTGTACAGTTAACTTACGAACACACTATGCTTCAACTCTATCCCTCACCGTTTGCGACCTGTGATTTCATGGTTCGCTTCCCGGACTGGCTGCCGCTGGATAAATGGGTGCCACAAGTGTTTGTCGCCTCTGGCGATTGTGCCGAGCGTCAGTGGGAATTTTTAGGTCTGGAAATGCCACAGTGGTTGCTCGGTATTTTTATCGCTTACCTGATTGTCGCGGTGCTGGTGGTGATTTCCCAGCCGTTTAAAGCGAAAAAACGTGATCTGTTTGGTCGCTAATCTATTCGGCGCTCCTGCGGGAGCGTCTTTTTCCTGCCGCTATGTTTATTTGACCCGCAGTAAATCAGAACTTCGTGTTGTATAACGTGGTGAAAGCATGGCTCGCTTCATCTGCCATTGTTGCTGGATCCCCTGCCCTGCAAAATAGAGTGTTCCCCTGCCATCCTTAGCATTCAGCATATCCATTACCGCCATCAATTGTTCACTACCGGGACGCGGTGCGTTGTTATCGAACAAATTTAGTTGTGCCACTCCCTGACTAAAGAAATCACCCAGCATCACGCCCGCTTTTTGGTAGCGATGGCCCGCTTGCCAGATGGCGTCCAGAGATCGCGTAGCCGCGTTAATAATGTCTCTGCTGTCCTGGGTAGGCGTCAGCAGTTTTACCGACGCATTATTGCCGTAATAGGATTCATTGAGCGCAAATGGCGACGTTTTAATAAACGTGGAGATAAACCGACAATATTGATGCTCACTGCGGAGTTTTTCTGCCGCCCGGGCGGCGTAACTACAAATGGCCTGCCGCATCGATTCATAATCCGTGATACGTTCGCCAAACGAGCGGGAACAGATAATTTCCTGCTTCGTCGGTGCAAACTCTTCCAGCTGCAAACAGGGTTCGCCGCGCAGTTCACGCACCGTTCTTTCGAGAACCACATTAAAGTGTTTACGAATAAACCGGATATCTGTATCCGCCAAATCCAGAACGGTTTTGATACCCATCGCGTTCAATTTTTTGCTGATGCGCCGTCCAATTCCCCAGACTTCATCTACGGGTAAAGCGGCCATTAATTTACGCTGGCGTTCCAGATTGGATAAATCCACCACCCCACCGGTCTGCCGCTGCCATTTTTTTGCCGCATGATTGGCAAGTTTTGCCAGCGTTTTGGTCTGAGCGATACCCACCCCCACGGTGAGATGCGTGCGTTGCAGTACCGTTGCGCGAATTTCTCTGCCAAAGTCAGTGAGATCGCGGCAGTTACGTACCCCCGTCAAATCGCAGAACGCTTCATCAATACTGTAAATCTCCACGCGAGGAGACAGCTCTTCCAGCGTCGACATCACCCGATTGCTCATGTCTGCGTAAAGCTCATAATTGCTGCTAAAGCAGACAACGCCACAGCGACGAAACAGATCTTTTTGTTTGAACCAGGGATCGCCCATTTTAACGCCCAGCGCCTTTGCCTCAGCGTTTCGGGCAATAACGCAACCGTCATTATTCGATAGCACAACCACCGGTTTACCCCATAAATCAGGGCGAAACACCGCTTCACAACTGGCATAAAACGAGTTCACATCGCAAAGGGCAAACATCAGCGCATCGCCTTTATTACATGGACAACTACGCCAAAGACATCCAGCGTATCCTCGCTGCCGAGGGTAATCGGCGAGTACGCGCTATTCATGGGAATAAGCTGTACCGTCGGGCGCAACTGCAATTTTTTCACCGTAAACTCGCCATCGACAGCAGCGATGACGATATCACCGTGGCTGGCGGTAATAGCGCTATCGACAATCAATAAATCACCGTCACTAATCCCACCGTCAATCATGGAGTCTCCGCTCGCTTTGACGAAGTAAGTCGCGCTGGGATGCTGAATAAGCAATTGATTCAGATCGATACGCTGTTCAACGTAATCCGCTGCCGGTGAAGGAAAGCCACACTGAACAAGATCGCTAAATAGCGGAAAAGTCACAATTTCGCGGAGATCCGCAGGCTTGATAAACAACATAATAATCTGCCTGAAGCTGTACTGTTTTTATATACAGTAGTCTGTTCTTACCAGCAGATCAATACTGATTCAGGCTATCAATATCTGTCGCTGCGTAGGCTGATCCTTAAGGATTGCCGCCCCACTGTTAACCGTCTGAACGCGGTATGGATATGTCGGTAAGCATTACCTAAAAATACGGTTAATTTTATAGTTTAAACCTTTTTTAGTTATTAGTAAGATACCTGTGCTTCCAAAAAAGCTGGGAAATTCAACGACTCTTGGAAATTTTTGGACCTTGTCCCGCGGCTACAATCCGACAGCCGCGTTTCTTTTTACTATCTACCCCACCGTAAACCTACGGACCTTGCTCTACGGCTCATCCTGTACCCGTGTGATCCTGGCCACGTAATGAATGGATAGCAGTGAGTTATCCGGTTACGACATCAACCAGTTCTTTGGTTTCATCACTTTGGACTCTGCCCACCACAATAAATCTGAGAAGATGGACAACGAGAGCAATAACACTGACCATAAATAAGCCTCAAAAAAATAATAAAAGAAGCCATTTGTTTTATTAACAACGAAGATTTAATGATCAATAGAATTACAGATGTTTTAGTTAATGGGATATCTTCGATATTAAAATGATATAAAGAGTAGTTATTGTTTTCCTGACACATTGTTCCCGGGGGGGGCCTTCAAGATGGTCATTGATAATGATCAAGTCAATAATACCTTCCGATATTTATATTTTTATCGTGAAGCGTTTTTAATATAGCGCTAAAGTTTATCGTTCAACTAAAGACACGTTACCGTAGATTAACAGTATGAACGGAGTTTTTTCAGCACGGCGTGATATTAATCATTTCGAGTTGGATGATGAAAAGCAATATGACAGACGAGACGTTAATGCAGGACTTTTCCATGAGTGGAGGGCGTTGCGTAACGTTGGATATTTATGCTCAGGAAGATGGGTGTGTTTATTATGTTGAAAATCATGGAGAAGATCAGGATATTGCTGTGGTTTATCCTGCTCAGGCAGTAGCATTCTACGGCGAATCCATCGCCTGATGGCGCTTCTTTGCCCACTGTCATTTGCATGATTGTAGAGTAAACATAGACTGGAATTGAACAGTCTCACGTAATCAGAATCACCCATATAGCGGATGATTCTCAGTTTCAACCGCCAGTGCATAGCGCTAAATAAAACTAACAATATAAAAGGACTTTATGAATTTTTTCGCATATTCTACATGCATATTCACGAGTATTTTTATATCAACTACCTGTAGATCGGATATATAACGAAATCGTTTGATGTCCGAATTTACCGTCTTTCGCTTTATACCCACCAGAACACCTGAGGAGAATAAGCATGCATGTTCAGGCGGTCTAATGAATGTCTCCATTGGTTACGGCATTTGAATCATTGTCATACCGTAGATTATCTTTTTTCGCGTGCTGCAATTTACTTAGAAACAGCGATGACGCTCTCACTTTTTAGCTCGAGAATTTTTTGCAGGATTCAGGATTAATACGTCAGCCCACCAGTACAAAATATTTCATACTTCCAATATACCGCCAGCCCAAACTTCATTGCGGCACTCTGGCGACACGTCTGGAAAATCGGGGGCATTTCTTTCCGGGTAGCAAATCGCTAATACACTGTGCGCCAGACCTTGTTATTGATGACCAGAAAACCGCAAGGACCATTTTCGCTGCGGCTTGACTGATGCGGATTATTGCGCCCAGTCAGGTTTATTTAAGATATGGTCCTGCCAGTCAATCACTTCCGACTCTTTCACCGCGATATGGCGCACTGAAATGCGTTCGCCATGCATGGCTGCTTTTGAACCGGTAAGTAACGGATGCCACACAGGTAAATCTTTACCCTCCGCCAACAAGCGATAAGCACAAGTCATCGGTAGCCATTCGAACGTGGGCAGATTTTCACGAGTTAACTTAATGCAGTCGGGTTCAAACTCGAAGCGGCGTTCGTAGTTCCGACATTGACAGGTTTTAATATTGAGCTGACGGCAGGCAACGTTAGTGAAGTAGATTTCGTCGGTGTCTTCATCCATCAGTTTATGCAGGCAGCACTGACCACAACCATCACACAACGACTCCCATTCTGCATCGCTCATTTCGTCCAGGGTTTTACTTTGCCAGAAAGGTATATCGCTCATCAGGTGTTCCACCATTACGTTAAAACGCACCTTATAACCAGTCTGGCACGGCGATGCAAGCTTTGCCGCCCCTTTCAGGCGGCAAAAGTATTACAAAACGCGAGTTGTCAAAGAATGACCGCCGAAAGTAACCGTCAATTCATCGCCACTGTGCAGCGGACCAACACCATCAGGCGTGCCTGTCAGCACAACGTCACCGGCCTTAAGGGTAAAAAACTTGCTCATATAAGCAATCAGTGGAACGATTTTGTGGATCATGTCCGCAGTCGTACCTTGTTGGCGTTGTTCACCGTTTACACTTAGACCCAGCGACGTATTTTGTGGATCACCGCTGAACTCTGCTGCAGGAATAAACCCGGAAAGTGGGCACGAGTTATCAAACCCTTTGGCCTTTTCCCACGGCTGTCCGGCTTTCTTCATTTTTCCCTGAACATCACGTAATGTCAGATCGAGCGCCACACCGTAACCTGCAATAGCTTTGCGCACATGCTCTTCCGTGGCCTGACGTAGCGTCGCGCCAATCAACACCGCCAGTTCAACTTCATGATGAACCGAGCCGAAATCAGAGGGGATAGCCAGGGGCTGGCGCAGATCACACAGTGCCGTTTCAGGTTTAATAAACAACACGGGCTCTTCGGGCACTTCACTCCCCATCTCTTTAATATGTTTGGCATAGTTACTGCCAACACAGACGACCTTACTCACCGGATAATCCAGCAGCGCACCTTGCCAGTTGTGATGTTGATACATAACGTTCCTCTCACTTCATCGTGGTTCTTAAAACCCGCTCCAACGAATATGATGCCACCGCCGGATATCGGTTATTTGTCAGTACTGTCTGTATTTTTCGCCATCACAGAAAGATGTTGTTTAAGCAAATCTTCAGGTGGTGGTGGTAACTGGAGATAATAACCTTGCTCGGCTAATGCCTGTTTAACTTTCTCAATATCGGCATTTACCAGTTTTTTCCGCCCATCCAATGGCAGAATCATCGCGAGTTGAGGTTGGCCAAACCCTTTCATCAGCTCCTCTGGAACACGCGAAAAATCGTCTTTTTTTTCGACATATAAATAGGTCTGGTCACGTTTGCTACTTCGATAGATCACACAAAACATAATTTTACTCTGAATAAATGTGGGGGTGACTTGCCTCAATATAATCCAGACTATAACATGCCTGATAGTCTTCGTAATATCATCGCTCGCTGATGATGATAATTAGCTAATTGAGTAAGGCCAGGATGTCAAACACGCCAATCGAGCTTAAAGGTAGCAACTTCACCTTATCAGTGGTTCATCTGCATGAGGCAGAGCCTAAGATTATTCATCAAGCGCTGGAAGACAAAATCGCTCAGGCCCCCGCATTTTTAAAGCATGCCCCCGTCGTACTCAATGTCAGTGGCCTCGAAGAACGGGTCAACTGGTCAGCAATGCACAAAGCTATCTCAGCAACTGGCTTGCGGATAATTGGCGTCAGCGGTTGTAAAAATGCGAAATTGAAAGCTGAAATAGAAAAGATGGGGCTACCAATCCTGACTGAAGGAAAGGAAAAAGCGCCACGTTCAGCTCCCGTTCCCCAGGCACCAGCGCAAAATACGATCCCGGACACAAAAACACGTTTAATAGATACGCCTGTGCGTTCCGGTCAGCGCATTTATGCTCCACAATGTGATTTGATTGTTACAAGTAATGTAAGTGCAGGAGCAGAATTGATCGCGGATGGTAACATTCATGTCTATGGCATGATGCGCGGTCGTGCGCTGGCGGGAGCAAGTGGTGACCGGGAAGCGCAAATATTTTGTACTAACCTGATGGCCGAACTAGTATCTATTGCTGGTGAATACTGGCTGAGTGATAAAATCCCAGTAGAATTTTATGGCAAAGCGGCACGGCTGCAATTAGTCGAAAACGCTTTGACCGTTCAATCGTTAAATTGATCCCTTTTTAACAAGGAATTTTTATGGCACGCATTATTGTTGTTACTTCGGGGAAAGGGGGCGTTGGAAAGACCACCTCCAGCGCGGCCATCGCCACTGGTTTGGCCCAGAAGGGAAAGAAAACTGTCGTGATCGATTTTGATATCGGCTTGCGTAACCTCGACCTGATTATGGGTTGTGAGCGTCGGGTCGTGTACGATTTCGTCAACGTCATTCAGGGCGATGCAACGCTAAATCAGGCGCTAATTAAGGATAAGCGTACTGATAACCTCTACATTCTCCCGGCATCGCAAACTCGCGATAAAGATGCCCTCACCCGCGAAGGGGTGGCCAAAGTTCTTGATGACCTAAAAGCGATGGACTTTGAGTTTATCGTTTGTGACTCACCGGCGGGTATTGAAACCGGTGCATTAATGGCTCTTTATTTCGCTGATGAAGCCATTATTACCACGAACCCGGAAGTCTCATCAGTTCGTGACTCTGACCGTATTTTAGGTATTCTGGCGTCGAAATCACGTCGCGCAGAAAACGGCGAAGAACCCATTAAAGAGCACCTGTTGTTAACGCGCTATAACCCTGGTCGCGTGCACAGAGGAGACATGCTGAGTATGGAAGACGTGCTGGAAATCCTGCGCATCAAACTCGTCGGTGTGATCCCAGAGGATCAATCCGTATTGCGCGCCTCTAACCAGGGTGAACCGGTCATTCTCGACATCAATGCCGATGCGGGTAAAGCCTACGCAGATACCGTAGAACGCCTGTTGGGTGAAGAACGCCCTTTCCGCTTCATTGAAGAAGAGAAGAAAGGCTTCCTCAAACGCTTGTTCGGAGGATAAGTTATGGCATTACTCGATTTCTTTCTCTCACGGAAGAAAAACACGGCCAACATTGCAAAAGAACGGCTGCAGATTATTGTTGCTGAACGTCGTCGCAGCGATGCAGAACCACACTATCTGCCGCAGTTGCGTAAAGATATTCTTGATGTCATTTGTAAATACGTACAAATTGATCCCGAGATGGTAACCGTACAGCTCGAGCAAAAGGATGGCGATATTTCCATTCTTGAGCTTAACGTGACCTTACCAGAAGCAGAAGAGCTAAAATAAGCTGTATTAGCTCAAACCTGATCTGACAGTTACCGGTTGTTTATACTGGTATCTGTCAGGTTGCATTTGGTCTAAATTTTGTTCTCCCCCTTCTATTGTCAGCTCAAATCGCCGGTAATTCACACTATTGCCATCAGAGCGAAATTACTTACCTTGCCTTTTTTGATAAATATTTTTTACATTTAAATCACACAACAATATTGATATTTCAGATCGCCTAACCTTTACAATATCATGTTAACACCTGATGACATTTCTTGAAGAAAATATTTCAAATCAATGAGTTAATCCTTATTTAAGATTATTCCCATTCAAGCATAAAACACAATTACTATTATACCATTCGCGCTCATTTTGAATTATCTGAATAATAGCGAGCGTTCTTTAGTTAAGTGAATATTAATTAAAGACGAAATTATTGTGTGTGCAACTTACTTAATACCGGACATCTAAGTTGAAGAAAAAAATACTCGCCTTCGGGCTTATCTCAGCATTGTTCTGCTCCGCACCAGCAATGGCGGATATGAATCGCACCACGAAAGGTGCGCTGTTAGGTGCAGGCGTAGGTTTACTGACTGGCAATGGCGTTAATGGTGTGCTGAAAGGCGCTGCTGTGGGCGCTGGTGTTGGTGCAGTAACTGAAAAAGGTCGTGACGGTAAAAATGCCCGCAAAGGTGCGAAAGTGGGTGCTGCCGTTGGTGCAGTCACTGGCGTGTTGACCGGCAATGGTCTGGAAGGCGCGATTAAAGGTGCTGTAATTGGCGGCACAGGTGGTGCCATTCTGGGTAAAATGAAATAAGGAATGATGATGAAAAAATTTGCATTACTGGCTGGTCTGTTTGTTTTCGCACCAATGAGCTGGGCGCAGGACTACAATATTAAGAACGGTTTGCCGGCAGAAACCTATATTACTTGTGCTGAAGCTAACGAAATGGCAAAAACTGACAGCGCACAGGTTGCAGAAATTGTGGCTGTAATGGGTAACGCCAGCGTTACGAGCCGTGATTTAAAAATCGAGCAATCTCCGGAACTCAGTGCCAAAGTGGTAGAAAAACTGAACCAGGTTTGTGCTAAAGATCCGCAAATGCTGTTAATTACCGCCATTGATGACACCATGCGTGCCATTGGCAAAAAATAATCATTAATGCAGTACCGCGCCGATTGATTCGGCGCGTTTTTTTAGCAGGCGAAGGAATCAGAACTTATATTTAAATCCCACCATCACTGCGGTGTCATTGTAGCCATTATCACCGAGTTGAACGCCAACATTTCCCCAGACGCTGGCCGCTGGATTCAGATTGCCATTTACGCCAGGTTTAATTTCCCCCAGATTACGCGCACTGCCAGCAACTCATTTAGCCGTTTTCTGACAGTGATCACAGAAGGATTAAGACTGATCCCTATGGCTAACGAGTTTTCCTCTTAACCGATTAACCACATTGATCGCCAACCAAACCAACGCATTTAGCAAATTTATAGTAACAAGCACTTCTCCCAACCAGGTGCTGGGTTTGGCAAAAAGGATAACCAGGAAAGTGATTAGCATAAATGCAATGGAGAAAATGATATATAAAGTAAAATAATCCAGATTATTACTCTTGTTCATGCTACTGATGGTAATCCTGTCAAAAATTTCAGACAATTATAGCAAACAAAATAATGAACAATAGTAACAAGACGAAACGAGCTAATTAGCTGTCTATAATTACGTCACCTCACGCTCAAGCGATCGTTTTTCACTCAACCACCACTTTCACCTTCGGTTTTGAGAGAATAATTTTGACCAGCTCAATATATGTCACCGGTTTATAGAAATAGTATCCCTGTTGGAACGTGATGTTGTTTTGGTTCAGGTAATCGAGCTGCTCCTTCGTCTCAACACCTTCAGCAACAATACTGATAGAAAGTTTGCGCGCCAGATCCAGCACGCAGTCCAGGATCCGGGTGGAATCGGGATCTGCGTTGACCCGCCCGACAAAGCTGTGATCAATCTTAATATAATCAATATGTAGATCATGGAGATAAGAAAGCCCCGAGTATCCAGTACCAAAATCATCCAGTGCGATGACAAAACCATTTTCATGCAAAATGTTTAGTCGCTGGACCAGACTTTCATCAACATGCAAAGGCTCACGCTCAGTGACTTCAAGCACGAGATTCAAATCACGGCGCGTGAAGCTGTCCTTGTATTTCAGGCATTCTTCAACAAATGTCGGCGAAATAATATGCGAGGCGCTGAAATTTATCCCAACGTGAAAACCTTCTGGCAGTTTACTTTCGATCGCATTCATTTGTTTGGCGACCTGGCTCATCAAACTTTGGGTGAGCGGAACTATCAACCCTGATTTTTCAGCAAGAGGAATGAAAGCCGCAGGAGAGATATATCCTCCCCGAGGTTGTTTCCAGCGGGCAAGGACTTCCACGCCGCGTAACGTCCCTTCCCGCCCATTTACCACTGGTTGATAAAAAGGCACAATTTCACCGTTATGTATTGCCCGCCGCAGGATCTCTTCCGGTGTCGCGCTTTTGTTGAAATATTTATCAAGCAGGAAGGCAACGGCGCAGGAAATTAACAAAATGAATATCAAAATCCCCAGACCTTTATCGATAAGTCTGCTAAAGCTAAATAGAGGCGGCTGGTTATAAATAATACTGAAATGATATTTTGTGGAACTGACTCGCCCAGAAAAATGATTTTTACCATTGAGAGCTGTCACATCTCCCGACGGGCCAATAATGCTACCGCCAACGAGTAAAGTATATTTCGCCCCCTTCAACGGCACATTGAGCGCGCCACGAATATGTTGATCGCTAATAGTCACCAAAACTCGGGTATCTGCGAACTGATTCTGATAAAGCAAAATGGGCATTTTATTAACAGTATCGATTGCCGGAGCTAGCAGTAAATTGCTTTCAGGAATCACGGGTATACGTGATAGCAGTACGCGGTTCCCCGGCAATGAAGTACACCAGACCGCATCTTGTTTGAGAATGATGATCGTACGCAGATGTGGCTTGAGCGCTGCTTCTGTACCTAGTTGATATTGTTCATCCAGATCACACCCTTTTCTGGCTATTTCCTGTGCCGTTTGAGTCGCCTGTGACGCTTCCTCAAGTATATAATTGATATTGTTTGTGGCATATCTCGCCCCTGCCAGGCTCTCCGCTTTTGCGGAATACCAGAGCTGGATGTTCAAAATAGAGACGCCGGTAATAAACAGGCAAACCGCAGCGAGGATAGGGATAAGTGTATTGCGCATCTGCGTGTCCCTGACAACAGGTTAATAGAGGGGGTTGACATTCATTCGCTCAATCTGGCGTCTACAGAGAGCATGGTCGAGAGAATCAGAAATATCCACGCATCAGATGAAATTTTGCCCAACATGCCGCAAGTCTTTCAATGACTGATGAAAAACTAATGTTCGCGCTGATCAATGGGTCTTTAAGCAGACAAGAGTCATGGGGTAATAATTCGGGAACAAAAATACAGGTTGAGCACGTTTCTGTTTAGCTTTAACTTTCGCCTTTATGCATATGTTAATCAATAGGTTGAATGTATTTCTGTACCAGCAATTCCAGCTTTTTCAACGTTTGTATCGCCGTTGAGTCAAGTCCATAACATTTCAATTCTTCTGCCGAGTGAAATCTAACGTTGACCTGACCTCCGAGTAACTGGCGAAGGAGTACCCTGAAAGGTAAATCCAGAGCGAGGTCTGGATGTTCCAACATCAAAGGCGTTCCCTTTTCAGGATTACCAAATACCAGAACAGTCGTTGGCGGCATTACAAGCCCTGCATTACGGGCAGCTTTTGCGTGGTCAAACTCGCCAAATAAAACCAGACCATTATCTGATACCGCCTTAAGAAGACGTGTTCTGGTATGCTCGAAGTCAAATGCACTATTGAATTGAATCATAACGTTTTTACCATTAACACAATAATCAAAGTGAACGATGAGACAACCGTAATATAAATACATAATATTATAACCTGAACTTGCTCATATTTTTGAACATCAGAGAAATAACATTCTCTGATGAGTCCCTTTAATCAACCAGAATTAAAACAATCGCAATATCCACTATGTTTATAAAATCACCCTATGCTAACAAGATAATGTAGACTCTGATTCCATAAAGCACTCCCTTCCGAAACTCTGCAGTTACAAATTGTAAAGATTAATTTACTTTGTTTATATTTTGACTGTCTGGTTATATCTCAGTGGATATGTAAAATTAATAACAGCTGGTGATCATTCAGTAGTTGACTATAGAAAATTCGCCAGCCGGTCACAGACACGCATCTTTACAGGGCGTGTCTGCATTTTTTGTTATGATGTATTGTGATGTATATAGTAGTACTGGTGAATTATGAGCAATCTGAATCCATGCCTGGCGTGTGGTGCCTGTTGTGCATTTTTCCGCGTCTCTTTTTACTGGGCCGAAGCAGATGATGCAGGCGGCACTATCCCGGCTCATCTTACTGAGCAAATATCCCCTTACCACCGATGTATGAGCGGTACTAACCAGAAGGATCCACGTTGTGTCGCCCTGGCAGGAACGCCTGGAAAAAACGCATGTTGCACCATATATAAGAATCGCTCATCGACATGTCGAGAATTCGCCATGTCTGGCGAGGATGGGAAGATTAATGAGGCATGTAATCGCGCCCGCGCAAAATATGGGCTGCCTCCAATTTAAAAAGCACTTTTCATTTTTAATGGGCGCTATAAAACTGCGTATCCATGATTATATTCTGATGTAACATGCCCATTGCCCGAGTATCAAGAATACAATGCCATATGTTCCTGGTACCGGGCAACATTTTGGTGAAAACTGCCATTTTAAAAATTCAATTCTTGATGATCATTCTTGATATTTTACGTAACAATTAACAGGCATTACATTCTGATATTTCGACTGTAAACCATTACGTTTTTCGCGCAATTACCCCCCATCGGATGATCCTTTGCCGTTAATCATGAGATAGTTACAATCAGTAATTTCGATTAGTCTTATTTTTTAGATGAGAGTCTTTTTATATGTTTTTTAACATTCTTTAAGAATAAGAAATCTGCCATAAAGACAGATTTCTTTTATTTATAATTAGAGATTTGCAACGTTATGATATACTTTTTGAACATCGTCGTCATCTTCGAGGGCATCAATAAGTCCTTCAAAGATTTCTAAATCTTCTGGTGAAAGCTCAACTTCTGATTGCGCAATCATTTCTAATTCTGTTGTTGAGAACTCAGTAATTCCAGCTGCTTTTAGAGCTGCAATTCCTTTGTGAAGGTCTGTAGGCTCAGTATAAATAACGATGTTTCCTTCTTCTTCGGTCACATCACGGACATCCACTTCAGCTTCAAGCAAAATTTCAAAAATACGGTCAGGGTCAGTTCCTTTAAATACAATCACGCCAGTATTGTCAAACATATAGCTGACAGAACCTGCCGCGCCAATGTTACCGCCTTTTTTATTGAAAATTGTACGAACGTTAGCAATCGTACGGTTAACGTTTGAAGTCAACGTTTCAGCGATAATCATTGAACCATTGGGTCCAAAGCCTTCATAACGTCCTTGTACGAACGTTTCGTCTCCGCCACCTTTGGCTTTATCAATAGCTTTATCAATAACGTGTTTTGGAACTTGCGCCTGCTTCGCGCGTTCAATAACGAACTTTAAAGAAGTGTTTAATTCTGGGTCTGGTTCACCTTGTTTAGCCGCAGCATAGATTTCCACACCGAATTTTGCATATACTTTAGACGTTGCCCCGTCTTTAGCCGTTTTTTTAGCTACGATATTGGCCCATTTACGTCCCACTGGAATAATCTCCTCGAAATTTATTTACATCAATAACAGGTTGATAACCTGCGATTTTCGTCATATTATATCATAACATGGAAAATTTCGTCTATGAGAATTAGAAATAAGATAAATGTATAGCGACAGTTTAATTCTCCATTATTTAAATAATGTTACCAGATTATTTTTCGGATTTAGTTTTAGCTTTTTGCTCTTAATTATTGAAACGCTATAATAATACCTAAGGCAAAAAATAATGTGTTGATATATAAATTATTTTTTCTTATGTTAATGTTAATTCATTCCAACCTGAGCTCAAGCACTCTTTCTTAACAACGAAAGGCCATAAAATGAATATCGAAGCATTTGCTTTTGGCACCACCAACTGGGGTGAAGTCGAAAAAACAGAACATCCCGGGGAAACAGGCATGGCCTACTGGCGCACACAATTTTTTGGTCACAAGCCGAACCAAATCCGTGTGCGAATGGTTGAATATACCCCAGGTTACCTGGCGGATCATTGGTGCAGTAAAGGTCATATCCTTTTATGCATAGAGGGAGAACTCGAAACACAGCTCGCAGATGGCCGCAAATTCACTTTAACTGCGGGGATGAGTTATCAGGTTGGTGATAACGCAGAGCCACATCAGTCCAGAACGGAGACAGGAGCAAAACTCTTTATTGTGGACTAACGGATTCGTCGTTGTTGCGATTGCGACGTCCGATTCTGGCACAGAATTGGAACCTGGCAGTAGAACAACCATCTGACCATCCCCCAACTACCTGGGGGTTTTGATAACTTATTTTGATAACCGTTAGCATCCTGACAAAAATAACGGGAGCGTAACGCTCCCGTTATTGGATTTAATAAATTACCGAATTACATATTCTTGATGATCGCATCACCAAACTCTGAACATTTCAGCAGCTTAGCGCCTTCCATCAGACGTTCGAAGTCATAGGTTACGGTCTTCGCGTTGATTGCGCCTTCCATACCTTTAACAATCAGGTCTGCGGCTTCAGTCCAGCCCATATGGCGCAGCATCATCTCAGCGGAAAGGATGATAGAGCCTGGGTTAACTTTGTCCTGACCGGCATACTTCGGCGCAGTACCGTGGGTAGCTTCAAACAGGGCGCATTCGTCACCGATGTTTGCGCCAGGGGCGATACCGATACCGCCAACCTGCGCTGCCAGGGCGTCAGAAATGTAGTCACCGTTCAGGTTCATACAGGCGATAACATCATATTCAGCCGGACGCAGCAGGATCTGTTGCAGGAAGGCGTCAGCAATCACGTCTTTAATGACGATCTCTTTGCCGGTATTCGGGTTTTTAACTTTCAGCCACGGGCCGCCGTCGATCAGTTCACCGCCAAACTCTTCACGCGCCAGCTGGTAGCCCCAGTCTTTAAACGCGCCTTCGGTGAACTTCATGATGTTGCCTTTGTGCACCAGGGTCACAGAGTCACGATCGTTAGCAATTGCGTATTCGATCGCGGCACGAACCAGACGTTTGGTGCCTTCTTCCGAACACGGCTTAATACCGATACCGCAATGTTCCGGGAAGCGAATTTTCTTCACGCCCATCTCTTCACGCAGGAATTTAATTACTTTCTCAGCGTCGGCAGAGTCTGCTTTCCATTCGATACCTGCATAAATGTCTTCCGAGTTTTCACGGAAGATAACCATATCGGTCAGTTCAGGGTGTTTAACCGGGCTTGGGGTGCCCTGATAGTAACGTACCGGACGCAGGCAGATGTAAAGATCCAGTTCCTGGCGCAGGGCAACGTTGAGAGAACGAATACCGCCCCCAACCGGAGTGGTCAGCGGGCCTTTAATGGCAACGCGATATTCACGAATCAGATCAAGGGTTTCAGCAGGCAGCCAGACATCCTGACCATAAACCTGTGTGGATTTTTCACCGGTGTAAATTTCCATCCAGGAGATTTTACGCTCGCCTTTATAGGCTTTCTCGACCGCAGCGTCGACCACTTTCAGCATGGCTGGGGTTACATCTACACCGATTCCATCACCTTCAATGTAAGGGATAATCGGATTTTCAGGAACGTTGAGTTTGCCGTTTTGCAGGGTGATCTTCTTGCCTTGTGCCGGAACAACTACTTTACTTTCCATTCACCTCTCCTTCGAGCGCTACTGGTTTGCTCGTCTGCCACCACGTTGCATATGCGTTTGCGTCCTGCGATACGGATGCTTTAGAGCAATTTTTTGTTAATGATTTGTAATTGGCTTGTCAATACTACCCTATTGTTTGCCGTCATGAAAGATGCGCGTTATTAGGCTATAATGCGGCAATTCATAATCTCTGAAAATACCATGCAAAAAACTTCTTTTAGAAATCACCAGGTTAAGCGATTCAGCTCGCAACGCACTAACAAACGCAAGCCAGAAAACCAGCCCACGCGTGTGATCCTGTTCAATAAACCTTACGATGTCCTGCCACAGTTCACCGATGAAGCCGGGCGCAAAACATTAAAAGAATTCATCCCGGTTCAGGGCGTTTATGCAGCAGGTCGTCTTGACCGCGATAGCGAAGGGTTACTGGTGCTGACCAATAATGGTGCGTTGCAGGCGCGTTTAACCCAGCCGGGCAAACGCACCGGAAAAATCTATTATGTGCAGGTGGAAGGTATTCCTACGCAAGACGCACTTGAAGCCTTGCGCAATGGCGTAACCTTAAATGATGGCCCTACCCTGCCCGCAGGCGTGGAGCTGGTTGAAGAACCAGCGTGGTTATGGCCGCGGAATCCACCAATTCGTGAACGCAAAAGTATTCCCACCAGCTGGCTGAAGATCACCTTATATGAAGGACGTAATCGCCAGGTGCGCCGCATGACCGCCCATGTTGGTTTCCCCACGCTGCGACTGATTCGCTATGCGATGGGGGATTACACTTTGGATAATCTTGCTAATGGCGAATGGCGAGAAGTGACAGATTAAGGATGCAAAATGTTTAAACCGCACGTTACCGTTGCTTGCGTGGTGCACGCAGAAGGCAAATTTTTAGTCGTTGAAGAGACGATTAATGGTAAAGCGTTATGGAACCAACCGGCGGGGCATTTGGAAGCGGATGAAACCTTAGTGGAAGCCGCCGCCCGTGAGCTGTGGGAAGAAACCGGCATCAGCGCGCAGCCGCAACACTTTATTCGTATGCATCAGTGGATTGCGCCAGATAAAACGCCATTTTTGCGTTTCCTGTTTGCCATCGAGCTTGAGCAAATATGCCCGACCCAGCCTCATGACAGCGATATCGACTGCTGCCGTTGGGTCAGCGCCGAAGAAATTTTACAGGCGTCAAATCTTCGTTCGCCGCTGGTGGCGGAAAGTATTCGTTGTTATCAAAGCGGGCAACGCTATCCGCTGGAGATGATTGGCGATTTTAACTGGCCTTTTACAAAGGGTGTCATCTAAAAGGCTGCGTGATAGAATACGCCGCCTTGAAGTTCAATGTCGTGAGTAATCCAATGTCTGAAACCGCAAAAAAAGTGATCGTCGGCATGTCCGGCGGTGTCGATTCCTCCGTTTCTGCCTGGCTGTTGCAACAACAGGGATATCAGGTCGAAGGCCTGTTTATGAAGAACTGGGAAGAAGACGACGGTGAGGAATATTGCACAGCGGCAGCGGATCTGGCTGATGCCCAGGCGGTCTGCGATAAGCTCGGCATTGAACTGCACACCGTTAACTTTGCTGCCGAGTACTGGGACAACGTCTTCGAACTGTTCCTTGCTGAATATAAAGCCGGTCGCACGCCGAATCCGGATATTCTGTGCAACAAAGAGATCAAATTTAAAGCCTTCCTCGAATTTGCCGCCGAAGATTTAGGTGCCGATTATATCGCTACCGGTCATTACGTGCGTCGGGCAGATGTCGATGGCAAGAGCCGCCTGCTGCGTGGTCTGGACAGCAATAAAGACCAGAGCTACTTCCTTTATACGCTCGGCCATGAGCAGATTGCGCAAAGCCTGTTCCCGGTCGGCGAACTGGAAAAACCGCAGGTGCGTAAGATTGCTGAAGATCTCGGTCTGGTCACCGCGAAGAAAAAAGACTCTACCGGCATTTGCTTCATTGGCGAACGTAAATTCCGCGAGTTCCTGGGCCGTTATCTCCCGGCGCAACCGGGCAAAATCATTACTGTTGACGGCGATGAAATTGGTGAGCACCAGGGGTTGATGTATCACACCCTCGGTCAGCGTAAAGGTCTGGGTATCGGTGGCACCAAAGAAGGCACCGAAGAACCGTGGTATGTGGTCGATAAAGACGTCGAAAACAACATTCTGATTGTTGCGCAGGGCCATGAACACCCGCGTCTGATGTCTGTCGGTCTGATTGCCCAGCAGCTACACTGGGTCGATCGCGAACCGTTCACCGGCACTATGCGTTGCACGGTAAAAACCCGCTATCGCCAGACCGACATTCCGTGCACCGTCAAGGCGCTGGACGACGATCGCATTGAAGTGATTTTCGATGAGCCCGTTGCCGCCGTGACGCCGGGCCAGTCTGCCGTCTTCTATAACGGTGAAGTGTGCCTCGGTGGCGGTATCATTGAGCAGCGTCTACCGCTGCCGGTCTGATTATTGTCTTTAATTACAACAAGGAAGCAGTGAACGTGGCAAAGAATTACTATGACATCACCCTCGCCCTGGCCGGTATTTGTCAGTCGGCACGCCTGGTGCAACAACTCGCTCACCAGGGGCATTGTGATGCCGATGCGCTACACGTCTCACTCAACAGTATTATTGATATGAACCCCAGCTCGACGCTGGCGGTTTTTGGCGGTAGCGAAGCCAACCTGCGCGTCGGGCTGGAAACCCTGCTCGGCGTGCTCAATGCCAGCAGTCGTCAGGGCTTAAACGCTGAGCTAACCCGCTACACGCTAAGCCTGATGGTGCTTGAGCGCAAACTTTCCTCAGCGAAAGGTGCGCTCGATACTCTGGGCAACCGGATCAACGGCCTGCAACGCCAGCTCGAACACTTCGATTTACAGTCCGAAACGCTGATGAGCGCGATGGCCGCCATCTATGTTGATGTGATAAGCCCGCTTGGCCCGCGCATTCAGGTCACCGGCTCCCCTGCCGTACTGCAAAGCCCACAGGTGCAGGCGAAAGTTCGCGCAACCCTGCTGGCAGGCATTCGCGCCGCCGTGCTCTGGCACCAGGTCGGCGGCGGACGTCTGCAACTGATGTTTTCTCGTAATCGCCTGACCACTCAGGCAAAACAAATTCTTGCTCATTTAACCCCGGAGTTGTGATCTATGGAATTATCCTCACTGACCGCCGTTTCCCCTGTCGATGGACGCTACGGCGATAAAGTCAGCGCGCTGCGCGGGATTTTCAGCGAATACGGTTTGCTGAAATTCCGTGTACAAGTTGAAGTACGTTGGCTGCAAAAACTGGCCGCGCACGCAGCGATCAAGGAAGTTCCTGCTTTTGCTGCCGACGCAATCGGTTACCTTGATGCAATCGTCGCTAATTTCAGTGAAGAAGATGCATTGCGAATCAAAACCATCGAGCGTACCACTAACCACGACGTTAAAGCGGTTGAGTATTTCCTGAAAGAAAAAGTGGCGGAGATCCCGGAACTGCACGCGGTTTCTGAATTCATTCACTTTGCCTGTACTTCGGAAGATATCAATAACCTCTCCCACGCGTTGATGCTGAAAACTGCGCGTGATGAAGTGATCCTGCCATACTGGCGTCAACTGATTGACGGCATTAAAGATCTCGCCGTTCAGTATCGCGATATCCCGCTGCTGTCCCGTACCCACGGTCAGCCAGCCACGCCGTCAACCATCGGTAAAGAGATGGCAAACGTCGCCTACCGTATGGAGCGCCAGTACCGCCAGCTTAACCAGGTGGAGATCCTCGGCAAAATCAACGGTGCGGTCGGTAACTATAACGCCCACATCGCCGCTTACCCGGAAGTTGACTGGCATCAGTTCAGCGAAGAGTTCGTCACCTCGCTGGGTATTCAGTGGAACCCGTACACTACCCAAATCGAACCGCACGACTACATCGCCGAGCTGTTTGATTGCGTTGCGCGCTTTAACACCATTCTGATCGACTTTGACCGCGACGTCTGGGGTTATATCGCCCTTAACCACTTCAAACAGAAAACCATTGCTGGTGAGATTGGTTCTTCCACCATGCCGCATAAAGTTAACCCGATCGACTTCGAAAACTCCGAAGGGAACCTGGGGCTTTCCAACGCGGTGTTGCAGCACCTGGCAAGTAAACTGCCTGTTTCCCGCTGGCAGCGTGACCTGACCGACTCCACCGTGCTGCGTAATCTTGGCGTGGGTATCGGTTATGCGCTGATTGCTTACCAGTCCACCCTGAAAGGCGTGAGCAAACTGGAAGTGAACCGTGATCATCTGCTGGATGAACTGGATCACAACTGGGAAGTGTTGGCAGAACCGATCCAGACGGTAATGCGCCGTTACGGGATTGAGAAGCCATACGAGAAGCTGAAAGAGCTGACTCGCGGTAAACGCGTTGACGCCGAAGGCATGAAGCAATTTATCGACGGTCTGGCGCTGCCAGAAGAAGAAAAAGCACGCCTGAAAGCGATGACCCCGGCTAACTATATTGGTCGTGCCATCACTATGGTTGATGAGCTGAAATAAGCCTCGAATCAGTGCCGGATGGTGATACCGTCCGGCCTGTTTATTAAGATAATCCGCTTTTCTATTTACACCTCCCTTCCCCACTGGTTTATTTAATGTTTACCCCCACAACCACATAATCGCGTTACACTATTTTTATAATTAAGACAGGGAGAAATAAAAATGCGCGTACTGGTTGTCGAAGACAATGCGTTGTTACGTCACCATCTTAAAGTTCAGATTCAGGACGCTGGTCATCAGGTCGATGACGCAGAAGATGCCAAAGAAGCCGATTATTATCTCAACGAACATTTACCGGATATTGCGATTGTCGATCTCGGTTTGCCTGACGAAGATGGTTTGTCGCTGATCCGTCGCTGGCGTAGTAATGATGTTTCACTGCCAATTCTGGTTTTAACCGCCCGTGAAAGCTGGCAGGACAAAGTTGAAGTATTAAGCGCCGGTGCTGACGATTACGTGACTAAACCCTTTCATATTGAAGAAGTGATGGCACGAATGCAGGCATTAATGCGGCGTAATAGCGGCCTGGCTTCACAGGTTATTTCGCTGCCGCCGTTTCAGGTTGATCTCTCCCGTCGCGAATTATCCATTAGTGACGAAGTCATCAAACTGACCGCATTTGAATACACCATTATGGAAACCTTGATCCGTAACAACGGCAAAGTGGTCAGTAAAGATTCATTGATGTTACAGCTCTACCCGGATGCCGAACTGCGGGAAAGTCATACCATTGATGTTCTGATGGGCAGGCTGCGCAAAAAAATTCAGGCGCAATACCCGCACGAGGTGATTACCACCGTTCGCGGCCAGGGTTATCTTTTCGAATTGCGCTGATGAAAAAATTACTGCGTGTTTTTTTCCCGCTCTCGCTGCGGGTACGTTTTCTGTTGGCGACGGCCGCGGTAGTACTGGTGCTTTCACTTTCCTACGGTATGGTTGCCCTGATCGGTTATAGCGTTAGTTTCGATAAAACGACGTTTCGTCTGTTACGCGGCGAGAGCAATTTATTCTATACACTGGCGAAATGGGAAAACAATAAGCTACATGTTGAACTGCCGGAAAATATCGACAAGCAAAGTCCCACGATGTCTCTGATTTATGACGAGAACGGCAAACTATTGTGGGCGCAGCGTGACGTTCCCTGGCTGATGAAAATGATCCAGCCTGACTGGCTGAAATCCAATGGTTTTCACGAAATAGAGGCTGACGTGAACGATACCAGCCTGCTACTGAGTAACGATCTCTCTATTCAGCAGCAGTTGCAGGAAGTTCGGGAAGACGACGACGATGCAGAAATGACCCACTCGGTAGCCGTTAATGTCTATCCGGCAACGGCGCGAATGCCAAAACTCACCATTGTGGTGGTCGATACCATTCCCGTAGAGCTTAAAAGTTCCTATACGGTATGGAGCTGGTTTCTCTATGTACTCCTGGCCAACCTGTTGTTAGTGATCCCGTTACTGTGGATCGCCGCCTGGTGGAGCTTACGCCCTATTGAAGCCCTGGCGCGAGAAGTCCGCGAACTGGAAGAACACCACCGTGAACTGCTCAACCCTACAACGACGAGAGAACTGACCAGCCTGGTGGGTAACCTGAACCGACTTTTAAAAAGCGAGCGTGAGCGTTACGACAAATACCGCACTACGCTCACTGACCTGACTCACAGCCTGAAAACGCCTCTGGCGGTGCTACAAAGTACGCTACGTTCTTTGCGAAGTGAAAAGATGAACGTCAGTGAGGCGGAACCGGTGATGCTGGAACAAATTAGCCGTATCTCGCAACAAATTGGTTACTACCTACACCGAGCCAGTATGCGTGGCGGGACATTACTTAGCCGCGAACTACATCCAGTGGCCCCGTTGTTGGACAATCTCACATCGGCACTGAATAAAGTTTATCAGCGTAAAGGCGTCAATATTTCCCTCGATATCTCGCCAGAAATTAGCTTTGTCGGCGAGCAGAACGATTTTGTTGAGGTAATGGGCAATGTACTGGATAACGCCTGTAAGTATTGCCTCGAGTTTGTCGAAATCTCCGCAAGGCAAACTGACAAACATCTCTATATCGTGGTCGAAGATGATGGACCGGGGATCCCGCAAAGCAAGCGTGAGGTGATTTTCGACCGTGGTCAGCGTATTGATACTTTACGCCCCGGGCAAGGCGTGGGGCTGGCGGTCGCTCGTGAAATTACTGAACAGTACGACGGAAGAATCATCGCCGGAGAGAGCATGCTCGGCGGTGCGCGAATGGAGGTGATTTTTGGTCGCCAGCATTCCTTGCCGAAAGATGAATAAATATGTCCTTTGTTCACGCATTACAGTATGCATCCGTTATAATCGGTTGCAGATACCCGCCTATGGACGCTTAATATGGAATACCAACTCACCCTTAATTGGCCCGATTTTCTTGAACGCCACTGGCAGAAACGTCCCGTGGTGTTAAAACGCGGCTTTAATAATTTTATTGATCCTATTTCTCCCGACGAGCTGGCGGGCCTGGCGATGGAAAGTGAAGTCGACAGTCGGCTGGTCAGTCATCAGGATGGCAAATGGCAGGTCAGTCACGGGCCATTCGAAAGCTATGACCATCTGGGCGAAACCAACTGGTCATTGCTGGTCCAGGCGGTTGATCACTGGCATGAACCGGCCGCCGCGCTGATGCGTCCGTTCCGTGAATTACCGGACTGGCGCATTGACGACCTGATGATCTCGTTTTCCGTGCCTGGAGGCGGCGTCGGTCCGCATCTCGATCAGTACGATGTGTTTATTATTCAGGGTACAGGTCGCCGTCGCTGGCGGGTAGGTGAAAAACTGCACATGAGGCAGCACTGCCCTCACCCGGATCTGTTACAGGTTGATCCGTTTGAAGCGATTATTGATGAAGAGCTGGAGCCAGGCGATATTCTTTATATTCCGCCAGGGTTCCCGCACGAAGGCTACGCGCTGGAAAATGCGATGAACTATTCCGTTGGTTTTCGTGCGCCGAATACGCGGGAACTGATCAGCGGATTTGCCGATTACGTGCTGCAACGTGAGCTGGGCGGTAATTACTACAGCGATCCGGATGTCCCACCTCGCGATCATCCGGCAGACGTTCTGCCGCAGGAGATGGATAAACTGCGTGAGATGATGCTTGAGTTGATCAACCAGCCAGAACACTTTAAGCAGTGGTTTGGCGAGTTTATATCCCAGTCACGTCATGAACTGGATATCGCGCCGCCGGAGCCGCCTTATCAGCCAGATGAAATCTACGATGCGCTGAAACAAGGTGATGTGCTGGTGCGCCTGGGTGGTCTGCGCGTATTGCGCATCGGCGACGATGTTTATGCCAATGGTGAGAAAATTGATTCCCCGCACCGTCCGGCGCTGGAGGCACTCGCCAGCAATATTGCACTGACCGCTGAGAATTTTGGCGACGCACTGGAAGATCCGTCATTCCTCGCGATGCTCGCGGCGCTGGTCAATAGCGGGTATTGGTTCTTCGAAGGGTAAATTTGAATTGAAGCCGGATGCGGCATCATATGCCGCATCCAATTTCGCTTACTTCCGTTTCGCCGTTAACTCGGCAATACGCACAATCACTTGCACCGCTTTTTCCATTCCTTCCAGAGTGACAAACTCATGTTTGCCATGATAGTTATAACCGCCGGTAAACAGATTCGGACACGGTAATCCCATAAACGACAACTGCGCACCGTCAGTACCACCACGGATCGGTTTCAGGTCTGGTTCAATATCGCAATCGCGCATCGCCTGCTGGGCAATATCAAGAATATGCGGATGCTCAACGACTTTCTCGCGCATGTTGTAGTAACTGTCTTCAATCACCAGTTCAATGTAGCAATCCGGGTGTAACCCTTTGCCCACCTTCTTGGCAATTTCCATCATTTTACGTTTACGCGCTTCAAACTGTTTACGGTCGAAATCACGGATGATGTAGTGCATATCGGCGCGCTCAACAGTGCCTTTCATGCTTGTCAGGTGATAGAAACCTTCATAACCTTCCGTAGCTTCCGGGCTTTCATCTGCCGGTACTTCCGCATGAATGCGTGCCGCCAGCGACAGCGCATTCACCATCACACCTTTTGCCGTACCTGGGTGAACATTGTTGCCGACGATTTTGATATTCACCGAAGCAGCGTTGAAGTTTTCAAACTCCAGTTCACCTACGCCACCACCATCTACGGTGTAAGCCCAGCGGGCATCAAAGGCTTCAACATCAAAATGTTTCGCCCCTTTACCCACTTCTTCATCTGGCGTAAAGGCAACACGAATATCGCCATGCGGAATATTTTTCTGCTGCAATACCGCCAGCGCGGTCATGATTTCTGCAATACCTGCTTTGTCGTCAGCACCCAACAATGTTTTACCGTCAGTGGTGATCAGCGTCTGTCCCAGCAGTTGATGCAGTACCGGGAACATGACCGGTGACAGGACTTCGTCGCCGACGCCCAACGCAATGTCGCCGCCACGATAGTTTTCAACAATCTGCGGGTTCACATTTTTACCGCTGCAATCCGGTGAGGTATCCACATGAGAAATAAAGCCAATCGCCGGAATATCGCCAGGAACGTTAGCCGGTAGCGTCGCCATCAACGTTCCTTTCTCACTTAAGGTCACATTGATAAGACCCATTTCTTCCAGCTGATCTTTCAGCAGATGCAATAATTTCCACTGGCCTTCCGTGCTGGGAACTTGTCTCACCCCCGCTTTTGATTGGGTATCGAGAGACACGTAGTTCAAAAAACGCTCAAGTAGTTTATCCATGTAGTCACCCTCACTTTTCGTGACAACATTATTAAGAAGCAGGAAAAGACAAATATTGCGTCAGGTCACTTTTACCCCTGCAATCGGGAATATTTATCAACATTACCTTAATGAATATAAAGCTAAGCCAGTAATTCACAACAAGGATTGGCGATCCAAGTAGTTTGCCGTAGAATTACGGCCCTCTTTAAGAGTCACCAAGGTGGTTAACCACAAACCCCGCTTCGGTAAGCCATCCGTTGCGTTTACATGGGACAGAGTAAAAAATTGAATAAACAACCGAGTTCGCTTTCACCGCTGGTGCAATTGGCGGGAATTCGCAAATGCTTTGATGGTAAAGAGGTCATTCCCCAGCTGGATCTGACTATCAACAATGGCGAGTTCCTCACGCTGCTTGGCCCTTCTGGCTGCGGTAAAACAACCGTTCTTCGCCTGATTGCGGGTCTGGAAACTGTTGATTCTGGACGCATCATGCTGGATAACGAGGACATCACCCACGTTCCGGCGGAAAACCGCTATGTGAACACCGTTTTCCAAAGCTACGCGCTATTTCCCCACATGACCGTATTCGAAAATGTGGCCTTTGGTTTGCGTATGCAAAAAACCCCTGCTGCTGAAATTACGCCTCGCGTGATGGAAGCTTTGCGGATGGTGCAACTGGAAAGCTTCGCTCAACGCAAACCTCATCAACTCTCAGGCGGTCAACAGCAACGCGTCGCCATTGCCCGCGCGGTGGTTAACAAGCCTCGCCTGCTGCTGCTTGATGAGTCGCTCTCGGCGCTGGATTACAAACTTCGCAAGCAAATGCAGAACGAGCTGAAAGCGTTACAGCGTAAGCTTGGTATTACCTTCGTCTTTGTCACTCACGATCAGGAAGAAGCGCTCACCATGTCAGACAGGATTGTGGTGATGCGCGAGGGTCGTATTGAGCAAGATGGTACACCGCGCGAAATTTACGAAGAGCCGAAGAATTTATTTGTTGCCGGATTCATTGGCGAGATCAATATGTTCAACGCCACGGTGATCGAGCGACTCGACGAGCAGCGCGTACGGGCTAACGTTGAAGGTCGCGAGTGTAATATCTACGTTAACTTCGCCGTTGAACCGGGGCAAAAACTGCATGTTCTGCTGCGCCCGGAAGACTTACGTGTTGAAGAGATTAACGACGACAACCACGCAGAAGGGCTGATTGGTTACGTTCGCGAGCGTAACTACAAAGGCATGACGCTGGAGTCGGTTGTTGAACTGGAAAATGGCAAGATGGTGATGGTCAGCGAATTCTTCAATGAAGACGATCCTGACTTTGACCACTCTCTCGACCAAAAAATGGCCATTAATTGGGTAGAAAGCTGGGAGGTCGTACTGGCTGATGAAGAACACAAGTAAGTTCCAGAATGTAGTGATTGTCACTATTGTCGGTTGGCTTGTGTTGTTTGTCTTTCTGCCCAACCTGATGATCATTGGCACCAGCTTTTTGACCCGCGACGACGCCAGTTTCGTCAAAATGGTCTTTACGCTGGAAAACTACGCACGTCTGCTCGATCCGCTCTATTTTGAAGTGCTATTGCACTCGCTGAATATGGCGCTGATCGCCACCCTCGCCTGCCTGGTTCTGGGCTATCCGTTTGCCTGGTTTCTGGCGAAGCTGCCGCACAAGGTGCGTCCGCTGCTACTTTTTCTGCTGATTGTTCCCTTCTGGACCAACTCACTGATTCGCATCTACGGGCTGAAAATTTTCCTCAGCACCAAAGGCTATCTCAACGAGTTTTTGCTCTGGCTGGGCGTTATCGACACACCAATTCGTATCATGTTCACGCCCAGTGCGGTGATTATCGGTCTGGTTTACATTCTGCTGCCGTTTATGGTGATGCCGCTGTACTCCAGTATCGAAAAACTGGATAAGCCGTTGCTTGAGGCGGCGCGCGATCTCGGTGCCAGCAAGTTACAGACTTTTATCCGCATCATTATTCCACTGACGATGCCGGGAATTATTGCCGGATGTCTGCTGGTGATGCTGCCAGCGATGGGCCTGTTCTATGTGTCCGACCTGATGGGCGGTGCGAAAAACCTGCTGATCGGTAACGTCATCAAGGTCCAGTTCCTTAATATTCGTGACTGGCCGTTTGGTGCAGCCACCAGCATTACGCTGACTATCGTAATGGGCCTGATGTTGCTGGTTTACTGGCGTGCTTCTCGTTTGCTGAATAAGAAGGTGAGCGAATTAGATGATTAATCCTTTATATTCAATGAAATAAGTGCACTTTTTAATATCTTTATTGTTTAAAGCAACGATGTTGTGGATTTCATCAGAATCAATCAGTTGCGTTCTAGTTTTGGAGAATGTTTTTTTGGGCTTTTGTTAAAACTTGTTATGCATAGCCTCAATTAATAACCATTGCCCCGCCGCCTCTCCCCGACAATTCCAATAGTCGGGGAGAGCTTCGAACGCCAGTTGCAGCTAATCTATTAGCAAACACCAAATGCTCGAATAGAACTCAAATCATCCAGGTTATTCAGTTCTTCCTTCATCTCCCGCTGGCGTTGATAAATCTCATCGTTGCGATCGACCTGTGCCTGCGCCATTGCTGTCGCCAGTTCTTCCAGTTCCGGCATTGACAGTTTCACCTGTTGATTATCAGCGTCGCCCCACGCAAGGGCGGTTCGTGCTGTATCAGATTTCGCAGCCATTACCACCGGATAGAGACGGGCCAGTGAGTCGGGGTCAGCATTCCATGTGTGACCGTTCCATTCGAACGTGAACGGCTGCGCCTCCTGTTCTGTGCGCCATGCCTCAATTTCTCGTTTTTTGGCATCCTTTGCCGCTGCGATAAGTTCAGGTGTAATGGTGAACGGGGCGATTTCGCCCCATTTGCCACTTTGTAGTTCCTGCCAGATGTGCTGGCCTGTCTCTGCTGTATCTTCTGCCGTGGCTGTGTAGGGGATGGGGTCATCCATCCCTTCAAAAAGCACCTCGCAGTCAATCGCACCGGATTCGGTGTAGCGGGGATTTGTGATTTCTTTCACTTGCATCATGCAATCCTCATGAATAGCGCCACAAAAGCCTGGTCGCTGTATGTTGTGGGTGCTCCAGACAGTGAAATATAGGTTCCGGGGAGTGATTTGCTCTTGCAGCCGGTAATATAGAATCGCGGTGTTGCCGCATACGTACCAGACGGGGTGAACGGGCACTCTATCGCCACAGGTGCAAGTCGTGAGCCGGGGTAAGTCTGACCACGGGATACTTTAATATTTGTGTCGCCGTCAGCGGTTCCCTGGTATGACGCCAGAATTAAACCTCCCAGTTCCGGGTCTCGCCACTCCCTGTTATAATTATTGTAAATATACGAATACAACATCTGCCGGACATCCAGCAGTGATGCGAGTTTACGCCAGCTTATTTTCGAGTTGCTCTGAGCAATACGTCTGCCGATGTGCAAGTATCCGTCATCATCGTAAAAAGCCAGTATCTTCAGAACCTTCGAAGCATCGTTATATCCGCTGCCATTAAGCCACAGCAAATCAACAATCCCCCACCTGTCTCCTTCAGGTGCGAGGTATTCTTTATCACTGGCGCTGACGTAATAACGACCAGGTTTCGCCCACTGTGACCACCACGACGCCGTATAGCCCTCATTAAAATTTATTCGCCCCTGGCTTTGGTCTTCAAATGTGTAGCCAAATCCGTAAGCCCCGGCGAGTGGCAGATGCACCCTTTGTTCATACTCAGTTCTGGATGGCCATGTATAAGGGGTGGTAATTACCTGTTTATTTTTCACCCCGGAAATCTGTAAATTCCATTGGGCCTGAGCCAGTGCTGACGGGCCAGCATCAACAATTTCCTGAAAGTTGTTTTTTATCTTGAGATAGCCGCCATCCAGAATTTCGTCAATTTCGCCTTTGGCGTTCTCTGCTGATTCTGCGGCGGTCGCTGCATCCTGCGCATATTGTTTGGTCTGCTGCTCGTGTTGCTCAGCTTTCTGCGCGTGTTTTTGTGCGTTCTGTTCGCTCAGTGCCGCATTGTCAGCACTGTTTTTCGAATCTGTGGCATTGTCAGCAGAATCCTTTGCTGCCTGCTCCGCCTTTTTTACCGCATCAGTAACGCTCTGCACGCCCTGCTGCACCTGCCCGGCGTTCAGCCCAACTTCTGATGCCAGCTGTTCAACTTGCTGTTTGCTGGCTGCTACAGCTTCTGCATTCTTCTGTACGTTATCCGCCAGCGTCTGGCAATCACCCTTAATCTTCTGCGCATCAGCTGCGTGTTGCCCGGCCTGTCGTTCGCTTTCCGCTGCCGCTTCCGTGCTCTGCTGCGCCTGCGTCACCAGTGCTTCGAACCGCTTAACAACATCTGGCTTCAGGTCGCCTTCATCGAGAGCAGTCAGAAAGTCGTTCAGCGTGCCGGGCCGCGAGTCATCGTATACAGCAATGTCGCCAACACAGTGCTCGTCTCGCCAGTCCTGTCTCAGATAAACGCAGTATTTTCCGACCTGCGCCTCGAACGAATATTCACCGTTATTTCCGGTCACCACATCAGCCTTAGTGCACATCACTACTTCTGAGGTGTTTACCCGGGATTTCAAAATAATGTGGTACCCGGACATGGGGATGCCTGCGCCATCAATCAGCGCACCATTGATTAATACAGACATAGAGCCTCTGAACTGAAAACGGTCTCCTGGAAGCGACCGTTATTGTTTTACATGACTGGTTTTTCCGTCCACGGAATTAAATCAAAGGATGGCTCATCACTGACCTTGCTTAAATCCAGTGCCTTCAGTGATTTGATATATGCCATCCATTGTGTCAGACGGGCTTTATCTACATCGCTGATGATTCCCAGCTCTAGCTCGGTTTTCCAGTCGGAGATGACGTCCTTTGCTTCAGCCAGCAGACATTGGCGTTGCATTTCTGCTTTCTGCTGCCAGTTAATTACGGGTTCTTTTAATACCGGATATCCGTCTTCATCTGACAGAATAATAAGCCCGGAGGCCTGACCATCCAGCAAATTCAGATAATCGGCATCAGCAATTTCTTTTAAATCATCCGGCCACGCTCCAGCGTTTTCATAATCGCCCTGAAGGTCAGAATTATAAAAACCGTTTGTTGATGGACTGAAATAAATCGCCATTATTAATATCCCACCGCTGTCCAATACATATGCCCGTTGTTTTCGCTGTAAAACGTTGCACCTGTATTTGACAGCGAGTTCAACGCAATACTGTAATTTGCACGTGTGTGTGCGTTAGTTATGGTAATGCTGGCGCATGCTGACGGAAACGCTATCGGAAAAGTCAGGCCGGATGAGGCGTTTGACAGATACCCCCATTGCATAATGACGCCCGTGGCCTCATCCTTAAACCAGCCATTTGCTGCTTTTGATGCGGTGTTTCTTATCTGCTGATAACGAGCATCGAAATTGCTGTAGTCTGTCGGAACCACTTGTCCACCAACATTTAATCCATGCCCCATAGTTATGCGACCAGTTCTGAGGTCAATCGAAAATGGTCGTAGCGGCCCAATATCACCATTTTCCCCTTCGTTTTCTCGTGTGGGAATGATATGCAGGCTGTCTTCAGAACGGCGAAAAATGGCGCCAAAAGATGAATTAAATATCCTCAGTGCATTGAGTGTAGATATTTTTACTTCACTACTGAAAAGGGCTTTAACAAGAACATACAGCGCATCCCACTTGAGATTCATCAGGTCCGTGGTTGTAGTTCCATACTTACTCCGCCACTTGAAATATTCGTTTCCATTATCTCCCGCTTCAAACCACAGATATGAATCGGTGTCTGAATCCGAATCATTTTTAAACCCAATCTTTGCCCAATCTGTATTTCGAATCCACGCAAGTATTGCGTCATTTTCAAACGTCAAATCACCACTCATGGTGTCACCATCGCGCTGAACGGCATTTTTTGCCTTTTCGACCGTGGGTTTTAATCCGAGGTTTTCAACAGCCTTATTCTTGTTTTTCACATCCGAAAGATTATTTTTGATCAGCAATGCCTCTTCGTTAATTGCACCGCCCACCAGTAATAATATGGCTTTATAGAGCTGATCGTGTTCTTCTTTATTCAGTTCTATCCCTGCCTTCTCAATGACACCACAGATTTCCTCCTGAATGGCATCCCACATGGCACTGTTCAGCCAGGTGGCAAGACGTCCTGTGCGAAGATTTCCGTCAGTAAATCCGTTCTTGCCCGGACCAAACTTATCTTTTACCGCTGTCAGCGTATCAATCCTGTGCATCTTCATCCTCATCTGGATAGGAAAATAAAACGACGGTATGCGACGGACATAATTTATTAATCACGCACTCCGCAACCGTATCGCCCCACGTCCGGATCGGTGTGTTGCAGGCATCCGTGCATGTCTGCCACTGAGCACCGGCATCCACCGGCAACGTCACGCGCCAGAAATAACGCCAGCGATCTCCCCATTCCGGATCGGGGCTTGCATCCAGGTGCTGGAATTGTTCGATCTTCACGTCGGTATATCCCAGTGCCTCAAGCTGATCCAGGAAGAACTGCTCATTTATGCCACCAGCCACATTAGCTTTTGCTTCCAGCCGTTGCTGGCGCTGGCGTAATGTCTGAGTCCCGACAGGGGAGCAGGAATCAGGTAAACCATACAATTCTTCATAACGCTCAATCAGCTCTGTTGACTGACCGGGATCGATTTCAATCACCAGTTCATCAGCCCGCTGATGTACACGCACAAGCGACGGCGCCAGACCGTCAAGTACACCGTCGGTATCTGACCATGCAGGTCCCGGCGGCATCAGGCCATACAACAATTTTGTATAATCATCCTGTAACGAATCCATTATTTACTCCTTACCGGGTCATAAGCCTGCCATGTGATCTCCCCGAGTACCGGAAGTTCGGTTTCCCCAAGATCAATATCCGATGAAGGGGCGATTAACCGGTGGGCCACCTCGCCTGCAGATAAACTGATGGCCTCGCTGATTCTGGACAGATACATGCGCCCTTCCGGTACACCATCCCGGAACATCAGCGCATTCAGTTCTGCTTTTATTGCAGTCCTGATCTGCGGTGTGTCTTTCGATAACGCAATCGTCATCGGGATGACTTTCTCTGTTGCACCGAATACATACAATCCGCTTCCGGCAACAGGTGCCAGGGGAAGAATATGCTCCCTGACTGCGTTAATGACGCTTTCATCCGGGGCCGGATGTTCCGGATCGTTCGTCGCCACCATCACCCCAACCGTTCCAATACCTTTCCAGTGCCTGAAGGTCCATGCACGATTAATACCCTGAACTTCTTTCGCCCAGATAACATAATCTGGATCTGCGCCTCCCTGTGGAATGTAGTAATAACGTTCCATAACGCGGGCACGCCATATTTCCAGATTTTCAATATCTTCACCGTCTGTAATGGTGTCTGCGTACCCTGTGGACGGCAGACCACTGACGGGGGTCCCCAGTTGCATGGCAATACCGTCATCTGTATTCCCCGCCAAACCCGGTTCGTCTGCCACAACAGGCACCCGGAGAAGACCATCGACTGCGGTCACCGTCGCCGTCGTGGTGAAGGTCACCTGATCGTCACGCTGGATCTGCGTTCCCGCTGGCAATACCGGTGTCCCTTCAACGCCATCCCAGCGCACAAATCCCCGGGCTGCCACGGCATCTTTTCGCGGGCAGCGTTTGATTCTGGCGTGCCGGTACAGCCAGTCTTCATCACACATGTCCGGCAACAGATTTCTGGCAAGATAATCGATATACCCGTACAACGTGTGCACGGCTGCGGCCTGCACACGGGCATACACTTCCGCATCCATACGACGAAGCAGCGTATCCTGTTCAAAGCGGGTTAATAAATCGCTCCGGATCATAGAAATAAGTTGCGGGAGGCCGGGGCGATAAAACTGACTGTCAGCCATTCAGTTCACTCCAGATATCATCAAAAATAATGTTGTGAATATTGCCGTCACGCTGGTAAATGGTAATGGCAAGTGCCAGCGAGTCTGTCCCGGTCCGGACGGCGTTAATATCAAGACGGGCGGCGACCCCATCTTCCACCATCCACGCCAGCGCCTCACGGGCATAATCTCTGGCAAGCTGCGGGGTTTTATTTGTCAGCTTGCTGCGTCGCAACAGATACAGACGTGACCCCGTGCGATCATTCTGAACCGCAGGCCAGGTATCCCCCCACCAGCCAAATATCTGCGGTGCATCATCATCCCGCCCGGCACGCCGCCAGGTAAAAAGCGAAATAATCACAGCACGCGTCAGAAGGTCGATCGAAGCCCCGGTCGACACGTGTCGCCCGTTAACATTAATCATCATGATTTTCAGCCCATCGGTTGATCCGGCGCGTCAGTGATCCCGCCACCATCACCATTTTCGGTGTGTTTGTGGGCATTGTAGGTCTGCCGCATTTGCTGCATGCTGAGTCCGCCACTGTCGCAATTGTCAGTAATATCGGCGGTGGATTCGACAGGCATTTCAAAGCGTGCTTTAGGCGCGTTTTTAAAAATAATAGGCTTCCCGCCCCCGTTCACCACAATACCGGAACGGGTCAGGATAACCGACTGCCCCTGATCGTCATAAAGCGCCACTTCCCCACGTTTCAGTCCTTTCAACCGGTAACGCCTGTCAGCCACGACCACAACTACGCCATGAGAACGATCGCCCGCCGGGAATAAAGCAACGCCCTCAGCACCGTTCTGTGCGGCAGATGTAAAACCATAAGGTTCAAGATGCTCAACGTGTTGTTTCTGATCTCCGGCTATCATTTTCAACCCTACAGACTGACACTTTCTGGCGGAATCCACCGCCGTGATGACAGCCCGGGAAATCAGATTGCGAAGAGAAAAGCCGTTCATCAGAAATCCTCCTCAACATTTTTTTTCTTTCTGGTGGTAACAGGCTCGGGGAGATAAGCATCTGCCGGGCCAACCCGTAATTCAGTCGTTGTGCCCCGGTCGTCATGGTTATAGGTAACTTCTGCGATCACCAGTTCATCATTATCAAAATTATTCAGCGGATCGAAAACGATGACAGATAATCCCGGACGCCATAACGCGCCATTGCCCTGTCGCCAGCCCTGAACCGTATATGTTGTCTCACGGGTAAGCGCAGCCCGTTGGCGCGCTTCAAATTCACAACGGGCCTTACAGGTTGCTGTCGTTGCTGTACCTGACTGCTGAATCAACAAAGGGCGATAACGGGTCACGCCACTGTCCTGAATGGTCTGACGTATTGCGGCAATGGTGGCCTCACCAAAATCATCGTCGTTGCCCGGGCGCTGCCCACTGACCTGATATTCAGAAAACCGCTCTCTGATGCTTCTTTCCGTGTCACAGGAAAGAATATTCTCTCCCAGCACCAGTGCTGTCGCCGCTTTGCCTGCTCCGGGTTTCCCCAGGACCAGTCGCCCGCATTCATCGTCATAAGCCAGGGTCTGAACCTGCCCCAGCAACCGGTTAAGACAATCAGCAACGGTTTCGCCGTGTTCCGGCTGGGCATCAATCACCGCTGTCTGCGGCACGCCAGCATCAACAACGGTGATGCCAAATGGTGCAGCCAGTTCACTGACTATTCTGAGCAGGTTTTTTCCGCTCTGCTGGAGTGGCAAAGCAGAACAGTCAACCAGATCGGCTGTTTTGCTTCGCCCGACAATCCCCATGCTGACACTGCTGGCGTCATAACGAAGCGGTAGCGCCTCCACATATCCGTTAAGCACGGGATCATCACCAATAAGCACTTCAACCAGGTCACCATTTTTTATCCGGGGTTGATAATCCCGGCTGCCGGGCCAGCGGGTGGTGATGGCAACATTAAAATCCCGGGCAATACGGTTAATGCCCGCACTGATACGGACGGATGTCCAGCCGCCCCATTCGCGACCGGAAACCCGAAGTAAAACGGTATTATTCATCTGACGGGTACCCTTAATGCCCTGACCGGAACAAAGCCCGGATGGGAGATGGCATTTCGATCCAGGATATCAGTTTCACGGGACGCATCGTCGTACCATGACGCAGCCAGAACAAGCGCAGGCAGAACTTCCGCTGGTGTTCGCTCTGCGGTTTCCTCCGTCTGAACCAGTCGCGCCTGAATATCCCGGTTCAGTTCTGTACGTAATGACGTCAGCTGAAAAAACAGCCTGTCATCCGCCGTGCGCCTGAGCTCCTGCTCAATCGCCGCGTTCAGCGATTCGCGTATGATGGTGAGATTTTCCCGCGTGGGTGGTTGTGCTGTCTCATTCTGCTCTGTACTGGCAGCCACACTATCAAGTGCCGGATGTGAAACATGAATAATATCAGACTGACGCTCAGCAGAGCCGCCAACAGCCACAACTGCCTGCTGATTTTTCACCAGACTTCCGGGTTGCGGCAGCGCAGTGACCGCCCTTGCAGCCTCGCTGATTGCCGTCGTCCGGATGACTGCAGCCACCAGATTTGTCTGCTGTTTTTGCCTGACAACCGATGCGGAATCTGTGGGCCACACCGCACGCGGTGCCAATCCTGGATCCAGCGTAATACCGGACATTGTTGTTATGGACTGCACCAGATCCTGTGTGTTATCCGCCAGTCTGGTTCCTGCCCGCCAGGTATCCTGCAACATATGCACAAAATCACTGGCAACCGACGGCGGCATCAGAATGACGGATAAATCGCCCTGCATCAGCCTCATTCCGGCAGAAACAGCCGAATTAACCATTTTGAAAGCTGTCTGAACGGTTCCCAGCATATCGGTTGCCCGGGCAATAACATCGTTCTGAATAAAGTCCGGTATTCCCGCGAGATCAAAATCGCCGAACATGTCTTCAATCAGTTCATCCAGGAAGCCGGACGACTCTTCCAGTTTTCTGGCGGTTGCGGCTCCGGCGACCGGAAATGACAGTTCCCCGCTTTCAACAAACTGAAATGAAACCCGGCACATACGGCCTTCAGTGTTGGAGTGAGAAACGGTCACCTGTCCGTCAATACAGCCCTGCATTTCACCGAACTGCGGATGGATCAGCGTCCCCGGCCCGGCGGTTTCAATCGCTGTAATCAGCCGATCGCGCTGCTCTGCGTAATCATCACCAACGAGATACGCATTAATCGTCAGCCGTCGCGTGGCACGCCCGAGATCCTCCGTGTACGGTTTATCACGGTTTGGGTATTCATGGACCTGAACGCGGCGTCCGAACGAACCCTCGTCGCTTTCCACCGAAAACGGAACGCCACGAAATGACGCGTCGTAAAGATTATCGCGCCAGGTCGTTCCGGAAGATGAAGAAAACAAAGAGGGCAAAGAAGGTAAGGAAGGGAAATCCATTCTGATACCTCATTATTAACGCCTGAAAGGTGAATACCCAACGTCATGGGTGATTTTCATAAAGGGATCGCCTGTTTTCGGCAAATCGATGACACGCATTCCCGGCGGCGCGTTGTCAAACGTCACCTTAAGTTCGCTGCGGGTTGCCGGTGACGATGAAAGGCTTAACAGTTGATTCCTTTCCAGTGATACATTTGGGGTGTAGCGTTTATCTGGAGATAAATACCCATCACCACGTGGCATCTGCCATCCGGTCATGTCATAGACAAAATCATGGAACTGTTTGCCCCACTCGTCGAACTTATCATTCAGACCAAATCCACTGTTCAGTGCATCAGCCACAAAATTTTTAACAAGCCAGGGATGTTCTTTTTCAAACTCCTGCGCCATCATGCCGAGCTCAAGCAATCCCCCAATGAGGCTGATCTTTCCGAGGCCCTTTAATTTCAGGGATGTTTTACCTGCCGCCGCTGTCCATTGATTCTGAGCGGCTATTGCTGCACGAATGCTTGCCACCGCCTTCACACCAATATACAGGGCAGAAACAGTTGCAATTGTTTTTACAGCCTGTTCCCATCCCCCCATCGCCCTGACAACCTGATCAACTTCCCGCCAGACCTTTTTCACAATCGGTCCGACAGTATCCCAGTTATCAATAATGAGATACGCGCCTGCCACCAGTAACGTAATGAGCCCCTTTGCCGGCGTCATATTCATCACACCACTAAGGATTTTTCCCATCCGCGACAGCGAGCCAATGGCAACACCAAATGTCAGCAGTGCCAGCCCCGTTTTAGCAATGGTTTTTACGACCTCAGGATTTTCTCTGACAAACGTGCGCACTTCTTCCAGAAAAGGTTTCATCTCTTTTATGCCTTCATTGAGTGAAGGCAGGAAGGTTTCCCCCAGCGTGGAAGAAATCGCTTTTGTCTGGTTTTGCAGCAGCAACAACTGGTTTTCCGTCGTCGCGGCACGGGCGGCATATTCTTTCTGCATTGAGCCGCCATACTGCTGCGCATCCGCCACACGATTAAAATTGGTTCGCAACAAATCCAGATTCGTGAGCAACGGCGCGATGGCTCCCAGAGATTCCTTCCCGAACAGCGCATTCAGCACTGCAGCCTGTTTTTCTTTCGGCACTTTCGCCAGAGAATCCAGTACGTGCAGCATGGCCCCACGGGCGTCTTTCTGCATATCCGCCGCCAGTTTTTTCGGGTCAATGCGCAACAGGCGAAGCGCTTTTTTCTGCGATTTGGTGGCAGAATTCCCCGCTGTCAGCGACAGCATAAAATTCTTTATCCCCGTCGCCGCAATTTCTGATTCCACCCCCATTCCGGCAATAGTTGCTCCCATTGCGGCAATTTCTCCGGAGGCCACACCCGCAACACCGCCTAAAGGGCCAATACGGGTCACGATATCAGAAATCTTTTTCGCACTTGCAGGACCGGTATTACCAAGATAGTTAATCTTGTCCGCAAGTCCTGCCACCTCTCCCTGTGTCAGTTTAAAGGCAGTGCGCCACTGTGCCATCATCTGACCGGATTCTTCCGCCGTGGTGTCAAAGGCCACCCCCATCTTCACGGCGTCGTCAGTAAACTGCATCAGCTCGTCACGGGCTATGCCAGCCTGACCACCCGCCGCCACGATTTCGGCGATACCTTCCGCCGACATGGGCAGTTCTGTTGACAGGTCGCGCACCTGTTCCGTCATTGCCTTAAACGCTTCCGGCGTATCCAGACCATCCACCACTTTCCGGACATCCGCCATTTTGGATTCAAGGGCAATGGCAGATTTGACCGGGAGCGCCAGCGCCCCCAGTACTGCGGTTCCGGCACCCGCTGCGCCCAGAGACAGGCTGGCAAACTCCTTTTTAAAGCCTTTCAGCTGGCGCTGCATCCCCTTCAGCGGTGCCGATACCTTATCCACGGCAGTGATGATCGCCTTCAGCTGAAAACTGTCAGCCATGCTTCATCTCCTCGTTAATGCGGACGGCCTCGGCTTCCAGTTCTGTAAACTGCGAAATAGCCACCCGTCGCAGCTCCAGTGGATTCAGTTTCCAGAACCAGGCAACATTGTAGAGTCGTTTCCGGAGGTGCTTCCCGTCTCCGACTGGGTAAAAAAACGCAGGATCTGCATGCTGGTCTTAAAAATATCCAGTTTTGCCATCTGCGCCGCCGATGAACGCGGGATCCCCGCCAGCAGCGGGATATATTTCAGTGCCACCTGGCTGTCCAGTTTAATACTGCCCTCACCGGAAATAATGAAAGGAAAACCCAGCGCCTCGATTTCGTCATACGTGGGTTCACGCAACTCCAGCACATACAGCGTTTCGTTATGCGCTGTCACCGGTTTTTTTAAAACAATTTCTGTCACGCTCATTACTGATATCCTCCCTCTTCGCCGTGGAATTCAAGATCTGCCGTGCCTTCTTCGGCATTATGGTTAGCCTCTCCGTGCAGCCATGCCGCCGAAAGCACATACACCATGCCGTTTGCCAGCTCAGCGGTAATCGTCATCTGGTCTGAGGTGGTAATTTTGTCGACCGGAAAATTTTTGGGCACTTTAAACGTGCCCTTAACGTAAGGTGACCGCCAGGTCTCCTTGTAATCCACATCCCCTGCCATGCCGACGACATCATCCCGGACATTGGTGTTCATCGGCACTTCAATGCCACCTGTCAGCGATAACTGCTGACCATCCACTTTAAAAAAACAGGTTCCGGCGATCTTTGCCATTATGCTGACTCCTCTGAATACTGGAGACGGAACTGGTTAACCACCGCAAAGACACGTAACTGGTTAACATAATCCGGCGGGAACAGCGTGTTCAGTCGGTTCGGGTTATCCGCATCACGCTCAACTATCAGATACTGTTTAAACAGATCGTAATTTTCCACAATACCGGCACGCTCCATCTGACGATATGTCGCCAGAAGCTCCCCTTTGATAACGGCAGGAGTAACAATCGCCTGCCCCGGACCAAAACGGGTACCATCATTTGCCAGCTTGTGGCGTCCGTACTTGCCTGTGATGACCGATTTCAGTTTGCGAAGAACGTATGCGCTGGTATGCAGTGTTTCACTGTCCAGATAGCTGTTATCTGCCACGCCATATGCATTCTTTTTGTAGGTGGTTACGGAACGCTGGATCCGCAACGTGCCGCCTTCCACATAAGCCGTCGCCACGCCGTGAGATAAAAGGGTCTGCTGCTCTGTCATGATGAATCGCTTACCTTTCGGTGCCGGAAGCATCCCCACCAGTTCCCCCGTCTGTGTCGGACGGGCCGGGTCATTGCGGATAAATACCGCTTCACGGGCAAGGCGACTGGCAACCAGTTCATCGACAGGCGACTGGGTTTCTTTTTCGTAACCGGCAAGCGTGATATGTTGCTGATTATGCATATCTCCGGCATCAACCAGCTCTGACAGCGTTCCCAGTTTTGCGGTATAGACATGCCCGTATAACTGGCGCGCATAACTCCAGCGACCGCTGCTGTCATTCATTTCGGTCATCATCATATTGATGGAGGCGGCATCGTTGAACGGCAGACCGATAAAGTCGAATGCCTCATCGCCCATAGCAGCAACAGCGGCAGTAAGATCAGGCGCGCCACTACCCGCAGTTCCGGCTTCCGTCACAACCTGAAGCCCCGCAGGCAGAATCTCACCACCACCAGAACCATAATAATTCAGGCAGACAGGCAACTCGTTACCATACAGCCCCTTATGGCGGGCAGTCAGTGTCACCACACCTGCATCAGATGACGCCGCAAACGGCAGGGTGATAACCCCATTTACCGCTTCCTTAATCGCGGCGGCAACCGCAGTGGCATCATCGCCATTCACCACAGGCACCTGTACACGGGAGCGCCCGAGATACAGACTCAGGGTGCCGCTTTCCTCTGCTTCTCCGGTAACTGTCACCCTGACCGTCGCCGCCGCCCCTTTGGCTTCCGGTACTGCAATAACATACAGTTCACCGAAAGGATCTGTCTGACGGTAGACGTCAACCATACGCGCCAGCTGGCTCCCGGCCCCACAAATCTGGCGGGCATAATCTGCCGACGGCATCAGCACCAGGCTGTTAACCTCAATGGCGGCATCGTTGCTGGCATGCCCGATCAATAATGCAGGCGCGCTGGTCACTGCTGTATTTGCCGCAGAATTGTCCATCTCGGCGTAAAACAACGGCACCAGCGTATCCGACGGAACAGCACTAAAACTTATTGTCATGATTCTTTAGCCTTATCCTGTTTAACACGTACCACATCACCCGCCGCTATACGGCGAAGCCAGTAGCTGCTTTCTTCCACATTTCGCCCGTCAGAAGGCAAAAGGTCTCCACGGGCAGGGTCAGGAACTGACCGCCCTTTCAGGGGTTTCACAAACATGAGGGACTCTTATTTCTGAGGGAAACGCATTTCCAGATGGTGCTCAATGTCACCATCCGGGCCAGTACCAGGATCGATGTAATCCACATCAATACTCAGCAGGGATAAATCCGGCAGGGCATTCACGTCCTCTGCCTGTCGCGTGTCTTCTTCCGCGATTTCATACTTCGCCGTAAAATCAAACTGGTAATACAGTTCGTAACGGTTCAGATCCAGCAGGGTGCCACCGGCATAAACAATCTCGCCCCCCTGCGGATCCGGCATCCATCCAAGCAGGGCTTTCCAGAGTTCTCTCCGGACATCATGAACGGCGTCATAGGCTGCCCACTGCCCTTTTTCATCACGCTCATTGCTGAGCACAACAATAACGGAGAAGCCTTCTGTCAAATCCTGCCAGTAATCGGTCTGTGATTTTTGTTCCCCCGGCGCATCGTCAGAGGGGACAACATAGGCAGCAGGCAGTCGCAGTTTTCCGGCATCAGGGATCGCCTTAAACTGCGCCGCGCCACCAACGCGATTCTCAAAACGCGGGCATCGCTCACGCAGCGCCGCAATTATCGTTGTCAACTTCATTTATGCTTCCTTTTTACCGGACGTAACGAACGCTGCAGCTCACGGGACAACAGTTCCTGCGTCCAGTGACGCCGCCGCTCAATAACGTCAGCCATAAAGTTATTACGCGGGGCCAGTCGGAAAGCCGAAGAATGGTGCTTCTTCTGCCGCTTATCCTTTTTATCCATTCCATAAGCTGAATGGCGAACGCCGTAATACAGAAATGCCGGATAATAGGGTGCGCCTTCAGGGAAACGGCGATTCCCCTGCCCGTTTTTCTGGTTAGGAGAAATTTTCACCATCAGTCCGGGGCGACGCGTCGTTTTTTTGGGAACGTAATAACCGATGGAGCGGGCCAGACGCCCGGTCTGATATCCCGGGTTCTCTCCCGGACCGGATCGTCCGCGTTTAATCACCAGACGTCTTGCGTCGCGCATATAGACGCGCCCGATCTGCACAAATGCCCGACGCAGACGGGCGCGATTAAACTCCAGCTCCTTTGGTTGTTTAAAGTCGACGTGTAAAAATGCTGTCTGATTCATGGCATTCACCCCGTCGTCGCGCTGTACGCAGTTCTTCACATTCCAGCAATAAAAAACGCCGCTGACCGTTCAGGTCGCGTATTCGCCGGATCCGGTACTCCTGACCGTAATAAACCACCTCATGATCTGCCGTGATGTCGTGACGGAAACGGATCGTAAAATAATGCGTAACGATATTTTCTGTCTGCACTGAGCCCTGATAAGCGGCAGCGCCTGGCTGAGCCACCTTTGCCCAGACATCAAACGACTCCGTATATGTCGGCTCCGTACCAAAATCAGCGGTGGGTTCATCCACCCGAAGGCGGATCTTTATTCGGCGATTCAGCTCTCCGGGATCCGGTAAAAGGTAAGTGGCACTGGTCTGACTTTGCCTGATTTTCATAGCGGGACAATCCTGTAAGGGCCAGCAAGCCATCTGAAACTCATTGGCGTTTCCAGCTTCTCCACATCGGTGATCGTTGAGCGATTTTCATAAAAATGACTGACCAGCATCAGCATTGCCAGACGAACATCATCAGTCAGATGCATCCCGTCAGGATCGTCTTCCGGAATCGTCTCTTCCGGTGCATACAACTTCCTGTTCAGGTATGTCTCTGTTCTTTTCTGTACCGCCTGTGCCAGCAGTTTCAGAAAATCGCCGTCACTGTACAAACCATCATCGAGCCGGAGATGAGATTTAATCTCCTCTTCTTTCAGGAGCATATTTTCCTCCTGTGCCCGCCATTACGCGGGCACAAAAAAAACCGCATTACGCAGCGGCTTTCTGGCGGGTTGCAGCCCCAATTTTCATCAGCTTAATCGCCTGAGAATCCACCAGCATACCGCCGGTTCGCTTGGTGGTATAAAAACCCACAAACGGTTTATTGGTGTACGGATCGCGCAGGATACGGGTACCGATGCGATCAACGATGGTATAGCCACGTTTGAAGTTACCAAACGCAATGGCTTTTGCATCGGCAGCAATATCCGGCATCTGTTCATTCTCAACGATGCCATACCCTGCCAGAGAAGAAGGCTGACCCAGCTCAATACCCGGACGCCACAGATAATTTCCGTCGTTATCCTTCAGCAGACGAATGGCAAACAGGCTGCTGTTGTTCATCATGAACTTCGCGCCGCTGCGGTGCGCCTTACGCAGGGTGTAAATCAGTTTAATGATCGCATCAGCGGTCACGCCAGAAGCCGCGCCGGAAGCAATGTGCTGAAGTTTGCCAAACGCACGGGTCTTGTCATCTTCATCGGTGGACTCATAAGCCAGAAAACCTTTTGGTTTTTTGCTGCCGTCGCCACTGGTAAAGGCAATTTCTTCCTGTTCGGCAAATTCCAGCGCCAGCTCACTGTTGATCCAGTCTTCCACATTGAAGAAAGCATCATCGAGCATTTTCTGGGTAGCCTGCGGGTTGCCGTAGATTTCCCCCATAAAGGGTTCAATCAGCCCCAGTTTTGAGGTGGCGGTTTCCGGACGTGCATCCGTTTCCCCCACCCATCCGGACGTTGTGCCGCCCAGATTCACCAGTTTTTTATAATCCGAGCCACCGAGGGTGATCACAGTGGCTTCCTGGCGCATCACCACCTCATCTTTCAGCAGCGTCAGAATGGTGCGATCCAGTTCTTCCGGAATGGCATAACCACCATCTTCATCATTACCTACCTGAAGCGCCTTACGCTCAAGCTCACGCAGCCCGTCTTCACGCCCCTTGCGCATAAATCCGATAAACGCTTCTTTATGTTCACCGGCAACTTTATTTTGCGTGCCGCCTGCCGGACGCTTGACTTCAGCCAGTTCAGCTTCAAGATCGCTTTTCAGATTTTCCAGTTCAGCCAGTTTTCCGTTGAGGGTTTCCACTTCACCAGCAAGTTTTCCCTTTTCCTGCTCGATCGCGTCGATACGTTTGTCGTTTTTTTCCTTAAAATCGTCAAACTTCCGCTGCAACTCCTGCGCGACCTGTTCCACATCTTTAACATCAGCCATTATTTTTCTCCTGGTTAAAATTTAAGATTTTTCAGTGCATTCAGTGCGGCATCCACATCCTCAGCATCACGCAGGGATAAAGCGCCATATCCCCCGGCCATGAATGCTTTGGCCTGGGTTCGCGAAAGTCCAACATCGCGCAGGACCCGCTCAATAATTTTCTGATCAGGGATCTCCCCACGCGCCAGCGCATTTTTCACATCGCTGATGCGAGCCTCATCATTGGAAGGAAACGTCACCAGACTGACCTCCCACAGGTCGATCTCTTTCAGCAGGAATACCCCTTTTTCACGGTCGTACTCCCAGTCTTTCAGGATGTAGCCAATAGAAAGGCCGGTTAAAGAACCGGCCTTCATATGAGCATGTGCACGTTTTGCCAGGGGATCATCATCAACGAGTAATCGCCCCCTGACATAAAGCCCGACATCATCTTCTTTCATTTCGGTGTACACACCGATGGGCTCATCCATGCGGTGCTGCCAGAGCAACGCAGGCAGCGCCTTTTTTTCACTCCATTTCTGAAGTGTTTCGGTAAAAGCACCGGGGACCACCACATCATCGTGGCTGTCCTTAATACCAAAAACAGAGCCGTAACCTTCAAACTCCCCGGAATCACTGACGGATTTCAGGTTCAGCGGTATATCAAGACGCTGTTTTGTCTGCATCTCCACTCTCCTTTTTCTTACCGTTGTCATCGCCAGCAGAGGGTCTGGTGGTCATGTTCATCGGCGTCAGATACACATCACCGCCCGGGCGAGGGTTCATATCTTCCAGATCACGGCAGTCATTAGGGGAATAAATCCCCCAGTTAATCCCCGTGGCATACGCTTCAAAGCGGGATTTCATGTCACCACGCAACAACGCTCCGGCATTAAATTTGGCGTAAAATTTTCCCTTTTTACTCTCCCTGACCAGCCCTGTATTGATCCGCTGTTCAATACGGGTCAGATACGGCACAAGGGAATAGTTAATAAAACCAAGCCCCAGCTCTTCAATATTGTTGAAGGTGGCGCGGTCAGTGTTCTGCACCATATGCAGTGGCACGCGGAAAAGACGACAGATTTCTTCCAGCTGAAACTTGCGGGTTTCCAGGAACTGACTGTCCTCGGCATTCAGTGCCACCGGCTTCCAGTCCAGCCCCATTTCCAGAATCATCGGACGGTGCGCATTACCCAGCCCAAGATGACGCTCCTCAAAATCCCTCTTCATGCGCTCATAAGCATCCGGCGTGAGCTTTTGTTCCGTACGCAACACACCGGATGTCACAGCACCGTTACCAAACAACCTGGCGCCGTGCTCCTCAGTTGCCGCTGCCAGTGAAATGGCCTCACGCGCATACGCAATGGGATTCAGCCCGACCAGTCCGTCCAGCGTCAGAGTACGCACATGCCAGATTTCATCCTGAGTCAACACATCCACGGAACCATCCGGAAACGTCACCTGATAAACCGGCTGCCACTGGCTGTTCAGCTTCGGTTCCACACAACCCGGATCTATCGGAAGAAGCTCCACAACTTCCCCCAGCGCCTTCACCTTGTAAGCGTAAAAATTACCCCGCAGACACAGGCAGACGATAACCAGCTCCCAGAATTCCTGCGGCGTCATGTAGCCATTGGGTTTGGCTGAAACCAGCTTATGCAGTCGTTCATCCACCGCCCGTGTTTTAAGGGTGCCGGTGATTTTGTAGAGGCTGCAGGGCAGCATACCAACAGACTCCGCCAGCACCCTGACGCAGGAATACACCGCCGTCAGCCGCATGGCCCGCTGACTACTGATCCGCTTTCCGGTATAGGTGTCGTATGACAATCCCAGCTCTTCCGCAAGCATCCCGGGTGTTGTAACGGGAGTGTTATTTTTGCGCTGAAAAAGCCCCTGGAAAAACATTACTCACCTCCGGAGGCGACCCGCTGACCGCGATCGAGATAACGCGCAACCAGCCACGACCAGAACAGGCACAGCGCCCCTGCAACAACAAAACCTGCCGGGGGATAAATCAGCCATGCGCCATACGACAGCAAAAGCGCCCCCAGCACGCCCACCAGTGGCGTGAGAATTATCAGAAACATAATGCCCTCGGTTAAAGCGAACGGATACCCACGCTGACCAGATGTTCAGACAGATCCGGCTCCGGTTCACCGCCATTGACCAGCATCCGGCTCATTGCTGTAAACATCGCAACAGGGCCGTCGATTTTGGCTTCCGGCGTGGATTTATTCGGGAAGATATTGTCGTTTTTGTCCGGTTTTACCGTAACGTTAGACATCATCCAGTTCATAACCGGATGATTACTGTGGTGGAAACGTCCGGCATAAACCAGTGATTCCGTTTCCTTCATAGCCTCTGACAGATTGCGGACCGTCTGCGGAACTTCCACCAGCGGTATCCCTTCTTCAGCCAGCGCCAGACTGAACTGCATTGCGCTCCACGGGTCAAATCCCAGTTCCCTGAGGTTTTCACCGCCAATCCATTCCAGTAAGTCACTTTTTATCTGAGCATGATCGATAACATCACCATCCGTCAGGATGAGCTTCCCCATCTCTGCCCACTTCCGGTAAAGTTCTGCCTGCTGCCGCGAGCATCGTTCCAGCCGTCCTTCCGGAAGCCAGAATTTAAAATCGGCATGAACATGTCCGTTATCGGTTCGCCAGAGTTTTGCCGCCGCACAGATATCAATCTTATGAGCAAGGTCGACGCCGACCCACATGGGATATGTTTTCAGCTCATGCTGTGGAGCAATGTATTCGCACTTCTCCCACTTAATCATGTCCATCCAGGCAGATTCGGCAGTGACCCACACATTCATGTGTTTCGTGAGAATATTTCAAGTTTTTTAAAATCACCTGTATATCAATCGTTTAACATGAAAAAACAGTCTTTATAAATCATCAAGCAATACACAGCGCAATACACGTATCTGTATTGTTTTAATGCTGATACACACCGTTTTTTGATACAGTGATTCGACCTACCATCGCGAAGCATTTTTTATTTCTTGTGTGTAACAATCTGACGAGGTGAGCACTCAAAGAGATAAGAGGCAGTAGAAATTTCGATCCCCCCCTGAATGCAATTTTTCGTATATATATACAAAACAGCGCGGGTTATGCGGGTTAGCGGGTTATCTTCGCGTGCTAAGTATTTTTTACTCTTTAATATCAATGCGTTAAAAAACAACGTATTTAAATATCAGCCAGAATGTAACCCGCAAGACATTCAAAATAACCCGCACCTCCCCCTCAAATAACCCGCAAAAACATCCCTGAAAGTGGGTACCGGTAATACTGAAAATTTATTCCATTAAATGAGCATTGTCCTCTCTCATCCATTCCGTTACACACCATCAAACGCCGCAAGCCGCTCTTTGTGGCTGTCGCTCATATCGAATGCAAATTCCTCATGCTCTGCCTGGAATGTGCCAAACGCCATCAGCGCCGCAACGCTCGGGTCTATCTTGTTGGATGATTTTTTCTTGTTCGGCTTGATATTGGCGTTCGCGTCACTCTGCATCACAACATTACTCATTGACCAGGCCAGCACCGGATCACCACGATGAACAATCACCTTCCGGTTAACAAAAACTTCGAACGATTTCGCCGCCGGACTGAAACGAAGGTATGTTTGCGGGAACGGCTCCACCTCAAATCCTGCCCCCTGTAGCTGCGTCCTCAGGTGCGTGGCGTTCCATGTATCGAAGCCCACCAGCCTGATATTGAAATTCTCTGCATCCGCCATGATGTCATCACGGATACGGTCATAATCAATGCAGTCACCCGGTGTTGTGCGTATCCAGCCCGCCTTTACCCACTGGCGATAGATGGCGCGGTTTTTATTGGCGGGGTTCTGTAGCTGAAATTCCGGCAGATAGTGACGGGAAACCAGCATAATCTTTTTACCGACCGGAAAGGCATAGCACACGCTGGAAATATCGCTGGTTGATGATAAGTCCAGCCCCGCGTAGCACTCCTGCCCGTATAAATCCGCCTCCGCGAACGTTCCGGCGCACTCCGCCCATGCACCGTTACCCATCCACGGCGTAGCCCCCTGACACCAGATATTGAATCGCTTGGTGAGCATTTCCACCCACTGCGACGGAATACCCCGCGCTTTCTGGATGGTTGAGGCCAGTTTTTCACGATCGACGGAAACATCGATATTGGGATTCGCCTTTATCCACATCGCCGGATCGTCAACCTCGCTTTCATCATCCAGCTCGTAAATCAGCACGAACATGGATTCGTTCACCTCTTCACCATCCAGTATCTGGCAGCAATAGTCGTAGTGTTGTTTACAGGCTGAAACAACGTTGCTCCCCGATGTGGTGATGGCAAATAATAACCCCTCCGGACGCGCCCCCATTCCCAGTTCAAGCGCGGAATAAACCCCGTTGTCAGGGTGCAGGTGATATTCATCCACAATGGCAAGACTCGGGTTTGTCCCCTCAATGGTTGCCGCTTTTGCTGCCAGTGGCTTTAACAGGCTGTTGGTTTTCGGGTGTATCACCTTGTGCGCCTGAATATTTACCCGCTTTCGTAACGGTCGGGATAAAAGGCACATCTGACGCGCATCATCAAACACGATCCGCGCCTGATCACGACTCACGGCGGCGGTGTAAATATCCTGCTGCCCGTGTTCCATAACCAGAAACCAGTTAGCCAGGATAGCGGCGACCGTGGATTTGGCATTTTTTCGCGGTACTTCAATGAATGCGCTGGTGTATTTGCGCCGTCCGGTGGCCTTAACCTTAAAGCCCAGGATGCAGGCAAAGGCGAACTGCTGCCACGGCTCCAGCTCAATGGGGCTACCGCGCATTGCGCCTTTTACGTGCGGACACACCCTAGAAAAGGCAATAAACCGCTCCACGACCTCCGGATCGAACGTGTAAAGGGGGTTTTCAAGGTCAGAAAAATACCGTTTAACGGCCTGTTTCAGTCGTTTACAGGCCGTAATTTTGCCGTTTTTTACGCCTTCTGCGTACTCATGCCAGGCGGTCAAGCTCGTCCTCTTCCTCTGTTTCCGGTGGATTTCTGCGGCGGCTTACCGGGTCAAAACCCAGCAAAGAAGCCATTTTGATCATTATTCTTTCCGCGTCAGCCTTTGCGCTCAGGGCGGGGTTTCTGCTCTCGCTGCCCTGACTGTTAACAATGCTGAAGCCGCGCGTCGCAAGGTCTTCGACGGCTTTGCGGTATATGGAGTAGTTAACGCAATACAGTTCCAGATTGCTCCAGTCGGCGGGGGTAAGGTCTTCCCGCCCGGAAAGCTGGCGCGATTTTTCCTTCCACTGCCTGACCGCGATTTCATCCAGGTAAGCGGGGGCTTTTGGTGGTCTTGCCATGTTCTTTTTTCGCCCAATTATTTTCAAAAAAATTTCCGTGCACAAAAATTTGAGGAGGCGGTCGGTGTCCGGCAGGGACGGTTTTGTCCTGAAAACCTCCCCCACCCCCTCTGACGGCCTCACCAGCGATTGCGAAAACATTCCATGACCTCGCGGTCACGGTCGGTTAATCGCTTCGCTGTGGTGCGTTCTGTGCGCCCTGTCCTGTTGGCTTTGTGCCCTGTCTCCTGTGCCTTCCATGTGTCACGCTGCCTTATCAGTCCACGTATCAGCCTGTTTTGCTCCTGTTCAGTCATCATCGCCATACATCCAGTCGTTACGATGTGCCGCCCGTTCTTCCTGCTCGCGATACATGCCCGCCTTACGGTTCGCTTTCGTGGCTGGATCTTCCCGTGTCGTCTTACGGTTGTGGCACGTCTGGCACAATGCCTGGTGATTCCACTCAGGCCAGAAGAGAACATCACCGCCGCCATTGATGGGAATGATGTGATCCACCACAAGAGCTGGCGTATAAATCCCCTTAGCCAGACAACGCACGCATAACGGGTTTTTGCTCAGGTACAGGGCGCGGTATTTGTCCCACTGTCGGGAATACCCGCGCGCGCGGCGGTGTCCCCGTCTGGCATCCTCTGCACGCCATGCAGCCCGCCTGTGATCTTCGCACTTGCCGGACTTCACGCGCTTATTACAGCCCGGCTCAGTGCATCGCCTTAATGGTTGCCACGGCATCAGTACACCCCTACATCACGATAAACCGACCAGAGCGCAGAAATAGCCATAGGCAGTTCAGACTGCTCCACAGGTGAAACCGCTTCCCTGTTCTCGTACAGGAAAGCAATGTACATCAGGCAACCAACACGTATTGCCGGGGTAAATTCCAGCCCGTCTTCAAAACGTTTCCCGATATGCTTCTGGCAGGCTTCCAGCGCCGCATCGGTATACATTTTCAGAAGTTCGCCTTCATCGTAGAAGTTATCAAGGCGAAGATGTGCCCTGACCTCATCAGGTGTAATTTTTTCTTCACTCATCTTTTTCACCTTTAATTTCCACCGTCTGCTTCCATGCCTGGCTGAATTCGTCGCCACCTTCACGCGGCGGCATCCCCTCACGTTCGCGGGCTTCGTTCGGATTCATGATCCCGTTCTTAATCCCTTTCTCATACGTGGCGTAACGTTCGGTAGGGGTGGCGCGTAATAAATCGGCTGAATCAAACTCAACCAGATAACGGGTACCAGGTACGGGAGAAGCCACCAGCAAAGCGGCCTTAATTTGCTGTTCGAAGTTCGCCAGCCATGGGCGCATTGTCATGGTCAGAAACGCGCGGCTTGCCTCGCTGAAATTGCTGTAGGTGCTGTTGCTGTATTCCTGCAGAAAAATAGGCGATACGTTGAACATCCGGGCGATGTCTTCAATGGAGAAGCGACGGGAGGCCAGCCATTCCGCATCCTGGTTACTCATCCCCAGTTGCTTGTAATCCATGCCCCCTTCAAGGATTGGCGTTTTTCCGGCATTTTTCGCCCCCTTGTAGCGTTCCAGGGCGTCTAATGCCTGTTTACCTTTCACGCCGTCCAGCCATTCGCCTGACGTAATAACCCCTGCCGCCATCATGCCATCTTTCATAATGCTGGCTCCGTGACGCTGTTGAGCAAGGCCAAGCCCCAGCGCCTCACGGCAAATCGTGACGGGGGAACGTCCCAGAAAGCCATCATCCGAGGCATAGCGGAGATGCAGGACTTCTTCCTGTAAATACGTGCGCACCGTTCCTGTATAGGGTTCGGTGATGGTATAGCGGTATTTGTGTGCGCCAGTGCGTTCCGGTACAACACAACCCGGCGCATAAGGATGAAGTGATTTTGGCTGACCGTCCCGCCCCCACTCAATAACCGCATAGGCGTTACCGTTCAGCAGGCAGTGACGCATCATTGTGCGTTTAAACTGGTAAGGTGTCTGGCACGAATTAGGCTGCTCATTCAGCAGAATATCGACCGGGTGACTGTCCAGCCATTCCCGCGCCTCCCTGCCCTTGTCATTACGTACCAGATACAGATAACACGGCATCGTGGCCACCGCCTCAGCGATGACAGAAACCGCGTTCATCACAGCAGGCAATGATTCAGCCGTCCCGGCAGAAACATATTCTCCGGATCCGGTATTCGGTACGCCGGACAGCGCCAGAAAATCATCAATGGACAGGTTACGCAGATCGCTTTTTTTACGACTAAAAGGCCACCACATATCACAACCCCGCCAGTTCAGCCCAGCGATGACGATTATTTCCTGTCGGGCGTAATTCAGGGTGCTGTGCAAACAACGAACGGCGGGCAATCTCCACGCCAGATTCGGGATAAGCAGGCATTGACGTTATCGTGATTTCACGAAGTTCTGCGGCGGTAACAGTGCGCAGATACGGTTTTTGCGCGATATTCCATTCTTCGCATAATGCGCGAAAGCCAAAGCTCATTCCTGTAATGTCGCCACGCTCCACCAGCGTAAGCACATCTTTTCCAAGCTGGGTATCAGGCGGTGTCAGTTCAAAACGTAGCCCGGTGTTGTCCTCAGTCAGTACCAGTGTTCCGGATTTGGTGCGCCCCAGCAGTCGGGTATAGTCATGCTCATACAGGCAGCGCACATCATTACCCGCCGCCAGATAGTCAGCAAAAGCCCCCGGCGTAAACTGTTCGCGGAATTCGTCCCAGATAATTTCTGAAAGGCTGTTCCAGCGAACGGCATAACCCACCAGTTTTTTATCACTGGCGGTCAGTTCAGATGTACGGATTTCAAAATCGGTATTTTTCATCGGTGTACTCCATAAAGCTGAAAAAGGAGGCCGAAGCCCCCTTTGCTCATTACTTGCCAGCCTGAATTTCCAGAATCTTGATGGCGTTCGAATCCACCACACCACCGCCCAGATATTTCTGGGTATAGATGTTAATGAATCCGGGTTCGCTGAAATCCGGACGGGTACGCGTACCGGTTTCATGGTCAACGATGAAATAACCGCGCTTAAAGTCACCTACTGCAATCACACCGTCCGGCATAAATTCCAGATATTCAACCGGAAGCCCCAGCAGAGAATCAGGATCACCAGCCTGTAAACGATCGCGCCAGATGTAATCACCAGTGGCATTTTTCAGTTTTTGTGCGGAGGCGGCTGTATTTGAGTTCATCACCCATACAGCTTTTTTGCGGTACTTATTGCGCAGCGTAAATTTCAGGTCAATCAGCATGTCGGCGCTGAGACTGCCAGTAACTTTTTTCGTCTGGAGCGTACCGAAAGGACGGGTTTTGTCGTTATCCGCAGTGCGCGGAAAAGCCAGGAAACCTTTAGCTTTTTTCTCGCCATCACCAGAAACCAGATCCATTTCTTCGGTATCAACGAAAGTGTCGCCAATTTCAGAAGATAACCAGCCCATAATATCGACTTCGGAAAAATCGATAATTTCCTGAGTGGTTTTCGGGTAAGCGTAGATCGGATACAGGCGGATACTGACTTCATTCAGTTTTGGTGTTGCCGTCTGGTTACGTGCCGCACCTTCTTCGCCGTGTTCAACGACCGCACCCCCGGCAGAAACCAGTTGCTTAAATTCATTGCTGTGAATGGTTTTAACGGTACAGATTTTACGCATCACCGATTCATCAGAAAGCTGACGCATAATTTCTCTGTTCAGTTCCGGGATAACCGTATAACCACCATCAGCCGGGACACTGCCGGACAGGTTGCGGGTTTCCCCGGTCAGAATGTAAGAGCGCAGTTCGTCTTTGGTGATTTTCTCTTCGACGGAAACACCTGGCTGGTTACGTTCTTCATCCGCAACAGCTTCAAGACGGGAAATTTCTGTGTCGAGGGAATCGGCTTTTGCACGCAGTTCATCAAACTGTTTGCCCTCGTCATCGTTCAGGCTGCGGTTTTCACTGTCGGCTTTTTCCAGCAGGGATCGCATCTGGTTTTTCAGGGCGGTTTTTTGCTGGCGGAGTTCGATTAATTTCTTCATGAAGGTTTTCTCGTATTGGTTAAGATTCAGGACGTGAAACCAACACGGAGGGAGCGCCGCCCGACACTCCCGGCATCTCGCAGATCAACCCGGCATCGCGCAGGGGGTCAGGCGGCATTGTGGCGGCTCACGTCTGAGTGCCACACGCCAACATATACATAAAAATCAGTATGTAAACATCAGCCAGAATCACCGAACAACCTGGAACAACCACGAACAAATAATTTACAAAACCTGAAAAAATAAATAAGCTGTTCCGTACATTTTCTGCTCGTCAATCAGGAGGAACGAACTATGTCAGAAAATGAACTGAAAAAAGCAATGTTCATTCAGCAACGATTGCAGATTCTCCACCTTGGTAAACACTATGATGAGTTCAGCGATTCTTACGTGTATGCCTGGGAGGCAGATGTTTATCCTTTCTTGCAGGATGGCGACGGAAGTATTCCTGCTCGCCCACATGAAATTTACGAAGAGTTTTTCGGCACATCTAAAAACAAAGCTAAAAAGATATACGATCGTCTGTGCAAAGCCTGGCACGACCGGGAGGCGCTCACATTCTATAAACTAGAAAGTGAATATGGTGTAACAAGTAGCAGCATGCACGGATGGACACGAAGTGATTTACTTCACATCTGCCGCTATCTGTATCTTGAGGGGTGTTTCGATAAAGATTTCTGGGAAACATTACTGGAAAACGGAAAATGCCCAAGCGAAGCACTTTACCTTAGCGATGAATTTAATCGCGATACAGAGATCGACTTCTAAAAAAAATGGCCTGGAAAATACCAGGCCATTATTATTCTACCGTTTCACGGGATCACGCATTCTGCGCCTTATTTTCCACAGATATTCGATCATCGCTTCCACCTGCTCACGGTTGGTTGCGAAAATTTCCCCGGTCAGTGAGCTACGCAGAAAATCATGATGATCCACAAAAAATAACGCATCGGAAGAAAGCAGCCGGCGATATTTTTTTACTGTCGTGGTTTCCAGATCATCAAAATCATGAAGCTTTTTATGTTGCTGGACTTCTTCAAATGTCACTGGCATGTTTCCTCCTGCTGCCACGATACCAGAAACAGTTAACAACCGTTATCAATTATCCTTTTTTTTCGGGTAGTTCCTGAACATCTCACCGCCAGGTTTCTGTAAGCCCATCCCGGTATGTGTGCGGTTTATGGCCTCTTTCAGTATTCCGAAATTATCCGGTATGACTGGTTGGCGCGCTGCCTTACGGATACATTCCGCGCGACGCTTTGCCACCTGTTCGCGCTCCTTGTCAGTGCTCACCAGCCACATAACATCAGCCCAACGCGCCGCCGCTCTCCGGTACAGCCCTTTAGCCTCCAGTTCTTCCGCTTTGCTGTCTTTAATCATGCTGTACCTCACTGCTTAAAACGGTATCCCGTCCCCGTACGGATCATCATTCCCCGCCTGTTGTTTTGCCCTGTTCAGTGCGTCAGTAGCCTGGCCCTGCTGGCCTTTTTTGCCGCCCGGTCGCGCCGTTCGCGCACTGATTACGCTGTCTGCGATGACCTGCCAACCCTGCCGCATTTCGCCGTTCTGACCTGTCCACTGGCTTACCTGCATGTTACCCGCCACGCTCACCAGTTCGCCTTTGTGGTGTTTTGCCAGTGCGTCGGCCTGTCTGCCAAACGCCAGGACGGATAACCACATCGTCGCCGTTCCGTCATCTGCCTGGCTGCACGGCAGGGGAACTGCCATACTCGCCATCGCCATTTGTGTCCCTTTGCTGGTGGTCTTTAACTGCGGGTCAGCCACCAGCCGCCCGTAAGCTGCTATCTGTGCTGTCATGCTGTCTGTTCTCCGGTTTTAACGTTGATTGTTACGCTTGTTTACACCCTTACGGTGAAATTCTGCGGGTTATAATCGCACTTTTGCGGGTTATAACTGCCGTTTTGCGGGTTACGTGCGGGTTATTGATTTCCTTTTTATTCATACAGTTAATGCACTTATACACAGGATAACCCGCATAACCCGCAACTTTTCACCTCACACAGGGGTTAATCTTCTGCCTCAGGCTGGAACATCAGCACGTAAAAAACATGCTGCTTCCCCCCAATTTTGCCGAGCGCCTTTTTCTTGTAACGGCGATCGTTACCCGCTTCCAGCATTCCGGCAGCACTCAACGCGCGGGCAAAGTGAGACGGATTAAATCCCTGTGCTATCTCACCCTCAAATACATGCGGGAACGTGTAAAAACGGAACTCGTCATCTTCGTTTCTGATACTCCCCTTTCTGTATCCGGCAAGCTCTTTAATCGGTAAATCACGCTCGTCGGTGTTGGGCCACGGAAGGTATCTGCTGAATCCGAACGACGCTAAAAAAGCCTCTGCCTGTTCAACCATCTGTTTAAACTCCCTGTTACCCGTGCCGAACTCCTTCACCCAGGCATAAAAATTATGCTGTATGGCATCGCGGCACGCCTGAACATCCCAGCCAGTAACATGACCGGAAAGCACAAGCGCGGCCTCCAGTATGGCGAAACGCTCACCCACGCGGTGTACCTGCTCGCCGTAGCTCTCCGGTATCAGGTTGCGCCACCGTTCACGGCATGCCCTTACCGTGTCCTTTGCCTCCTGCTGATGGTCTGCCAACCATTTAACCCATTCACGCCCCGCCGCCCCGTGATTTTCTGTCCAGGCATCCTTTAACGCGTCTGCGTGTGCCTTTCCGGTGCTGTATTCGTGAAATTGTGTGGCTTTTTCCATTGGCACGTTAAGCAGGCGGACAAGCTGCCCCGCCTTGACTTTTATCCCTTCCGTTTTGAGGAATGTTTCAACGTCCATTTCTCCGGTACTGATTGCCACCGTTCGCCAGTGTTTTATCTCCCTGTTGCCGCCGTCCTTTGCCCCCTGTAATTTCCCGGAACCGTTAAACAGCGTATAGGCTGACGTGGACACCTCCCGCGCGTTTCCGGCCTGACCTATTTCATCCAGGGGTAACAGCCCGTCATTATGTGCTTCGGCCTCGTTGGCGATACCTAACGCCGTGCCGTACCAGGTCAGCCGTTGTGCGTCCGGCTCTCCCCATAAACTGGATGCGATGTTCTGTGTGGTGGTTTTCCCTGCCGATGACTGTTCGAAAAGATGTACCCCGAAGCCGTCAGCACCCACCAGCCCGATTAATGGTGCGGATAACGATACCGCCACACCCAGCATCATGGACGGATTACCACCAGCCAGCCGCGCCACGGTATCGCGCCAACCCTCCGCCGTTCCTGCCACGGAATAGCCATTAACAGCAGCCGTTTTTCCGGTAAACAGGACTGGCTTTTCGCAATCACCAATGACCGAACCGTCCGGCATGATGTACGCGCCAAAATGCCAGCCCGTTGTTGTGCTTAACTGCCATTCCTCATGGCTTCCGCTTAACTGCATCCAGTCAGCCAGGATAGCCCTATTTTTGCCGTTAGTTGTTACGTTCAGTCCGTGGTCTTTCAGCAGCCGCCAGCCGTCACGGTCGCCAATGCCACCGCACGGAACCGCCATTGTGATGACTTCATGATTTGCGAATTTTTTCCAGCGCATCACGCGGTAATGCTCTTTACCGATTGTCCCCGTTCCCAGTAGTTCAAGCGGGGAACATAACCACGTCTCAGGCCGGATAATTTCGCCTGACTGCTTATCCACTTTTGGCGTTACCCAGAAAACACCATCGGCGCGGCTTTCAACGCGGGGCTTTAATTCATCATCACCCGGGCTTTCTGTGATTTTTTTCTTTAAGGGCAACACCAGACTTTCCCCGCGCTCGTATTCGTCTTTGAGGCGAGGCAACTGGTCGGATAAATCCGCCGGGCTGGTGTCAGTTATCCCCGCGTATTCGTATACGGTCTTCACGCCAGCCACAGCCAGCAACGTGACGATCTGTGTAAGGCTACGTTCAGTGATGTGCCCTGCGCGGTAAACACGCACACACTGACGACTATCATCAATAATTTGATAACCGGTAATATCTTTCAGGTGTTCATCTGACAGAACGACAGGCGGCACATTGTCGGCGGCAATATGCTTACCTGCCCATTCCTGCCACTCTTTCGCATGGCTCCACGCATCACTACCCGCAAAGATGATAACCTCCGTCATTTTATCGGCTGGCTGGTGCTTTAAGTTTGGTGCGCGCTTCATTTTGCCTTTCCCCGTTCACGAATAATTTCACGTACTGCCTTAATGCGTTCCATTCCTGTAACGCGCATGATTCTGTCGATGTCGCTTAATTCTGCTGGTGGTGCTTTGCTTACCAAGGTGAACTCCCTGTCAAAGCGCATATGTGACGACACGCAGGGATGCGCATAACCTTCGCGGATATAGGTCACACGAAAATCATCGACAGTTTTAATCGTTATCGTGCTGCCGTATTTATCCCGGAAAATATCACCGGGGCGGATTTCAGGCCGAGCGTGACCGCTGGCAGTAAAGCCAGAATTTTTTCTTTTTCATGTTTTTTTACTCCAGAGGCAGCTTTTTAGCGGCGAGCTCAATATCAGATGTCAGAGAAACCTGTGTATTTGCCAGGTCTAACAACAAAGAAATAAGAATTTCTTCTCTGCTATCGGATTCATCGGTGCTAAGGCTGTTCATCCACATATTGACGACTTCCCTGATCTTTTTCGCAGAGTGCAGGGCTTCAAATGCCAGGTCTTCAATATCACGTTTATTTCGCATAATCGCCCCCGCGTAACTGGTCTGCACTAACACCAGATTTAGTGAGCATTTCAGAAAATCCCGCAAGAGTGCTGATAAATTCGTTTTCCATTAAACGGCACTGGCATTTAACCCGGCCTTTTTCCAGATACACCAGTACGCGCCCCGTATAATCTGATGGCACATTCAGCACTACAGGTAAGTGCGCTTCATGATTATGCATGGCGTCCCCCCTGGATATCTGCGGTAAGAATTTTGCCTGCCTCATCCAGTGCCATGTCGGCACTAAGCTGCACATATGCCAGCGAATGCGGGATTATCGCCCCTGCATATTCCGTCTCTCTGGTAATGTGTTTTTCTGCGGTTGCTGCCGTGCATGAAATATCAATCAGCGCGTGCATTAGCGTTCTGATAGCTTCGGCGGCTGAGTCCGGACGGGTGTTATTGCACATGGTGCACCCCCTGACGAATATGGGCGGCGAATACCATCACGCAGCCAGCCGGTGATTGCTGACAGGCTTCCTGTTCACTGGTGGCCTCAATGGTAATCACGCGCGGTTGTGCCGTGCTCAGAGCGATAAAACGCCAGATATATTTATTCAGGTTGTGCGAGTCCCGCCCTTGCGGGTGTGTGGTATGATTTAACATAGCTACCTCGATACTCTCGTTATCGTTGGTGGTTAGAAGCCCTGTGAGTGGTAACGACACTTGCGGGGCTTTGTCTTTAAGGTGCAAGTCACCTTTGAGGATTATGCTACTTTTAGGTGACTTGCACTTCAAGCTTTTTTTTATTTTTTTTTTCTACGTATACTGAACGCCACCTAACAGTAAGGAGGCTAGTAATGCCAACGGGTACAACCAACAACAAATCACAACAAAAAACGGCTAGAATCCCTCTAGAAGTTTTAAGCGAAATGAATTTGGTCAAAGAGGAAAACGAAACAGACGCGCAGTTTATCGTTACAGCCATGCGTGGCGAGATCAAACGCCGCCAGCGCCGCAAGGCCAAAGAATCAGAATAATTACTATCAGCGCCGTGGTGTGAGGAATCACGGCGGCAACCATAGGAGTAAAAGATGCCAAAACTTAAAAATTGTGCACTCTGTGCGATTGTTCTAATTGTCGCCGCCTTTATCTTAAAATCATGCTTCGAGAAAAAGAATCTTTGCGGAAGCAATGAAGGCGATATATTACGGCGTGCTTGCGATATAGAGTTGAAAAAAAGTTGAGCATAACCTAACCGCGACAATGCCGTAGTTCCTGTAATTACAGAACAGCTCAGGATTTGCCCACCAGCCGTAAATGTGGCATTGTTGGTTATGCTCATGCGTTGGGGATAACGTGTAGCTTGTGTCGAGGGGCCACCGTAGCGGGTGGCCTTTGTTTTGCCTGTTATCCTGCAACTATGGTCATTTCGACCACGGTTGATATAATCCCCCCGCACAGATTCATTTTTTGCGCAGTAGGTTAATTGTTCGCAATGGCGCTCCGGTAACGGGGCGCTTTTTGTTTTTACCCACCAGCACAATAAAAATCTTCATTTTCCATTTTTGTAAAATTTCATGCTTTCCGGACGACTGGTCATATGTCATTTTTTAGCAGAAGATTTTGCCTTGCTGGTGGGTAGCTTCCCGGTCAACACGATGTACCGTATAATCAACACCGCGTGTGGTTACTGAATACGCTCACCAAAGTAAAACTCAGGCTGGTATTCACGTATCAGCCTTTTTTCTTCTTCCTCCAGCTCACGCTTTTTGCGCTTACATGCCTGTAGCTCCCTCCCCTTCTCGCTGGCACTTATCTGGTATTGCTCTTTGCGGCGGGAAAAATCCTGTAATGCGCCCCACGGGATACCATAAGCCCCCGTTTTTCTGATACCCGGTATCACATTTCTGAATACCCAATTACTGAAACGATGGGCGAACGTGCTAGGATTAACAGCTTTGCGACTTCTGGCGATCAACTTGTAAAAACCTGATTCTGATACAACATTCCAACTTCTGGCACCACCACGCTTACCTGAATGACCCTCGGTTAAAGCTAGGGTCATTACCTCATCGCTATCCAGAACTGAAACAGCATCGGTAACGTTGCTAATTTCCAGCGCCGCACACACATCAGCGCCAACAAACCACGGATCGCCGTTCAGATACACCACGCGAACGTTCACACTATCAAAGCGCAGAACGACCAGATCACGAATATCACAGAATTTTTTCATATGACGTGCGTCACCCTTGCCCGTCGCGGCAATATTTTTATTCATCACTTTCTACCTCACATACAAAAAACCCCGCATTGCGTGGTGCGGGGTTGTCGGTAATTACTTATTGGCGTTTTTGTATGGGCTGTTTACTTCCTTTACTCCTGGCGGATGCATAACCCACCAGAGCACATCAGAGAGCAACCAGGAAACAGACACTTTCCCTAAATGAGCACGAGCAGGAAATGCTCCCTCCTGTTCAAGTACCCAACGTCTGCTTCTTGAAAGCCCGGTACGATTGGCACACTCATGTTCGCGTATACGGCGATCATACGGTTCGCCATGATCTTTCAGAATCTGAATGCGTTCTTCGGGTGTAGGATAAATAAATTTTTGCATAAAAATATCACCTATAAAAAAACCCGCCAAAAGACGGGTTGATTATATCTCATTTAATTTAGTTCAGGGTTTCCATTCACCCTTTACCCATTCCAGCACCTCAGATAAGCGCCAGACTTTTGTTTGTGGGCCAATACATATTTTACGTGGAAATTTTCCTTCCTTTTCAAGTAATGCTCTGTGTCTCCTGCCAAGAGCTGTTAACCATGCACATTCATCTTCCTTAATCATCCTGTCGATTGTTTTATCATTTTCAAGTTCTTCACGCGTAACTATTTGAATCATTACTGTCACCACTAATTTGCTTATTCAGATAGTCGTACCACCAGTTCATAGCTTCTTTTTTTCTGTCCATATACTGGCTTCTGTTATAAACCCCGGCAACACCGCCTAATGTGTGCCCAAGCAACTGTTCAACCACATTATGTTCAAAACCATGATCACTTAGTTTTGTGGCAAACACTCTTCGCATATCATGCGCCGTCCATTTCTCCGAGTGTTTCATCCTTTTCCATGTCTTACCGATAGTTACGCTTGCCGTACACTGACGCATATCAAACCCAATCACATTTTCTTTGTTACCTGTTATTTTTTTTAACGTAACTAACCAGTTAAACATGCCATCAGGAATCGGTCTGATTATTTCCCTGCCATTTTTGCTATGATCAGCGGGAACGCGCCATAATTTCTTATCAAAATCCCACTCTACCCAGGACGACAGTAATACTTCTGACAGTCGACAACCAAAAACTACCAGGAAACGTAAAATAATTCGGTTTTCATATGATAATTCGTGATTGTCATAATCAGTATTAATACTTCGCCATAAATCTCTGATTTCATCATCTGTTAAAACCCTGCTTCTTCGCGCAGACTTTTTTCCCACATCACAGACCTCAAGATCATCAATTTCATGACTAATCGCGTATTTTCTTACCCTACAAAATTTAAGCGCCTGTTTTGATATACGCAACAAAGCTCCGGCCTGTACAGGTGCTACTTTTTTTATTTTGTCAAAACACTTGATCCACATAGATATAGAGCAATCACTAAGTGGTACATGACCAATCACCGGATAAATATGTTTACCAAAGCACTGCCTGATATGTTCTGCTCCCCTACGCTTATCCATTGCATAATTATCAAGCCAGTATTCAAGTGCCTCACGAACGGTAACAGGTTGCAAGGTGGCTTCCCGTTCAATTTTTATCTGAATCCGTGGATCTCTGCCCTCCGCAAGCCAAGTTCGACACTGATCGCGCATCTCTCTCGCTGATTTGAGACTCAGATCAGGATATTTTCCAAGTGTCAGCCAGATGGGCGCGGTTCCCCTTCCCGCCAGTCTGTAAAAGAAAACAAAACTAACACATCCGTATTTACTGACCCGTACCGAAAGCCCGTTACCATCAGCGATGGTTTCCTGCCTCTCACTCCTGCGCCCAAGCAGGGAACGAAGTTTTTTATCGCTCAGTTTGTTTAGCGCCATGTGATTTATAACCCGTTTTTGCAATACACAGTGCAATACACAAATGATGAAAACAGCCAGAACCATCCAGAAAAAACAAAAACGACGAAAAAGAAAAAATCTTTTTCTTTCATTTAGTTACTAAAAAAATCAGGACAGGCCGCACTGCTGTTACGGCGTGATGTTACTTTCTTCGTGAAAAAATTCACCCGTGCCGAGACCTGCTCCTTCGCCTTTTTCGCCAGACGACGCAGATCATCCCAGCGTTTACAGATGCCCAGGCCGGGATTCGCTTTCTGCCAGACCGTTTCATCAAACGGATCATCTCCCTCATCGAGCGTGTAAATAATTGCAAAGTAGGAGTCGTCTTTTACCGCGCCCTCCACGTCGCTGTTATAGCCTCGCAATACCTTGATGGCGTAATCGCGTTGCTCGTAACAAATCCCTTCCTTGTTAAAGCCAGCCGTGGTGATGCCAAATAAAAGGGACTGCAGACGGGCACCGGTTGCCGTTTCCAGAACGTCCCACACGTCACGGGTTTTATGAGCATGCAGCTCATCAATAATGGCGCAGTGGATGTTCAGACCGTCCAGGTTGTTTGCATCCGAGGAAAGCGGTTCAAATTTTGATGCGCTCTGCTCCTGGTAAATCGCCAGCTTGTTGAAATCAAACAACCGCCCGAGTGTCGACCGGGCTTTTCTGACCATATTTTTGGCGTCTTCAAACACAATTCTGGCCTGGTCACGCGTGGTTGCGGCTGAATACACCTCAGCACCGCCTTCACCATCTGCCCCCGTCATATACAGGCCGATACCCGATGACAGGGTTGATTTTGCGTTTTTACGGGCGACTTCGTTGTACGCCGTCCGGAACCGGCGCACCATCACCGGACGTCCGCTGCCATCGCTGCGCATGACAACTTCCCCGGTCTCTTCATTGACCAGCGGAATGACAAAACCAAAAATATTAATGAGGATAAATACATGCCAGTCCATCAGTTCAATGGGCTGGCCTGCCAGCGCCCCTTTTACATGGGGCACAAATTTGTAGAAATTCAGGATGTGCTGCGCACGGGGTTCACTGAAATAAATCCCCCGCTCTTCGCCGTACTTCAGATCATCAAGAAAACGCTGGCAGGCCAGACGGACAAATTCGCCAGCGACAATTTCTCCTGCAACAACACGTTCGGCGTAGCGGATCCCGTCAGCCACTTTTGCCATCAGTCTCTCGCTTTTAAAAGCTCCGCCAGCGGATCAACATCATCCGATCCGGCGGTATTTACTTTCGCCCGGCTTGCCGGTGACATACCAAACTCTGCAAGCATCGCCCGGATCCGCTTCCAGGCATCCGCTTTCATCGCAGCAGCCGGGTGTGCCTTAATCAGCACATCACCGTTCTGCGTTTCCGTGCGGTAGGTATAACCCTCAGCATCAAGTGTTTCGCAGTGATGCCGGTATTCGGTGTAGGCTTCCACCAGTAACTCGAGTGCACGCGCATCAAGCTGAGAAATGATCCCTTCCGCATTCAGTTCTTCCGCCATTCGCCTGAACCAGTACTTCCCCTGCGACCCTAAATGTTGCGGAATTTTAGGGAGACCTTTTTCATCCTTTTTAGCGGTTTTTTTTGGGTCTTTAACGGGGCGCTTTGAGGGGTTGCCTCGTATCAAATGCAGGCGTGGCGGGGTTTTCGGGGGTCCTGACATAATCGGTTTTACCTATCAATCGTTTGATCGCATTCCCAAAAAAAAGTTTTCGAACCTGCGGCGATGCGAAGAAGGGTTGGCGGGCGGTCCCGGACAGCCAGGGCTGCAGGGATTTGACCCGCCCTCCCCACAAGTGAGAATAATTATCACCTGATTCGTTCGCGCGCTGTTTTCGCTTTGTGGCAGGGCCAGCACAGACTCTGCAGGTTGCTGTCTGCGTCTGTTCCGCCATGCGCTTTCGGAATGATGTGGTCGACAGTTTTCGCCTCGCGCACCACACCGACACGCAGACACAACTGACACAGACCTTTATCGCGCTTCAGAATACGGGCACGAATCACCGTCCATTTTGAGCCATAGCCGCGCTGGTGGCGGTTCAGTCCGCGCTGGTGTTGTGTCCATCCTTCACCACGATGTTTATCGCAGTAGCCAGAACTGTCCGTCGTTGTGCCTGCACAGCCTCGCTTACGGCATGCGCGGGGGATTCGTGATGGCATGGAGGTGCTTATCCCTTGTGGATAACACAGATTGCATCCTGTCCTGCCGCCACTGCATGCTGATTATGTTCACTGACCAGTTGCATTGTCTCATCAAGCAATTCACGACAGCGATTTGCATTCGCTTCTACGCTCAACACCAGTGAATAACCACCACACAACCGCCAATCTAATAAAAACGGAACTTCAGCAGAAATAATTTCCGATTTTATTTTCTGCAGTGCGCAAAGATTTTCTTCAATGCGCTTTCTCAGAACAACGCAGCGTCCAATCGCTTCATAGTTTCGCTCAGACATTTCGCCTCCTGTTTTCAATAGAGATATTCAGGCCGATAGCATTATCGCAGCCCCTCACTGAAGGGCTGCTGTAATGCCTGTTACTCAGTAACGACTGCGCCTTCCGGTAATTTCATGCAGGCAAATACCGGACAACCTGGATGGCGATCATCTTCTGTTGCTTCCAGCATTGACTCACCAAACCACTCCGTCGTGGCGCGACCATCAGCAGCTTTGTAGTGGAGTAAGTACTGGTTTTCGCCATCCGCATACTGAGCGCGAGCTTTAACCTCACCCCATTCATCACTGATGCGCATCTCCACCAGTTGAGACAACTCAAACTTAAACGGAGCAGCATCAGCACCAATTACAATCGGTTTGTTTTCTGTTTTTTCCATCATCGTCTCCTGATATCGAAGCCCGTCGCCGCACCGGGCACTGATCAACATTTGAGTATTCGCGGCGACAGAAAGAATTTATTTTATTGAATAGCCACAAACACAGAATTTCATGCTTTCCGGACGCTGGCGCACCCTTCATTTTTCAGCAAAATATTCTGCTATTACAGGCGATCAGTTCTGCATACACTGCCGAACACCGTCGACAATTTCACAGACCTGAGAAGCTGTATCGAAAAGCTGGCGCGCCTTATCCAGGCTAACGCATCCCACCAATAAAAAAGGCGCTAATATCGCTACCAGTGCCCATTTCGCCGCCGTTCTCGGCATTCTGTGTGTCCAGTGTTTTCGCTTCATACAGCCACACGCTCTTTCATCCAGCCGTAGACAAACGACTCGTTAGCCTCCCGTTTCTCTGCCAGCTCCAGATAGCGGTCACCCTGCGTACAGTTCAGCGCGGTCAGCATTACCAGCTCTCCATCCCTGCCACGATTTTTCAGATATGCCCGTAACGCATTGAGGGTACGAGGTCCGATGCGTCCATCTGCATCCATATCCGGATACAGTTTCCCGCGCAGGTTGAAAACGTTCAGCCAGCGTTGAAGCATTCTGGACGCCACAGTTGGTCCCATGTTCACGCCCGTGTCGCACAGTTCTGCAGCAATATCCGGCGACAGGTTCGCAATCTGGTCGAATCGTGGGCCATACCAGTAATCCGCCTCGAGTATTTCCAGCGCCTGCCCGCGTGTCAGGTTACGCATATCGCCCTGATATCCGTGCGCACGGGCGACTTTTTCCGTAATTCCCCATTTGGTCGGCCCACCTTTATCATCCGGATGGTTGACGTAACCGCCCTCTTTACCAAGAACGGCATCAAAAATTTCGTCTTTTGTCATGATATTTTCCTGTTAATTTTTCCTGCTGTTTACCAGTCGAGATATATTTCCCCTGGCACCCCATACAGTCACCAGCAGTGCGATATTGATAACAGTTTCGGGTATGCTCGGATGACGATAGACCCCGGTCAGAATCAAGATGGTTACCGAGCCGCAGGCAACCATCAGCAACCAGGCGCAAAAAGAGGACTTCCAGCAGTAATTTGCGCCACTTCGTTGATAAGCCAGAAGGACGAGAACAATCAGGGCGCAGGTGAACGCATTCAGCGTAAGAATAAAATTACTTACCCCCATCGCCTCCTCTCCCTTTAGGCCAGAACCGACCAAATAATGATGACGGCTCATTCCCCAACAGCATTAGCAAGCGGACCGATACCGCAGACGCCACCAGCGCACCAACCGAACGACTGGCTGAAATGCTTTCCGGTGTCAGCAAAGTGATAACCGAAGACGAGAACGGTGCGGCGACGATTCCCGCCATCAGCGACGCGATAAAAAGCAGCAATTTTCCCCAGACCGGGTATTCGCGCGCCGACATAACAAAAATAATGGAACCTGCAAAAGCCCCGATTAATACGCCTGGCTCAATCCAGTCGAACAGGCCGACAACGGTTACCCCGCCAACAGCCAGCCCGGCCTGTGTCGTGCCGGATACTGGTTCTGCCATAACATCTCCTGTAAATAAAAAAGGGCCACCAGCGGCCCGTAAAAAACAACACCCCGTCAAAGGCACCCGCAGATGCCTTTTGTGTAGTGTTATTCAGATTTGCGCAGTAAAGGCCCCGGGGTGACCAGCCCACAGAGAAAGTCACACTGACCATCCCGTAAGCTCACCCCTGAAAGGCTCTGTGGTTTTTGATGTGCGCCGGGCGTGGCGCGGATATAAAAAAAAAGGCCCGCAAAAGCGAACCTTAAAGATCAGAGAGGGATATTTTTTTATGGATGAACAAAATCCAGCCAACCATAAGGTTAACTACAAAACAACATGCAAAAACACGCTACAAACAACGGCAAGCAGATAAGAAAAATGCAATCGTTACGAAAACCGAATCAATCAGCCAACTGATTTGGTCGGCAGTTGTAAATCTCAGCCAGTTTTTCCAGTGTTGATTTTCGCGGAGCTCCTGCTCTCTCAAACTGAGATACGGCTGACTGTTTAACCCCCAGACACTCCGCTACTTCCTGCTGAGTCATTCGCCTGTAAATCCGCCATGCTGCCAACAATGACACATCATCATCAATCATGATGGATACTACTTCATGAGGTATTGTCTCATTGTCATGCTCTCCGGCTTCATATTTGATGCTTTCAAAATCATCATCAGGATCTGCCAGGCTTAACAGCCGTTCATATTCAGCAACTGACATAATGACCCCGGTTCTAATCCCGGCATTATCAGTAATAAACTGGACACTGTTTTTCATATCATTGCCTTTCGCGATTGAATGTCGTTCAGCAAACTGGCGGTTTCCCGCCAGCCTCCCTTAGTATGTGGTTGTGCTTCTGCGCTTAATTTCCTTAATATCCAGGACAACAGGATCACCATCCTCAACATCAAAAATAACCCTGTACACTCCGACCCTCAAACGGAATCGATTATCACTCCCTGATAGCTTTTTAAAATCCATAGCTACCAGAGGAAAATCCTTTAGCGCACCGACCTTATCCTTTATCGCCTGCCGATACCGCGTATCCACACGAAGTAACTGCTTCAGGGCTGTCCTTGTCCATCGAACCTCAATCATTATCCCCCCTCTGATTCGTGAGAAAACATGATTATTTCGAGAATAACTTTACACCCCACACTTATATATTGCAATAAGACTTATAAAAAAATAAGCATTAATCAACCAACGGCTTTACATGTCAGAACTTCTCTTATCTCACTCACCGCCTGCTCAAACCGCTCACTGCGCAACCACCAGCGTGTTTAACGCCCTGTGCCGTTTTTCAGACATAAAAAAACCCGCTCAGCGGCGGGCCTTGCTTACTTTGCCATCGCGTACAAAATCGGCAAAATATCAGATTTGCACGAAATATATGCCTTTTAATCTACTTTTGCAACACTTTGCTTTGAAAATGCCGCCTTTTGTTCTGAACGCGTTCTCATCACAAACAATAAAGCCTCACTATCCAGACGGTGGAAAATATGTTTCATTGCAACCCAGTGACCAGTAAATGTTTTGGACCAGTTTTTTGTTGTTACTCCCGCCAGTAATGCCAGTTCCTGATATTCATAAGTTTCACGCCCAGCCAGCTCACTCTTCACATCCTGTGCCGCCAGCCAGATTAATTTTTTCAGGCGCTCCAGCGTTTTCCCTGCAATTTTTCTGGTACCGGATTGTGCGTTAAATTCATGCCACACCCACTGCGTTATCGCGATCTGGTGTTCCCAGCAAATGCTGCCGCTGTAACACCACAACAACCAGGCTTTATGATGTTCTTCAAGAGACAGAACTGCCCGTCGCCATGATGATGTCGAAAACTCAACCTGACTTACCAGAGGAATTGACGAACCTTTCGCCAGCGATTGTTTTCCCGGGATTGGTGGATTATCCCGCGTTATCATTTTTCCGGTCACTTCATCGCGGTACCGGATTTTTTTACGCCTGTAACGCCCTGTTTCAAACATGGCATTCTCCTGCCAGGCCTCAAGCTGTCCTTTTGTTGCTCCACTCAAATCGGCGGTGGCAATCATGAGTTGCTCACGAACAAACTGTAAATACTGGTAATTCATGCGCACTCCAGCTCTGTGATTTTTATCCCCAGCCGCCCACCAGGAACGAGCTGACCACGCACAATATTGATTTCATCAAACTGCTCGTCGTCTATGAGTAGTCCCGCATGCGTCAGCGCATCCAGTGGAGCTTTCAGGATATTGTCCAGGTCTCGGCGGCGCTTATCCGGTGGCTCTGCAATAATTTTTATTGCCAGCCTTCCGGACAGGTTTAATTTCAGTCGCTGCTGGCGAACAATGAGCGCCACATCCCGACGATAACGCTCACCGGCTTTTGATACAAAATATGTGCTGCCACGACGTCGCCAGTAGGTGTTCACCGTCGGCGGGTAAGGCAAAACAAGCTCTATACGCATCAGTAACCTCTTTTACCCAAGCACGCCGGTTGCAAAGGCGTGATCAAGAAAACGAAAAATTAAATCAATCTGGGAACCATGCTTTTCTTCAAATGCCAGCGGATCAGCATGAAGTTCATTGTGATGCTCCCGGCACAGCGGTAGCGTGAAAATATCGTGGGCTTTTGTCCCCATCCCTCCCTGACCGTGACCAATCAGGTGATGGGGATCGTCGGCTGGCTTACCACAACATGCACACGGCTGTGTCTTAACCCAGCGCGTGTACTTTTCGTTAACCCAGCGGCGACGTTTGGGGCGTAACATAAAAGACTCCGGCGATTCCGGATCCACTTTCAGCGCCAGCACCTTTTTCGCTTTATCCTGGATGATGCTGGTGGCCGGAACTGAAGGTACGAGGTCACTTTCCCGAGTGACAGACTGCACAGCAGGCTTCGGTAATCTCAGAGCCTTACGGGCTGCGCTTTCAGGTAAGGCATCCGCCAGGTCATTACGAACCAGCCACCAGCACAGTTCCGGCATTGTCACAACGTGACTTTCATCAAAACCGAGATCCCGACGGACAACAGACAACACCCAACGAACACAGTTATCCGTTGCCATTGATTCCAACCGTTCTGTGAACTGATCGCGCAGCTGATTATCGCAGTGCCAGCACAAACGGATTGCTCCCGGCACGTGACGCATTGTGGTCATGTTCTCGCTGTGCCAGTCGGAATGAGGCCACTGACAACCTTTTTCACGAAGTAACCAGCTTTCAAGACATCCCACTCCACCAGCACGATGGATCACAGCCTCATTACGGAATACGGCCCGAACAGCGGGATCATCCGCTAACGGTTGTAATGCCGCTGGAACGACACCACTGGCAAAAGATGAATAACGTTCCGGCTCAGGCTCCAGCAAGACACGCCCCTGCATAAACAAGGGCATCAGCTCTGAACCTGGCCTGAACAGTACGATCCCCATACGCGGGGCAATTTCAGGTGTCAGTAATGCTCTCACATTACCTCCAGATCCGTTGCTGGAATGTGCGGGACGGACGCGGTGGGCGCTCGGAGTACGGCAGCTTGACGTAGATTATCCAGTGAAGATAATCGAGGCTGAGGGCTTTCCTAAACTCATATCCACGTCTGCGGTAGTTCTGAATCAGCCATTCGGCCTGTTCTTCAGTGCAGGGATCGTGCTGATACCAGTCATATTTGAATGCGTGAGAACGCCGCCCGTGCCTGCTGGCAAGGACGGCGAGATTATCAGAATTGTGTGGTCTGGAATTTTGCGCCATCGGCTTTCTCCGGTGGCACAGTGTTACTCAACAGGGGGTTCAGCCCTGTGCTGAATTGTAGCTGAATTCACACATCCTCAAAAGCAGAAAAGCCAGCTTTAAGCCCGGCCTCTTTCAGCCCCCGTAATGATGTGACAAATTCATCTTCACGCAAAATAAAACCGTCCGTCATAAGTCCGTCCACAAAATGAATTAACACAGCTCCACTCTTCCTTTGTTGAGACTGTAAACATTTAATGCGGCAGTAACTGACAATAGATCCATTCTCAACGCGCACAGCATAGAGGCCATTTTCACTAAAAATTTCACGCAATTCTTCGATTTTCATCTTCAGAATCCTTCCAGATAAATAGCTCTCCCCTTCTCAGGGTCCATCCCTCTTATCCCTGCGCGCTACTTAAGTGAATCGATTCTAGTCAGGTATACCCGCTTATCAACAAACGAAGGTCGGTTTAATGGCTGAATCGGCTAAAACTTGATCTGTTAAAGCAAAAAATGCTGAGCGGATAATCTCCGGATATGTTAAAGGCGCGCCAGTCGGTAAACTGGACGCGCCTTAGTTACGTTTCCCGCTATTACAAGAACAACAGGATCAGCTGTAAAACAGCAATGATGATCTCGATTACCTGTTTAATCAGGTGTCGGGCGTCCATCATCCGTTTTCCTTACGTAAGGAAGTGGCAGAATTGACTGGCTCTTACATTTCCCCAAAGTCAATTCGTGCTTCTGTTGAGTGTTGCTTGCCATCTTCCAGGTTAGAGCCCTGACAGCACCACCTGTTTCACCGGGGAAAATCCGTTTCAGCACCTGTTCTGATAACAGTAACGTTCTCAACAAGTTGCATTTTACACAACTCGCGATATCAGGAAAAGCTAATAATTTCTTGAAATTTGCGGAGAATTAAGTAATCTTAACCCTGTTGAGTGTTGCCTGCCCGTACAAGCAACAAAACAGTGGTTATATGCGAATTCACACCACTTTTCGCGAAAACCATCAAAAAAACCCCTGACCTTACCAGCAGGGGTTTTTTGTATCTGCTTTAAAGCTCCATTAATTTTCCGGCCAGTTCATCGCGCGGCATTACCAGCCAACCGCGCGATTTAAGCAAGGTCAGTGCTTCTTCAACCGTCACCAGCTGACCTGGCGCATAACTTCGGATGAAAGCAGTTTTATCGTCACGGATCGCCAGGTGAAAATCGATATTCATTTTGCCCATAGCCCGCTCTTTCTCGTACTGGTTGAAGTAACTGTCTTCGAGTTTTTCGAATACTTCCCACGCCTGATCGGTTTCGAGCATTTTGGCGTGGCGGGCTGCTCCGCGTTCTGTCCAGAGTATGAGCGAGCGGGTTTTTGGGGAGATGGGATTTTGTGAGTGACTTAAAGTCACCCGCAAATTCTTTAGTTCATCACCAATCACTTTGTAAAAGTGCTTACCTTCACAAAAGCGATCTGCGTTACGCGAATAATTCTTTTTGATGTTATCTGAATCCGTGCCGTAAAGTTGTGCCAGCAACTCGGTGGTGATAACGGGAATTTGGTTGTGTGTAATCGGGGAAAGAGTTTCGACAGAAATTTGAGTGGTCATAACGATAACTCCGTACATTTGGACATTATCGCCACCTTCTGGTCTCAATCATCTGGTGGCGACCTGTGCAGGGTTGAGACTACCGGGTACGGAAACCGGCGAGCCTTTCGGCTCCCCCACACAGCCCGCCATAAATCGCGAATATGACTGTGCAAACGATATGAAAAAAAAGACGCGGGCGCGTCTCATATCGCTCCGTAAACATCCGGGGTCTCAATCCCGACGCCAGATTTTGCTGGCGCGTCGAAAATATAGCCCCGGACTAGTAATTACGTCAACCCCAGCGGCAAATCGAATACACCACCAGCGCCACCGCCATTGCGATTCCTACCGTGGTGAATGCTTCAGGCCAGCTCATTGATTCACCTCCTGCGGTGGTTCCGGTAGCAGCATCCAGTGAGTTGAGCTCTCTACTTCGATGCCGTCTTTGTCCACAAAAGCCATCTTATTCCCGCCACGAATGGGGCAAAAAACCTTATCCCAGGAACCGGGGAATACATTCCCGAGATCATCGCGAAGAATCACATCGCAGTATTCCGCAGGAACTGCATCACTACAGCTTATCCAGCCAGCCGGAGTTCCCGGAGAGCTGGTTGACGTTTCCGAGATTTCCCGAAAATTGTTGGTTGACGAATTCTTATTTTCCCGAAAGCTTCCGGCCTGAAGCATGGCGACGCGGCAGGCGTTCCAGCCATCAGCATATGTTTCAGTTACACCGTCGAGATGACAGGTAAGCAAATCCATTTCATCAGGCACTACCATCGCTGGCGGCGCTGCGTAAAGCGGTGTTATTTCTGCCCGAAAGTCACCTATTTCATGCAGTCGCACCCACCGTTCGACTTCTGCTTTGTCAGAATACAGAGCAGTGAACGTATTATATTCATTGTCAATTTGCGTGAAGGTTGCCTTCCACGCCACAGGCTCTGCTTCCAGCGATGCCAGCGCAATTTTGAATAACTCACCCTCTACCTGTGCCATCCCTGAATTTAGGTGGCATTTCGCAATCGCTATTTTTAATTTAGCTTCTTCGATTAATTGTTCTTTGGTTAATTCAGTCATTTGAGTCTTCCTTATACGGATTAATTTTATTGTGTAGTGTGTTGAACGACGCCCATACCACGTCGTTATACAATTCAATAACTGGCTCAATTATTTTCCCGATTCCCCATACCAGAATTAACGGGGATATCGGCATCATCAACACGATAAACAGAATGAGAAACAGGAATTCTGTTGCTCTGTTCTTTCGCGGATATTTTTTTCTGAATAATGTAGGCACATCACTCTCCTTTAGTACGCAAGTGGTTTTTCCAGCGGTTTTGGGCTGCACTTGGTTTTCTGCTAAAACCGCTCCCCATAAGCCCGCAATAATTGAATAATCCTAGCTGCCTGTTGCTGATTTTTACCCACTGCCAGACACCAGGCTCGTTTCTGCGAACTAATAGAATTTTTGCTTTACGGTTTTTCATCGTTTTGCTCTCCTGCGTTTCTTTGCTGCACGTCGTGCCGCTGCAATACCGGTACGACGTTTCGGTGCCGGGATAATATTGTCAGCCATCATGACATGTGGAATAACTGTTAATGATGACGCCCCAAACCGCACCAGATACGGCAATAAACAATTTTCCATTCGCATTTCTCACCTCAATTGACCTGAATATCAGTAATTGTTTGTTGCAACCATTCTTTAGTTAATTCTGCCATTTTTATTACCGCCCTTTCGGGCGGCCTCCTGATGTTTTGAGGGTGCAAGAATCCCTCCGGTTAAGGATTTAATAAAAACCACTTCTGATTTAAATTTTCAGTATTTTGTTGTCAGGTGGTTTATCGCCTTTATGCTTCAGCCTTATTTCTCAGCCATACACAAACAGGACCATCTTCAGTGTCATGAATGGAACCAATGAACCAGCCTTCACCTTCCGGGCGCTCCGGTTTCCAGGAGGCAATATCGGGACCATCTGCGTCCAGATTAAAATCATCTTCATCCATAGTTCTGATGGTCCATTGAAGATTATTTTCCTCCATCCATGCGTTAAACTCTTCCGTTGAAATATACTCCCGACCGTCACAGAATTTTTCATATTCAGGATGCGTCCAGCAGCCATATTCATCACGCATTACTGGTATTTCTTTAATTTCATTCATTTCTGTTCTCCCACGTTTTCAGACTTTCACCACAGAACGGGCAAAAACACATTGCAACGCCACGACCGACATATTGACCAGAGTGAATTTGAGCAATGTCTAAGCCTGGCTCGCCAGTGTTTATGTTCACACGCCCCGGGATAAATATGCCTTTGCTCTTAAATGTTGGATTTCCATATTCGAGTGCTTTTGCCAATGCCGCACACGGTTCTATCTGATTGCCATTAACCTGGCATTTTGATTTACCCACTGGTCGCCTCCTTCACAAAAATAATCCAATGTGTTTTATCGTTCTTACCGGTGCGCTGGCTGATGATTGGTTTCGCGTCGGTTAGTGCCAATATCTGGCGGACAGATATTTGCGTTTCATTCCATTTAAAAATCAGAACGCCATGTGGCCACAACACACGAAAGGCTTCTTTAAATCCCCGCCGCAAATCATCACGCCAGGTATCTTTATTCAGCCGTCCATATTTCTTTCCCATCCAGGCTTTATCACCAATACGCTCAAGATGCGGAGGGTCGAATACAACAACCGGAAACGATGCGTCTGCAAATGGTAATGCTCGAAAATCTGCTATCAGGTCAGGGCTAATTATCAGCCGTCGTCCATCACACAATGTGTGCTCTTCTTTTCTGATATCGCTAAATATCGCCCGTTCGTCATTCTTATCAAACCAGAACATGCGACTGCCACAGCACATGTCGAGAATGGTAGCCGACTCACTCACAACATCATCTCCTGAAAATTACCCTGATAGAACGCCAGCACACGCTGCATAGCTTCGCTCTTCCGGCACTCGCGACAGATTATGTTCAGATGTCTGTCGTAGCGGCGTATTTCTCCGTCTGGTAACTTTCGAATCAGTGTCTGGTCAGTTGTTTTCTCCGGTGTCTTACGCCATTCGCGATACGCCTGCTCTGATGCAAAAACACCGTATTCCCCGGACATGTATAAATCACCACAAACCAGTACATCCACAAGGCAGCGTCGGACCGAATGCCAGCCAGCTCCCGTCGCTCTCTCCAGTTGCGACATCGTCATGCGTCCATTTTTGCGCACCAGAACGATGATTCGAGTCTTCAGCTCCTCCCGTTGTTCGGGTGTAAAAGGTTTCGCCATAAATCCTCCTGAAAAAATCACCTTCACAATTCATACAAAACCAGCTGCCTTCCGGCGTTCATACTCCCGTTTCAGCAACTCAATTGGTGTTGGCCCCGACGGGCGTTCTGGTGCTGCCAGTTGCCGCCGGACAGGCGGAACGCTGAGGCCATTACCAACATGCTTTGCCCATTTCGTCAGCTGCCGTTCTGCAAGCCGTTTTAACTCCCCTTCGGTCATCTGCCGCTCAATCCCCTTTGAACGCATCTCGAGACAAATGTGATACAGCACGGGCTGAGGCCACGGATATTTATCGCTTCCGTCGTATCGCCAGGACTCATTGCGCCAGCGGCGATATTCCTCCATCACGTTATCCACCGTCAGACCAAATGGATTTGCCCCGCTCTCCGAAATCAGCGCCACAAACTCAGCCAGGTCCGGAGGCCATGTTTCACCCGCCCGGCAGCGGTCCATGCACTGTCGGCAGACCTGCCGGATTTGCTGCTCAGTCATCGCGCCAATCTGTGCAATCCAGAGCTTCGAAGGTGCGGCCCCGTTCTTCTGGGTCCAGCGGTTCGAATAAACCTCCCCCATGAGTTCCCACAGCTTCCACGCCGTTTCCGTCGCTGATAAATCCGTTTTCACGTTCCCACTGCTCACGTGCTGCCCGAATTTCCTGAACTGCCCGTGATGCGGTGCCACCTGGTGCTGCTGCATGGTTTACCCCCTTGCTGACTGGTTTAGCCTGCGCCCTGACGTGATTTACGTGACGGGCGAATTTCTGCTCCCACTGAACCTGCGTGAAAACTTTACCCTCCTCAGTCCAGTAATCCCTGAATGCGGCAAGTTCAGCAGGTGTAAATTCCGGCTCTGGCAGAGCCATCCCCCACAACGCAGCCCGTCGTCGAAAATCCCGTGACGGATGCCAGTCATCGGCCATCGGAAATTTTCCGATGGGTTCGCTCAGGCCATCCAGGAATGCAGGTGGTGTTGCCTGTAGCGACAAAACTTCCCGATCACTGATCGGAGCACTCTCGCGTGCGTTATGTGTGGGGTTTAGATCTTTTGGTTCCTTTGGGTTCCGTGATCCGTTTTTGGGTGTCTTTGATGGAAAAATTGGGTGTCTTTGGTTATTTTCTATGCGGCAAAGAGTTCCGTTTTTGGGTCTGTTTGGTGCTGAAACATAACCGTTTTCGGCACTGTTTTTATTAACAGTACCAATTTTACCCACCTTTAAAGACTCCCGTTTTTGGGTGTATTCAGGCTCAGCAACACTTTCTTCAACACCGATAAGTCGGTACACCACAATTTGCTTTGTTCGGCCTTTTCTCTCACCGGTATCAACTATTAACCCAATCTCCATCAGGTGTCGTAAGCTGTCCTGCACAGTTTTTTTGTTTAGTTCTGTTACTTCTGCCAGTGCAGATACTGACGGGTATGCACACAAATCGGCACCGCACATATCAGCAAGCCAGGTCAATACTGACTTACTGGATGAACTGCCGGTTTTCACCTTTTTAGCCCATCGTAGTGCATCGATACTCATACGAACCCCAGGCAGACATTTGTTTATCTGCAAAGTAATGTTGGTATTGCTGACGATACGCATGCTTGAAAGCAATAGCTTTTTCTATAAGCTCGTCAGTCTCACGTTCCACAACAGCGGGATCTGCCAAAAGCAGACCGGACTCAACCACATCGCCATATTCTTTGTTTAACCCGGCGATCATGTACGTAATGCTTTTTCCGTCAGTAATTTCACGATACAACCAGAAATCACTTATCCGGATAGCCTCCATAATTGCCGGAATCAGCGCCGTGAATTTTTCACGCTTATCCCTGGTGTCGATAGCTTTCCAGCGTTCGAATATCTTCACCCGGTTAACACCAAGCGCCCGTTGATCAACCGCGCCATCATCAAACGTGACACGTTGAACATCGATGTTCGGGCGTTCTTTCAGTGCCCAGAAGGCTTCTGTGATTAATATCGTCGCCTGCTCCTGTGTCATTCCTGGTCGGCATACCCAGGCATCCAGAGCTTCACAAACCTGTTCAGGGGTGATTTTCATTGTTCAACCGCCCCGCCCGCTTTGCCTTACGATATTCGTCATAAACTTTGGGGTCGTACTGAAGTTCCCCGCCGGATGCCTCTTGCAGGCGCATCGCGCGGCCTTCAGGAACCAGTTCCCCCCATTGAGAAACAGCAGATGGATCAACACCAGCAGCTTTCGCTACTTTGGCTTTCGTCCCATAAAAATTAATTACGTCCGATTTAAACATCGCCCCTCCAAAGTTGAGTTTTCTCAATAGTAATCACTCAAGGAATCTCAAGTCAAGGGTTATTAAGATATCTAAATATGAACGAGAAAACTTTAGGTCAACGAATTAGAGAAAGACGCAAACAGGTTGGTTTAAGTCAAAACGATTTAAGCAAGGCTGCTGGCGTATCTGGCTCATCAATTTCACTATGGGAAAGCGACCATACAGCCCCGCGCGGGCAAAATTTGCATCGCCTGGCTGAGGTATTGCAATGTTCACCAACCTGGATACTGTTTGGTGACGAGGATAAAACACCAGAGCCCCCAGTTGCACTCAACAGCTCCTTAGACTTATCGGAAGATGAGTTGGAGATGTTGCGATTGTATCGCGCACTTCCAAAATCAGAGCAGCAAGCACAAATCAGCGAACTCCGTGCCCGTGTTGAGAATTTTAATCGCCTATTTACCGAGCTACTAGAAGCTCGCAAACGTAACAAACATCAATAACCCACTCCTTCACAAATTTTAAAGCCTTACATTTCAATGTATTGGCTTTGTTTTGCATTAAACATTGAGTTTTCTCATCAAAAACACTTGACCTATTACCATGAGAAAACTAAATTATCTTCCATCAAGACACCGCACGGTGTTCTCAGCAAACAGTTCCGCCACCCTGGCGTTAAGGGGAAATGAGGTCAACATGGATACTATCGATCTTGGTAACAACGAATCTCTGGTATACGGCGTGTTTCCCAACCAGGACGGCACATTCACCGCGATGACGTATACCAAAAGCAAAACGTTTAAAACCGAAACTGGCGCACGTCGCTGGCTGGAAAGAAATTCAGGTGAGTGATATGGATTTCGACGCAATCATGGAAAAGGCTTACGAAGAATACTTCGAAGGCCTTGCCGAAGGCGAAGAAGCTCTCAGCTTCAGTGAGTTTAAACAGGCGCTTTCCAGTTCGGCAAAATCTAACGGCTGATAAGCGAAACAGCACCGCGAGGAATCAGTATGCAGAAACGAGAACCCGTCATCATCGCGCCAGACTATACCGATGATGAACTTTATGAGTGGATGCGCCAGAAAATTACGGCAGCGCAGGACCTGAAGTGGGCCAATGAAGCCAGGGCTAAGCAAGCTGAAAATCTGTCCGCTCTGGAGCAGGATATCACCAGGCTGGAAAAAGCAGCGGCATTAAGCATTGCCAGAATGATTACATACCCACGTTAATAGCTGACCAACGAGGCTAATAATGGAATTTAAAGATTTACCAAAAGAAATCCAGACAATTGCTGCAACGACACTTAGCGATAGCCTGGTGGAAATTAAACCGGAATCCGCAAAAAAAGAAACCATCGATAATATGGTTCGTAATGTGCGCGATGCGTTTACCGGGCTATATGGTTCTGATAATCAAAAGCGGGAAAGCGATGTTAATGAACGGGTGATTTCTGTTTGCCTGAATGGCCATGTTCTTTCATCAATCAAAACAGAAACAGCGACGGCCCTCGATTGCCTTTGCATTGTACAGAGCCTTGTTGATGCCCTGTTTTGTTCAGTGAATTTAGAAAATGACGCAAATCTGCGAGGGCGCACAATAGCACATCCATACGCACATACTTTAGGCTCTGTGGATGCTAAAAATAATACCCTGCAAGTTTCTTTCGAACATTCACCGCAAGAGCTGAAAACAAAAAAAGAGGATGCAGATAAAAATAATAACGATGAATCTGATTTATTTATTATCAGTTCAAACCTGCTGGAAGTAATGAAGAGCGAGCTTGAAATACACAACATCAAGCCCACTCCGGTATATTTACGATGGGTAATGAGAATTATTGACGCTTCTCTGCCATAAGCTTCTTATCCAGGAATGCTTCAAATTTATCGTAAATGACGTCAATCTCCCCCATTTGCTCGGTAGCAAGAGAAATGGCGTGAGATGGTGAAATGGACACCTGGCAATGGGCGTTAAAGGTTTCCACAGCCAGGCGCATAAGAAACATTACTTTTTCTTCTTGTGTCATAAATTTCACCCTCCTGAGGGTTGGTAATTAAGGAGTTCTCCACGGGTCAGGTGGAGTGCGTGCGCCGGACACGGGTGAGCATCCGGCACTGACAGTTTACTGAAAGGATATATCCCTGAAAAGTCAGGGCATAACGCGAAAGCGCACAGCGAAGTCATTCCTCCCTTTGTTGTGTACCACTGACATCTTCGTCTGTGCGCTTCCGGTTGTGGCACTCCGCGAAATGGCGCGGCGGTATGTATGGCGGGGTTATTCCTTCCCCGTTGAGGACGCCGGGTTGTCAGGTTGACCATACGCCTGAGTGACAACCCCGCTGCAACAACCCATGTTGATTACCTTTTGGCGGCATCAGTTTCATTGCTGGCTGATGTCCGCCCTTTTTAAAGTGAATTTTGTGGCGCGGTGAATGCGGCTCAGCGCACGCGGAACAGTTAAAACAGTAAAGCGGTCCTTTACTGGCGTAACGTGAAATACTCCGGCGTTAATTGTTAACTGGTTAACGTCACCTGGAGGCACCAGGCACCGCATCACAAAATTCATTGTTGAGGACGCGATAATGGAAACGTTATTACCAAACGTTAATACGTCTGAAGGTTGTTTTGAAATTGGAGTCAGAATCAGTAACCCTGTATTTACTGAAGATGCCATTAATAAGAGAAAACACGAACGGGAGTTATTAAATAAAATTTGCATTCTTTCAATGCTGGCACGTTTACGTCCGATACAAAAAGGATGCTGGCAATGAATACAGTATTTGCACTCGTCCTGACTGTTTTTCTTAATACGGGCGAACCGGTTGATGTGGTTACTGGTATATATGGTTCAATGAAAGAATGCACGGCTGCCGCAGCAGAACAGAAAATTCCCGGCAACTGCTATCCGGTCGATAAAGTTATTCCCCTGGATAATAACGAAATCCCGGCAGGACTTAAAACAGCGCCGTAATTAATATCCAGTTTCATTTTTATATGCCAGCAATGGCATGGATTTGTTCACCCTTAAATCTGTAATGAGGTTAAAACAAAATGAGTAAAGTCTTTATTTGCGCCGCCATTCCGGACGAACAGGCAATAAAGGAAGAAGGTGCAGTTGCTGTAGCCACTGCCATTGAAGCCGGTGACGAACGCCGCGCCCGTGCCAAATTTACCTGGCAATTCCTGGAGCAATATCCGGCTGCTCAGGACTGCGCTTATAAATTTCTTGTCTGCGAGGATAAACCCGGCATGCCCCGCCCTGCTATCGACTCCTGGGATACCGAATATATGCAGGAAAACCGCTGGGATGAGGAATCCGCTTCCTTTATTCCGGTCGAACCAGAATCCGATCCGATGAACGTCAATTTTGACAAGCTGTCCCTTGAAGTACAGAACGCGGTCCTGGTTAAGTTCGGTACATGTGAAAACATCACCGTTGATATGGTGATTAGTGCACAGGAATTGTTGCAGGAGGACATGGCAACATTCGACGGGCATATCGTTGAGGCACTGATGAAAATGCCTGAAGTTAACGTCATGTATTCAGAGCTTAAGCTGCTCGCCATCGGGTGGGTTAAACATAAATGTAATCCAGGTGCCAAATGGCCCGAAATTCAGGCGGAGATGCGCATCTGGAAAAAACGTCGCGAAGCCGAACGCAAAGAAACCGGGAAATACACGTCTGTTGTTGATCTCGCCCGCGCCAGAACCAACCGACAGAACACCGAAAATTCAGCAGAAAAAATCAACCCTGCCACTGATGCCATTCGTCGCGAATATAAGCAGACATGGAAAGCGCTGGACAGGGAGCTGGCCTGCTATCTCTGGCCTGGTGATACGGACCCCGGAAGCATTGACGGTAACATCCTTCGCTGGGCAGAAAATGAAGTTATCGCCAAAGACCGCGAAGACTGGAAGCGCATTTCCGCATCAATGCGCAAACAGCCTGATGCCATTCGCTATAACCGTCAGACTATTTTTGGTCTTGTCCGTGAGCGTCCGCTCGACATTCACAAAGATCCCGTGGCACTGAACAAATACATCACTGAATACCTGGCGACAAAGGGCGTGTTTGAGGATGAAGAAACAGACCAGAACACTGCTGATATTCTCCAGCCGTCAGCAGCACAAACTGATGCAGTGGAAACTGAAGTATCTGATACCCAAAAAAATGAAAGCACGCTGGAAACTGAACCATCTGTAGAGCGTGAGGGGCCGTTCTACTTCCTTTTCACCGATAAGGACGGCGAAAAATACGGTCGCGCAAACAAACTTTCTGGTCTGGAAAAAGCGCTGGCCTTGGGAGCTACTGAAATCACGAAAGAAGAATATTTTGCCCGCAAAAACGGTACATACTCAGGTTCACAACAAAATACTGGTGCATCTGACACGATCGCACAACCAGAGTCGGTAAAAGTTACCGCTGACGAAGTAAACAAAATTATGCAGGCAGCCAATATCAGCCAGCCTGACGCCGATGAACTGCTTGCAGTATCACGTGGTGAATTTGTTGCAGGGATTAGCGACCCGAATGATCCGAAATGGGTTAATGGGATCCAGACCCGCGATTCTGTGTACCAGAACCAGCAAGAAACGGAACAGAACGACCAGAAAGCGGAACAAAACAGCCCAAATGCGCAACAAAACGAGCCAGAAACGAAACAGCCTGAACCAGTAGCGCAACAGAAGCCGGAAAAAGTCTGCACCGCCTGCGGCCAGAGCGGTGGCGGCAACTGCCCTGATTGTGGCGCGGTGATGGGCGACGCAACATACCAGGAAACATTCGATGACGAGAATCAGGTTGAAGTTCAGGAAGACGATCCGGAGGAAATGGAAGGCGCTGAACATCCACACAAAGAGAATGCTGGCAGCTATCAGGACCACGCCAGCGATAGCGAAACTGGCGAGACAGCAGATCCCTTAATTGCGGTGAACGGTCATCACGTTATCACATCCACCAGCAGAGTGTGGTACCACCTGATGATCGACCTTGAAACGATGGGTAAAAAAAGTAATGCCCCCATCGTGGTTATTGGTGCTGTGTTCTTCGATCCGCAGACCGGGGAAATCGGGCCAACATTTTATATCGTTATCAGCCTGGTTGACGCTATGGACACGGGGGCTGTTCCTGATGGTTCCACCATCGAATGGTGGCTTGCTCAGTCCAGCGAAGCCAGATCTGCAATTTTAGTTGATCAGGTAAAACTGGTTGACGCTCTTATTCAATTTCGGGAATTCATCAATGAGTACTCGGATGAAAAATTCGTTCAGGTATGGGGCAATGGTGCAACTTTCGACAACACTATTTTACGAACCTCGTACGAACGCCTGAACATCCCCTGCCCGTGGCGTTACTACAACGATCGCGATGTACGTACAATCGTTGAACTGGGAAAAACTATCGGTTTCGATGCCAGAACAGTTATTCCATTTGAAGGCGTGCGCCACAATGCGCTGGATGATGCCCGTCACCAGGCGAAATACGTTTCAGTAATCTGGCAAAAACTGATCCCGAGTCAGGCTGATTTTTAATGTTCAACCGTCGCCAGTTGTCGTTGGTATTCTGCAACTGGCGCGTTCCGGAGTGATAACCATGAGCGAACAGTACCTGATAACGCTCGACGAGTGGAAACCTAAACGGTTCAGTCTCCCAATAACAAACACTACCCTGGTGAAATACGGAAAACTTGGATATATCGTACCAAGACCACAAAAAATTCGTGGACGTTGGCTGATAGATCGCCGGGCAGTATTTGTTGGACCTGGTGAAACGGGAATTGCGCCGGAAATTCATACTGGCGATGATGATGCACTGAAGGAGATTTTAACTCATGTCACCGAGGCCACGAAAAAACAGCACTGACGTTGCCGGTCTTTACGAAAAGTTTGATCGCAGAACTGGCAGGGTTTACTACCAGTATAAAAACCCTGTGACTGGAAAATTTCACGGGCTCGGAACAGACAAAGGCAAGGCGGAAAAAATCGCTTCCACAGCCAATCAGCGAATAGCTGCAGCAGAAGCAGAATATTTCATGCGCAAAATTGACGAAAGTCCGTCAGCAACAAAACGTCGGGGTATCAGATTAAAAGCATGGGTTGATCGATATCTGAAAATACAGGACACACGACTGAAAAATGGAGATATTGCAGCTACAACCCACAAAGAAAAATCGCGAATGGCTGCATACCTGGTTTCCCGCCTGGGAAACCACCCACTGAAAGAGCTGGAAGTAAGAGACTTTGCATTGATACTGGACGAGTGGCTGGATAAAGACATGGTGAGCACAGCGAGAGTAAATCGCGGATTATGGGTTGATATTTATAAAGAAGCACAGCATGCAGGGGAAGTCCCTCCCGGATGGAATCCTCCGGAGGCTACCCGTAAACCGATCCCTAAAGTAACCAGAGCCAGGCTCACTCTGGAAGACTGGCAAAAAATTTACAACGCAACGCCTGAAAAACACTTTATCCGTAACGCAATGCTTCTTGCGATTGTTACTGGTCAGCGCCGTGATGACATTTGCCACATGTGTTTTTCAGATGTGTGGAACGAACACCTGCATATTACCCAGGGAAAAACTGGAATGCGTCTGGCGTTACCGCTGACGCTACGCTGTGATGCCATTGGGATATCGCTAAAAGAAGTGATTGATGGATGCAGGGACAGAATATTGAGTCCATACCTGATTCATAGCCGGCACCAGAAACAACCAAAACCAATGAGTAAAGATAACCTGAGCGACTACTTTGCTAAAGCGCGGGATCTGGCAGGAATAACTCCACCAGCAGGAAAAACACCACCAACATTTCATGAACAACGCTCCCTGTCAGAACGGCTGTACCGTGCGCAGGGTATCGATACAAAAACATTACTGGGACATAAAGTCCAGGCAACCACCGATCGCTATAACGATACTCGAGGTCAGGAATGGGTTAAGTTGGTTGTTTGACAAAAATAACCATCCGGGATTATAGTCTGCACATGCCAGCAAAATCTGGTATCGGGATTGGCGTCCCGGATGAAAAAGGCGACAACAGACGCGCCAGCGTCTTTTTTATTGTCGTTTGCACAGTCACATCTCAATGGTGGGCTGTGTGGGGGCGGAGCAATCCGCGCCGGTTCCTTTTTCCCGGTTACGCCAACCCTGCACAGTTCACCACCAAGCGATTGGCGTCGCAGGTGGTGATGATTCACAAAGAAAAAGGATCATCTTATGGCCACCAAAATCGCAGTTGAAACTCTTTCCCCGATTACCCACAACCAGATCCCTGTCATAACCACCGAGCTATTGGCGCATCTTTATGGAACGGATGTTGCCAACATAAAAATGAATCATTCACGTAATCAAACTCGTTTTCTGGAAGGGAAGCATTATTTCAAAGTCGTTGGCGATGATCTGAAAAATTTGCGAGTAACTTTTAGTTACCTGCAAATTTCCCCCAAAACCCGCTCCCTCATCCTCTGGACGGAACGAGGCGCTGCCCGCCATGCCAAAATGCTCGAAACCGATCAGGCGTGGGAAGTGTTCGAAAAACTGGAAGATTGTTATTTCAGTCAGAAACAACCACCAGCAGCGCAAAACTCCCCCATCGAAAATGATGGATGCGCATTGCTGATCCATTTCAATAGCCACGGTCAGGTTGAGTTCACGGAAAAAGTCCCAGCCGACGCAATGGTGTGTACCCTGGAGCGTTTTAAGTTTTATCTGGAACAGCAAGGCTGGATAGTTGCCCGTAAGGAGCAACTGTTGGAAAGGTTAATGTCGCTTTAGCTAATGCAAAAACCCCGGCATAGCCGGGGTTAGGAATTATTTCAGGACAAGCGCATTCAGCGCCTCGATCACCTTTCCAAGATAACTGCCAAAAAGCCACCAAGTTACACCAGCACAGAATGAAATCACCGCCAGACTCACGCCGATATAAACCTTTGCTTTTCTAATGGTATCATCTATGTCATCGAGTTTTTCGAGCTTTTTGTCTATTTGAGCTAACTCAGACAATTTATGGGAATGCTCAGCAAGTGTCTTATTGATACTGTCCAGTGAGGACATTTTTTGCTCGATACCAGATAACGTTGTTTCCATACGAGTAACTGCGCATGCGAGAGACGCGTCATTTTTGACATCAGACAGGTGATTGTATACCTGATCAATTCTCTCATTCATACGCCTGTTATCCTCTTTCAGTTCATTGAAAGAATGGACGATCCATTGATGCTGTGAATGCCTTGACTCACCACCACCAGTAACTTGCGCATCTATATCCGGTGTGCGTTGGTCGCCACTATACGAAGATTCTCTCCCCATAATTATAGCCCCTTTGCACGCAACCACTCCCAAAGCGGCATTTTATGCCTTCCGTAATAAGAACTAACAGGGAGGATGATATATGAGTTCAAATTTTGTTCATCATTCCCACCATCCAGAACATTAAATAACTCCTGGGCAGTGGCGAGCTGGCTTTCGACGAACCAAAGGCAATCATCAACGTTCATGTGTTGCTCGGGGAATTTTTCTGCAACGACTTCCCTCATCAGCGCCCTGGTGTCATTATTTTCACTGGTTACTACTATAGCGAAGATAGACATGGGTGTGAGTCCTTTACGATAGTGCTCAAAAACAGTTCTGCAATAGAAATGTAAATCTGAGAAAACTGTCAGGTAAACCTAATGTTTAGCTATCTTATGTAGTTGACTTGAGCAAAACAAGAGAAAACATCACGAGACAGCAAATTTTGCAAACGAGCACAAAATATAAAAAGCGCCATCTATCAACGAAAGCTCGTCCGCAAACCAAGAAAAAATGTTGTAAAATGCGCTGCCTGTTTTTGGGGAAAAGTTTTGGAGAGGTTTTGGAGAAAGGAAAAAATTGAATAAATTCAAAATCCTGAAAGTGCTCCACCTTATGAATAAGAAGGTGGAACTCGAATGATCGGTCGACTGCTTCGCGGCGGTTTTATGACCGCTATCTACGCGTACCTGTATATCCCAATCATTATTTTGATTGTGAACTCCTTCAACAGCTCGCGCTTTGGCATCAACTGGCAGGGTTTTACCACCAAATGGTATAGCCTGCTGATGAACAACGACAGCCTGTTACAGGCAGCGCAGCATTCACTGACGATGGCGGTGTTTTCGGCGACGTTTGCCACGCTTATCGGTTCACTGACGGCAGTTGCGCTGTACCGCTATCGCTTTCGTGGTAAGCCGTTCGTTAGCGGAATGCTGTTTGTGGTGATGATGTCGCCAGATATCGTGATGGCGATTTCTCTGCTGGTGCTGTTTATGCTGCTGGGTATTCAGCTTGACTTCTGGTCGCTGCTGTTCTCGCATATCACCTTCTGCCTGCCGTTTGTTGTGGTGACGGTGTATTCGCGCCTGAAAGGTTTTGACGTGCGAATGCTGGAAGCGGCGAAAGATCTCGGTGCCAGTGAATTTACCATTCTGCGAAAAATCATCCTGCCACTGGCAATGCCAGCGGTGGCGGCGGGCTGGGTGTTAAGCTTTACCCTGTCGATGGACGATGTGGTGGTTTCTTCGTTCGTCACCGGGCCGAGTTATGAAATTCTGCCGTTAAAAATTTATTCGATGGTCAAAGTCGGCGTATCGCCGGAAGTTAACGCGCTGGCAACCATATTACTGGTGCTGTCGCTGGTGATGGTTATTGCCAGCCAGCTTATTGCTCGTGATAAAACGAAAGGTAACACAGGGGACGTTAAATGAAAAAATGGTCACGCCACCTGCTCGCGGCGGGTGCTCTGGCACTGGGCATGAGCGCCGCTCACGCTGATGACAACAACACACTGTATTTCTACAACTGGACCGAGTACGTGCCGCCTGGACTGCTCGAACAGTTCACCAAAGAAACCGGTATTAAGGTTATCTATTCGACGTACGAGTCGAACGAAACCATGTACGCCAAGCTGAAAACGTACAAAGACGGAGCCTATGACCTGGTGGTTCCTTCAACCTATTACGTTGATAAAATGCGTAAAGAAGGGATGATCCAGAAGATCGACAAGTCGAAGTTAACAAACTTCAGCAATCTCGATCCAGAAATGCTCAACAAGCCGTTTGATCCGAATAACGACTACTCCATTCCGTATATCTGGGGTGCGACGGCGATTGGCGTTAACGGTGATGCGGTGGATCCGAAATCTGTCACCAGCTGGGCCGATCTGTGGAAGCCTGAGTACAAAGGCAGCCTGCTGCTGACCGACGATGCCCGTGAAGTATTCCAGATGGCGCTGCGTAAGCTGGGCTACTCCGGTAATACCACCGATCCGAAAGAGATTGAAGCTGCGTATAACGAGCTGAAAAAACTGATGCCAAACGTCGCGGCGTTTAACTCCGATAACCCGGCAAACCCGTACATGGAAGGCGAAGTTAACCTCGGCATGATCTGGAACGGCTCTGCTTTCGTTGCTCGCCAGGCGGGTACGCCAATTGACGTGGTATGGCCGAAAGAAGGCGGCATTTTCTGGATGGACAGCCTGGCGATCCCGGCAAATGCCAAAAACAAAGAAGGCGCGCTGAAACTGATCAACTTCCTGCTGCGCCCGGATGTGGCAAAACAGGTTGCCGAAACTATCGGTTATCCAACACCAAACCTCGCCGCGCGCAAACTGTTAAGCCCGGAAATAGCGAACGACAAGACGCTCTACCCGGATGCTGAAACCATTAAAAATGGCGAATGGCAGAGTGACGTTGGCCCAGCCAGCAGCATTTATGAAGAGTATTATCAGAAGCTGAAAGCAGGACGTTAATTCAGCAAGCGGGCGGTGGTATTACCGCCCGTTTTTTATTTAGCAAGGATGTGGCTAATGAGTCAGGACAGTAAAGTTTTCTTTCGTATATTCCTCGGTATCGGTCTGGTACTGACCCTCATTTCTGTTGTTATCTTTTATAACCAGTTCACCTATAGCAAAGACGCGATTCATACCGAAGGCGTCATTGTTGATACCGTCTGGCACTCCAGTCATTCTCATCGCACGGGTAAAGATGGTTCGTGGTATCCCGTCGTTGCCTTTCGCCCGACGCCAGATTACACGCTAATTTTCACTTCGAGTATCGGCAGCGATTTTTATGAAGACAGCGAAGGCGATAAAGTTAATGTTTATTATTCTCCGGGGCATCCTGAAAAGGCTGAGATAAATAACCCGTGGGTTAATTTTTTTAAATGGGGGTTTATCGGCATTATGGGCGTTATTTTTATCGCCGTCGGTTTATTAATCAGTATGCCCTCCTCTAAAAAGTCACGCAGGAAACGGAAGTCCCGCCCATGAAAAAAATCATAATACTGCTCAGTTTGCTGATACTCCTGCCTCTGACAGCAGACAGCAAGCCATTAATTCCAATAATGAAGACACTTTTTACGGATGTTACCGGTACTGTACCGGATGCTGAGGAGATTGCGCGGAAAGCGGAGCTTTTTCGTCAACAAACAGGGATTGCGCCGTTTATCGTGGTTGTACCTGGCGTTAATGAAGCAAGCTTCAGACAAAATGGCAAAGCGATGCTGGCGCATGCATCATCTTCATTGAGTGATGTAAAAGGAAGTGTTCTGTTACTTTTTACTACCCGCGAGCCACGGTTAATTATGATAACCAACGGCCAGGTTGAAAGCAGCATGGACGATAAGCATCTCGGCCTTCTGGTAGAAAATCACACGCTGGCTTATTTACATGCAGATCTCTGGTATCAGGGAATCAATAATGCATTGGCTGTTTTACAAGCACAGATATTAAAACAACCGACGCCGCCACTGACATATTATCCGCATCCCGGACAACAGCCGGAGAATGATCCTCCCGGCAGCACCACGACATTAGGCCTTTTTGCCTGGGCGGTTGCATTCATCGTCTTTACTGCATTTTTTTACTACACGACGCGCCTTAATTATGCATTAAAGTTTGCAGTGGCAATGACTGTTGCCAATATGGGTTATCAGGCTTTATGTTTGTACATCGATAATAGCTTTGCGATTACCAGAATATCGCCGCTCTGGGCAGGACTGATTGGTGTCTGTACGTTTATTGCCGCGTTGTTATTGACGAGTAAACGGCAAAAGAGGCAGTAAAGTGTGCGTGTATTATGCCGGATGCGGCGCGAACGCCTTATCCGGCCCACAAAACCCGCAAATTCAATTAATTGCGTCCCCTTGTAGGCCTGATAAGCGTAGCGCATCAGGCAATGCTTCCTGCTTTATAAGCCCTTCAGCAACTTTTCAACAAATTCTGGCACCACCTGGCTTGCCGGGCCGTAATATTTCTCGGCAAATTCATTACCAACCTGACTGGGTTCAAGATTGAGTTCCACGGTGTGCGCGCCATGCAGCTTCGCTTCGTGAACAAACCCAGCCGCCGGATAAACATGCCCGGAAGTACCAATAGCAATGAAAATGTCGGCCATCGACAACGCCATATAAATTTCATCCATGCCGAGTGGCATTTCGCCAAACCAAACTACGTGCGGTCGCAAGGGTGCCGGGAACTGGCAGCAATGACATTTGTCTTCTGGCGTGACGTCTCCGGTCCAGTCGAGAACCTGACCGCTTTGCGAACAACGTACTTTCAGCAATTCCCCATGCATATGAATCACATTGGTATTACCTGCGCGTTCATGCAGATTATCGATATTCTGCGTCACCAGCAAAAAGCGATCGCCGAGGGCGTCTTGCAGTTTAGCCAGAGCAAGATGCGCAGCGTTAGGCTGAATTTCTGGCTGCTGTAGTTGACGGCGACGGGCGTTATAAAACGCTTGCACCAGTTCAGGATCGCGATCAAAACCTTCCGGTGTAGCCACATCTTCAACCCGATGTTCTTCCCACAGGCCATCTGCTGCGCGAAAGGTACGAATACCTGATTCCGCAGAAATCCCTGCCCCTGTCAGTACGAGTACTCTTGGTTTTTCCATTGCTTCCGGCACCACTTTATCTCTGAAAAAAATACGCTGACGCAAACGCTCGTGCAGGCGGCGTTTATTTTTACGAAAACGACTTAACCGATGACCCCGACGCGACAACATAGCAACCTCTGTTGATTAATCGGTTAGATGTAGGAAGGCCGCACCACGCATTCCTCCTGCATCCCCATGACGCGCACGTTCAATGCGCGGAACACGAGCTACAGGTAAGAGATGACGAGGCAGCCTGTCCGCCAGTTGCGTTGTGATTGCCGGGAAATTCGATAAGCCACCGCCAATGACCAGCAAATCAGGGTCAACAATGGTCAGGATATTTCCCAGACAAACCGCTAATAAATCCAGATAACGCTCAACGTGCGCCCTTGCCTGCTCATCGCCTTGATCATAAAGCGCAATAATTTCGGGAGCCTGCAACGGTTGATGATAATAGTGTTGATACAGCCACGCAAAACCGCGACCAGACAGATAATTTTCAATGCAGCCATGCTGACCACAGCCGCAGCGACGTAACGGGAAATCCAGCCCCATCATGGTTAACGCATCGACGGGAAGGCGCATATGCCCAAATTCACCAGTAATATAGCTTTTACCCGTTACCGGTTTACCGTTGAATACCAGTCCACCGCCAACGCCAGTCCCCAGGATCAGTCCCATCACCAACGGATATTGGGTAAATTCATCGTCCCAGGCTTCAGAAAGGGCAAAGCAGTTGGCGTCGTTATTAAGGCGCACATCACGTTCAAGGCGTGCGCTCAGATCGGCACGCAGCGGTTTACCACTTGCGGCGGGGACATTGGCGGCATACAGCGTGCCATCTTCTGTTTTCGGCATTCCCGGAATACCGATGCCGACAGAACCTTTACAGCCAAAGCGCTGATCGGCTTCGGCCACCAGTTCGCATACTGCATCTAAAAATGCGTCATAGCTGTCACGCGGTGTCGGCACCCGCTTTTCCCACTGCAACTGCCGACCGCTATCAAACACGCCTAGCGCAATTTTCGTTCCACCAATATCAAACCCGTAATACATTGCCGCTCCTTGTTTTAATGTACTGCCTTTACTGGCCGCTAAGGACTCGCGCAGGGTCAATATTACTGGCGCGTCGCGCCGGATACCAACTTGCCAAAAGACTCAGCAACAATGCTGTGACCAGTACGTAGAAGACGTCCAGCCAGTGCAATTCCGATGGCAGGAAGTCAATAAAATAGATATCGCTGGAGAGGAACTGATGACCGATCAGCTTTTCAATCCACTCAATAATCGGGGTAAGTTGCAGTGAAACCACTACGCCGATAATCACCCCACACAGGCTGCCGAACAGCCCTGCCAGCAATCCATACCAGACAAAGATGGCGCGAATTAAACCATCTTTCGCCCCCAGTGTTCTTAATACTGCGATATCGCCACTCTTGTCTTTCACCGCCATCACCAGCGTGGAGACGATGTTAAAACAGGCCACGCCAATCACCAGTACCATCGCCAGATACATAATGGCGCGGATCATCTGGATATCGCGATACATATAGCCGTAAGTACCAATCCAGCTCTTGATATAAACGTAGCTGTTGGTTACTTCACCCGCGTCACGTACCAGTTTGTTAGCGTTAAAAACATCCGTCATTTTAAGGGCAATGCCTGACACACTGGAACCCATATCAAGATATTGTTGGGCATCCGCCAGCGGGATCATGGCAAAACTGTGATCGAGTTGGCCACTCAACTGCAAAATACCCGCAACGTGCAAACGCACACGTTTCGGCTGCATCAGCTTATGCTCGGGATTCGAGTTTGGGATCATGATCGACACCCAATCCCCCGGCTTCACTTTCAGCGCATCCGCCACCCCTTTGCCGATGATAATCTGCTGTTCGCCCGCTTTAAAATTGTTCCAGGCATCGCCCTGGACAAATGATGGCAGCGCGCTCAGACGCTGTTCCTGTTGCGGATCAACGCCTTTAACCTGTAAAGCGCGCAGATTCGCGCCGCTCTCCACCAGCCCGGTGAAATTGATATACGGCGCAGCGGCGGCAATACCCGGCACTTTCTGCACGTTATCCAGTGCTTCCTGCCAGTTAGTCCACGGCTGATCTACCGCCTCAATTTCACCATGCGGCACCACCGCCAGAATACGGTTGTTCAGTTCGCGTTCAAAGCCGTTCATCGCGCTTAAGCCGACGATCAATACCGCCACGCCAAGGGCAATGCCAATGGTAGAAATGACGGAGATCAGCGACACCATGCCGCCACGCCGCCGTCCGCGACTAAAACGCAGGCCAATTAATAACGATAAAGGCATCGCCATTACTCCGCCCCCATCAGGCTTAGTTCCGCCGTCAGACGACCATCACGCATCTCCAGTTGGCGGCTCATACGTTTCGCCAGTTGCAGGTCGTGAGTGACCACCAGGAAAGCGGTGCCCTGCAAGCGATTCAACTCCCCAAGCAACTGGAAGATGCTGTCTGCGTTACGCGCGTCAAGGTTACCGGTAGGTTCATCCGCCAATACCAGACGCGGGTTATTGACCAGCGCACGGGCAATCGCCACACGCTGGCGTTCACCGCCAGAAAGTTCTGACGGGCGGTGATTCGCACGATGCTCCAGCCCCACCGCTTTTAACATTTCCAACGCGCGGCTGTTGATTTCAGCGGGCTTTTTCTTGCCAATCAGCAGCGGCATAGCCACGTTTTCCAGGGCAGTAAAATCCGGCAGCAGGTGGTGAAACTGATAAATAAAACCCAGCTTCTGGTTGCGCAGCTCTGCTTTCGCCGCCGAAGACAGTTTGCTCATCGGCTGACCGTTAAAAATCACATCGCCGGAAGTTGGCGTATCCAACCCGCCTAACAGGTGCAGCAAGGTACTTTTACCAGAACCAGAGCTACCGACAATCGCCATCATTTCACCTTCGCCCACGCTGAAACTGACATTGTGCAGCACATCGGTTTGCACACTGCCTTCCTGATAGCGTTTGCACAGGTTGTCGCATTGCAACAGGATCTTATTCATAACGTAAAGCCTCAGCGGGTTGAGTGGCGGCAGCGCGCCAGGAAGGGTAAAGCGTAGACAACAGCGCGATAGCCATCGCCACCAGCGCAATAACAATGACCTGTAAAGGTTCGATAGCCACCGGCAGCGCCGCGCCATCAAGCAGGACGCCGATTATCGGCATCAGATTATTCAACTGGCTGGCAAGCAGTGCGCCAAGCGCTGCTCCGAGGATTGCACCGATAATCCCGGCGCTGGCCCCTTGCACCATAAAGACCATCATGATTTGTCGCGGAGTTAAGCCTTGCGTTTGCAGGATCGCTACTTCGCCCTGCTTCTCCATCACCATTAGCCCCAGCGAGGTAATAATGTTAAACGCCGCAACGGCGACAATCAGGCTCAGCAGCAAGCCCATCATATTTTTTTCCATGCGTACGGCCTGGAAAAGCTCGCCTTTACGGTCACGCCAGTCCTGCCATTTGCTGCCTTCAGGCAGTTTTTGCTGGCTTAATGAGTCGACTTTCAGCGGCTCATCCAGCCACAAACGCCAGCCGGTAATATTGCCTGCCGGATAGCGCATAAGACGCGAAGCATCCTCAATATTCACCAGCATTTCATAGCCATCGACTTCACTGTTGGCGGCGAAAGTGCCAATCACATTGAACAGGCGCTGGCTTGGAATACGCCCCATTGGCGTGAACTGGCTGGCAGATGGCACCATCACGCGGATTTGATCACCGCGATTGACGCCCAACTGTGAGGCCAGCTGTTCACCGAGGATGACATTATATTTCCCCGGCTCGAGGTCAGTTTGTTTCACATTGACCAGATACGGCGTTAGTGGATCTTTTTGCGCCGGGTCGATACCCAGCATCACCCCGACCGCCACGCTGCGCGCGCTTTGCAGTACCACATCACCGGTAGTAATAGGTGCGACGAGATTAACGCCGTCCAGTTTGACTGCCGTTTCCGGGAGTTGCTGCGGGTTAAGAGAGCCATGCTCAGAAGAGAGAATTGCCTGTGGCATCAGGCCAAGGATGTTGTTTTGCAGCTCGCGCTCAAAGCCGTTCATCACTGACAATACTGTGACCAGCGCCATCACCCCGAGGGTAATGCCGATGGTAGAAAGCCAGGAGACGAAACGACCGAAGCGATCCGCTGCACGCCCACGCATGTAACGCAGGCCAATAAATAGAGCGACAGGTTGGTACATGAAATCCGTCTGGTTGCTGTTAGCAAAGACACGAGTATATAAGCGAAAGCGGGATGGGTAAACGTCTGAACTGTAAGTGATCGTCAGGGCTAATCTGAAAAGTGCCAGCAAATCAATCGGCTAAAGGGCCTCATTTTATCATCGTCCTTGTGGCCTGATCTTTATCTGAAAAATAACCAAATACAGACAGATACGCATTACACCACGAGACTGGCCCCGCAGGATCAACAGCATGTTAAATAAAAAGAGCGTGTTGTCCTGATGAAACAAAAAGAGCTATGGATTAACCAGATCAAAGGGTTATGTATTTGTCTGGTGGTGATTTATCACTCGGTCATTACCTTTTATCCGCATCTGACCACTTTCCAGCATCCGTTATCGGAAGTCCTGAGCAAATGCTGGATCTATTTCAATCTTTACCTTGCCCCCTTTCGTATGCCGGTTTTTTTCTTTATTTCCGGCTATTTGATTCGCCGCTATATCGACAGCGTACCCTGGGGAAATTGTCTCGATAAACGCATCTGGAACATCTTCTGGGTGCTGGCGCTTTGGGGCGTGGTGCAGTGGCTGGCGTTAAGTGCACTGAACCAGTGGCTGGCGCCTGAGCGCGATTTAAGCAATGCCTCCAATGCTGCTTATGCCGATTCCACTGGCGAGTTCCTGCACGGGATGCTCACCGCCAGCACCAGCTTGTGGTATCTGTATGCGTTAATTGTCTATTTCGTGATATGTAAAATTTTTAACCGCCTGGCACTGCCGTTATTCATTCTGTTTGTGCTGATGAGTGTGGCGGTTAATTTCGTTCCCACGCCGTGGTGGGGAATGAACAGTGTGATCCGCAATTTGCCTTATTACAGCCTTGGTGCATGGTTTGGCGCAACATTAATGACCTGTGTTAAAGAGGTGCCGTTGCGCCGCCATCTGCTGATGGCTTCTTTGCTGGCTGTTCTGGCGGTTGCTGCCTGGTTGTTTAATATCTCGCTGCTGTTGTCGCTGGTATCGATTGTGGTGATCATGAAACTGTTTTATCAGTACGAGCAGCGTTTCGGTATGCGTTCCTCCAGCCTGCTGAATGTGATTGGTTCTAACACCATTGCCATCTACACCACCCATCGCATTCTGGTAGAGATATTCAGCTTAAGTCTGATTCCGCAAATGAATGCAGCCCGCTGGTCGCCGCAATTCGAACTGACGCTTCTGCTGGTTTATCCCTTTGTCAGTTTGTTGATTTGTACTGTTGCTGGATTACTGGTGCGAAAATTTTCACAACGCGCATTCAGCGACCTGTTGTTCTCCCCGCCTTCTCTGCCTGCCACCAGTTACTCTCGTTAAGCCATCGCCCCAGCCGGGGCGATTCAATTTGCTAAACCATGTCGATTACGGATAATGAACAGCATTGCTTATCAGAGATATGCCCCCATATGTTGGGGCATATCCTAACGAGACTCTGACAACCGTTATGCCTGAACAATATCGTTATACGCTGCCCGTCAAAGCGGGTGAGCAGCGTCTGCTGGGCGAGTTAACTGGCGCTGCCTGCGCGACGCTGGTGGCGGAAATTGCCGAACGTCACGCCGGTCCGGTGGTACTCATTGCACCAGATATGCAAAATGCTCTGCGTTTGCATGATGAAATCAGCCAGTTCACCGATCAGATGGTGATGAATCTGGCGGACTGGGAAACCCTCCCTTACGACAGTTTTTCGCCTCATCAGGACATTATCTCCTCGCGCCTTTCCACCCTTTACCAGCTACCGACGATGCAGCGTGGCGTACTGATTGTTCCGGTGAATACGCTTATGCAGCGCGTTTGCCCGCACAGTTTTCTCCACGGTCATGCACTGGTAATGAAAAAAGGTCAGCGCCTGTCACGAGATGCATTGCGAACCCAACTGGACAGCGCCGGTTATCGCCATGTTGACCAGGTAATGGAGCACGGCGAATACGCCACGCGCGGCGCGTTGTTGGATCTCTTCCCGATGGGCAGCGAACTGCCTTATCGTCTTGATTTCTTTGATGATGAAATCGACAGCCTGCGGGTGTTTGACGTCGACAGCCAGCGCACGCTGGAGGAAGTAGAAGCGATCAACCTGCTGCCCGCACACGAATTCCCGACCGATAAAGCGGCGATTGAACTGTTCCGCAGCCAGTGGCGCGATACCTTCGAAGTGAAGCGCGATCCGGAACATATTTACCAGCAAGTGAGTAAAGGCACATTGCCTGCCGGGATCGAGTACTGGCAGCCACTGTTCTTCAGCGAACCGCTGCCGCCGCTGTTCAGTTATTTCCCTGCCAATACGCTGCTGGTGAATACTGGCGATCTGGAAAACAGTGCCGAACGTTTCCAGGCTGACACGCTGGCGCGTTTTGAGAATCGCGGCGTCGATCCGATGCGCCCACTTTTGCCACCACAATCGCTCTGGCTGCGGGTGGACGAGCTCTTCTCAGAGCTGAAAAACTGGCCCCGGGTGCAGCTAAAAACTGAACATTTACCGACAAAAGCAGCGAATGCCAATTTAGGCTTCGAGAAGCTGCCAGACCTGGCCGTTCAGGCGCAACAAAAAGCGCCGCTGGATGCGCTGCGTAAGTTCCTCGAGTCTTTCGATGGTCCGGTGGTGTTCTCGGTAGAAAGTGAAGGTCGCCGTGAAGCGCTGGGTGAACTGCTCGCGCGAATTAAAATTGCCCCGCAACGCATTATGCGTCTTGATGAAGCCAGCGACCGTGGGCGTTATTTGATGATTGGCGCTGCCGAACATGGTTTTGTCGATACGGTGCGTAATCTGGCGCTGATCTGCGAAAGCGATCTGCTCGGTGAACGTGTTGCCCGCCGTCGCCAGGATTCTCGCCGCACCATCAACCCCGATACACTGATCCGTAACCTCGCGGAGCTGCACATTGGTCAGCCGGTGGTCCATCTGGAGCACGGCGTCGGGCGCTATGCAGGAATGACCACGCTGGAAGCAGGTGGCATTACTGGCGAGTATTTGATGCTCACCTATGCCAACGACGCCAAACTGTATGTTCCGGTGTCGTCACTGCATCTGATTAGCCGTTACGCAGGTGGCGCGGAAGAAAACGCCCCGTTGCATAAACTTGGCGGCGATGCGTGGTCACGCGCGCGGCAGAAAGCGGCGGAAAAAGTGCGTGATGTGGCGGCGGAATTGCTGGATATCTACGCGCAACGCGCCGCCAAAGAGGGCTTCGCGTTTAAACACGATCGCGAGCAGTATCAGTTGTTCTGCGACAGCTTCCCGTTTGAAACCACGCAGGATCAGGCGCAGGCCATTAATGCGGTGCTTAGCGACATGTGTCAGCCGCTGGCAATGGATCGTCTGGTGTGCGGCGATGTTGGCTTTGGGAAAACAGAAGTGGCGATGCGCGCCGCTTTCCTGGCAGTAGATAACCACAAGCAGGTAGCGGTGCTGGTGCCTACCACCCTTCTCGCGCAACAGCATTACGACAACTTCCGCGACCGTTTCGCCAACTGGCCGGTACGTATCGAAATGATCTCCCGTTTCCGCAGCGCTAAAGAGCAGACGCAAATCCTTGCGGAAGTAGCGGAAGGGAAAATCGATATTCTGATCGGTACGCACAAACTGCTGCAAAATGACGTCAAGTTTAAAGATTTAGGCCTGCTGATTGTCGATGAAGAACACCGCTTCGGGGTGCGTCATAAAGAGCGCATTAAAGCGATGCGTGCGAACGTGGATATTCTGACGCTTACCGCTACGCCGATCCCACGTACGCTGAATATGGCGATGAGCGGAATGCGTGACCTGTCGATTATCGCCACGCCGCCCGCCCGTCGTCTGGCGGTCAAAACGTTTGTCCGCGAGTATGACAGTCTGGTGGTCCGGGAGGCGATACTGCGTGAAGTTCTGCGCGGCGGTCAGGTTTATTATCTCTACAACGATGTGGAAAACATCCAGAAAGCCGCCGAACGGCTGGCGGAACTGGTGCCAGAAGCGCGGATTGCTATCGGTCACGGGCAGATGCGCGAGCGCGAGCTGGAACGGGTGATGAATGATTTCCATCATCAACGTTTCAACGTGCTGGTTTGTACCACCATTATCGAAACCGGAATCGACATCCCGACTGCCAACACCATTATCATTGAACGCGCGGATCACTTCGGTCTGGCGCAGCTGCACCAGTTGCGCGGTCGCGTCGGACGTTCGCATCATCAGGCATATGCATGGCTGCTGACGCCGCATCCGAAAGCGATGACTACCGATGCGCAAAAACGTCTTGAAGCGATTGCCTCGCTGGAAGATCTCGGGGCAGGCTTTGCGCTGGCAACGCACGATCTGGAGATCCGCGGCGCGGGTGAATTGCTTGGCGAAGAACAGAGCGGCTCGATGGAAACCATCGGTTTCTCGCTGTATATGGAGTTGCTGGAAAACGCCGTCGATGCACTGAAAGCCGGACGCGAGCCGTCGCTGGAAGATCTCACCAGCCAGCAAACAGAAGTCGAGCTGCGGATGCCGTCGCTATTGCCAGATGATTTCATCCCTGACGTGAACACGCGTCTGTCGTTCTACAAACGTATTGCCAGCGCCAAAACGGAAAACGAACTGGAAGAGATCAAAGTCGAGCTTATCGATCGCTTCGGCCTGCTGCCGGATCCGGCGCGTACCCTGCTGGATATTGCCCGTCTGCGCCAGCAAGCGCAGAAACTGGGGATCAGGAAGCTGGAAGGTAATGAGAAAGGCGGCGTGATCGAATTTGCCGAGAAAAATCACGTTAATCCAGCCTGGTTGATTGGTTTGCTGCAAAAACAGCCGCAGCATTATCGCCTTGATGGCCCGACGCGCCTGAAGTTTATTCAGGATTTGAGCGAGCGGAAAACGCGTATCGAATGGGTTCGACAGTTTATGCGTGAACTGGAAGAGAACGCGATCGCTTAATGGTGAGATCGGGGGCGTTTCTGCGCCCCCATCTGCAACATTTACAAATTCTTTGCACTTCCCTGCACTATCCGACACTGTCACCATCCATAATTCAGGCTTATCTTTTTATTACAATAACCTTATATTTATTATGGATTTTTGGTGATGATCAAAACGCGTTTTTCTCGCTGGCTAACGTTTTTTACGTTCGCCGCAGCCGTGGCGCTGACGCTACCGGCAAAAGCCAACACCTGGCCGCTGCCGCCAGCGGGCAGTCGCCTGGTTGGCGAAAACAAATTTCATGTAGTGGAAAATGACGGTGGGTCGCTGGAAGCGATCGCCAAAAAATATAACGTCGGCTTTCTCGCTCTGTTACAGGCTAACCCCGGCGTTGATCCTTACGTGCCACGCGCGGGTAGCGTGTTAACGATCCCATTGCAAACTCTACTACCAGACGCGCCGCGCGAAGGCATTGTGATCAACATTGCGGAGCTGCGTCTCTATTACTACCCACCGGGTAAAAATTCAGTGACCGTGTATCCCATCGGCATTGGTCAGTTGGGGGGTGACACGCTGACACCGACAATGGTGACCACCGTTTCAGACAAACGTGCAAACCCAACCTGGACGCCAACGGCAAACATCCGCGCCCGTTATAAAGCACAGAGAATTGAGTTGCCTGCGGTAGTGCCGGCTGGACCGGATAACCCAATGGGCCATCATGCGATTCGTCTGGCGGCCTATGGCGGCGTTTATTTGCTTCATGGTACGAACGCCGATTTCGGCATTGGCATGCGGGTAAGTTCTGGCTGTATTCGTCTGCGGGATGACGATATCAAAACACTCTTTAGCCAGGTCACCCCAGGCACCAAAGTGAATATCATCAACACGCCGATTAAAGTCTCTGCCGAACCAAACGGTGCGCGTCTGGTTGAAGTGCATCAGCCGCTATCAGAGAAGATTGATGATGATCCGCAGCTATTGCCGATAACGCTGAATAGTGCAATGCAATCATTTAAAGATGCAGCGCAAACTGACGCTGAAGTGATGCAGCATGTGATGGATGTCCGTTCCGGGATGCCGGTAGATGTGCGCCGCCATCAACTGAGCCCACAATCGCTGTAACTCCCGGATAAAAAAATCCCCGCGGCACAGTATGTCGCGGGGAAAAAAGCAGCAATAGCGGGCATTAATGAGGGTTAATGCTTATTTATAAATGACTGCCGTTCCGTGGAGGGTATTCGGACCGGTTACTGAAGTAATACGGAAAGATTTTGCGCCCATCTCATCCGCTTTTTGTGCCAGCTGTTCTTCCAGCGATCCCAGATTTGTCCCCGCGTTAGCACTAATTGTACCCACTTTTTGTTGGCCTTCTGGTGTCGCCTGAACTTCGACAGCAGCAAAGCTGGCAAATGACATGGAACTTAAAATCGCCGCAGCGATGAGGGTTTTTACGTTTTTCATAATAGTGGCCTTATGCAGGTGAATGGCGTCGCAAGAAATTACTTAACGATCGATAACTAAATGATAGATGTGATCTGGATCACATACAAGAGGTTTTTTATAACAACCATTAATTAAATTAAAAAACTTTAAATTTCAGTTAAATAGAGAGTTTTTATTTTTCTATTTTCTGGACTGGTGAAGGGAGGTGATTATTTTTATAATAACCATTCATTCACAGCCACCAGGTACAATGGCATCATGGCAACAGACTCAACACATTGTGTAAAAAAAAGCCGTGGCCGCCCAAAAGTGTTCGACAGGGAAGCCGCGCTTGATAAGGCCATGAAATTGTTCTGGCAGCACGGTTATGAAGCGACTTCCCTTGCGGACCTCGTTGAAGCGACCGGAGCCAAAGCGCCAACGCTCTACGCGGAATTTACCAACAAAGAGGGGTTATTTCGCGCCGTACTCGACCGTTATATCGATCGCTTTGCCGCTAAGCATGAAGCGCAGTTGTTTTGTGAAGAAAAAAGCGTGGAGTCTGCACTGGCGGACTATTTCGCTGCCGTCGCCAGCTGCTTTACCAGCAAAGACACCCCCGCGGGTTGCTTTATGATTAACAACTGCACCACGCTTTCAGCGGATTCGGGCGATATTGCTCATACGGTGAAATCACGTCACGCAATGCAAGAACGCACCTTGCAGCAGTTTTTAAGTCAACGCCAGGCACGCGGGGAAATTCCCGCCCACTGTGACGTAACGCATCTTGCGGAATTTCTTAATTGTATTATTCAGGGGATGTCGATAAGCGCCCGTGAAGGCGCATCGCTGGAAAAACTGATGCTGGTTGCCCGGACAACGCTGCGTTTATGGCCTGAACTGGTGAAGTAAGACGCAAAAAAAAGCCCCTCAGCCTGAGCGAATGAGGGGCTAAATTGCAGAGTACAGCCTTGTTATACTTTGTTATTCAGAACCAGTTGCCCATTGTTATCTAATGGGATTTGCGTACCCGGATCGCTGTTCATCCGAATTTTGCCCTGCTGATCGCCAATCTTATAGGTCACATCATAACCGAGCATTTTTTCTGACTTGTCATACACCGTTTTACAACGCTGCTGCGTGGTAGTGTAAGTATCGCTTTCCTGGAGAGAGCCCTGGATCTGGTTACCGGCATATCCACCGCCCAGCGCCCCCACAACAGTGGCGACATCTTTACCGCGACCACCGCCAAACTGATGCCCTATCACCCCGCCAGCGACGGCCCCAAGGACCGAACCAGCAATGCGGTTTTCATCCTGCACCGGTCGGCGATGGGTCACCGTGACATTGCGACACTCCTGACGCGGTGTTTTAACCGTTTCCTTGATTGGGGTTGCAGAGACAACCTGAGCGTATTGCGGGCCACGTTCAAACACGTTCAGACTGGCCACTGCCGCTACGCCAAGCGCAGCCGCTACACCAATCCCGATACCCGCCAACATTGATTTATTCACGGGAACACCTCCTTCTTTGCAGTTATGACAATCATGCAAGCGAAGGGGAAAAGCAGCTATCAGACAGAAGATGAAAAGCGTGGGAATAGCTGGAAATACTTAAGGATTCGGAGGAGTCTGAAGGAATGCCTGATGCGACGCTTAACGCGTCTTATCAGGCCTACCGCTCGTACCATTTGTCCAGGGCGGATGAGGCGTTTACGCCACATCCGCCAGTGTACGCCGATTAATGCAACTTCAAACGCGGACGGATAACGCGGTTGATACTGCCCACCAGCATCATTAATCCGGTTTTAAAGTAGCCATGCAGCGCAATCTGATGCATTCGGTATAGCGAGATGTACACAAAGCGCGCAATTCGTCCTTCAATCATCATTGAACCGCGCGTCAGGTTACCCATCAGGCTACCGACGGTGGAGAAGTTGGACAGCGATACCAGCGAACCGTGATCCTTATACTGATAATTTTTCAGCGGTTTACCGTTCATCTGCGCCAGAATGTTGTTCATTGCGCAGGTCGCCATCTGATGTGCGGCCTGAGCGCGCGGCGGTACAAAGCCCCCTTCCGGACGCGGGCATGACGCACAGTCGCCAATAGCGTAAATGTCTGGATCGCGCGTGGTTTGCAGCGTCGGTTCCACCACCAGTTGGTTGATACGGTTGGTTTCAAGACCACCAATATCTTTCAGGAAATCTGGTGCTTTTATCCCGGCAGCCCACACCATCAGATCGGCCTGAATATATTCACCATCTTTAGTGTGCAAACCGCCTTCATCGGCACTGGTAACCATAGTTTGCGTCAGCACGCGAACGCCCAGTTTCGTTAACTCATTGTGAGCCGCAGCAGAGATACGCGGCGGTAACGCTGGCAAAATTCGCTCTCCCGCTTCCACCAGAGTAACGTTCAGGGCTTCGTTGGTCAGCCCTTTGTAACCGTAACTGTGCAGTTGTTTCACGGCATTGTGCAATTCGGCAGAGAGCTCTACGCCGGTCGCGCCGCCGCCAACAATCGCAATATTCACTTTGCCATTGGCACCCAGGTTAGCAGAAAACTTCAGGAACAGATTCAGCATCTCCTGATGGAAACGACGTGCCTGATGCGGGTTATCAAGGAAAATGCAGTTCTCTTTTACGCCCGGCGTGTTGAAATCGTTAGAGGTGCTACCCAGCGCCATCACCAGCGTGTCGTAAGCAATTTTCCGCTCTGGAACTAACAATTCACCTTTTTCGTCGCGCAGTTCAGCAATGGTGATTGTTTTCGCTTCACGATCGATATCAACCACAGACCCCAGCTGAAACTGGAAACCATGATTACGCGCATGGGCCAGATAGCTCAGCGCATCAACGCCTTCATCGAGCGATCCGGTCGCCACTTCGTGCAGCAACGGTTTCCACAGGTGACTGTGGTTACGATCGACCAATGTAATTTTGGCTTTTTTCTTGCGCCCCAGCTTATCTCCAAGCTGTGTTGCCATTTCCAGCCCACCAGCACCGCCGCCGACAATCACAATTTTTTTCAATGGCGTAGTCAACGTGACCCCCTTAAATTTATTAACCAATTGTTAACTAATGGTTATTAACATAGCTCTTAATTAACAACAGGTTACAGCAATGAAAATGTTCTTCGCTATTGAGAATAACATGAATGGTGCATTGGTCATACCAAAATTGATGTTAATCAAGTTTTGTTGCTGAAAAGATAGGCGACTTTACCTGTTGAGATCAAAAAACAGAGTTTATTGTTTATTATTCGAGCTAATTCAGGAGAGTGATGCGTATATGGAGGGCGTTTGGTAGGCCTGATAAGACGCGAACGGCGTCGCATCAGGCACATTGCCAGTGTCGGATGCGGCGTGAACGCCTTATCCGACCTACAGAATCCGGGGCCGCATCAGGTACCGACAAGGTTACCTGATGCGACGATGCCAATTAACCGAGGGTTTTGAATGCTTTAATGCGCTGCAAATGCGGAGAGATATTTTTGAATTTGTGCGTCTGCTCTTCGTCCCAGACAATCTCGTAATAATGATGCAGCTCTTCAGATGTCCGCTGACTGTTAAGCGCTTCATCGTGACGCGACAAAATCACCAGGCAACGATCGCGATTCTTCTCACGGAAGTTGGTCACACACTTGGTGGCAATATCGGCATACTCTTCCGGGCGATCAATCTTCCCTTCCATGTTCTCATAAGGGAACAAATTGGGATTGAAGATCACCTGGCGAATATCACAGAGAAAACCAATCCGCTCTGCCCAATAACCGCCCAGACCAACACCACAAATGAGCGGGCGCTCGTCGACGTTCAGTTGCAGCATTTTGTCCACTTCTTTGAGCAAATGCTGCATATCATGTTTCGGATGCCGCGTACTGTAGCTTATTAGCCGTACATCCGGGTCAATAAACTGCAATTGTAAGACTTTCTCGTGGTTACCCGGACTGTTAGAGTCAAAACCGTGCAAATAGATAATCATCGCTTCCTCACATAAGCCAGGGTTAGTGACCTGCCTTCTCTTCCTGCCAGCGTTCATGTAACTGATTCAGACGGGCGCTGATCTCTTTCCAGCGAGCCGAGTCCATCAGTTCCTGTCGCGAAAATGAACCTTTATGATACAAACGTGTAACACGTTCTGCCTTGATCGGTGACAGATTATCTAACACGCTGACGGCCCCTTTACGATTATTGCAGACCAGGATCATATCGCAACCTGCATCCAGTGATGCCTGTCCACGCTCGGCATAACTGCCCATAATCGCGGCACCTTCCATCGATAAATCGTCAGAGAAAATCACGCCGTCAAACCCCAGCTCCTGACGTAAAACAGTTTTCAGCCAGTGGGGAGAACCGCTCGCCGGACGCGGATCAACATCGCTGTAGATCACATGCGCGGGCATAATGGCATCGAGTTTATTTTCGCGAATTAACGTACTGAAAACCGACATATCTTTGGCACGAATTTCCGCTTGCGGGCGTGGGTCGCACGGCGTCTCTTTGTGTGAATCTGCAGTTACAGCACCGTGGCCAGGAAAATGTTTACCGGTGGTTTTCATTCCGGCTTCATGCATCCCATCAATAAACCGACTGGCGATTGCGAGGGCTTTTTCTGGGTCGGCATGATAAGAACGTTCACCAATCGCCGCGCTGATATGTCCTACGTCCAGCACTGGTGCAAAGCTGATATCAATATCCATAGCGATCATTTCGCTGGCCATCAGCCAACCTGCCTCTTGCGCCAGTTTGCCCCCCTCTTCCATTCCTAAAAGCGCAGCGAATGATTGTGCTGCCGGTAAGCGGGTAAAACCGTCACGAAAACGCTGTACACGTCCACCTTCCTGATCCACCGCCACCACCAGGTGATTGCGTGAAGCTGCGCGGATCTGGCGTACCAGTTCGCGCAACTGTGCTGGATCATGATAGTTACGTGTAAAGAGAATCAGCCCTCCCACCAGCGGATGCGCAAGTATTTCGCGCTCTTCCGCGTCCAGTTCATAACCTTCAACATCCAACATTACTGGACCCACACTGCTCTCCTTATTGTTTTATTGATAGCTGCCGCCAGGTGTCATTGGCCAGCCTGATAAATTGTTGATCGCTGGTTTGTTGCCAGCGGTACTCAAACCACCCTGCTTTCAGCATCAGTAACCAGGGAAACCAGCGCCTGACCTGATGCCACAAATGCGCCGGATTAATATTCGCCCGCACGGCATAGTCATTAACTAGTTGCCGGTGCTGCTCACTATTTTCCACCCACACCGCCGCCAGTTCCAGAGCGATATCACCATCACCGGCATACTCCCAGTCGATGAGCTTTAGCCCTGACGAGGTATAGACTAAGTTCCCTGCATGAACATCCATATGCAACGGGCTTAAACGTAATGGCTGTGGTTCCCGTATTTTGCGCAGTCGTTTTAATAGTCGCAGCCAACCCGCTGTCCGCCGCGCCGGATCGCTTCGCTGCCAGTACCGTTCCAGTAACGGCAGCAGGGTTATTCGCCAGCCAAAACGCGGTTGTTGATGCAGATAATACAGCAAGCCTGCCAGTTCGTCGGTATCCGGCAATTGCGTTTTTACCTCGCCGGGCAAGTAGTCGACCACCATCCAGCCACGGAGATAGAGATGTGGCTTTGGTGCAAGGTATGCCGGTAATCGTGATAACGCCCGGTACTGGCGCAGAAACACGGACTGCGGCGCATCAGGATCGTGAGTCTGACGCACAACAAAACGCTGATCCTGATGTTCAATGAGAAAACTCCCGCCGCTAAGTCCACTGTTAAACGTCGCGACGGGGTGATACTGCGGGAAATAGCGCGACAATAACTCGTCGCGCGTGATGGGATTATTGTTGCTGAACGGCACCTTTACCTGACCAGATAATTTCGCCCGTCTGCACCAGCATCAACTGCATTTGCAGGGTCGGAGCGTTAACGTTGCCAGAGGCGCTGGAGTACAGCACGTAATGAGCCCCCACGTTGCGAGCAATACCAATGGCTTTACTACGGGTGCCTAAGCTATCCTGCGGCGACAAACCTAACTGCTGCTTGGCCATCGAAAGCTGCTGGGCGGAAACGAGGGTAAATTTACCGTTATTAGCCAGTGCATTGCGCAGCGTTTCTGTCGCTTCCCCGGTATTCAAAGAACCATTGGTGCGGTTATTGACGCTATCAACCAGCAAGACGCTGCCTGCGGTCACGCCATCGGCCCCAAGCATCTTACCGACCATCGGCTGCATTGCGCCATTCCAGTCATAATGACGAATATGCGGCGCAGGCGGTGCGGTTTGGTCTTCGTGCTCAATTGGCCCTGGCTGCTCCGGGATCGTCGGCACTGATGGCACTGTGGGTACTGGCTGTTGCGGCTCAGCCGGTTGCTCCGGCGCAGGTTTTACTTCTTCTACCGGTGCGGGTTCACGTGGCCCCACACACCCGGCAAGAAATATCGCCAGCGCGGTGATTAAAGCGTAGCGACTCATTTTTGTCATCAAGATTCACCCCTTACAAATAAAGATAAAGTCTGACTTTGTGCGCTCCAAGAAAATTGGCGCTGCCGTACAGAGTCACCGCTGAACGTGCGGGAATGGTGACGCTGCGCGGCGTTTCCAGAGGGTGCATCTCAAGCCCCCTGGCGTCATACCAGTAAAAACGATAATGAACGGTAACGGGTTCTTGCCTTTCGTTATAAAGCGTCGAGGATGCTGAAGGCTGAATATCAGACGTTGAAAGAACGGGCTTTTCTGCGCTAATGCCCGCTGCCAGCAAAGATGACTCCATCACCAGTGACTGTTCATCATTCACCGGGATTTCCGGATGTGAACGACAACCGACCAGCAATAGCAACGCCAGAGACGCCAGTCCAAAGCACCCTTTTCTCATCGTTACAGGCCTTTATGCGCCAGCATTGGTCCCAACGGACGGCCACCCAGCAGGTGCATATGAATGTGATAGACCTCTTGTCCGCCATGACGGTTGGTATTCATGATCAAACGATAGCCGTCTTCGGCAATGCCTTCTTGCTCGGCGATTTTTGCCGCTACGGTGATCATACGCCCCAGCGCCTGCTCATGCTCGGCAGACACATCGTTCACGGTAGGGATAAGGATATTTGGAATGATCAGAATATGCGTTGGCGCTTGCGGCGAAATATCGCGAAACGCCGTTACCAGCTCATCCTGGTAGACGATATCGGAGGGGATCTCACGACGAATAATTTTGCTGAAAATAGTTTCTTCTGCCACGACATTTTCCTTTTTCAAATTGCCATGCGTTGCGCCATGCTACGCCGCGCTACACTGCGAGTATAGAGTATGGTCGAGTTAAACCTGCTCTTTCAACCTTAAGCCACGATTTATAAGCAAAAAATCGTTTTACTGCCGTATACATCGCCATTATTCCCATTTTTGCCTATGAATGGGCCGAAAACACCTTTTCTCTTTGGTTTAGATAATAACAGGGATATCGGCTACCAGGCCCTTCCTGCTACCACCAGCATTGCTTTGACAGTTTCCTTCCACTGCCGGGCAAAATTGCTATTCGCAGGTGGAGCTGTTCGCCTGTTATCAGATACCCCAAAACGTCTCATTGCCGGAAATAATCTGCTCGACAAAACCTACGATATCGACGTGAAAGGAACTATCGTCCCGGGCGCAACACGCAATTTAATGATGACCGGTCTGATTAGCGGCTGTAAAAAAGGCAGCCATTCGGCTGCCTTAGTCTCCCCAACGTCTTACGGATTAGTTGTTGCGGATGTACTCATCCATTTCGGTTTTCAGGTTATCGGATTTCGTACCGAAAATCGCCTGAACACCGGAACCAGCAACCACTACGCCCGCTGCGCCCAGTTTCTTCAGGCCAGCCTGATCCACTTTGGACACATCAGCGACGCTAACACGCAGACGGGTAATACATGCGTCAAGGTTAGTGATGTTTTCTTTACCACCAAATGCAGCAACCAGAGCCGGTGCCATTTCGCTGGTGCCGGTAGCTTTCGCATCTTCAGTTGCGTCTTCACGGCCCGGGGTTTTCAGATCCAGAGCTTTAATCAGCACGCGGAAGATGGTGTAGTAAACGATCGCATAACCGATACCGACAATCGGGAACAGCCACAGCTTGCTGCTGTTACCAGACAGAACGATGAAGTCGATCAGACCGTGCGAGAACGATGTACCATCGCGCATACCCAGCAGGATACAGATCGGGAATGCCAGACCTGCCAGAATCGCGTGGATGATGTACAGGATCGGCGCAACGAACATGAAGGAGAACTCGATTGGCTCGGTAATACCGGTCAGGAACGAGGTCAACGCCGCGGAAATCATGATACCGCCCACTTTAGCGCGGTTTTCTGGTTTAGCAGAGTGCCAGATAGCAATCGCGGCAGCCGGCAGACCGTACATTTTGAACAGGAAGCCGCCAGACAGTTTACCCGCGGTCGGGTCACCCGCCATATAACGCGGAATGTCACCGTGGAATACCTGACCTGCGGCGTTTGTGTATTCACCAATCTGCATCTGGAAAGGTACGTTCCAGATGTGGTGCAGACCAAACGGTACCAAGCAGCGTTCGATGAAGCCGTAAATGCCAAACGCAACTACCGGGTTCTGGTAAGCAGCCCACTGGGAGAAGGTCTGAATGGCGGAACCAATTGGCGGCCAAATAAAGGACAGCACAACGCCAGTAAAGATGGCAGCCAGGCCAGAAATGATCGGCACAAAGCGTTTACCGGCAAAGAAGCCAAGATACTCAGGCAGCTTAATACGGTAGAAACGGTTAAACATGTACGCTGCGATCGCACCGGAGATGATCCCCCCGAGTACGCCCGTATCCGCCAGGTGTTTAGCGGCAATTTCTTCAGCAGGTAAATGCAGTACCAGCGGCGCAACCACGGCCATGGTTTTTACCATGATGCCATAGGCAACAACTGCGGCCAGCGCGGATACGCCATCGTTATTGGTAAAGCCGAGGGCGACACCAATTGCAAAAATCAGTGGCATGTTTGCAAAAACGGAACCGCCCGCTTCTGCCATAACATGCGATACAACGGCGGGCAGCCAGCTGAAATTCGCGGAACCGACGCCAAGCAGAATACCTGCGATAGGCAGTACGGATACCGGCAGCATCAGCGATTTACCGACCTTTTGCAGGTTAGCAAATGCATTCTTAAACATAATTGAGAGTGCTCCTGAGTATGGGTGCTTTTAACGTTCTCACGCGTGGCAAGGGGGGGAGAACCTTGCCGTGTACAGGGCGTCTAAGCGCCCTTTATTTATTACACAGAGTAAAATAATTCATTACCGATTTGTTTGACGGCTATCACGTTTCAACTTCGGAGCTTTAGCGAAGTTGCACGTATTGACAAAATAAATGCCATAATGCATCAAACATGGTTATTCACCGCCCAATTTGCGGCGGTGAACTTTACTCGTTTTAGTAATTAATTACGAGCCTTAAAATAAATTCATTTAACGGATGGATTGAAGGCGGGAAGCGTCGATGTGAAACAGACGGGCGAAGTTATCGGTGGTTACCTGCGCCAGCTCTTCAACGGCAACACCTTTCAACACAGCCATGTATTCAGCAACATCACGAACCATTGCAGGTTGATTCTCTTTTCCTCGATGCGGCACAGGTGCCAGATAAGGCGCGTCAGTTTCGACCAGTAACCGGTCGAGCGGCACATAACGCGCGGCATCACGTAGTTGTTCTGCATTACGGAAGGTCACAATGCCGGAGAAGGAGATGTAAAATCCAAGATCCAGTAATTTGCCTGCCGTTTCTCTGTCCTCTGTAAAACAGTGTAGTACGCCACCGCAATCCGTCACCTTTTCTTCGCGCAGAATTGCCAGCGTATCGGCACGGGCGTCACGCGTATGGACAATAACCGGCTTGTTCAGTTCACGACCAATCTGGATATGGTGGATGAAAGACTCTTGCTGACGCACTTTAGTTTCCGGCGTGTAATAATAATCCAGCCCGGTTTCCCCAAGGGCAACAACGCCCTCTTCCGCAGCCAGGCGGCGTAAATCTTCCACATCATAGGGATCGTTCTGGTTGAGCGGATGCACGCCGCAAGAAAATACGACATTGTCACGTTCGCCTACCAGATCCCGCATATGCAGATAACCCGGTAATGTCGTGGCAACCGCCAGACAAAATTTCACATCGCGCGCAGCGGCTTTCGCCAGAACGTCATCCACGTCCTTATGCAAAGATTCATAATCCAGACCATCGAGATGGCAGTGTGAGTCGACTAAAAACATGATGTCTCTCTTAAAGATGAGGAACCGGTAGCACAACGCCCGGTTGCAGGTAATGCTCAATACGCAGTAAAAGATCGGTGATGAGAAGCTCGCGGTTTACGCCAGTGACAGAAATTAACTGCTCACGGGTGTGACAAACATCCCCCAGTATAGCCTGCAGGCGCGCGGGAGAAAGCTGGTTTGCCAGCGCAGCAACAACGCCCGGCACATCAACATTGGTAACCTGCGAAGCGCCATACTTGCGCTTGAGAGCGTCCATCATCAGGGTTGCCAGCCAGTGCAGACGCGCCGGAGCTTGTTCATGATTAAGTGTCGGCAACAGGGAATACCAGTCGCCAGATTGCACACTGTGAGCCAACGCCAGGCAAAGTGTTTCGCGGGCCTGCCAGGTATCTCCCTGAAACAACGCCAACGCCGCGCCAGGCGAACCGGCGCTTAAGCGCAGTGCGGCAAGTAACGCGTCCTGTGACATTGTCACTTCACGTGAAAGCCAGGTCACGGCGTACTGTTCTGGCGGTGGTGCGAGGTAATGTAGCCGACAACGACTACGTAATGTCGCCAGTAAACGTTCAGGCTCCCGGGTAGCAAGGAAAAACCAGGTTTCTGCCGGCGGCTCTTCGAGTGTTTTTAGCAAAGCGTTCGCCGCAGCGTCGGTCAGCAAGGCGGCATCGGTTATCCAGACAACTTTAGCACCGCCTAAACGCGCGTGTTCATTCAGTTTTTCAGTGACTTCACGCACCGCATCAATGCCCAGCGCGTTCTTCCCTTTTTCGGGAGCAAGGGTGTAATAGTCGGGATGCGTTCCCGCCTGCATCAACTGACATCCACGACAGTGGCCGCAGCTTTTATGCCCCTCTGGTTGTTGGCACAGGAGATAACGGCTTAAAGCGTAGATTAAGGCGTCATCGCCCATGCCAGGTAACGCCTGAATGAGTAGCGCATGGTGACCCCTTCCGGCCTGATAGTTGGCTACCAGTTTCTCGAAATCGGGTCTTAACCACGGATACCATCTCATGCGTTATGTTCCTTAACCCAGTGAGTCACGGTGGTGCGAATCGCCTCCATCACTGATTCCAGTGGCTGAGTGGCATCAATGGTGTAAATGCTTTTATCCTGTGCCGCCAGTTCAAGATAGCGGGCGCGAGTACGATTAAAGAAATCGAATGACTCTTGCTCAATGCGATCCAGTTCGCCACGCGCACGGGCGCGTTTTAACCCCACTTCTGGGGTCACATCAAGATAAAGCGTCAAGTCAGGACGAAAATCCCCCAGAACAGCATCACGCAGCGTCGCCAGCATATGCTGGTCAATGCCACGACCGCCGCCCTGATACGCCTGAGTGGAGAGATCGTGCCGATCGCCAATCACCCAGGTGCCTTTCGCCAGCGCCGGTTTGATGACAGTTTCCACCAACTGAACGCGCGCGGCATAAAACATCAGTACTTCGGCTTTATCGGTAATGACTTCATCGCCTACCGATTTGATATCCAGCACCAGGCTTCTTAATTTTTCCGCCAGCTGCGTACCGCCAGGTTCTCGAGTGAAAACCATGTCGCGGATCCCCAGTTGCTCAAGCGTCTCAACCACCACGTTTCGCGCGGTGGTTTTGCCTGCGCCTTCCAGCCCTTCAATGACGATATACTTACTGCGCATTTTTTTCCTTAAGCACTTTCAGATAATCCTGCACAGACTTGTTATGACTGGCAAGATTGGTATTAAACGTGTGACCGCCTTTACCATCGGCCACAAAATAGAGATACGGCGTTTTCGCCGGATGCGCAGCAGCCTTCAGCGAATCCGCCCCCGGCGTAGCAATCGCGCCTGGCGGCAGACCAGTAATGGTGTAGGTGTTATACGCTGTCGGCGTTTCCAGATCTGCACGAGAAAGTTTGCCATTATAACGCTCTCCCATCCCGTAAATCACCGTCGGGTCGGTTTGCAGGCGCATGCCGATACGTAAACGGTTGATAAATACTGAGGCAACCTGATCGCGCTCGCTGGCAACGGCGGTTTCTTTTTCGATTATCGACGCCATCGTTACCAACTGGTTTTTATCTTTATACGGCAGACCATCCGCTCGCCCATCCCAGGCGCTATCGACCGCTTTCACCATTTTCTTGTGCGCTCGTTTGAGTAACGCGACATCAGTGGTATTAGCGGTATACATCCAGGTGTCTGGCCAAAACCAGCCCTCAATCCACTCTGGATTTTCAAGTTCCAGGGCCTGCGCCACGGTAGCGTATTTATCGTCGCTTAACGTGTGCGTGATATAGGGTGCCTCACGCAATTGTTTGAGGTAGTCGCTCAGACGCATCCCTTCTACCAGGCGTAGCGGAAACTGCGCTTCTTTCCCGCTTTTCAGCAGCTGTAACATTTCGCGCACGGTCATCTGCGGCGTAAAGCGATAAGTCCCGGCTTTGAAATGGGAAAGGTCCGGCTCAATACGCAGCAACCACTGAAAGACGCGGGGGCGATTGATGATTTTATCGGCATACAATTGTTCACCGAGAGCCATTCTTCCGGTTCCAGGTTTCAGGGTGAATATCGTCTCTTCTTTAATAAGTAATTTGCTGTCGGCAAGATGGCGAACCTTCCAGACGCCCACACCAGCGGCGATACCCAGTACCATCAGCAATAACAGGATAATCAATAACACTTTTTTCATGACTAATTCGGGTGCTCACAAAGTGGGGCTAAATATTCATATAGCGTTGTTGACGAAAAGAAGACATCATCACAGGCACGCACAGGCATAACTGGCATCAGCGCATTACAAACCATCACTTCATCTGCCTGCATCACGTCTTCCAACGAGGCTTGCACTTCGGCAATCTGATAGGAGGATTGTGCCAGTAAACGGATACAGAATTGTCGCATAATACCGTTAACTCCAGCCTGATCCAGACGCGGCGTGTAGACCACGTTGCCTTTACGCCAGAACAAATTAGCTGCACAGCATTCCGTAACCCACCCTTCACTGTCAAGAACCAGCGCCTCGTCGGCGTTTGTCTGCTCAAGATGAGAGCGAATCAACACTTGCTCAAGACGATTAAGATGTTTAATTCCCGCAAGATGAGGATTGCGTCCCAGGCGTACCGGGCTTAGTGCCAGCAGCATTCCCTCTTTGCGTAAGCGGTCGTAATGCGTTGGGTAAGCCGTAACTGAGAGCATGCGCGTTGCCGGTCCGCTGTTTAACGTACTGTAACCTCGCCCACCACTGCCACGACTGATCACCACTTTCAGCACTCCATTCTGCTGCTCTGCCGCCAGAGTTGCCATCTCGTGCTCAAGCTGCACCCAGAAGTCACAAACGATCATTAACCGCTGACAGGCTTCCTGTAGTCGCGTAATGTGCGCGGATAATAAGCTGACTTTACCGTCGATAATTCTGGCTGTCGTGAAACAGCCATCGCCAAATTGTATGGCCCGATCGCTTGCTGCCAGCGAATCCTGTTTATGACCGTTAATTAAGAACATACCGGCTCCTTATAATAGGATTGTAAGTGTGGCAGCATGTTCACTGCGGAACAAGTCTGAATAAAATCTAAGAAAAAAGGCCCGCAAGCGGACCTTTTATGTGGGTGGGAAATGGCGACTTAGATCTTTTTGAAGATCAAAGAACCATTGGTACCACCGAAGCCGAAGGAGTTACACAGGGTGTATTCCATTCCGCTGACCTGACGCGCTTCATGCGGCACAAAATCCAGATCGCAACCTTCATCCGGGTTATCCAGGTTGATGGTCGGCGGAACAGCCTGATCGCGCAGCGCCAGGATGGAGTAGATAGACTCTACTGCACCTGCTGCACCTAACAGGTGACCGGTCATGGATTTCGTGGAGCTTACCAGCACACGGCTTGCAGCTTCACCGAAGATAGTTTTCACGGCCTGCGCTTCAGCTTTATCGCCAGCTGGCGTAGAAGTACCGTGCGCATTCACGTAGCCAATCTGGCCAGGCTCAATTCCTGCGTCACGCAGAGCATTTGCCATTGCCAGTGCTGCGCCTGCGCCGTTTTCCGGCGGCGACGTCATATGGTAAGCATCGCTGCTCATACCAAAGCCGACGAGTTCAGCGTAAATTTTCGCACCGCGTTTTTTCGCGTGTTCGTACTCTTCAAGTACCAGCATACCGGCGCCATCGCCCAGTACGAAACCATCACGCTCTTTATCCCACGGACGGCTAGCCGCTTGCGGGTTATCATTGCGGGTAGATAATGCACGTGCCGCGCCAAAACCACCAACGCCCAGCGGCGTACTGGCTTTCTCTGCGCCACCTGCAACCATCACGTCAGCATCGCCATACGCGATAATACGCGCAGCTTGACCGATGTTGTGCACGCCAGAAGTACAGGCGGTCGCGATAGAGATGCTTGGGCCACGCAGGCCATACATGATAGTCAGGTGACCTGCCACCATGTTCACAATCGTTGACGGAACGAAGAATGGGCTGATCTTACGCGGACCACCGTTCATCAGAGATGTGTGGTTTTCTTCGATCAGTCCGAGGCCGCCAATCCCGGAGCCAATTGCGGCACCAATGCGGGTTGCGTTCTCTTCCGTTATTTCAAGGCCAGAATCCTGCATGGCCTGAACGCCAGCGACAATTCCATATTGAATGAAGGCATCCATCTTGCGCTGTTCTTTGCGCGAGATAATGTCCTCACAGTTAAAATCCTTTACTAAGCCAGCAAATTTCGTTGCATAGGCGCTAGTATCGAAATGGTCGATTAGGCTGATGCCACTCTGACCGGCAAGCAGAGCTTTCCAGGTAGACTCTACGGTATTGCCGACAGGAGACAACATGCCCAGTCCGGTCACAACTACACGACGCTTAGACACGTTTGTCCTCCAGGGAGGGAAAAAAATGATTCTAGTGGGACAAAAAAGAAAAAACTCAGGCGGTCGAACGACCGCCTGGAGATGTTCACTTACGCCTGGTGGCCGTTGATGTAATCAATGGCAGCCTGAACGGTGGTGATTTTCTCAGCTTCTTCGTCCGGAATCTCAGTATCAAACTCTTCTTCCAGAGCCATTACCAGCTCAACGGTGTCAAGAGAATCCGCGCCCAGGTCTTCAACGAAAGAAGCATTGTTGGTAACTTCTTCCTGCTTAACGCCCAGCTGTTCGCCGATAATTTTCTTAACGCGTTCTTCGATAGTGCTCATACTCTTAAATTTCCTATCAAAACTCGCTTTCGCGATGGTTTTCGTAGTGTATAAAATGTTGAAAAATTTGCAACTAAATCCCGGCAAGTCTTACCACGATTTTGCGTTATTTTGAGGCCATACCCCCCAACAACGCAAATCATTTTGCACTTATTATTACTCATAACCACGCAGACTGCGCGCAACATGAGCATTTTGTGCAAATCGCGGTCAGACCATGTACATCCCGCCGTTCACATGCAAAGTTTCACCCGTGATGTAAGCTGCTTCGTCGGATGCCAGGAATGCAACCGCGTTGGCGATTTCCTGTGCGCCGCCGAGGCGACCCGCAGGAACCTGCGCCAGGATACCCGCACGCTGGTCATCGCTCAGCGCACGTGTCATGTCCGTTTCAATAAAGCCCGGAGCAACAACGTTTACAGTAATACCACGTGACGCAACTTCGCGCGCCAGTGATTTACTGAAGCCGATCAAGCCCGCTTTCGCCGCAGCGTAGTTGGCCTGACCGCCATTTCCCATGGTACCAACCACAGAACCGATAGTGATAATACGACCATGACGCTTTTTCATCATAGCGCGCATTACCGCTTTTGACAGACGGAAAACAGATGAAAGGTTGGTTTCGATAATATCGTTCCACTCATCATCTTTCATTCGCATTAACAGGTTATCACGAGTGATACCGGCATTATTGACCAGGATATCGACTTCACCAAATTCTGCGCGAATTTTTTCCAGAACAGATTCGATAGATGCCGGGTCGGTCACATTCAACATCAGACCTTTACCGTTGGCGCCTAAATAATCACTGATCGCCTGAGCACCGCTTTCACTGGTCGCAGTACCGATAACTTTCGCGCCACGAGCTGCGAGCGTTTCAGCGATTGCACGGCCAATCCCGCGGCTAGCACCGGTTACCAGTGCGATTTTTCCTTCAAAATTCATGTTGTTCCTCTTTTAAAGCTCGAGCGCCGCTGCCATCGCTGAAGGTTCGTTCAGCGCCGAGGCGGTCAGGGTGTCGACAATACGTTTCGTCAGGCCAGTAAGCACTTTGCCCGGCCCCACTTCATAAAGATGCTCAACGCCTTGCGCTGCCATGTATTCAACGGATTTCGTCCATTGAACCGGGTTATACAACTGACGTACCAATGCATCACGAATGGCATCGCCATTGGTTTCGCATTTGACATCAACGTTATTCACAACCGGAACGGTCGGCGCGTTAAAGGTGATTTTCGCTAATTCAACCGCCAGTTTGTCGGCAGCAGGTTTCATCAGCGCACAGTGAGAAGGTACGCTCACCGGCAACGGCAGCGCACGTTTTGCGCCCGCAGCTTTACAGGCAGCGCCAGCACGTTCAACCGCTTCTTTGTGACCAGCAATGACCACCTGGCCCGGAGAGTTGAAGTTTACCGGAGAAACGACCTGACCTTCTGCTGCATCTTCACAAGCTTTCGCAATAGACGCATCATCCAGACCGATGATTGCCGCCATTGCGCCAGTTCCTTCCGGTACGGCTTCTTGCATGAACTTGCCGCGCATCTCAACCAGACGTACCGCATCAGCAAAATCAATCACACCAGCGCAAACCAGCGCGGAGTATTCACCCAGGCTGTGACCGGCCATCATCGCCGGTGCTTTACCGCCCTGCTGCTGCCATACACGGTACAGTGCAACAGAGGCAGTTAACAGTGCTGGCTGAGTTTGCCAGGTTTTATTCAGTTCTTCGGCTGGCCCCTGCTGGGTCAGCGCCCACAGGTCATAGCCCAGCGCCGCAGAAGCTTCAGCAAAGGTTTCTTCGACAATTGGATAGCTCGCCGCCATATCAGCCAGCATGCCAACGGTTTGAGAACCCTGACCAGGGAACACAAATGCAAATTGCGTCATGTTTAAATCCTTATCCTAGAAACGAACCAGCGCGGAGCCCCAGGTGAATCCACCGCCAAAGGCTTCAAGCAGAACCAACTGCCCTGGCTTAATACGCCCGTCGCGTACGGCTTCATCCAGCGCGCACGGTACAGAAGCGGCAGAGGTATTACCATGGCGGTCCAGCGTCACGACGACATTGTCCATTGACATGCCGAGTTTTTTCGCCGTTGCGCTGATAATACGCAGGTTCGCCTGATGTGGAACCAGCCAGTCCAGTTGGGAACGGTCAAGATTATTTGCTTCCAGCGTCTCATCAACGATGTGCGCCAGCTCCGTTACCGCAACTTTGAAGACTTCGTTGCCCGCCATGGTCAGATGAATTGAATTCTCTGGATTCACGCGGTCGGCGTTTGGCAGCGTCAGCAATTCACCATAACTACCGTCGGCATGCAGATGGGTAGAGATGATTCCCGGCTCTTCAGAGGCAGCCAACACCGCAGCGCCCGCGCCATCGCCAAAAATGATAATGGTCCCACGATCGGTGGGATCGCAGGTGCGCGCCAGTACATCGGAACCGACGACCAGAGCATACTTCACCGCGCCAGATTTCACGTATTGATCGGCCACGCTCAATGCATAGGTGAAACCTGCGCAGGCTGCGGCAACGTCAAACGCCGGGCAGCCTTTGATGCCCAGCATGCTTTGGATCTGACATGCTGCGCTCGGGAAGGCGTGGGTGGCAGAAGTCGTTGCCACAACAATCAGGCCAATCTGGTCTTTATCGATGCCTGCCATTTCAATTGCACGCGTTGCCGCTTCAAAACCCATGGTTGAAACGGTTTCGTTTGGCGCAGCAATATGGCGTTCGCGAATACCGGTACGAGTAACAATCCACTCGTCAGAAGTATCCACCATTTTTTCCAGATCGGCGTTTGTCCGCACTTGTTCGGGCAGATAGCTGCCAGTACCAATAATCTTCGTATACATGTACGCTCAGTCACTTTTCGGTTATATACCGTCACTTGCAAACTGCGAGTTCGCTGGCAGCGTCCTGCTACCGCAGAGTTCCGCTTTTGCCATCGTCCAGCAGCTCAAAACCAGCTGGGTATACAGATTTCAGGCGAGCGGCAATTCGCTGAGGAACTTGTCGCTGCACCGCCTGCACTGCCTGTTCAATCGCGACCGCAAAAGCTCGCTGATTGGCCGCACCATGACTTTTTATCACCGTGCCGCGCAATCCTAACAGACAGGCGCCGTTATACTGGTCGGGGTTGAGGTGACTGAATCGCCTCGTCAGGCTCTTTTGTAGCCAACGCTTTAATAACAGTAGCCACCACGACCGTTTTTTTCCCTCACCCTGAGATTTCAGCAGAGAAAGGAACATCCTGACAACACCTTCCATCGTCTTTAATGTGACATTTCCTGTAAAGCCGTCACAGACCAGCACATCTGTCTTGCCAGTTAATAACTCATTGGCTTCAAGATAGCCGATGTAATTAATAGAAGGGATTGTTTTCAGCACAGCTGAGGCATCCTGAATGCTGTCAAGACCCTTCACTTCTTCTTCACCAATATTGAGCAACGCCACGCGAGGGTTGGGAATTTCCACCACCTCTTCAGCCAAAACAGAGCCCATAATGGCGAATTGCACCAACATTGTGCTATCACAATCGACGTTGGCCCCTAAATCAAGGACCACCGTTTTGCCCTTTTGCTGATGCGGCAGCACCGTCACCAACGCAGGACGCTCAATCCCCTCAAGGGGCTTGAGTAATAATTTTGCCAGTCCCATCAACGCTCCGGTATTACCGGCGCTGACGCAGGCTTGTGCTCTACCTTCTTTAACCAGCTCCAGCGCCACGCGCATTGAGCTACCGCGACTGGCGCGAATAGCTTGCGAAGGCCGGGCATCACTGGCGATAACTGACTGCGCAGGGATAATCTGCAGACGCGAACGTTGTTCAAAGTCAGCTTTAGCAAGTAATGGCGTGATGGCGTCGGGATTACCGACTAAAAGAAGAGTGAGTTGCGAATTAGAATTCAGTGCCTGCAAAGCTGCAGGCACTGTCACGGAAGGACCGAAATCCCCTCCCATGACATCTAACGCCAGGGTTAGACGTGTCAAGGTATCGTCGCCGCCCGGTTTGGTCTTTCCCCAGTTGCCTGGGGAAAATCCTCACTAAGCTTCATCACGCAGACGCGTGATTACTTAGCGATGACCTTGCGGCCGCGGTAGTAACCGTCGGCAGTGATGTGGTGACGCAGGTGTTTTTCACCAGAAGTTTTGTCTACAGACAGGCTGGTGACTGCGGTCAGCGCGTCATGGGAACGACGCATGCCACGTTTGGAACGGGTTGGTTTATTCTGTTGTACGGCCATGGACCTTACTCCTCAATTACGGTTTATCCCCGATCCAACGGGGAGCACCAATTACTTACGCTTTAAGCTGGCTAATACGGCAAATGGGTTTGGCTTTTGCGCTTCTTCAGGCAGTTCACCAAAGACCATGTCCGCTTCGGACACTTCACAGTGTTCAGAATCATGCACCGGAACTACCGGCAAGGCGAGGATGATTTCATCTTCAACCATTGCAAGCAGATCGATTTCACCGAATTCGTTAACCTCAATCGGTTCATACGCTTCCGGCAGTGCTTCAGCCTGTTCGTCTGAACGCACAGGACTAAAACAATACGTTGTGTAGACCTGATGAGTAAACGGCTTCCCGCAACGCTGACACTCGAGCGTTACCGTCACCTTCGCATCGCCGTTTAACACTGCGAGACGTTGGTTATCGATAGCGAACGACATGGAGCATTCCACATCACTGTCCACACTGACCACAGATTCGGCGACGCGCTCAACCTGATCAGGAGTATAAATACCCTGGTAATCAAGGCGTTTTTGAGCCGTACGAACCGGATCGAGAGTCAGGGGTAATTTTACCTTTTGCATAGGGCGCGCATATTAACTTTGTAACGTCATAGAGTCAAAGAAAAAGGCAGCCTGTGGTTGCCTTTTGCCAATAATTCGCACACATTGCGGGTTACTGCTTTATTTTCGTTCAGTGCTGACAACGAACATCAACCTGCAAAACGAAGCGCATAGTTTAAAATGGCTATCATCAATACGCTATATCTGATGGAAAAAAATATGCCTAAACTTATTTTAGCCTCCACATCGCCCTGGCGCCGCGTCCTACTGGAAAAACTGCAAATCTCTTTCGAATGTGCCGCGCCGGAGGTCGACGAAACCCCGCACAGCGATGAATCACCGCGCCAGTTGGTGCTTCGACTGGCGCAGGAAAAAGCGCAATCCCTGGCGTCACGTTATCCGGATCATTTAATTATTGGCTCTGATCAGGTGTGTGTACTGGACGGTGAAATCACTGGCAAACCGTTAACGGAAGAAAATGCCCGTCTGCAATTACGTAAAGCCAGTGGCAATATTGTCACCTTCTATACCGGGCTGGCGCTGTTTAATTCGGCGAATGGGCATCTGCAAACAGAAGTTGAACCTTTTGACGTCCATTTCCGTCACCTGAGCGAGGCGGAGATTGATAATTACGTGCGTAAAGAACATCCCCTGCACTGCGCAGGCAGCTTTAAGAGTGAAGGGTTTGGTATTACGCTGTTTGAGCGCTTAGAGGGGCGTGACCCTAACACGCTGGTTGGTTTGCCGCTTATTGCGCTCTGTCAGATGTTGCGCCGGGAAGGGCAAAACCCGCTGATGGGATAATTTTATGGGCCGGACGCGTTTACGCCGCATCCGGCAATTGGTGCTGACTGCCTGATGCGGCGTAAACGCCTTATCAGGCCTACCGCCTACTACCAGGTTTATATGCTCGCATTAACGCGTGTTACGCAGTTTCTGCAAACAACGCTTCAAACCATCATCCATTGGCGCTTCGATACGCATCACCTCACCGGTCCCCGGATGCGTAAACTTCAACGCCGCCGCATGCAGGAACAAACGATTTAACCCCGTTCCCGATTCAGTTAGTTGTTTATCGAATTCACGGTCGCCGTAACGATCGTCAAACGCTATCGGATGACCGGCATACTGAGTATGCACACGGATCTGATGAGTACGTCCGGTAACCGGGCTACAACGCACCAGGGTGGCAAACGCATAGCGTTCCTCCACTTTAAAACGCGTTTCGGATGGTTTACCTTCCTGACTCACACGCACAATACGCTCACCGCTTTGCAAAATATTCTTCAATAACGGCGCTTGTACACTCTTCACGTGTGACTGCCACTGGCCGCGCACCAGCGCCAGGTAATCTTTCTGCATGCCTTTTTCACGTAACTGCTCATGCAGCAAACGTAACGCCGAGCGTTTTTTCGCCACCAGCAGCACGCCTGAAGTGTCCCTGTCGAGTCGATGCACCAGTTCGAGGAACCGCGCTTCAGGGCGCAACGCCCGCAAACCTTCAATAACGCCGAAACTTAAACCACTGCCGCCATGTACCGCCGTGCCGGACGGTTTATTCAGCACCAGAATATGATCATCTTCATATAAGATGACATCCGCCAGCGCCGCCACTTTTTGCAAATGTGGCGACACCGCATCTTCTTCCCGTTCGGCAACGCGAACTGGCGGGATACGCACTTCATCGCCAGCTTCGAGTTTATATTCAGGTTTAATACGTTTTTTGTTCACCCGTACTTCACCTTTACGCAAAATACGGTAGATCATACTTTTTGGTACGCCTTTCAGTTGGGTACGCAAAAAATTATCGATACGTTGCCCTGCTTCGTCAGCAGTGATAGCAACGATTTTTACGGATGGAGTCTCTGTTTTCATGGTGGGCGATTCTAAATAGCCAGCAGGATTCGCGCCACTCATTTTTCTATGCTTATATTTAGTTTTGCACCTTATTACTTCGCAGGGTGATCACCTAATTGGTGGTTATTAAACCAATCGCCAGCAAGAAGTGAAAAAACTGTGAGTAAGTGGGTGATAAATGGTAAAAGTCATCTTGCTATAACAAGGCTTGCAATGGAATAATGAGAACGTTTCCGTGTCCAACCTTGTTAAAACAAGAAATTTTACGGAATAACCCATTTTGCCCGACCGATCATCAACGCAGCAATGGCGTAAGACGTATTGATCTTTCAGGCAGTTAGCGGGCTGCGGGTTGCAGTCCTTACCGGTAGATGGAAATATTTCTGGAGAGTAATACCCAGTCTGTTTCTCTGATAATTGCGCTGTTTTTCCGCATGAAAAACGGGCAACCGACACTCTGCGCCTCTTTGAGCTGACGATAACCGTGAGGTTGGCGACGCGACTAGACACGAGGCCATCGGTTCACACCCGGCAAGGCGTTACTTTGCCCGCAGCTTAGTCGTCAATGTAAGAATAATGAGTAAGTTACGATGAAAAGAATGTTAATTAACGCAACTCAGCAGGAAGAGTTGCGCGTTGCCCTTGTAGATGGGCAGCGTCTGTATGACCTGGATATCGAAAGCCCGGGGCATGAGCAGAAAAAGGCTAACATCTACAAAGGTAAAATCACCCGCATTGAACCGAGTCTGGAAGCTGCTTTTGTTGATTACGGCGCTGAACGTCACGGTTTCCTCCCTCTTAAAGAAATTGCCCGCGAATATTTCCCAGCTAACTACAGTGCTCATGGTCGCCCCAACATTAAAGATGTGTTGCGTGAAGGCCAGGAAGTTATTGTTCAGATTGATAAAGAAGAGCGCGGCAACAAAGGGGCTGCGCTGACCACCTTTATCAGCCTGGCGGGTAGCTATCTGGTTCTGATGCCGAACAACCCGCGCGCGGGTGGCATTTCTCGCCGTATTGAAGGCGACGACCGTACCGAATTAAAAGAAGCACTGGCAAGCCTGGAACTGCCGGAAGGCATGGGGCTTATCGTGCGCACCGCTGGCGTCGGCAAATCTGCCGAGGCGCTGCAATGGGATTTAAGCTTCCGTCTGAAACACTGGGAAGCGATCAAAAAAGCCGCTGAAAGCCGCCCTGCTCCGTTCCTGATTCACCAGGAGAGCAACGTAATCGTTCGCGCATTCCGCGATTACTTACGCCAGGACATCGGCGAAATTCTTATCGATAATCCGAAAGTGCTCGAACTGGCGCGTCAGCATATCGCTGCATTAGGTCGCCCGGATTTCAGTAGCAAAATCAAACTGTACACCGGTGAAATTCCGCTGTTCAGCCACTACCAGATTGAATCCCAGATTGAGTCCGCCTTCCAGCGTGAAGTCCGTCTGCCGTCTGGTGGCTCTATTGTTATCGACAGCACCGAAGCGTTAACCGCCATCGACATCAACTCCGCACGTGCAACTCGCGGCGGCGATATCGAAGAAACTGCGTTTAACACCAACCTGGAAGCTGCTGATGAAATTGCTCGTCAGCTGCGTTTACGTGACCTCGGTGGTCTGATTGTTATCGACTTCATCGACATGACGCCAGTACGCCACCAGCGTGCGGTAGAAAACCGTCTGCGTGAAGCGGTGCGTCAGGACCGTGCGCGTATTCAAATCAGCCATATTTCTCGCTTTGGCCTGCTGGAAATGTCCCGTCAGCGCCTGAGTCCGTCGCTGGGTGAATCCAGTCATCACGTTTGTCCGCGTTGTTCCGGTACTGGCACCGTGCGTGACAATGAATCCCTGTCGCTCTCTATTCTGCGTCTGATTGAAGAAGAAGCGCTGAAAGAGAACACTCAGGAAGTCCACGCCATTGTTCCTGTGCCAATCGCCTCTTACCTGCTGAACGAAAAACGTTCTGCGGTAAATGCCATTGAAACTCGTCAGGACGGCGTACGCTGTGTGATTGTACCAAACGATCAGATGGAAACTCCGCACTACCACGTGCTGCGCGTGCGTAAAGGGGAAGAAACGCCGACCTTAAGCTACATGCTGCCGAAACTGCATGAAGAAGCGATGGCGTTGCCGTCTGAAGAAGAGTTCGCTGAACGTAAGCGTCCTGAACAACCTGCACTGGCAACCTTTGCTATGCCGGATGTGCCACCAGCGCCAGCTCCGGCTGAACCTGTAGCGCCTGCAGCAGCCCCGGCACCTAAAGCGGCACCAGCAACGCCAGCAGCTCCGGCACAACCGGGTCTGTTGAGCCGCCTTTTCAGTGTACTGAAATCGCTGTTCAGTGGCGGTGAAGAAACCAAATCGGTCGAGCAACCTGCACCAAAAGAGGAAGCGAAACCGGAACGCCAACAGGATCGCCGTAAGCCTCGTCAGAACAACCGCCGTGACCGCAATGAACGCCGCGACACGCGTAGCGAACGTACAGAGGGTAGCGATAATCGCGAAGAAAACCGTCGTAATCGTCGCCAGGCGCAGCAGCAAACGGCTGAGACGCGTGAGAGCCGTCAGCAGGCTGATGTAACGGAAAAAGCGCGTACCACAGACGAACAGCAAGCGCCGCGTCGTGAACGTAGCCGCCGCCGTAACGATGATAAACGTCAGGCGCAACAAGAAGTGAAGGCGCTGAATGTTGAAGAGCAATCTGTTCAGGAAACCGAACAGGAAGAACGTGTACGTCCGGTTCAGCCGCGTCGTAAACAACGTCAGCTGAATCAGAAAGTGCGCTATGAACAAAGCGTTGCAGAAGAAGTGGTAGCCGCACCGGTGGTTGAAGAAACTGTCGCTGCCGAGCCTGTTACTCAGGAAGCACAAGCCCCGAGCACTGAACTGGTGAAAGTACCGCTGCCAGTCGTAGCGCAAACTGCGCCGGAACAGCAAGAAGAGAACAACGCCGATAACCGTGACAACGGTGGCATGCCGCGTCGTTCTCGCCGTTCGCCTCGTCACCTGCGCGTGAGTGGTCAGCGTCGTCGTCGCTATCGTGACGAGCGTTATCCGTCCCAGTCACCGATGCCGTTAACCGTAGCGTGCGCATCTCCGGAACTGGCCTCTGGCAAAGTCTGGATCCGTTATCCGGTTGTACGTCCGCAAGATGTACAGGTTGAGGAGCAACGCGAACAGGAAGATGTGCAGGTGCAGCCGATGGTGACAGAAGTCCCTGTTGCTGCCGCTGTCGAGCCTGTTGTTGCCGCGCCGATTGTTGAAGAGGTGGCTGAAGTTGTAGAAACACCTGTTCAGGTTGCAGAACCGCAACCTGAAGTTGTTGAAACAACGCATCCCGAAGTGATTGCCGCAGCGGTAACTGAACAGCCTCAGGTGATAGCCGAGGCCGATGTTGCCGTAGCGCAGGTCGTTGCAGAGCACGCAGAACCGGTAGTTGAACCGCAGGAAGAGACGGCAGACATTGAAGAAGTTGCCGAAACTGCCGAGGTTGTGGTTGCCGAACCTGAAGTTGTCGCTCAACCTGCCGCCCCGGTCGTCGCTGAAGTCGCAGCAGAGGTTGAAACGGTAGCTCCTGTTGTATCCGAGGTAATCGTTGAACATAACCACGCTACCGCGCCGATGACGCGCGCTCCGGCACCGGAATATGTTCCGGAAGCACCGCGTCACAGTGACTGGCAGCGCCCAAGCTTTGCCTTTGAAGGTAAAGGTGCCGCAGGTGGTCATGCGGCAACACATCATGCATCTGCTGGCCCTGCGCGTCCGCAACCTGTTGAGTAAAACTTAACTCAAAGTGATCAAGCCCTGGCAACCGCCGGGGCTTTTTATTTCAGTGAATGACATCAACGCAGATCAGTATCGGTGAACTCATAGCAAAAAAATGCCCGCCCCGGCGATCCCAGAGCAGGCAGACAAAACATACCCAGTTTCATGATATGTTTTAAAGCGAGCTTATTTGTTGAGTTGGAAGAGCGACAATCCCTGCATATCGGTAAATGCTTTATACGATGCCTGCAACGCCGTTTGCTGCATGATGTAAGATGAAATAGTCGCATTCCAGTCCACATCAACCAGATCGCTCATCTGCTGCGTTTGCCCTAAAGCGCGATCGCTACCTAATGAATCCAGAGACTCAAGTTCATTCAGTTGCGTGCCGAGTTCCGCGCGTACGGTCAGGACATTATTCAGTGAGTTTTTCAGGCCACGGTTGGTTTTATCCAATGCCGCAGCGGCGGTTTCTTTATCCGCTTCGCTATCTGCGACTGGCGTTTTTAGCGCCGCGATGGCGCTATCCAGCATAGCAAACAGGTTAGTTTCAGAATCGCTACCGTCAGGTTCCGCTACCGCGTTGCTGGTGATACTGTTGAAAATTTTGTCACCGGTATGCCCTATCACCATTGAGCGAGAGGCATCGACCTGCTGCTTAATACTTTCTGTTCCGCCGACATAATCACCGTCAGCCTCACTAAACGGCGCGGATTCTGTTTTATAACCGGCAAAAATGTAGCGCCCGTTCCCATCCGTGGTATTCGCCAGGTTTAACAACTGGTCGCGGATCCCCTGAATATCCGTTGCCAACGATGCCCGGTCATCATCACTTAACGTGCCGTTGCTGGCATAAACAATTTTTTCCTGGGCATTCTGGATTGCCGTCGTCACCTGGCCAAGTACGCTTTCTTCCAGCGACACCTTTTGAGTCGCGAAAGTCCGCGCCAGTGTGTACTGGCTGTTTTGCGCCTGCGCCTGGGAGAGAACCACGGCTTGTGATGCTGCAATGGGATCGTCAGAAGGGTTAACGACTCGCTTACCCGTCGACATCTGTTCGCCGTACTTCATCCATTCCGCCTGAGAATTGGTGATACCGCGCATATTTTGCTGGTACATCATCTGGGTACTGAAACGCATCTTATCTCCCCTTAGCGAATGTTAATAAGCGCATCAAAAATGGCATTCGCCGTCTGCAGAACCTGTGCATTGGCCAGGTAATACTGCTGAAAACGTTGCAGATTGCCGTACTCTTCGTCGAGATTGACGCCAGAGATAGACTGCTGCTGATTAGAAAGTTGCGTCACCACATTACCTTGCGTGGTACTGCTGGTTTTCAACGTGGCGGTTTTATTCCCGATATCGCTAACCAACGAGGCATAAGCATCGTTAAAGGATTTCCCCCCGCCGACCGTTTTGCCATTAGTTTGCAAATCCAGCAGCGCCTGACCATTGCGGTTGTCGCTTTCACCGGCAGTTTCATCGCTTGCCATGGCGATTTTCGCTTCGTCAGTGATTAGTACATCCATATTGACGATGGCATCGCTTACCGGTTTCAACGTGAAGCTGTCGTTTGGTTTTGGCGTTCCGGTGAAGGTCAGTTCCAGACCATCAAATGAGACTTTACCGTCGGCATCCGGCACCACCGTAAAAGTGGTATTGCTGGCCAGACGGGTGACCTGCCACTGATTATCTTGGAACGTGATTTTGTAATCTGTCGCCAGCACAGCGGAACTATCGGTTACCGTAGCACCGATCGCGGAGCTTCCTTTGTTTTTGCTATTTTCCAGAACAGCGGGCTTACCAATAGCAAAGAAATCCTTCCCTTCTTTACCATTGGCATCATACCCCTTGTTATGTTGGGCATTGAAAGCCTCAGCAAATGCCAGCGCCAGTTGCCCGAGCGTATTACGCGTCTGGTCCAGGTCCTGAGAACGAAATGTCAGAATACCGCCCAGTGACCCCGTATTCAGCAATTTCTCTGGGATCTCAATATTTTCCGCCGTCCCATCAACATAAGCGACTGTCGTACGAGAAGGATCGGCACTGGACGGGACTGCTGCAAGCTGACGTGCCGAACTGCCCTGAACCAGCGAATACCCATTGGCCATAGTGATATTGTAAGTACCGCCATCCTGAATCCTGACCTCAACACCAACGATCTGGTTTAATTCACTCACCAGTTGATCGCGTTGATCAAGGAGATCGTTGGGTGAAGCCCCTGCTCCCACGCCTGTTAAACGGGAGATCTGATCGTTCAGGCTGGCGATTTGTTTGGCATAATTATTGATCTGGTCGACGCTGGCACCTATCGCGACATTGACCTGTTTGTCCTGGTCGCGCAGATACTGGTCGGTGGTTTTAAACTGATTTACCAGACCTTCCGCCTTGCCAATCAGCGCCTGCCGCGCAGCCGGATCTTCTGCGTTACTGACCAGCGTTTGCAAACTGGTAAAGAAGTCCTGCATTTGCGTTGCCAGCGACGTGGTGCTGCCAGAGAGCATATTGTCGATTTTCGACATCTGCTCATAACGGGAAGTCAGGCCGCTACTCTGGGTCTGGGCCGCACGTAACTGATTGGTAATAAACGCATCGTATTCACGTTGGACGCCAGAAACATAGACGCCATTGCCTCCCCAACCGCCCGCACCTAACGTACTGTTAGCCTGCGCCATAATGGTGGTTTGTCGGGTATATCCGGCAACGTTATAGCTGGAAATATTATTACTCGCCGTATTTAACGCCGCCTGGGCAGCGTTAAGTCCGCTCATGGCGTTATTAATCAAGCTGGACATGGAGGTTCCTTGTAAGCCTTCAATTACAGAGCATTATCGGCAGACACCCGCCGGACTTGAATTATTCAGAACAGATTATCGATACTCATACTGTAGGTTTTGCTCACCTTGTCGCTTACCGATTTCAATTGCTGAATCATATTGGTGAGTTTGCGGGCATACTCAGGATCGGTAGCATAGCCCGCGTCCTGTAATGCCTGCGCCCCCAACTCGGCGCTGGCAGCGCGAGTCACGGCGGCGTAGCGTGGATTACGGGTTAACAGCCCAACGTAATCTGACAATGCTTCGAAATAAGAACTGTAAACACGAAACTTCGCCTTAACTTTCTTCGCTTCGCCGTTTTCATATTCGGTAGTAGTGATTTCAGTAACTGGCCCTTTCCAGTTACCTGACGCTTTTACGCCAAACACGTTGTAGCTCGGCTCGCCATTTTCGCGACGAATTTGTCGTTGTCCCCAGCCTGATTCCAGTGCAGCCTGGGCGAGGATCAGGTGATGTGGCACACCGCTTTGCTGACTTGCCAATTGAGCTGGCTGCGAGAGCTGTGCAAGGAACGCTTTGCTGTCACCAGGCAACAAAGCATCGAAATTGTGCGGTAAAGCTTTTTGCACCATCTGCTTGAGCGCTTTATTTTGAAAACTCATCACTGTTTCAAGTGGGAATTTCATCGGTCCGGCAGGCATTTCTTCTGCGGACAATGGCTGCTCTGGCGTCATCTGTTTTACCATCATCTCCGCAAGTCCCAGACCTTTGCCTGCTGTCATCTGTTGGGCTATCTGCTGGTCATACATGCTGGTGTAGAGCCGGGTATTCTCGCTGCTGAACAGGCCATCTTTCGGTAAGGCTTCACGCATGCTTTTTAGCATCATCTGCACAAACATCCCTTCCACCTGGCGAGCTACCGGGCGAATATTTGCTGCTGGATCTTCGCCCGCTTTCGCTTTCAGATCGTTAAGTGATTGTGCATCCCAGGCGGCGCTCGCCAGCAGTTTGCTGTCGCTAATCATCAGATGATTTCCAGTTTTGCCCGCAGACATCCCGCGCTTTGCATAGATTGCAGTATGGACATTAAATCCATCGGGGTGGCTCCCAAGGCGTTGAGCGCGCGCACCACGTTATTGAGGCTGGCGCTGGAACGCACGCTTTGCAGCGAACCGCCGCTCTGGCGTAAGTCGATCTGTGTTTGTGGCGTTACCACGGTCTGCCCGCCACCAAACGGCGTATCTGGTTGGCTGACATTGGCCTGACGATTTACCGTAACCGAGAGATTGCCCTGCGCCACCGCGCAGCTGTCGAGGGTCACTTCACGATTCATCACCACCGAACCGGTGCGCGAGTTAATCACTACTTTGGCGTCCTGCGGGGTGACATTGACCTGCATATTCTGGATATCGGCAAGGAAACGCACCTGGGAACTATTACCGCTCGGCACACGTACCTGAATAGTTCGGGCATCTAACGCCGTGGCACTGCCGAATCCTCGGGTGCGATTGATGGTATCGGCGATCTGCTGCGCCATCGCGAAGTCTTCGTCATTTAGCTGCAAATTGAGGGTATTGCCAGCGCCGAATTGGCTGGGCAATTCGCGCTCAATAATCGCACCGTTGGTGATCCGCCCGCCATTCAGTTGGTTAACCTGAACACTGCTGCCTCCCGCTGATGCCCCTGCGCCTCCGACCAGAATATTGCCCTGCGCCAGCGCATAAACCTGGCTGTCGACGCCCTTAAGCGGTGTCATCAACAACGTACCGCCACGCAAGCTTTTGGCATTGCCCATGGAAGAAACCACCACATCGATGGTTTGCCCCTGGCGTCCAAACGGCGGAAGTGACGCCGTCACCATTACCGCAGCGACGTTTTTTAGCTGCATATTGGTGCCAGTCGGAACGGTAATTCCCAACTGTGAGAGCATGTTATTAAGCGTTTGAGTGGTAAACGGTGTCTGGGTCGTCTGATCGCCCGTACCGTCAAGGCCAACAACAAGACCATAACCAATCAGCGAGTTTTGCCGTACGCCCTGTACGCTGGTGAGATCGCGGATGCGGTCAGCCTGTGCAACGGTCGCTACCAGCAGAAGAATGAATACAGAGAGAAATTTAATCACCACAGCCTCACTTACATTGGCGACAGGTTAAGGAAGAAACGCTGTAACCAGCCCATGTTTTGTGCTTCGTTAATGTAGCCATTGCCAACGTACTCAATGCGCGCGTCTGCCACCTGGGTTGACGGTACAGTGTTGCTGCCACTGATAGTGCGTGGATTGACCACGCCGGAGAAACGAATAAATTCCGTACCCTGATTAATGGCTATCTGTTTTTCGCCCACCACATGCAGGTTGCCGTTGACCAGCACCTGATCAACCGTCACGGTCAAGGTACCGCTAAAGGTATTGCTGGCATTCGCCCCGCCTTTACCATTGAAGCTATTACCGCCAGAGGCATCGACATCGGCACGGGCATTACCAAACAGCCCCTGCAAATAGCGCGGCACAGTATCAAACCCGAAGTTGGTTTTTCCGTCGCGGCTGGCATTAGCAGACGAACTCTTGCTGGCGCTGACGTTTTCCTGCAACACAATAGTCAGCGTATCGCCGATATTGCGTGGTCGGCGATCTTCAAATAACGGCTGATAGCCATAATTAATCGGCTGGGCAGACTGAAAAATGGAACCATTGGCGACGGGCGTCGGGCCGGGTACAGGTTGTGCCGTGGTCACCCCCTGCACCAGTGGGGTAGACGGGATCCAGGCGCAGCCGGTCAGTGAAAGCACCAACAAGGTGGAAATGCCGTATTTTTTTCGCATGGCTATCATCTTCAAAAATCAATAAACCGGTAAGTTGCCCTACCGGTATGCTTTAGAGTTGCGTCAGTTTTTGCAGCATCTGGTCGGTGGTGGATACCGCTTTACTGTTGATTTCGTAGGCGCGCTGTACCTGAATCATGTTGACCAGTTCCTCCGCCACGTTGACGTTAGACGTTTCAACATATCCTTGATACAACAGCCCAGCGCCGTTCAGACCTGGCGTGCTTTCGTTCGGTGCGCCGGAGGATTGTGTTTCGGTGTAGAGGTTTTCGCCAATGCTCTCCAGGCCAGTGTCGTTCATAAACGTGGTCAGATTGAGTTGTCCAACCTGAACCGGAGCAGCCTGGCCTTGCTGGGTAACGCTGACCACGCCATCACGACCAATGGTAATACTTAACGCATTCGCCGGAATGGTGATTGCTGGCTGCACCTGAAAACCGCCCGCCGTCACCAGTTGTCCGTTCTGATCCACCTGAAAAGAGCCGTCGCGGGTATAGGCTGATGAGCCATCCGGCAGCATGACCTGGAAAAAGCCCTGCCCTTTAATCGCCACATCTTTGCTGTTATTGGTTTGCGACAGGTTGCCCTGGCTGTGTAAGCGTTCAGTGGCGACCGGACGTACTCCCGTACCGATTTGTAACCCGGATGGCAAGGTAGTTTGTTCGGAAGACTGCGCGCCAGGCTGGCGAATAGTTTGATAAAGTAAATCTTCAAACACCGCCCGCTGGCGCTTGAAACCATTGGTACTGACGTTTGCCAGGTTGTTGGCAATGACGTCCATATTGGTTTGCTGGGCGTCAAGGCCCGTTTTGGCGATCCATAATGAACTGATCATAAAATGTCCTGTAGTGGATTGCTGACAAATCGCATATGTCTTCTTGCCGGATGCGGCGTAAACGCCTTATCCGGCCTACAAGAGCTCGCAAAATCAATAAATTGCGAATCATCCCGCAGGCCCGTCGGGCAACTTATGTTTGTCATGTATCCTTTCAATTAACTCATCGACAGCAGTTGGTTGCCGCGACCAGCGTTATCATCGACGCTGCTTATTACCTTCATCTGCATTTCAAAACGCCGCGCACTGGCAATCATGTCGCTCATTGCCGAAACGGCATTGACGTTGCTACCTTCCAGCACGCCCGACATCACCCGTAACGTCGGGTCAGCCTGTAACACCGGACCACGCGTGGCCTGACTTTCCGCACTCAAACGAAAGATCCCATCATCACCACGCTGCACTTCACTGCCCGTGGCTTTCACCAGTTTCAACCGTCCTACTGGCGCAACGGTATTTGCCGGATCGCCCGGATTGAGCGCCGAAATGGTGCCATCGGCGGCGATAGTAATTTCCGCCCCTTCCGGCACGGCAATCGGCCCCGCCTCGCCAATCACCGGATACCCCTGAATCGTCAGTTGTCCACCGGGATCAACCTGAATGCTGCCATTACGCGTATACCCTTCGCTGCCGTCAGCGGTCTGCACGGCCAGCCAGCCATCCTGCTGCAACGCAACATCCAGGGGGCGCGAGGTGTAATCCATCTTGCCGGACGTCATATCTGCACCTGGCGTAGAGGCCGTCACCAGAGTGCGTGTGGGCAGAGAAAGCCCTTCCACCGGCACTGCGCGCAAGGCGTTTAACTGCGCGCGAAAACCGGGCGTGGAGGCATTCGCCAGATTGCTGGCGGTCACCGCCTGTTGATTCAGCGTCTGGCTGGCGGCGCCCATCGCGGTATAGATTGCGTGATCCATCGAGCTATCCCGTCAGCAATTAGCGTAAGTTAACCAGCGTGTTGAGGATCTGGTCCTGAGTTTTGATGGTCTGAGCGTTAGACTGATAGTTACGCTGGGCGACAATCATATTGACCAGTTCTTTGCTGAGATCGACGTTGGACGCTTCCAGGGCGCCGTTGGTCAGTGCGCCAAAATTGCCGGTCCCGGCGGTTCCCAGCAGCGCGACACCAGAAGATTGCGTTGCAGACCAGACGTTGTCCCCCTCTGATGCCAGCCCTTCGTTGTTGGCAAAGTTGGCCAGCACAATCTGCCCCAGCAATTGGGTTTGTTCGTTCGAATAGTTCCCGACTACCGTGCCGTCATCGTTGATTTGATAACTCACCAGATCGCCCGGTTTGTAACCGTTCTGGGTGGTTGCCACAATATTGTTAGCGCCGGTGTTTTGCTGCATAGAGTTGAGGAAGCTGAGGGAGAATGTCGCAGGATCCGCGCCATTAATCGCGCCAGTGGTAATATCCTTTGTTGGATCCGACGTCAGAACACCATTGGCATCAAATTCCAGTGTTGTCGCTATCGTTGCAATGCTGTTTGGAGCACTACTATCCTGGGTGTAGACATCCCAGGTATTATCTTGCGTCTTCACAAAGTAGACGCTCATGTCATGGGCATTACCCTGACTGTCATACACCGTTACCGAACCTTTTTTGTTATAGCTATCGGCATCACTGGCGCTGAATGGCGTAACGGTAGGAAGCGTATCACTGGAGTTAAGGTTAATCTGCATGGACGCCGTGGTCGTGGTCTTCGCCGCCATCAAGGTATTTGGAATCGAAATATTGCCCGGATTCGCCCCTTGCTGGATGGTCGGAGGCGTACCGGTTGCCGGATACCCGGTCAACTGTAAACCTTGCATATTCACAAGGTTACGGTTTTCATCCAGTTTGAATTGCCCGTTACGGCTGTAAAACACCGAACCGTTACTGTCTACCAGACGGAAAAAACCGTTCTGGCTGATAGCAACGTCCAGCCCACGACCAGTATTTGTGGTAGTGCCATCGGTAAAATCCTGAGTGATGCCTGCAACTTTTACTCCCAGTCCCACTTTCGAACCAGCAAACATATCAGCAAAAGAAGCCGTGCCGGATTTAAAGCCATAGGTGGCGGAGTTGGCGATATTGTTGCCAATGACATCGAGATTGGTGGCGGCAGCGTTTAATCCGCTAACCGCTTGAGAAAAGGCCATGACTGACTCCTGAAATGTGAAGGCTTAAATTATCTGCCGTACTTCGTCGAGGGTGGTGGTGCCGTAAGTGCCGAGATCCAGCGTGTTACCGTTATTGCCGCGAATCACGCCCTGTACCAGCGCAAACTGCAATGGCTGGGCAACCAACTGCGTACCGCCGTTGCTGGCACTAATTGCCACGTTATAAGAACCGTTCGGCGCGGTCGTACCATCAGTCAACGTGCCGTCCCAGGTGAAACTGTGGACTCCGGCGCTGAGCTCACCAATATCAATGGTGCGCACAACTGCGCCATTTTTATCGGTTATGGTTGCGGTTACTTTATCTGCAGCCTGTTGCAGCTCAACACCAAACGGCGTGGTGGTGGTCACCGCCCCTTCTTCACTGCCAGTACCGGCAAGAATGGTGGTGCCGGGGATCATCACGCCGTGACCAATCAGGTTGCTGGCCTGTAGTGACTGGCTGTTATCAATCTGCCCGGAAATCGAACCGAGTGTGGTGTTGAGCTTTTCAATCCCGCTGACCGTGCTGATTTGCGCCAGTTGTGACGTCAGCTCGTTGTTTTCCATTGGATTGGTCGGATCCTGGTTTTTCAGTTGCGCCACCAGCAACGTCAGAAAGCTGCTCTGTAAATCGGCGGCGTTACTGCCCGTAATCGAACTACTGCTGGTAGTGCTGACGCCGGTATTTGTCGGATCGGTGGTGGTTACCGCAATGGACATGGCTTTCTCCTTTATTGACCGAGCGTGAGGGTTTTCAGCATCATGCTTTTCACCGTATTGAGTACTTCAACGTTGGCCTGATAGCTGCGCGACGCCGACATGGTGTTAACCATCTCGCCTACCACATCGACGTTTGGCATTTTCACGTAGCCCTTCGCGTCCGCCAGCGGATTACCCGGTTCATAGACCAGTTTGTCCGGGGCCTGGCTTTCAATCACGTCAGCCACTTTGACTCCGCCCGTCGCTGCCCCTGGCGCGGCGTTCACCTGGAACACCACCTGTTTTGCCCGATACGGCTGACCATCTGGCCCCGTCACGCTGTCGGCGTTGGCCAGGTTGCTGGCAGCCACGTTCAGACGCTGAGACTGAGCGGTTAACGCCGATCCGGCGATATCAAAAATATTCAGCAGTGCCATCCGTTAATTTCCGCTTTGTAATACGTTCATCATGCCTTTGATTTGTCCGCTCAACGCGCTAAGGCTCATCTGGTATTGCAGGCTGTTATCGGCAAACTGGGTGCGTTCGCGATCCATATCCACGGTATTGCCGTCCAGTGAAGGCTGGTCCGGAATACGGTATTGCAATTCTGTGGCAGGAGGTGACAACGCCTGTGCTGGAATATGCTGCGACGAGGTCAACGTCAGCGCGACCACGCTGGTTTCATCTCTCCCGCGCTGCATCACTTTTTTAAGTTCACTGGCAAAATCCATATCGCGCGCCTGATAACCAGGGGTATCGGCATTGGCGATATTTGCCGCCAGCACTTCCTGACGCTGGGCGCGCAGATTGAGTGCCTCTTGTTGAAAACGTAAGGCGGCGTCGAGCTTATCGAGCATATCTCCTCCGCAGATATCAAAATTCTGCCGTCAGCTTAAAGGCTTTACGCGCGCGTTATCGGCGGAATAAAAGCAAAATGGGTTGCTATTTATGCCGTTGATGGTCATTGCGTACGGGTACAATTCAGGCTGTGAAAATGGCCGGGGGCAAAAATGCTGACAATAATGCGCTGTGTGGCGATCATCTCGATGTTGTTCAGTCCACTTAGTGCGGCTGGCGATTTTCCCTCACAATTGCAAACCTTTTTCGTTGCACAACTGGCAGGGCTAAGTGATGAGGTCAACGTCTCTATTCGTACTGCTCCCAATTTATTGCCGCCATGCGAACAGCCGCTGCTTTCCATGACTAATAACGCCCGCCTGTGGGGCAATGTGAATGTGCTGGCACGTTGTGGCAACGATAAGCATTACGTGCAAGTGAATGTACAGGCGACAGGGAATTATGTTGTTGCAGCAATGCCTGTTGTGCGTGGGGGAAAGCTTGACGCAGGCAGTGTAAAACTTAAACGTGGCAGACTGGATACACTACCGCCGCGTACCGTTCTGGATGTTAATCAACTGGTTGATGCGGTTAGCCTGCGCGATTTGGTCCCCGAACAACCTATACAGCTGACTATGCTGCGTCAGGCCTGGCGGGTAAAAGCAGGACAACGCGTTAACGTGATTGCCAGTGGCGATGGGTTCAGTGCAAATGCTGAAGGTCTGGCGCTGAATAACGCTTCCGTCGCGCAAAAGGCCCGCGTGAGAATGATATCGGGTCAGGTAGTCAGTGGCGTAGTGGATGCCGATGGGAATATTCTTATAAACCTGTAAGCTATTAAAGATTGCCCGTCCATTGCCGATAAATAAGCAACAAATGATAAAGCGCCCTCAATGAGGAATAAACCATGAGTATTGACCGCACTTCCCCCCTGAAGCCTGTAAGCACCGTTCAGCCACGTGAAACCAGTGACGCTCCGGTAGCCAATACCCGCGCAGCAAAAACGACGGCTACCGCCAGTACTAACGTCAAGTTAAGCGATGCGCAGGCCACACTGATGCAACCGGGCAGCAGTGATATCAATCTTGAACGCGTTGAAGCATTAAAATTGGCGATTCGTAATGGTGAACTAAAAATGGATGTCGGCAAAATTGCCGATGCGCTGATCAACGAAGTGCAACAAGATTTAATGAGTAAATAATCAGATGCCGCGTCTTGCTGAGATTCTCAACCAGATGTCTGTGGTGCTTAACGAGCTTAATATAGTGATGGTCCAGGAGCAGCAACATCTCTCTATGGGGCAGTTCACCGGTAGCCAGTTGCAACATATTACAGAACAAAAAAGCTCAATGCTGGCGACTCTGGATTACCTGGAACAGCTGCGTCGACAGGCACCGGATACAGAAATAAGTGAAGATATTGCGCAATGCTGGCAGGAAATCACCGAGAAAACGCAGCAATTGCGCCAGTTAAATCAGCATAACGGCTGGCTACTGGAAGGGCAGATTGAGCGCAATCAACAGGCACTGGAAATGCTGAAACCACATCAGGAGCCGACACTGTACGGGGCGAACGGTCAGACCTCAACACCCTGGCGCGGTGGTAAAAAGATTTCTATTTGAAGATTTTCTCCGGCCTGCGATGCAGGCCGGAATTCTACGTTAAGCAGTACGACGAGCAAATTCTTTTACTTTGAAGCCCAACACGGCCAGTGCGGCAAAGTATGCTGCAATTCCCGCGACAACAACCGCCATCAAACGCAGTAAACGCCACGGCATAGTGCCCAACGACCAGTCCGGCATAATATGCAACATGCCTAAAAGCACACCCGACATCACCAGAACCGCCACAAGTAAACGCAGCAGAAACGCAGTCCAGCCGGGTTGTGGGGTAAAGATTTTCTGCTTACGCAACTGCCAGTAAAGCAACGAAGCATTCAGACACGCCGCCAGACCAATGGAAAGCGACAGTCCGGCATGTTTCAACGGGCCGATAAATGCAAGGTTCATCAATTGCGTCAAAATCAGCGTGACGATGGCAATTTTCACCGGCGTTTTAATGTCCTGCCGTGAATAAAAGCCCGGAGCCAGCACTTTCACCACAATCAGGCCAATCAAACCTACCGAGTAGGCAATTAACGCCCGCTGGGTCATCAACGCATCAAAGGCGGTAAATTTACCGTACTGGAACAGCGAAACAGTTAACGGACCGGAGAGGATGCCCAGCGCCACCGCACTTGGCAGCGCCAGCAGGAAACAAAGACGCAGCCCCCAGTCCATCAGACGGTTGTATTCATCGTGATTACCGCTGGCAAAACTTTTCGACAGCGACGGCAGCAAAATGGTCCCCAGCGCCACGCCCAGTACACCAGACGGAAACTCCATCAAACGGTCGGCGTAATACATCCATGACACCGAGCCGGAGGCAAGAAATGAGGCAAAAATAGTGTTGATGATTAAGGAAATCTGGCTAACAGAGACGCCAAGAATCGCCGGCCCCATCTGTTTCACTACGCGCATCGCCCCGGCATCGTGGAAGTTAATGCGCGGCAATACCAACATGCCAATCTTCTTCAGATGCGGTAGCTGATAAACCAGTTGCAGGATGCCGCCCACCGTAACTGCCCACGCCAGCGCCAGCACGGGTGGATTAAAGTACGGCGCAGCAAACAGCGCAAAGCCAATCATGCTGATGTTGAGTAACGTTGGGGCAAATGCCGGAATCGAGAAACGGTTCCAGGTATTCAGAATTGCCCCCACCAGCGATGCCAGCGAAATCAACAAGATATAGGGAAAGGTAATCTGTAATAGCTGGGTGGTCAGGGCGAATTTGTCGGCAGTATCCGCAAAGCCCGGCGCGGTTACCATGATCACCCACGGCGCGGCAAGCATACCGGCGACCGTCACAACCGCCAGCGCCAGCGTCAGCAGACCAGAGACATAAGAGACAAAGACCCGCGTGGCATCTTCACCCTGCTTGCTTTTATATTCCGCCAGAATCGGCACGAAAGCCTGGGAGAATGCGCCTTCTGCAAAGATACGGCGTAACAAGTTAGGAAGTTTGAACGCGACAAAAAAGGCGTCGGTTGCCATCCCTGCGCCAAATATTCTGGCGACAATAGCGTCGCGTGCGAAGCCAAGCACACGCGAAAACATGGTCATCGAGCTGACGGCGGCCAGCGATTTTAATAAATTCATCGGTGTTCTAATCCAGACCCACGGGCAAAACGCCTGCAAGGCAGGCGCTGAAAGAGGCGAATAGTCTACCTGGATTATGGTGAATTGCTACCGCCAGATGTTACAGGGTTTATTCACTCATCGCATCGCGCCAGATCTTATCAACGATGCGCTGCGCCAGCACCGCCTGTTCACCCGCGGTTTGCGGAACTGTTTGATTTTGCACGCATTCAATGAAATGGCGCGCGCAACCGACAAATCCACGCTGCTCGAGGGTACTTTGCCAGCCAGGAATCGGTTTATGCACCACGCCCTGACCACGCTCCTCACGCCATTCACGCATATCGGTGATGTCGATTAATGCCCCTTCAGTCACTGCCAGCACCGCTTCACGCTGACTTCCGGCACGACGATGCATACAGGTGGTGATTTGTAACTGACCTGCCGAAAAATGGTGCTCGGCAAACAGCATTTCGCCGGACTCATTGGTCAGCAACGTACCGCTTTCGAGAGTTGCATTGCCGCCAGACAACCACAGCGCGGTATCAACCACATGCAAATAATCATCCAGCAAAGTGAAATAAAGATCGTGTGGTCCGACGCTATTGGTACGATGTTTATCCATTCTTAGCGAGGACGCGCTGGCAAGCTGTGTTTTTAACTCACAGTACAGCGGCGCGAAACGGCGGTTAAAGCCGACCATCAGTGTCAGTTTTTTGCGCGCTGCGAGTTCAACCAGTCGCTCGGCATCGCGCAGATTTTCCGCCAGCGGTTTATCGACACAGACATGTACACCTGCATTTAATAATGCACTGACCACCTCAAAATGACTGGCGGTGCTGGAGTGGACAAATACCGCATCGCAACTGGCGGCAAGGTTAGATAACGAATCGGCGTAAGGAATGCGCCAGCTTTCACAAATTGAGATGGCTTTCTCACGCGTTGGCGACCACGCCCCTTGTAGCGTCCAGTCAGACGCCGCTGCCAGCACTGGCAGCCACGCTTTTTGCGCGATGCCGCCTAAACCCACTACGCCGATACGTAATTTTTTCACGTTAATCTCCCAGATGGGCCAGCAACGAATCAAGACGCTGTTTCAGCTCTGCCACCTCGATTTCCAGGGCTTCGACGCGGGATTGTAAATCACCGCCAACCGCGTCCGACGTTTCCGTAAGCACAGGCTGATCATCCACCTCGCCACTGAAAAGATGCATATAGCGGCTTTCGCGTTTACCCGGTTCGCGAGCCAGACGAACGACAAAAGGCCCATCTTCGCGATTAGCCAGTTGTTCCAGCGTCGTTTCTACTTCCGTCATATCGCTGAATTCATACATCCGCGCCGCGCGACTGCGCAGTTCACCTGGCGTCTGAGCACCACGCAACAACAAGGTGGTAATTAATGCGACTTCCGCGGCGCTAAGTTTCAGGTCACCAAACTCAGAGTTGCAGAAACGCTGTTCATATTTGGTGACTCGATTACCAAAGCCACTCACCGTGCGCAGATAATGGCGTTTTACCAGATTATCCAGTTGCTCCTGCACCTCGGATTCGCTCAGATTCATTACCGGTTCACGGTTTGTTTTCTGGTTACAGGCCGTTACCACGCCATTCACGGAAAGCGGGTATTGCTCTGGCGTCGTCACCTGTTTTTCCAGCAAACAACCAATCACACGGGCTTCCAGTGCGGTAAGTTGATACTTCATGAAATTCTCCTTAGCGGCCGGGCGTCCAGTCCGGGGTGGTTAATGCCGTCAGTACGTGATCGCGCCATTTTCCATCAATCAACAAATAATCTTTCGCATAGCCTTCTTTTTCAAACCCCAACCGCGCCAGCAAATCACCGCTGCGTTTATTGTGCGGCATATAGTTGGCCATAATGCGATGAATATGTTGGGTACGTTGCATATAGCGAATGGCGGCGGTCAGAGCTTCAAACATCAGTCCTTTACCCTGCCATTTTTGTCCGATTGAATAACCGAGATAACAGGCGTGAAAAGAGCCGCGTACCACATTGGAAAAATTGGCTACGCCAATAATCTCTTTCTCATCTGGATCAAATAATCCAAAGTAAAAGGCTGAGCCCTGTTTATGAAATTCGTTAATCATGCTTAACCTGGCCTGCCAGCCTGAAGGATAGCAGTGGCTTTCATCGCGCACCGGCTCCCAGGGCTTCAGGAAATGGCGATTCTCTGCGTAATAATCCGCCAGTCGCCAGGCATCACGCTCATGCACCAGACGCACGACCAGTCGGTCGGTGGTTAAGCGCACTTTTGGCACGTTACTGCGATAGCCAAACATTCTATACCTACTCCTTCCCGTAACGTCTTTAATACGCTGTAAGTATTACTATACCTGCACAACCAGAGCCTGTGAAAAGTCCAAAATGCCATTTTCTGCATTATTCACATATTGGATAAAAATTCTCTATCAAAGCGACGTTTTGATAAAAAAAATATTGTCCCCGATATGATGGGAAAAATCTTAGCAGCAATGCAGAATAGAAAGTGCTCATCTTTTATTTCCCGGGAGGGGAAATGTCGCGCGTATCGCAGGCGAGGAACCTGGGTAAATATTTCCTTCTCGTCGATAATATGCTGGTCGTGCTGGGGTTCTTTGTTGTCTTCCCGCTGATCTCTATCCGCTTCGTTGATCAAATGGGCTGGGCCGCTGTAATGGTCGGTATTGCCCTCGGTCTGCGTCAGTTCATTCAGCAAGGATTAGGCATTTTCGGTGGTGCTATTGCCGACCGTTTTGGCGCTAAACCGATGATCGTTACCGGTATGCTGATGCGCGCCGCCGGATTCGCCACCATGGGCATCGCCCATGAGCCCTGGATGCTGTGGTTTTCTTGTTTGCTCTCGGGCCTCGGCGGTACGTTATTTGATCCGCCGCGTTCGGCGCTGGTGGTGAAATTAATTCGTCCGGAACAACGGGGCCGTTTTTTCTCCCTGTTGATGATGCAGGACAGTGCTGGTGCGGTCATTGGCGCGCTGTTGGGGAGTTGGTTATTGCAATACGATTTTCGCCTGGTCTGCGCCACGGGGGCAATTCTGTTTGTATTGTGTGCAGCGTTTAACGCCTGGCTGTTGCCCGCATGGAAACTCTCTACCGTGCGTACGCCAGTCCGCGAAGGCATGACCCGCGTGATGCGCGATAAACGTTTTGTCACCTATGTCCTGACACTCGCGGGCTACTACATGCTGGCTGTGCAGGTGATGTTGATGCTGCCGATTATGGTCAACGACGTTTCCGGAGCGCCCTCTGCCGTTAAATGGATGTATGCCATCGAAGCGTGTCTGTCGTTAACGTTGCTCTACCCTATCGCCCGCTGGAGCGAAAAGCGTTTTCGTCTGGAACACCGGTTGATGGCGGGGCTACTGGTGATGTCACTAAGCATGATACCCGTGGGCATGGTCAGCGGCCTGCAACAACTTTTCACCCTGATTTGTCTGTTTTATATTGGCTCGATCATTGCCGAACCTGCGCGTGAAACTCTTAGCGCCTCGTTAGCAGATGCACGAGCGCGCGGCAGTTATATGGGATTTAGTCGGCTGGGCCTGGCGATAGGCGGCGCTATTGGCTATATCGGCGGCGGCTGGCTGTTTGACCTGGGTAAATCCACGCAACAACCGGAGTTGCCGTGGATGATGTTGGGCGTTATTGGCATCATCACCTTCCTTGCGTTGGGCTGGCAATTTAGCCATAAACGTGCCGCGCGTCGGTTGCTGGAACACGACGCCTGATTTGATACCCCCCCCTGACTCCTCCATACTGAAAGTGAACTGACAGCCAAATGGAGGAGTCACGTGAAGCTATATATTTACGATCACTGCCCTTACTGCCTCAAAGCCCGCATGATTTTCGGCCTGAAAAATATCCCCGTCGAATTACACGTTCTGCTCAACGACGATGCAGAAACACCCACCCGGATGGTCGGTCAAAAACAGGTTCCCATTCTGCAAAAAGATGACAGCCGCTATATGCCAGAAAGCATGGACATTGTTCACTATGTTGATAAGCTCGACGGCAAACCGTTACTGACTGGTAAACGCTCCGCCGCCATTGAAGAGTGGCTGCGCAAGGTCAACGGCTATGCCAATAAACTGCTGTTGCCGCGTTTTGCCAAATCGGCTTTTGATGAGTTTTCTACTCCCGCCGCACGCAAATACTTCATCGACAAGAAAGAGGCCAGCGCGGGTAATTTTGCCGAGTTTCTCTCTCATTCTGATGGGTTAATTAAAAATATCAGCGATGATTTACGTGCACTGGATAAACTCATCGTCAAGCCAAACGCCGTAAATGGCGAGCTTTCGGAAGATGACATTCAACTTTTTCCGCTGCTGCGTAATCTGACGCTGGTTGCAGGAATAAACTGGCCAAGCCGCGTCGCTGATTACCGCGATAACATGGCTAAACAGACGCAAATCAACTTACTATCATCAATGGCGATTTAATCCTGACCTGCCGCGGCAGCCTGTATTCGCGGGTTGCCGCTGTTTTCAGTTTTTTCTGCTGGCGAGTTTATCGCTGGTGACACATGCTGCGTTGTGTCAGGATATTGACGCAGATTTCATGTCGAGGACTACCATGAACAAGTTTTTATTTGCCGCTGCATTAATCGTCAGTGGCCTGCTCGTTGGCTGTAATCAACTCACCCAATACACCATCACCGAACAAGAGATTAACCAGTCGCTTGCGAAACATAATAATTTCTCAAAAGATATCGGTTTGCCCGGCGTGGCTGACGCCCATATAGTGCTGACAAACCTGACCAGCCAAATTGGTCGTGAAGAACCTAATAAGGTTACCCTAACCGGGGACGCCAATCTGGATATGAACTCTCTGTTCGGTAGCCAAAAAGCAACCATGAAACTGAAGCTAAAAGCGCTGCCTGTGTTTGATAAAGAGAAAGGCGCTATCTTCCTGAAAGAGATGGAAGTGGTCGACGCGACCGTGCAGCCGGAAAAAATGCAAACCGTGATGCAAACGTTACTTCCCTATTTGAATCAGGCATTACGCAATTACTTTAACCAGCAGCCGGCTTACATCCTGCGCGAAGATGGCAGCAAAGGCGAAGCAATGGCTAAAAAACTGGCAAAAGGCATTGAAGTGAAACCAGGTGAAATAGTCATTCCGTTCACTGATTAATTACGAGGGCGTATTTGCGCCCTTTATTTTTCGTGCAAAGGAAAACGTTTCCGCTTATCCTTTGTGTCCGGCAAAAACATCCCTTCAGCCGGAGCATAGAAATTAATGACTGCACCATCCCAGGTATTAAAGATCCGCCGCCCAGACGACTGGCACCTTCACCTCCGCGATGGCGACATGTTAAAAACTGTCGTGCCGTATACCAGCGAAACCTATGGTCGGGCCATCGTTATGCCCAATCTGGCACCGCCTGTAACAACCGTTGAGGCTGCTGTGGCTTATCGCCAACGTATCCTTGACGCCGTACCGGACGGACACGATTTCACCCCGCTGATGACCTGTTATTTAACAGACTCGATGGACCCCAATGAGCTGGAGCGTGGATTTAACGAAGGCGTGTTCACCGCCGCAAAACTTTACCCTGCGAACGCCACCACCAACTCCAGCCACGGTGTGACGTCGGTTGACGCTATCATGCCAGTACTTGAGCGCATGGAAAAAATCGGCATGCCGCTGCTGGTGCATGGTGAAGTGACCCATGCTGACATCGACATTTTTGACCGTGAAGCGCGCTTTATTGAGACGGTCATGGAGCCGCTACGCCAGCGCCTGACCGCGCTGAAAGTCGTTTTTGAGCACATCACCACCAAAGACGCTGCCGACTATGTCCGTGACGGAAATGAACTATTGGCTGCCACCATTACTCCCCAGCATCTGATGTTTAACCGTAACCATATGCTGGTTGGCGGTGTGCGTCCGCATCTCTACTGTCTGCCGATCCTCAAACGCAATATTCACCAACAGGCGCTGCGTGAGCTGGTCGCCAGTGGTTTTGATCGCGTTTTTCTGGGTACCGATTCCGCGCCACATGCCCGTCATCGTAAAGAGAGTAGCTGCGGCTGTGCAGGTTGCTTTAATGCGCCATCGGCACTGGGTAGCTATGCAACCGTATTTGAAGAGATGAATGCACTACAGCATTTTGAAGCATTCTGTTCTTTAAACGGGCCGAAATTCTATGGATTACCGGTCAACGACACATTCATCGAACTGGTACGTGAAGAGCAACAGGTTGCTGAAAGCATCGCACTGACTGATGACACACTGGTGCCATTCCTCGCCGGGGAAACGGTACGCTGGTCCGTTAAACAATAAAAATCGTAGCTTCCTGTTGTCATTAGGTTATTTTAACTGTATAAATAACCAGTATATTCAACAGGGGGCTATTATGCGAATTGAAGTCACCATAGCGAAAACTTCTCCACTACCCACTGGGGCCATTGACGCTCTGGCGGGTGAACTTTCTCGTCGCATTCAGTATGCGTTTCCGGACAATGAAGGTCACGTATCGGTACGATATGCTGCGGCAAATAATTTATCGGTTATTGGCGCAACAAAAGAAGATAAACAGCGCATTAGCGAAATTCTACAAGAAACGTGGGAAAGCGCCGATGACTGGTTTGTTAGCGAATAATATGCAGTGATGTTTGCTTTTGCCGGGTCGCCCCGGCTTTTTTATATTTTAAGATTGTTCGTACAAATTTTACACTCCCTCAAAATAATTGCACAATATGCTAAAAAAATATGAACGACATGCTGTTTTATTGTTCATATAAATCTTAAAAGCAAAAAAATATCTCACTACCCCTTTAAAATTTCGGTGAATAGCCATATTTATTGATATACTGAAGTTGCTTCAGATAAAAACGCATTGAACCTCGAATAACGTTGTCTAGTAACACGAATTAGGGGGCCATGATGGAAAAAAACAATGAAGTCATTCAGACTCATCCGCTCGTAGGGTGGGACATCAGCACCGTTGATAGTTATGATGCGCTGATGTTGCGTTTGCACTACCAGACCCCAAATAAGTCCGAGCAGGAAGGGACTGAAGTTGGTCAGACACTCTGGTTAACTACTGATGTTGCCAGACAATTTATTTCGATATTAGAAGCAGGAATCGCCAAAATTGAATCTGGTGATTTCCATGTCAATGAGTATCGTCGTCATTAACATGACATGACCATCCACCCAAAAGGCACCTTAACGGTGCCTTTACCATTTCTGGGTTGTATATCGTTTGTTACTTATTTACTCTGCTTAAACCATGAGAGCAGAGAGAAAAAAATGAAATACGATCTCATCATTATTGGCAGCGGTTCCGTAGGCGCTGCAGCCGGGTATTATGCCACCCAGGCCGGTTTGAAAGTGCTGATGACCGACAGCCATATGCCGCCACATCAACACGGCAGTCACCACGGAGATACCCGATTAATTCGCCATGCTTATGGCGAAGGCGAAAAGTATGTCCCGCTAGTACTCCGTGCGCAAACCCTGTGGGATGAACTCTCCCGTCACAACGAAGAAGACCCCGTTTTTGTGCGCTCCGGCGTCATCAACCTCGGCCCTGCCGACTCCGAGTTTCTCGCCAATGTCGCCCACAGCGCGGAACAATGGCAACTCAACGTCGAAAAACTGGATGCACAGACAATTATGGCCCGCTGGCCGGAAATACGCGTTCCTGACAACTATATCGGGCTATTTGAGGCCGATTCCGGTTTTTTACGCAGCGAACTGGCAATTAAAACCTGGATCAAACTGGCGAATGAAGCTGGCTGCGCGCAACTGTTTAACTGTCCGGTCACCGCAATTCGTCATGATGATAACGGCGTAACTATTGAAACGGCGGACGGCGAGTACCAGGCGAAGAAAGCGATCGTCTGTGCGGGTACCTGGGTAAAAGAGCTGCTACCAGAACTGCCCATCCAGCCCGTACGTAAAGTATTCGCCTGGTATCAGGCCGATGGCCGCTATAGCGTGAAGAATAAATTCCCGGCCTTTACCGGTGAATTGCCCAATGGCGATCAATACTACGGTTTTCCGGCGGAAAACGATGCTCTGAAGATTGGGAAACATAACGGTGGTCAGGTCATTCATTCAGCGGATGAACGTGTTCCGTTTGCGGAAATCGACAGTGACGGCTCCGAAGCTTTCCCATTCTTACGTAGTGTGTTGCCTGGTATCGGCTGCTGCCTGTATGGCGCTGCTTGCACCTATGATAATTCGCCTGACGAAGATTTTATTATCGATACCCTACCCGGACACGCTAATACGCTACTGATTACCGGCCTGAGTGGGCATGGCTTTAAATTTGCTTCGGTATTAGGGGAAATAGCCGCTGACTTTGCGCAAGACAAAAAAATCGATTTTGATTTAACGCCATTCCGGCTTTCCCGCTTCCAATAATCATCATCACGGCCTCTAAGTTGAGGCCGTTTTTACAGGAGCTTTTAATGCGTCGCCTGGTGAACTATCTCATCAATAATATTCGCGAACATCTCATGCTTTATCTTTTTCTCTGGGGGGTATTGGCGATTATGGATCTGATCTATGTGTTTTATTTTTAATCACCAGGCGCTGACACAAACTGACAAAAATTTAATTTCCCTTTCATTTGGCGTGAAAATTTGAATAAGCTCATTCCAGTCGCAACAGCATTCACCAGACATCCCTCAGCCTGGAACCACTAAACTTATGAAGGTTCTTTCATTATTAAATCAAAATTATTGAAATAAAAATAAATATCATTCGGATTGTTGTTTTTAAGTTGCAATTCATCTCATGACAGGCCATTTTCATTACCTCGTGAATATGTTCTGGATGCAGTTATGCAATTCATAAATTCCCCTCAACGCTATGGTGTTATTTCTGCCGCTTTACATTGGCTGACGGCAATTATTGTCTATGGCATGTTTGCTTTAGGTTTGTGGATGGTAACGTTAAGTTATTACGACGGTTGGTATCACAAGGCGCCAGAGTTGCATAAAAGTATCGGTATTCTGTTAATGATGGGGCTGGTTATTCGCGTTCTCTGGCGTTTAATTTCTCCTCCGCCTGGCCCATTGAAAAGCTATTCCCCCGGTATACGTTACGGAGCGAAAGCAGGCCATCTGGCACTTTATCTTTTGCTCTTTGCTATTGGCTTGAGCGGCTACCTTATTTCGACCGCCGATGGCAAACCCATCAGCATCTTTGGTTGGTTTGAAATACCCGCAACGCTTGCCGACGCAGGCACGCAAGCTGACTTAGCAGGAGCTCTACATTTCTGGTTTGCCTGGAGTGTCGTCGTCCTGTCAGTTATGCACGGATTTATGGCACTGAAACATCATTTCATCGATAAAGACGACACACTGAAGCGCATGCTGGGAAAGTCGTCATCTGACTATGGAGTATAAAAAATGAAAAAAAGCCTGCTTGGTTTAACCTTCGCTTCCCTGTTGTTCTCTGCCGGTTCAGCTATCGCTGCCGATTACAAAATCGACAAAGAAGGCCAGCACGCCTTTGTCAATTTCCGCATTCAACATCTGGGCTACAGCTGGGTTTACGGCACGTTTAAAGATTTCGACGGTACTTTTACGTTTGATGAAAAGAATCCGGCTGCCGATAAAGTCAATGTCACCATTAACACCACCAGCGTAGATACCAACCATGCCGAGCGCGATAAACATCTGCGTAGCGCGGATTTCCTCAACACAGCAAAATATCCGCAGGCAACCTTTACGTCCACTAGCGTAAAGAAAGACGGTGACGAGCTGGATATCACAGGTGATCTGACACTGAATGGCGTAACTAAACCAGTAACGCTGGAAGCGAAGTTGATTGGCCAGGGCGACGATCCGTGGGGAGGTAAACGTGCTGGCTTCGAAGCTGAAGGTAAAATTAAGCTGAAAGACTTCAATATCAAGTCAGATTTAGGTCCAGCCTCTCAGGAAGTTGATCTGATTATTTCGGTGGAAGGTGTACAGCAGAAATAATGCTGAAATGTTGCCGGATGACGCGCATCCGGCAATGATGTTTATTCCGCTGGATCAGGTATGCCCAGTGTCGTATTCAGGCGTCCCCGCGACTTATTGAAGATTTTATTGCCATTTTCTCGCCCGACTCGACGGCGTCGCTGTTCTTCTGGCGGTAACGCGCTCTCTTCGCAGCAAATCTCACTACAACACCCCTTGAATTTCTCAGCACATGTCGGACACTGGATAAACAGCAAGTGACAGCCATCATTTTTACAGTTGGTATGGCTGTCACATGGCGTGCCGCACTGATGGCAATGCGCAATAACTTCATCAGAGATGCGCTCGCCCATCCGTTCGTCAAAAACGAAATTTTTGCCAACAAAACGCACTGGTAAGCCTTGTTCACGCGCCTTACGGGCGTATTCAATAATGCCGCCTTCAATATGCCAGACTTTATTAAAGCCGTTATGCTTCATCCAGGCACTGGCCTTTTCGCAACGAATGCCACCAGTGCAGTACATGACGATTTTTTTATCTTTATGCGTCTGCATCATCTCAACCGCTTTCGGCAGTTGTTCACGAAAGGTATCAGCCGGAATTTCTAACGCATTTTCGAAATGACCGACTTCATATTCATAGTGGTTGCGCATGTCGATAAACAGCGTATCGGGATCATCAAGCATGGCATTCACTTCCGCCGCTTGCAGGTATTCCCCGACATTAGTGGCATCAAATTGAGGATCGTCAATCCCGTCAGCGACAATCCGCTCGCGGACCTTCATGCGCAGCACCCAGAAGGATTTCCCGTCATCATCCAACGCAATATTCAGGCGTAAACCCTCTAACGCAGGATCAAAAGCATAAAGCTGTGCGCGAAATGTCTCGACGTTGCTCCCTGGTACACTAATTTGTGCGTTGATCCCCTCATGAGCCAGATAGACCCGGCCAAAAACATTCAACGAAGCAAATAGCTGATATAAAGCATCGCGGGTCACTTTAGGATCGGCAATATGGAAATATTTATAAAACGAAATGGTGGTGCGCGGTTCACTCTCGGCCAGCATTTTGGCTTTCAGTGCGTCGTTGGAAATGCGGTTGTGTAACACTGGCATGGTGTACGGTTCCTGCGAGGTGGGAAAGTAAAATCCGGCGCATGATATAGCAATAATCGCAAATTAACATCCACACTTTTTACGCTACATTTGCGCATTAAAAATTATTAATAGTTTACATGCGCGGCATTTTCGCCCAGTCTTCAGCCTCAAATTTTGGTTGAGGGCGAAAAAATGCGACAATACATACAATTGCCCGTATAGGTTGAAAGACAGGATTGATATGACGAATCTACCCAAGTTCTCCACCGCACTGCTTCATCCGCGTTATTGGTTAACCTGGTTGGGTATTGGCGTACTTTGGTTGGTCGTGCAATTGCCCTACCCGATTATCTATCGCCTCGGCTGTGTGACAGGACGACTGGCGTTACGTTTTATGAAACGACGCGCCAAAATTGTGCATCGCAACCTGGAACTGTGCTTCCCGGAAATGAGCGAACAAGAGCGCCAGCAGATGGTGATTAAGAATTTTGAATCCGTTGGCATGGGACTGATGGAAACCGGCATGGCATGGTTCTGGCCAGAAAGTCGGGTTGCCCGCTGGACGGAAGTTATCGGCATGGAGCATGTCCGTGACGTGCAGGCGCAAAAGCGTGGCATCCTGTTAGTTGGCATCCATTTTCTGACGCTGGAACTCGGTGCACGACAATTTGGAATGCAGGAGCCGGGGATCGGGGTTTATCGCCCAAATGACAATCCATTGATCGACTGGCTGCAAACCTGGGGCCGCCTGCGTTCGAATAAATCAATGCTCGATCGCAAAGATTTAAAAGGGATGATTAAAGCACTTAAAAAAGGTGAAGTCGTCTGGTATGCGCCGGATCACGATTACGGTCCGCGCTCGAGCGTTTTTGTGCCATTGTTCGCCGTTGAGCAGGCGGCAACCACTAGCGGCACCTGGATGTTGGCACGAATGTCCGGCGCATGTCTGGTGCCATTTGTCCCTCGTCGTAAGCCGGACGGCAAAGGTTATCAATTGATCATGCTGCCGCCAGAGTGTTCACCGCCTCTGGATAACGCTGAAACCACCGCCGCGTGGATGAACAAAGTGGTCGAAAAATGCATCATGATGGCGCCAGAACAATACATGTGGTTGCATCGCCGCTTCAAAACACGCCCGGAAGGCGTTCCTTCACGTTACTAACCTTCTTTATGCCGGATGCGCAGCATCGCATCCGGCACATCAACATCCCCCCCTGATTTAGCGATAAAAGCTCTCTGCATTGCGTCACTTATAAGTCAGGCGCATAATTAGTGTGCTTATCTTTTATTCTCTTGTTCACCGCGCCCTGGCGCACCAACAGCGAATTGCTATGTCACCCTGTGAAAATGACACTCCCATAAACTGGAAACGAAACCTGCTCGTTGCCTGGCTTGGCTGTTTTCTTACCGGCGCCGCCTTCAGTCTGGTAATGCCGTTCTTACCCCTCTACGTTGAGCAACTTGGCGTTACGGGCCACTCGGCGCTAAATATGTGGTCAGGGATTGTCTTCAGTATTACCTTTCTATTTTCCGCCATTGCTTCTCCGTTCTGGGGAGGATTAGCTGACCGCAAAGGTCGAAAAATTATGCTCCTGCGCTCTGCCCTCGGGATGGGTATCGTGATGGTGCTGATGGGGGTAGTGCAAAATATCTGGCAATTTCTGATCCTGCGAGCATTGCTGGGTCTGCTCGGTGGATTTGTCCCTAATGCCAACGCACTAATCGCCACTCAGGTCCCACGCAATAAAAGCGGCTGGGCGCTGGGTACGCTCTCTACCGGTGGGGTTAGCGGCGCGCTGCTCGGCCCCATGGCTGGCGGCTTGCTCGCCGATAACTACGGCTTACGTCCGGTATTTTTTATTACCGCCAGTGTGCTAATACTCTGCTTTTTCGTCACCCTGTTTTGTATCAAAGAGAAATTCCAGCCAGTCAGCAAAAAAGAGATGCTGCACATGCGGGATGTCGTGACAACGCTTAAAAACCCGAAGCTGGTACTTAGCCTGTTTGTCACAACATTAATCATCCAGGTCGCCACCGGTTCAATCGCGCCAATTCTGACACTCTATGTCCGCGAACTGGCGGGGAATGTCAGTAATGTTGCTTTTGTCAGTGGCATGATTGCCTCGGTCCCCGGCGTGGCTGCGCTACTTAGCGCGCCACGGCTTGGCAAACTGGGGGATCGTATCGGGCCGGAGAAGATCCTGATAACGGCGCTGCTCTTTTCTGTGCTGCTGTTAATCCCTATGTCTTACGTCCAGACACCATTCCAACTGGGGGTTTTACGCTTTTTACTTGGAGCCGCTGATGGCGCGTTACTCCCCGCGGTACAAACGCTACTGGTCTATAACTCAACAAACCAAATCGCCGGACGAATTTTCAGCTACAACCAGTCATTTCGTGATATTGGCAACGTTACGGGACCATTGATGGGCGCGGCTATCTCGGCAAACTATGGTTTCCGCGCAGTGTTTCTGGTCACCGCAGGAGTTGTGTTGTTTAACGCGGTTTATTCCTGGAACAGTTTGCGTCGCCGCCGATTGCCCCAAGTGACAGGCTGATTTTTCGCCTTTCATACTTGCAAAAGCGCATAATCAGCTATTCTTTCCCTGAATACATCATCAAATCAAAGGGAGAATCGTGATGACTATGTACGCAACGCTTGAAGAAGCCATTGATGCCGCACGGGAAGAATTTCTTGCTGACAACCCCGGAATCGATGCAGATGAAGCAAATGTGCAACAGTTCAATGTCCAGAAATACATTCTGCAAGATGGCGACATTATGTGGCAGGTTGAGTTTTTTGCTGATGAAGGCGAAGAAGGTGAATGTCTGCCAATGTTCAGCGGTGAAGCTGCACAAAGCGTCTTTGACGGCGATTATGATGAAATTGAAATCCGCCAGGAATGGCAGGATGAAAATACGCTGCATGAATGGGACGAAGGCGAATTTCAGCTTGAGCCGCCTCTGGATACTGAAGAAGGACGCGCTGCCGCCGATGAATGGGATGAGCGTTAATTACTCATATGGCCCATGTTGAATATCAATGGGCAGGAGTAAGGTATCAAAGACGAGGGAGAACGGCAGATCGAGGATCGTAACATAGCGCCATGCGGAGTCACGAACATCCCATTGCACTCCGGGATAATATTGGTTGCCATGCCCCTGCCCCGGTAAAGTGCGGCTAATGATGCTGCCACAGCCACTCAGTAAGGTAACCATGATGCCTACCACAATGAAACGCATTTGATACCTCTTTCCTAAAAAAATACCGGCATTACGCCGGTATTTTTATTGGCTCGTTGTTTTTGCCGGATGCAGCGTGAACGCCTTATCCGACCTACAAAATCTTGCAAACTCAATATATTGCAGGAACGATGTAGGCCTGATAAGCGTAGCGCATCAGGCAACTACGTTTTTATTGCGAAGCCGCATCCGGGTTACGCAATGCCTGTGGATTCAGCTTTATCCCTTCATAGTAACTCACCCATGAAGAATATTTCTCCGGAGAGTTCCATACGCGGAAATGCAAACGTGCCATCGTTACCGGGTCGCTCAAAAGCACCAGACGACGATCGCGGTTCAGCTTCTCTGGCGTCTCGTTCAGCGCCTGTTCAACGTGGCGGTCACGGGCGATTTCCAGCACCTTACTGGCGCGGTGACGCGCGGTCGCCATTGCCGTTGCCAGGGCGTTAAACGACGGGTTAAATACCGCGTGCATAAAGCCATCGTCGAGAGAACGTTGACGGTTCATCTCAAGGAAACGATCGGTATCTACCAGCACCTGCGGCGGTGAATACTCTTCCGGGATCAGGAACAGTTTCCAGCGTTTCGCACGCAGCCCCACGGTCGCACGACTGGAGATCACCGAAACAAACGGTGACAGGATCAGTGAGAAGACAATCGGCGCCAGCCAGAACAGGAATCTCAGGTCCAGCCATGCCATGCCAACCGCCCACACAAGACCCAGTAACAGTTGCGAACCGTGACGTTTAAACGCTTCTCCCCAGGAAGTGGAGTCATCATCACGTTGCGGTGAATTCCACACCACCTCCCAGCCTAGGAATGCACTGACCACGAATACCGTATGAAACAGCATGCGCACCGGCGCCAGCAGTACGGAGAACAGCACTTCCAGCAGCAGCGACAAGGTGACGCGCCAGAAGCCACCATACTCTTTAGTCCCTTTGCACCAGATGAGCAAAATACTCAACAATTTTGGCAGGAACAGCAGCACCATTGTTGAGGCAAACAGTGCAATCGCCAGTTCAGGACGCCATTGCGGCCACACCGGAAACAACTGCCGTGGTTGCAGGAAGTATTGCGGTTCGGTCAACGCATGCACTACCTGTAATGCGGTCGAGAGCGCGAGGAACATAAACCACAGCGGCGCAGAGAGATAAGACATTACCCCCGTCAGGAACACCGCACGGTGTACCGGGTGCATCCCTTTGACCAGGAACAGGCGGAAGTTCATCAGGTTGCCGTGACACCAGCGACGGTCACGCTTTAGCTCGTCCAGCAAGTTTGGTGGCAACTCTTCATAAGAGCCTGGGAGATCGTACGCAATCCATACTCCCCAACCTGCACGGCGCATCAGTGCCGCTTCTACAAAGTCGTGCGACAGGATTGAACCGGCAAAAGAGCCTTCACCCGGCAACGGCGCCAGCGCGCAGTGCTCGATAAAGGGTTTCACGCGGATAATCGCGTTATGCCCCCAATAGTGCGACTCGCCAAGTTGCCAGAAGTGCAGACCGGCAGTGAACAATGGCCCATAAACACGGGTCGCAAACTGCTGGCAGCGCGCGTACAGCGTATCCATACCAGATGCTTTCGGCGAAGACTGGATAATCCCGGCGTTCGGGTTGGCTTCCATCAGGCGCACCAGGCCGCACAAGCAATCACCGGTCATCACTGAATCGGCATCCAGCACTACCATGTAGCTGTACTGACTGCCCCAGCGACGGCAGAAGTCATCGATATTACCGCTTTTACGCTTTACACGACGGCGGCGGCGGCGATAGAAAATCTGCCCTTCGCCGCCGACTTCAGCGATAAGCTCCATCCAGGCTTTTTGCTCTGCGACGCAGATATCCGGGTTGTAACTATCACTCAGAATGTAGACATCAAAGTGTTTAGCATTGCCGGTGGCTTTTACCGATTCCCACGTTGCGCGCAAGCCTGCAAAGACGCGATTCACGTCTTCATTACAGATGGGCATGATCAATGCAGTACGATGCTCCGGGTTTAGCGGTTCATCGCCAACGGTCGACGCAGAAATACTGTATTTATCGCGACCAATGAGCAGTTGCAGGAACCCCATCAACGCGGTCCAGAAACCGGCAGACACCCAGCAGAAAAGAACAGCAAAGAGGATCAGAATGCCGGTTTGCAGCATATAAGGCAGGAGCTGCATAAAGGAAACCCACAGATCCTGATCGACCATATCAACCGGATTAATAAACGCCCACCCCTGGTACGGAAGAATCGTCTTCATGTACCAGGTGGCGACAACGGTTTGCGCCAGTGTCAGGATAAGCAGGATATAACGACGGATTGTCCCGACGGTACGCCATTTTTGCTCGCTTTCCTGTTCTTCTTTGGTCAACCGAGCCAGATAGCGCGGTGTCACATCGCGCCCGCGCAGACGATCCCAGAATCGCCCTACCGGGTTAGTTCGCCACGGGTCGGGAAACATAGAGGAACGTTTTGCTTTCGGCATGGCCTGCAGCTGATCGCGTCCTTCGTCGTCTTTAATTAACTGCCCATCAGCCAGTGAATCCGGCCAGGCTTGTTCAAGACGCGCCTTCACCGACCCTTGCGGGGAGTCATCCTCCCGCGCCCAGGTGCGGTGTTCGGCATCCAGCGCCTGATGAACGGCGCGGATATCGGTCTTCGGCAATGCCGCTTTCTCACTGGCGGAGATGGGCATTGCGTCAATGTACTCAGTTGTTTTATTCATTGGCAGGTAACTGGTAGCTCCAGGTTTCACTCAACGTCTGATCGGCATTCACCAGCGCAGCACGCATTTCAGTGGTTTTCTTGGCATCTTTCACTTTCACGCGCATTACCAGACGCCAGCCTTTGGTGACCGGGTTATAACGCACTGTACTCTCTACAATCTCACCATTATCGCCAATACTGGTTTGTGCGGTGACTGGCGTATCCGCTGGCAGTTTTTTCATTTCTGCACCAGTAAAATCGACCACAAAGGCGATAGTACCGTCAGGTTGACGAATCAGGTTTGATTGTTTCACATCCCCCGTTGAACGACGCGTCTGCTGTACCCAGGCGTTATCTGGCGCATGCAATTTGTCTTCGTCCCGGCTGAAGGTGATGGTGTATTTAAAGTTCATCTCTTTACCCGGTTCCGGCAGCTGGTCCGGCGTCCAGTAAGCGACGATGTTATCGTTAGTTTCATCGTTGGTCGGGATTTCTACCAACTCAACGCTACCTTTACCCCACTCCCCTTTCGGTGTTACCCAGGCGCTTGGACGCAGATCGTAACGGTCGTCGAGATCTTCAAAACGAGAGAAGTTGCGGCCACGCTGTAACAGACCAAACCCTTGCGGATTCTCCATAGAGAAGCTGCTAACTGCCAGATGTTTCGGGTTATTCAGCGGACGCCAGATCCACTCGCCGTTACCGGCATGGATAGACAAGCCGTTTGAGTCGTGCAATTCCGGACGATAGTTATTCGCCGGAGACGGCTGGTTCGGTCCGAACAGGAACATACTGGTTAGCGGCGCAACACCCAATTTGCCGACTTTGTCGCGCAGATAAATTTTAGACTGCACATCAACAACCGTGTCACGTCCTGGCATAACCACAAACTTGTAAGCGCCTGTCGCCCGCGGTGAGTCAAGCAATGCATAAATGGTTAAACGTTTATCAGTCGGTTTTGGACGCTCGATCCAAAACTCTTTAAAGCGCGGAAATTCTTCACCGGATGGCAACGCGGTATCAATTGCCAGGCCGCGTGCAGAAAGGCCATAAACCTGACCTGCACCAATCACGCGGAAATAGCTGGCCCCGAGCATGCTGACGATTTCATCGTTTTTATCTTTGCTGTTGATCGGGTAAAGCACTTTAAAACCGGCAAAACCAAGGTCTTTTACCGTGTCTTTGTCATGCTGAACATCGCCGAATGTAAAATAATCCGGACTGTATTTGATTCTTTTTACTGCCGTTGCAGTAACTTCATTGATTTTGACCGGTGTGTCGAAGTACATACCCTGATGGTAGAACTCGAGCTTGAATGGGGTCTTCAGATTGTTCCAGTAGGCTTTGTCATGATTAAACTGGATCTGCTGATAGTCCGCGTATTTCATGTCGCGGAAAACGGAGGGCAAGTTGCTTTTAGGCGCCTCATAGCCTTTTCCGGCTAAGGATTGAGCTTGCTTTGCAACATCGTCAATGCTGAACGCCCAGCTTGAAGAGGTATACAGGGTTAACATTACTGCAGCACTCAACCAACGCATTTTCATCATTTGTAGTTTATGTTTCATAATAAGTAAGCACTTCCCCCTTTGTGTGCTTATATCGATCCGATCTATTTTAATGGATAACCAGCCATTACGACAACAGAATCCCGGTGTTATTCAGCATGCTGGCTCATGGATTAAGCACTTGATTGCGGCCGTTTTCACTTTCCGTGCTTCTCCTAAAGACAGAAGCAGCGAGTTCGTGTAGGGTTTGCCAGCAAAGTTATTTATCAACAGTCTTACAGACGCTTCCATTTTGGTTAGTGGTAGTGACTATGCCGCGCAAAAACACCCGTGAAGCCTGTGCCAGATGCGGTCAGGTCGATGTTGTTATGGCAAAAGCCTAAAGGCATTACCCGGCAGGGATAAGACGAAAAATCCGAGATTAGTTAATCATATATGAATCCAGTACCCGCGCAGCGTGAATATTTCCTCGACTCCATCCGCGCCTGGTTGATGTTGTTAGGGATCCCTTTTCATATTTCTTTAATCTATTCAAGCCACACCTGGCATGTGAATAGCGCAGAACCATCCTGGTGGCTGACACTTTTTAACGATTTCATCCACTCGTTCCGCATGCAGGTATTTTTCGTTATTTCTGGTTATTTTTCCTACATGCTTTTTTTGCGCTACCCATTGAAAAAATGGTGGAAAGTTCGCGTCGAACGTGTGGGGATCCCGATGTTAACGGCCATTCCTCTGCTGACCTTGCCGCAATTCATTATGCTGCAGTATGTCAAAGGCAAAGCAGAAAGCTGGCCTGGCCTGTCATTATATGACAAATATAATACACTGGCCTGGGAATTAATTTCGCACCTGTGGTTTTTACTGGTATTGGTGGTCATGACGACACTTTGCATATGGATATTTAAGCGCATCAAAGATAATTTAGATAATTCCGAAAACAAAAATAAAAAATTCTCAATGGCTAAACTATCGGTGATCTTCCTATGCCTCGGCATCGGCTATGCGGCAATAAGAAGAACGCTCTTTATCGTTTATCCGCCTATTTTAAGCGATGGCATGTTCAATTTTATTTTCATGCAGACGCTGTTTTATATGCCGTTTTTTATCCTTGGCGCATTAGCTTTTATTTTCCCTAATCTTAAAGTCTTGTTTACCACACCTTCTCGTGGTTGCACACTCGCTGCAGCAATGGCATTTGTCGCATATTTGCTCAATCAACGTTACGGTAGCGGCGATGCCTGGATGTATGAAACCGAGTCGGTGATCACGATGGTACTCGGCTTGTGGATGGTGAATGTGGTTTTCTCCTTTGGTCACCGTTTGCTCAATTTTCAGTCGGCGCGGGTGACCTATTTTGTAAACGCATCGCTGTTTATCTACTTGGTTCACCACCCGTTAACGCTGTTTTTCGGCGCATACATCACCCCGCATATCACCTCAAATTGGCTTGGTTTTCTCTGCGGCCTGATATTTGTGATAGGGATTGCGATAATTCTGTATGAAATTCATTTACGCATTCCGTTGTTGAAGTTTTTGTTCTCCGGAAAACCGGCCATTAAGCGCGAGAATGATAAAGCGCCAGCCCGCTGAGCCACGCTTACAATAACCATTCAACGGGTAATATTGACGCCAGTCTGACCAAAACCCGCTTCCAGACACTGGTTGCGGGTTCTTTTTTGAGAATAATTTCTTCCTTCCCGTGGCGATCGACCCAGTTAATCCGCCCCCACCGATCCAAACGCAACTGCCAGGCCGCATCATACTGACTCTGAATAAAGCGTTTATCGATCAGTTGCGCCAGCGTTTTGCTCTCTATTACCAGGCCCATTTCAGTGTTGAGTAATGTTGAACGCGGGTCGAAATTGAATGAACCAATAAATACGGTTTTGCCATCGACACTGAAGGTCTTGGCATGCAGACTGGCACCGGAATTCCCGGTTATTCCACGGTCGTGCAGTGTACCGGGTTGTTCCTGCGTCGGCTTCAGTTCATAGAGTTCCACGCCATAACGGAGCAATTTTTTGCGCCAGCGTGCGTAGCCAGCATGCACCACAGCGACATCATTGGCGGCAAGTGAGTTGGTTAAGATTGCTATCTTTACCCCTTTTCTTACCATCCGTAACAGTTGCGCTACACCTGCACGCGTCGGCACAAAATAGGAAGAGATAATATCAATCCGCTCGCCGGGTGACCCCATGATATCGAACAAACGCTGCGGCAGAAGGGAATGGCGTTTTGCTTTGCCCTCCCCTTTCGCAGGATCATCACTTAATAAACGCGTTTTTGCCCAAATAAGCGGTAACGCCCCCTCAACGAGTTGATTCATAAAAGGGCTTGATTCCAGTTTATGCAAATAGCGATGCGTGATGCTGTCATTATGCCAGGATGCGGGTAGCTCAATACGATCAGCCATTTCACCTTCTGGCACATCCAGAACATGCTGCAAGGGTGAAACTGATTTGCAATACCAGTAGCGGGCGAAATCATCAGCGACGTCCTCAACAACCGGCCCCATTGCCATCACATCTAAATCTGAAAAAAGCGGTTCTTCTCCTGCGCCAAAATATGCATCGCCGATGTTTCTCCCCCCCACCAGCGTCACCACGCCATCGACGGTAAAACTCTTATTGTGCATACGTCGATTGAGACGGGAAAAATCGGTGATATAGCCAAGCGGACGCAATAAGCGAAATGAGAAAGGATTGAAAAGTCGAACTTCAATCCGCGGATGACTATCGAGCAAGCGTAAAATGTCATCAAGTCCGGGTGTATTGTTGTCATCAAGCAACAAACGAACGCGAACGCCACGCTTCGCGGCGGCTAACAGAGCGGAAAACAGTAACCGCCCCGACATATCGTCCTGCCAGATGTAATACTGAACATCCAGCGTATGTTCCGCCATTTCTGCCAGGCAATAACGTGCGGCAAACGCATCCAGACCTTTATCAAGGGGGAAAATGCCGCACAGTCCTGGATGCTGCGAACACAAGGGCAACACCGCGCTCGCCAGCCGGGGCAAATCATTCATCTCCTTGTTGGGTAAGGAGTCTTTCGTAGAGATGGGCGTTTTCTTCATCATAACAGACAAAGTATACCTGCTCGGGTAAAGCGTGACGGGTAATAAATTCCGAAACGGTTTTTACTGCTATTTCAGCCGCTGCAGCGCGTGGGTATCCATAAACACCTGTACTAATGGCAGGGAAAGCTACCGATGTATAACTGTTCGCCGCCACCAGTCGCAGACTATTGAGATAGGCATCCTGCAATAGCTGATCTTCATTTTGTTCTCCGCCGCGCCACACGGGTCCAACAGTATGTACAACAGCTTTGGCGGGGAGATCGCCTGCGAGGGTAATTACTGCGTGTCCCGTAGGGCAGTCGCCCTGTTGTTGTCTGACTTTTAAACAGGCATCCAGCAGCGCCGGACCGGCAGCGCGATGTATAGCGCCATCGACGCCGCCTCCCCCCATCAACGATGGATTTGCCGCATTAACAATCACATCAACGGCCAGTTTGGTAATATCGCCCTGTACAACATGAATACGCGATTTCATAACGCCTCCTTACACCATCTTGTTTCTTAAGTGTACAGCAGGGTTTTTAGAGAAATCGCATTTTTCTTGTCAGCGACGTGAGTGATTCAGAAACTTAGTTATATTCGATATTCATCACAGCCAGCTTTTTCTGCTCATCAAGATACTGCACTTTTACTGAGGCAATTTGCGCATTTTTGACTTTGCCGCTCATTAGCTCTTTGCTGGAATACGTTTTGCTCTGTACAGGACCATTTTGCATACAGGTCATTTCAACTGGCGCTTGTAGGGAGCTCACGTCACACGCCGGTTCCACAATTTGACCATAAAAATGAATCACGCCACCTTGCGCATTACTTTCCGCTGTTGCAAAGAAAGGAAAAACCAGGCTGCCAAGCATAAGGGAGTTTAATAACGGTCTGAACATCTCTTCTATTTCCTCAATGATTAATCATCCTTGAGGTTGTGTTATCCATGCTTTCAGGTGGTCGATTCGTATCAGACCATTCTCTTCCGGTTCATTTTATGCTCAACTATCAATACATTAAGACTTTCCTGAAGAGGGCGGCCATTGTTGTGATAAATGAAGTGACTGTCCATCAGAAACAGTAACAACTATTTTCACCCGATCGTCCGGGGAAATATTTAAACTCAACTTCGTCAAGGCAATGGGTTGATTAGCGGGTAATGAAAGGGTCTTTTCTTGCTTCGTCTGACTTTGTCCAGAACTGCCTTCACGCAGAGATAATATTTGCACCCGGCACAAGCATGATTGCGTCAGAGTAACCTCAGGAATAATGGTGTACATGTCACCTTGTTGGGTTGTATTAAAGGTTATCTGGCTGGAAAGCGCCGCGAGAAGTAATAACGCGTTCATACTATTCTCCCGAAAAAAAACAGGGCTTGCGCCCTGTTTCTGTAATACAAATGCTGTATTAGTACTGATGAGCGGTCGCGTTGTTACCAAAGCCAACCTGAGTTACGTTGACACTGGAGTTAGATGCAGTCTGGTCAACTGCTGCACCGTTGCCGCCACCGAACTGTTTAACAGTCATTTCAGAGTTTTTACCGTTCCACTGATCCAGTGTCGCGCTGTTACCAAAGCCACGTTGGGTCAGTTCAATTGAGCTGTCATCAGAACCTTGTCCCACATCTGCGCCGTTACCGCCGCCGTGCTGGGTAATTGTCAGATCAGAGTTGCGGGCATCAGCCTGCAATGCAACAGCAGAGTTACCGCCACCGTATTGGTAAATATTCAGTTCTGAATTCGGGCCGCTGTTATTACCGCCACCACCGTGGTTGCCGCCGCCACCGCCGTACTGAGGAATAGAACCTGCCAGAGCGCTACCGGAGAATACGATTGCTGCAATTGCTGCTACTTTTAAAAGTTTCATGTAAAACCCCCATCGGATTGATTTAAAAGTCGAATGGAAATTAACGCTGTGTTACGCGAATAGCCATTTGCGACTGTCTCTGCACTACAATTGCCGTTTTTTGAGTACCATGCTGCGTAATATTTGCTTTATTACCAGAACCTTTCTGGATAATCATTGCAGTATTACCATATGCGCCCTGCGAAATACTGGCATCGTTGGCATTGCCCGCCTGATCAATATACGCAAGGTTATAATCTCCTGTCTGGTCAATCTTTGCCCGGTTGTTATTACCATCTTGCGAAACAACCGACAAAAGTTTAGAGCCTCCCTGCCGTAACTGTGCACTATTATTAGCACCAGCTTGACCAATTATGGCTGCCTGATTAAATGAAGACTTACTCAATTCATTTACCGCAAAGTTATACTCTGAATTAGCTAAATCATAACCTGCCGCGGCTGCAATCCCAGGCGCACCCAGTACTGTTAACATCATAAATAACAATCTGTTTTTCATGTTGTCACCCTGGACCTGGTCGTACATTTAAGAAATTTAAATCATTTCAACTTGGTTGTTAACGCAAACCGTTTTTTGTTAACGCTGCGTTACGATGGAAAGTATGTCTGCGGAAATATTTTTAATAACTCACCCGCGCGTTGTATTTTTCTTTTTTTACTCATGCCAAAGTATTAAAACTCGCGTAAATACGCTGTTATTTACGCAAAAATTATTTTGTTTACTTTTAAACCGTCGTTTTTTGACCACGAAAATTCGACAAACTATCTCTCCTCATGATTCACGAAGATTCTGTCGATATGTTTGCCTGACAAGCCGTCACAAACATCGTTTTTTTGCAGCCAAAAATTGTCCATGAAGAGAATCTGAAAATGCAGACAATTTTAACGCAACGAAAGGACCAGAGATAAATAAATTTTATAAAAACAATCATGTAGTTACGCGTATTTGTATGACTTTTCAAAATTGTGCAATAAAAGCCACATGTACAACTTTTCTATCATTACCAAACTTAACAACCCCTTAATGTTAACAAATTTAATTACCAGATTACATTTTGTTACATGTTTAACACTTGATTTAAGATTTGTAATGGCTAGATTGAAATCAGATGTAATCCATTAGTTTTATTTTTTACCCATTTAGGGTTGATTTATTACTACACACAGCAGTGCAACATCTGTCAGTACTTCTGGTGTCTTTATTGAATAAAGGCAGCTGTCAGGTGTGCGATTAATAAAAAGAGCGGGGTTTCATCATGTTTAATGAAGTCCATAGTATTCATGGTCATACATTACTGTTAATCACTAAACCTTCCTTGCAAGCGACTGCGTTATTGCAGCATTTAAAACAATCGCTGGCAATCACAGGAAAACTACATAACATTCAACGTTCTCTGGACGATATATCTTCTGGCTGCATTATTCTGTTGGATATGATGGAAGCAGATAAAAAACTCATCCATTACTGGCAGGATACATTAAGCAGAAAACACAACAACATCAAAACACTGTTGTTAAATACTCCAGACGATTACCCGTACCGCGACATTGAAAACTGGCCTCATATCAACGGTGTTTTTTACGCCCTGGAGGATCAAGAACGCGTCATCAATGGGTTGCAAGGCGTCTTACGCGGGGAATGCTACTTTACGCAAAAACTTGCCAGCTATCTGATTACACATTCAGGTAACTATCGTTATAACAGCACGGAATCTGCCCTCCTTACTCATAGGGAAAAAGAGATCCTTAATAAACTGCGTATCGGCGCCTCCAATAACGAGATTGCTCGTTCGCTGTTCATCAGCGAGAATACGGTTAAAACGCATCTTTATAATCTTTTCAAGAAGATAGCAGTCAAAAACCGGACTCAAGCAGTCTCATGGGCAAACGATAACCTCAGGCGATAAAGCCATGAAACGTTATTTATGCTGGGTTGTAGCAGCGAATATTTTCTTCGCTGCGGGGAATGTTCACGCCGTAGAGGTAGAAGTACCTGGATTGTTAACTGACCATACTGTTTCATCCATTGGACACGATTTTTATCGTGCCTTTAGTGATAAATGGGAAAGTAGCTATACCGGGAACTTGACGATTAATGAAAGGCCCAGTGCACGGTGGGGAAGCTGGATCACCATAACGGTAAATCAGGACGTTATTTTCCAGACTTTTTTATTCCCATTGAAAAGAGACTTCGAGAAAACTGTTGTCTTTGCACTGGCACAAACTGAAGAAGCACTGAACCGTCGACAGATTAGTCAGGCTTTACTGAGTACGGGCGATTTAGCGCCTGATGAATTTTAAATTAAATTGTCCGGAGGCTGCAATGCGTGTCAAACATGCAGTAATTCTACTCATGCTAATTTCGCCAATAAGTTTGGCCGGGAATATGACCTTCCAGTTCCGCAATCCTAATTTTGGTGGCAACCCCAATAATGGCGCTTTTTTACTAAACAGCGCCCAGGCACAGAACTCGTATAAAGATCCAAGCTATGATGATGACTTTGGTATTGAAACGCCCTCGGCGTTAGATAACTTCACCCAGGCCATTCAGTCACAAATATTAGGTGGGCTGCTGACAAATATTAATACGGGTCAGCCAGGACGAATGGTGACTAACGAATATATCGTCGATATTGCCAACCGGGATGGTCAGCTGCAACTGAACGTAACCGATCGTAAAACGGGTCAAACGTCCACGATTCAGGTTTCGGGATTACAAAATAACTCAACCGATTTTTAAGCCCCAGCTTTGTAAGGAAAATAATATGCAGCGCTTATTTGTTTTGGTTGCAGTCATGTTGCTGAGTGGATGCTTAACAGCACCACCAAAAGAAGCCGCCAAGCCGACATTAATGCCTCGAGCTCAAAGCTACAAAGATTTAACCCATTTACCTTCGCCAACGGGCAAAATCTTTGTCTCGGTATACAACATCCAGGATGAAACTGGACAATTTAAACCCTATCCGGCGAGTAACTTCTCCACCGCAGTTCCGCAAAGCGCGACCGCCATGTTGGTCACCGCATTGAAAGATTCGCGTTGGTTTGTACCACTGGAGCGTCAGGGCCTACAAAACTTACTGAACGAACGTAAGATTATTCGTGCGGCACAAGAAAACGGCACCGTTGCGCTCAATAACCGGATCCCGCTACAGTCGCTGACGGCAGCCAATATCATGGTTGAAGGGTCGATTATTGGTTATGAAAGTAATGTGAAATCGGGCGGTGCCGGGGCGAGATACTTCGGTATTGGCGCCGATACGCAGTACCAACTTGACCAAATCGCGGTGAACTTGCGTGTCGTTAATGTCAGCACCGGTGAAATCCTGTCATCAGTGAACACCAGTAAGACCATTCTTTCCTATGAAGTCCAGGCCGGCGTCTTCCGCTTTATCGACTACCAGCGGTTACTGGAAGGGGAAGTAGGATATACCTCTAACGAACCCGTTATGCTATGCCTGATGTCGGCGATTGAAACCGGTGTTATCTTCCTGATTAATGATGGTATCGACCGCGGTCTGTGGGATTTGCAGAATAAAGCAGATCTGCAGAATGACATTCTGGTGAAATACCGCCATCTGTCAGTACCGCCGGAATCCTGATCCATAAAAAAGCCGGAGTATTAATCCGGCTTTTACATATTCAATATAAAGCGTGATTCTCTCACGCTTTATTTTTTACTTGTTGCTCATGGTTAGCGGTCTTGGCACTGCGCGCCGCCAACCAAAGCCCACTGTTTTTCATCGCGTAACCAAACACCAGCCCAAGCGCCAGAGATGGCAATACCAGTTTCCAGTTTCCCTGCGCGGCAAACGTCGCACACGCACCGATAAATGTACCCGGAACAAATGACAGCAATAGCTGTTTGGCCTGAATACACATCAGGAAAGCGACAATGCCAGTCATGACATAGCCAACTATTTCCAGATGGGGTGCCAGCGCACTACCGTAAATAATGACCATTGCCCACACCACACCGCTAAGCAGCGTTGCAGCGGAGATCGCCAACCCTTTCAGGCCACCTTGCGGACAGGCAAAGTAGGCCGTGCAGCCAAGGAAACCCGCCCAGCTGAGTAAACCAAGGGAAACGGCCACCCATCCCCAGATACCGGAGAGAATGCCCGTTGTGATTGCAATAGAGAGAAGTATGTTCATGCCGCGAATGATAGCAGAAAACGCGGCCATGAATGAGATCGAGCACACATTTTATGCAACGTAGAGTTTGATGTTGCATTCACTAGTGATCATGATCACACTTATTCTTCTTTTTCTTCCTCAAGTTCATCCCACATTGCGCCGATAGCATCGCGGGTCAGTGGTGCCATAGTGCGCCAGAACGGCGTGGTTGCATGGGCCTCAATTTTACCGAGAAATGCGCCACACCACGGCAACAGATACTCGCTGAACAACGTTTCCAGTGCTTCGCTTTCATCTTCCGTTGACTGATCTTCCAGCCAGGAAGCCGCAAGCAGTAACGTGCCGATGTGATCGGCTGGCGTATCTGCTAACGGCATCCCGCGTTCTGAAAGAAAAGCACGCACTTCCGCTTCCGTCGCGCCCTCAACCCAGGCACTGCGGTAAGGCGGTACTGCACATTCATCGCCGATAAACAGCGCATTGTAATCGGCAGATACTTGCGCCATATCACAACTTTTCTGCAAGCGTGCCAGCAACTCATCCTGCTCCAGAGGCCAGCTCGCTGCCAATTTTCCCTCACGAATCAGGGTAAACAGCGGAACCAGTAAAGGGTCCTGCGGTTGGCGGTAATAAAGTGACCCCAGTACACGACACAGGATAGAAAACTCGTTCATTTATTTATTTCCATAAAAGCAATTAAAGTTCAGCAAATTCCGCAATCGGCGCCATACCGCGGGATTCCAGGAAGTTGAGTAAACGGCGCGGTGAAACATTCAAAATGCGTTCTTCTGGAAAATCAACCGCGTCAAGAATTTTACGACACTCTTCAAAATCACCCATAGTAAACGCGGTATGAGAATCCGAGCCTAATGCCACCCAACCGCCAGCATCGCGCACCGCAGCGGCAACTGCACGGCAGTTATCTTCACTGCCTTTGCGCGAGTGTAGGAAGGACGAATTATTGATTTCCAGCGCGACCTGGTGTTTCGCGGCTGCTTCCGCAACTGCTTTGAAATCAATGGAATATTTCGGATTGCCCGGATGGCTTATTATGTGCACATTGCCGCTGGCGATAGTCGCGATCATCGCTTGCGTATTGGTCGCTTCATCATGTGGTGCAAAAACCGGTTCATGAAAACCAGCAATGATTAAATCCAGCGACTCGAACATTTTGCCGCTACAGTCAATTTCACCGTCAACATTTTTAATGTTGGCTTCAATACCGCGCAGGATCCCTACCCCATCAACCACTCGTGGCCAAATACGCATATTAATGAAATGCCAGTGATGCGGCGCATCTTCCATATCCGGGCCGTGATCGGTAATTGCAAAAAGCTTGATTCCCTTCTGTTTAGCCTGGGCAATGTAGTCACTTAATGTGCTGTATGCATGCGTGCTGGCAACGGTATGCATATGTAGGTCGACGGGATACATAACTCTCTCCTGTATTCAATTCTTGCCAAGGATAGCAGGAATCCAGGCGCTTTATTAGTAGCCTCGAACTCGGTCGACTTGCCCGCTGACGGCCTCACCTCTTTCTAGCTGGGAAATGGTGCGCGAAATATACTCCACTGCTTCGACGGGGCGAGTAATAGCTGCCACATGTGGCGTTATCGTGACGCGTGGATGTTGCCAGAGCGGGCTTTCCGGCGGTAAAGGTTCACGATTAAAAACATCCAGCATGGCTCCTTTAATCTTGCCACTTTCCAGCGCCGCGAGCAGGTCATCTTCCACCACATGGACGCCACGCGCCAGATTGAGAAGATACGCGCCATCCGGTAATTGATTGAATAATTGTTGATTAATAATGCCAACCGTTTCGGGCGTATTCGGTAACAGATTAATCAGTACCCGGCATTGACTCAGAAATGCCTTCAGCTCCTCGCTTCCAGCAAAGCTTTGTACATCTGGCCAGGATTTACGACTGCGACTCCAGCAACGCAGCGGAAAGCGCCATGTTTGTAGACTTTGTGCGACTTTACTGCCCAACACGCCAGCGCCCAGGATGCCAATTGTAAAATCTTCCCGATGATATTCAGGCAGCGGTTGCCAGTGTGAAGCATTTTGCTGGATTCGATAATCGTCAAAACGTCGGAACCAATGTAGCACCTGGCTAACAGCATATTCCTGCATTTGCTCGCCCATACCGGTATCTTCCAGGCGGAAAAGCGGAATGGAGGGTTTAAGCATTTCAGGGTGTGCCTGTAGTTTACTCAATATAGAATCCACACCGGCGCCTAGTGCAAACACAGCTTTAAGATCGCGTCCTGCCAGCATTTCAACTGGAGGATGCCAGACTAACGCATAATCCGCGCCCTGGTTATCTCCGTTTTTCCAGGCTCTGACCCTGGCATGAGGTATCGCTTTACTCAGCGCCTCAATCCACCATTTTGAGTCAAAGGTTGGGTGATAAAAGATGATATCCATATTGGCTCCCGAAAAGAGTTGAGCGGAATTTATTCGCGCTTATTGTTATGATCTGCAAGGAACATCAGAATAGCAAATCTGCTGTCGGTGGCAAAAAAAGCAAAACTTGCTTATTTAAGCCACAAATTGATTGAAGTTTGAATAAACGCACTTTTTTTTTAAAAAAGTTTGTTGACCCGAGGCGACTATTTCCCTAAATTAGCGCCCGTTCCAGCAAGACAGGAACAACAATTTGGTGAGGTGTCCGAGTGGCTGAAGGAGCACGCCTGGAAAGTGTGTATACGGCAACGTATCCGGGGTTCGAATCCCCGCCTCACCGCCATATTTTAAGAAGAGCTCGTACGAAAGTACGGGCTTTTTTTTCGCATGTTGCACAGCCCGGCGGGGATGAGAAGCCCGGACCCGGGTTCGACAACTGGCGCCAGCCAGTTGGACAGACCGTGAACGCAGTGAACGGGCTGCCCACAGGGCGAGCGAAGCGAGTCAATCCCCGCCTCACCGCCATATTTTAAGAAGAGCTCGTACGAAAGTACGGGCTTTTTTTTCGCATGTTGCACAGCCCGGCGGGGATGAGAAGCCCGGACCCGGGTTCGACAACTGGCGACAGCCAGTTGGACAGACCGTGAACACAGTGAACGGGCTGCCCGCAGGGCGACGAGGAATTTCCCAACATAGTCTCCTGTTGCGTTCAGAAAGGATGAGGTAAGCGATACCTTGTTTTGCAAAATCATTTTTGCATTAGATAATACCGAAATAATATTTATTATTTACCAAGGCAAAAGCTGAATATAAATGTACAAAGTGATTCAATTCCAACTATTGCGGGTAAATGGATGGGAGTATCCTTTAATAACAGACAGCATGACTATGCTCTTCTGAAGCGAGCACAAGACAAAAGAGTTTCCGATATTGCTTTAGGAACTCTTGATACAAAAGATCCTGATGTTGATACTCACCTGCTTCTTGTTGAAGCAAAATAAATCTTAACTCTTACGAAACAGGTTGGCATTCAGGCACTCCAGACTCGCATATGTTCATGATCTACAAACAAATATTCAAGATGTCATATCTGCGATGAATTCTACATATTCTAAAATGGAGGATAAAGCATGAACTTAACTGAAATTTCAAAAGAAATTGAAAAATTGAAATACCATATAAGTATCCTTGGTGACATAATCGATTACCATAAGCATCCTGTGGAGTCATTAACTATTTCAATGGATTGGAATGAAAGAAACATTAACCGTACACATGATATATTTGAAAAATACGATGAAAAATTAAGCAACAATGAAAAATTAAAATGGTATGAATTTGAAAACGACTTAAAAGATGAACTCGATATTGAATACCAAATGGTAAAACAAGTTATTCTTGCTTTTTATAAAAACCATCAGTGGACAGATGTTTGTTATCAATATGCGCTGAGTTTTGGCCCCAACATACCTGCCGAGTTTTACCAAATTATTCGCCATAATAACTGATTGTTTATCTGGTAGTAGGCTAAATCTATTACCAGATAAATGCATTTGTTCATAATCATTTATTTATCAACTAATCTAATGCACAAACTGATATGGAATTGATTCGGGCGATGAGGTAGTAAATTATATACGATATTAATAATAATATTACGCATACATTAATATCAATTAGTATAGTTTTCATAGTAAATCAATTTAAGGATAGAACCATGTATAATACAAAGCGGATTGCCTGGCGTGCATATAAAAAAGGGTATCATACAGGGGAGAGTATAAAATGGTTTTCATATTTCCACTCAATTCTTACTGGAGCCTGCTTTACCTTTTTTATTGGGCTTTTTAGTGTACCCCCTGTTAATATCTCCAATAGTTTTCCGCTGTGGTGGGCTACGTTAGGTTTCGCAATATCAACATTACTGAACACAGGCTTCTCATTATTTTACATATTCGCAAGTGGCGAAAGGGAATTCATTTTTGAACTACACTCATATAGTAAAGTCGGTAACTTATTGATTATTACCTCATTAGCACTACCAGTAATTTCATTTATCATGTTACTTTTTTATTACTCCACACATATTGGCGTAATTATTTTATTTGTCACGGCCATCATTTTATTGATAATAAAAAGAATGTTTTCAGAGATAAAATCAACGAAGGATAAAATAGAAAAGAAAAAGTTATGGTCAATTGAAAACGAAAAGTTTGATGATTATGATACAATATGTGAACATTATGACTTTCCAATTTTCACACCAGAAGAACAAACCCAGAGGAATATTGAGTTTTACTTCCTTATCAAGATAAATAAAATTATTAAAAATTTTCAAGACAGCAACCCTCAAATCGACAACATGGATAATATTGATTTTTTCAATAACGAATTACTCAGCATTATTCATGAAATGTATAACAGCAGAAATTTCCACCCGGGCATTCTATCAAAAAAAACAAAGGAATTGATTTTATTAACCATGACCGACAACAATGAATTAAACAAGGAAAAAATCGCAGAAGAGCTGACAAAACTGAATGAATATATTGAGAACAGACTTTATAATTTAAAATAGCTATCCTGCATTGCAACTAAACCGGCTGTAGGTAGTTTCAGATAAATTTGCACTCCGAGCATACACATCAAAAACAAAGCCCGGTTAGCCCGGGCTCTGCGCTTGTAATACGCTTAACTATAGGCATGTAGCGTACGTTGGCAAAGAGCCGAACGTACGCAATCATTTTTGCCGAACCGGACGATCCCGACCATTTCATCTTCTTCGAAACGTTCCAGCGCGTCACTTAATCCAGAGCGCACGCCGCGAGGCAGATCGCATTGCGTGATATCACCATTGACGATAACCATTACGTTTTCCCCGAGGCGGGTTAAAAACATTTTCATTTGCGCGGCAGTCACATTCTGCGCCTCGTCAAGAATGACAACTGCATTTTCAAAGGTACGTCCACGCATATAGGCGAACGGCGCGATTTCCACCTTCCCTATTTCTGGTCGCAGGCAGTACTGCATAAAGGAAGCCCCTAAGCGCCGAACCAGCACGTCGTAGACCGGACGAAAATAGGGAGCAAACTTTTCTGCGATATCCCCAGGTAAGAAGCCAAGATCTTCATCGGCTTGCAAAACTGGACGGGTGACGATGATCCTGTCGACATCCTTATGTATCAGGGCCTCAGCCGCTTTTGCCGCACTGATCCAGGTTTTACCGCACCCGGCTTCGCCCGTAGCGAATATCAGCTGCTTACTCTCAATAGCCTTCAGATAGTGCAATTGCGCTTCATTTCGCGCCACGATTGGCGAAGTATCGCGACTGTCGCGGGCCATACCAATGGCTTCTACGCCGCTCATCTGCACAAGCGAGGTGACCGATTCTTCTTCACGCTGTTTATGGCTGCGTGAATCCCGTCTCAGCACACGTTTTGCTTCGCGACGAGCTTTGATCACTGCTTTTTGTCTTCCCATGGAGAGCACCTTGAGTTGTTTGTATTCATCACACGCGCCGTTGGCAGCGCGATTATGCGCACGAACATCAGAGGGTTGGCTTCCTTGTAAGCCATAGTTTGCTTTTGGAAATAACACCGAAAACGGCTACGCGCACCGTTCACGGCGTCGGTAACACAAGAAAAGGGAGGAAGTGAGTAAAAATACAGAGTGACGAAGTTGCTACCGGAGGAGAAATCTCCGCGTTTGGTCGAGCGTTGATTGTCAAAAACATGTCCAGTGCAGGACGTTACCATCCGCGATCTCCATAGTGACTGACTATCACTGCCGGGAACTACCGCTGTTACTTAATAAGTACAACAGTTTTCTCATTCATTGCAACAATATATTTACTTATATTTAACTATAAAGCACCATTTCAGTGACATTAGTTTCTACTGGAAAGATGACAGAGTGATGACAGTGATGAAAAAAGCTGTGTGCTTTCAGCAGGATTCGCTTCAGGCATCTGCACACGAACGCCGGATGCGGCGTAAACGCCTTATCCGCCTAAAAACATTAAACCTGCAATAGCGCCCTTCCCAGGTAATCATTCGCCTCCTTCACCCCCGGCAACGCATAAAAATAACCGCCGCCGATAGGTTTAACGTATTCCTCCAGCGCTTCGCCATTAAGCCTTTTTTGTACTGTCAGGAAGCCCTTTTCCAGATCGTGTTGGTAGCAGACAAACAATAACCCCATATCCAGTTGCCCGGAGTTGGTGACGCCCAACGAATAACTGTAGCCACGACGCAGCATCAGACTGGACTCACTCTCTGGCGTGCGGGGATTCGCCAGCCGGATATGGCTGTCCAGCGCAATCACCTTCCCTTCCGGATCGCTGGCGTAATCGGGAACATCATGCTCATGCTGCATTCCCAGCGGCGCACCGGTTTGCTTATCACGACCAAAAATCGTCTGCTGTTCTTTCAGCGGCGTTCTGTCCCAAAATTCCACTCGAAACTGAATCAAGCGTACTGCCTGATAGCTGCCGCCGATAGCCCACGCTGGCTCCTGCTGATCTGCCGTCACCCACACCACTTTTTGCATCAACTTATCATTCTGGCTATCGGGATTGGCGGTGCCGTCTTTAAAGCCCAGCAAATTTATCGGCGTCTCTTTGCCTTTACTACGCGCTGCGTGATCGGAAATAAACCCTTCCCGCTTCCAGCGCACGCTGAGCAAATCCGGCGTGTGTTTGATGATATCGCGCAGCGCATGGATCACCGTGTCCTGGGTGTTGGCGCAAATTTGTAGCAACACATCACCATGACATAACGCCGCATCCAGCGAGTCGTTGGGGAAACGCGTCATCTTCTGCAACTTTTTCGGCATCTGCGGCGCAAGCCCAAAGCGCTCATCAAACAATGAGTGGCCCACCGATAACGTGATGGTGAGATTATCGGGCGCAATGTAGTCGCCAAGAATGCCGGAATCGAGTGGTGGCAGGCGCGGATTTGGCGTTTCTGGTGCCGCTCCGCCCTGAGTCAGAAACGCAAAACGCTGAGTCAACAAGCGAAACAGCCGTTCAAGATCGGCTTTATCACTGGCAAGCACATCAAATGCCACCAGCATCATTGCGGCCTGTTGTGGCGTCAGGATCCCTGCCTGATGCTCACCATAAAACGGCTGTTTCTCATTACGTGCATCCGGTGAAAGCGTACCCGGCGCACTTTGCGGTTTTTGTGCATGAGCGACCGGACAACTTCCCGCCAGCGCCAGTGCACCAATCCCTTTCAGTAAACGTCGGCGTGACGGTTCATTCACGCCGTTTTCATCTTCATACTGCATAACGCTTAGTCCAGCCCCAGCACACCGCGAAGTTGCGCCAGATCTTCCGCCAGCGCAGTAATCGACCCTTTCAGCGCGTTACGGTCGGCATCGGTCAGTTTGTCGTAGGTTTCAAAACCGTCTTTGGTACGGTATTTCGCCAGAATGGTATCGACCTTTTTGAAGTTAGCATCGACTTTTGCCAGCAGCTCCGGGTTGGCTTTTTGTAGTTGCGGACGCAGCAGATCGACAATTTTCTGCGAGCCTTCAACGTTAGCCTGGAAATCCCACAGATCGGTGTGGCTATAGCGATCTTCTTCACCGCTGATTTTGCTGGCTGCCACTTCCTCAATCAGTCCGGCTGCGCCGCCGACCACTTTTGAAGGTGGGAAAGCCAGTTCACTGATGCGTTTTTGCAAATCGACCACATCGGTATAAAGCTGGTCAGCGTACTGATCCATTCCTTTGGTGGTGTTGTCGCCAAACAATGCTTTTTCCAGACGGTGGAAACCAGTGAATTTCGGATCGGCGGCTTTTTGCTCGTAATCATCTTCACGGGCGTCAATGCTGCCATCCAGATCGGAGAACAGTTCAGCAATCGGTTCGATGCGCTCATAGTGCTGGCGCGTTGGCGCATACAGTGTTTTCGCTTTTTCGATATCGCCTGCTTTAATCGCGTCGGTAAATGCTTTGGTGTCAGTCACCAACTGCGTGGTTTCCGCCATGACATACGCTTTATATGCAGTAATTGCACCACCAAGACTTAACAGCGCATCACTTTGCGCCGCATCCGCCGTTGCCTCGCCTTTGACGATCAACTTCCCTTTCGGGTTAGTCAGCAGGCCGCAGGTCATATCGTATTCGCCAGGCTGTAAATTCGCCGTCATTTTCTGGCTAAAGCCAGGGGCGATATTTTCCCGCTCTTCCACCACCATCACGCCTTTAAGGATCTCCCACTCCAGCGCCTTCTGGCTGTGGTTCTGAATAATGAACTGTGTTTTCCCGGCGTTAACCGTAATGGTCATCGGTTCGCACTGCTTATCCGTCACGGTCACTTTGACCTGCGGTACATCAGCGGCGTTAGCCATAAAAGCAGAAGAAAACAGCGCAGCCACGCTCAACTGCAATGCGTTACGGCGGAAGTTAATGGTCATGACGAGACTATCCCTTTAAAGTATGTTGTAACTAAGCAAGAGTTTGCGTCGTATTTGTTACGCAGAGCGAGACGCTGTCGCCCCTGCACGTGGCGGCAGAGCAAATGCCACCAGCGCCGGGATGAGATAAATAAACCAGACGGCGACTTCGCTGACGCTCGGCGCTTCCTGATAGCCAAAAATCCCTTCCATCAGCGTGCCAAACAGCGAGTGAGTTGAGAGCACCGCGCTCATATCGAAGGCGATTTCCTGAAAGTGGTTCCACAATCCGGCTTCATGAAATGCGCGAATGGCACCAGCTGCCAGCCCTGCGGCGACGAAGAGAATAAACAGGCTGGTCCATTTAAAAAATGCACCAAGATTGAGGCGAATACCGCCCCAGTAGAGCAGGAAGCCGAGCACCACGGCTGTAGCAAGACCGAGCATTGCACCCAGCGGCGGCCAGATCCCGACATCTTGTTGAAATGCCGCCAGCAGGAAAAAGACCGACTCCAGCCCTTCCCTTGCAACGGCAAAAAAAACCATCATCACCAGCGCCCAGCCATGATGATTTCCACGCTGCAATGCGCTATCGACTGCCTGTTCCAGTTGCACTTTGACGTTGCGCGACACTTTGCGCATCCAGAAAACCATCCAGGTAAGAATCACCACGGCGATCACCGCCACGATACCTTCAAACAGTTCCTGTTCTTTTTGCGGAAATTCGCCGGTGGTTTCGTTAATGAAGATTCCCAAGCCCAGGCACAACGCAGCGGCAAGCAACACGCCAATCCACATCACACCAATCCATCGGCCTCGCTGGGTACGCTTAAGATAGCTGGCAATCAAACTGACAATCAGCGCGGCTTCAAGTCCTTCGCGCAACATAATGAGAAACGGAACAAACATGCCACCACCCTTAAACGTTTTTCTGAGTCAATCTATGCAAAGAAAAGTAAATCGCAGTGATAGCGATTATCATTACGGCGAGGAAAAACACAAGCAGAATGTAGTAATAATGATGAGAAAATGTAAAATTTTTTTGAGAGAAAACACAGAGGGCAATCACCGATTGCCCTCTGCTTGCTTCCCATTATAACGTGGGATTTTCGTTAAAACGCCTTCCCTTAGCTTTCCTGCAACCGTGACGGCGGCGCCGAATGATAGTGCGCATCGGCCTCGGCAAAGCGTTTTTGCATCGCCGCTGACGGCGCTTTACCCAGCAAACTAAACACCACAATCCCGATACTGCCGAAGATGAAGCCCGGAATAATTTCGTACAGACCCAGCCAACCGAACTGCTTCCAGACGATAACCGTCAGCGCACCGATGATCATCCCCGCCAGCGCACCGTTGCGCGTCATGCGTGACCACATCACCGAGAACAGCACCACCGGACCAAACGCCGCGCCAAAGCCTGCCCACGCGTAGCTCACTAAGCCCAGCACGCGGTTTTCCGGGTTTGCCGCCAGCGCAATCGCCACCAGCGCCACCACCAGCACCATCACACGCCCTACCCACACCAGTTCTTTCTGGCTGGCATGTTTACGCAGAAACGCTTTGTACAAATCTTCAGTAATCGCACTGGAACACACCAGCAACTGGCAGCTTAAGGTTGACATCACCGCCGCCAGAATCGCCGACAGCAGAATCCCGGCAATCCACGGGTTAAACAGAATTTGCGCCAGTTCGATAAACACACGCTCGGCGTTCTGATTTACCGCACCCGCTACCGCCGGATGATCGTTAAAGTAAGCAATCCCAAAGAAGCCAACAGCCACCGCCCCTGCCAGGCAGAGGATCATCCAGGTCATACTGATACGACGCGCATGGACAATGCTGTGGTGAGAATCCGCCGCCATAAAACGCGCCAGAATGTGCGGCTGCCCGAAGTAACCCAGCCCCCAGCCCATCAGCGAGATAATGGCAACAAAGTTCAGCCCTTTGAGCATATCCACGTTTTCGATGCTCTTTTGTTTGATCACTTCCAGCGAGTCACCAAAGCCACCGACACTGATAATGACGATAATCGGCGTCAGGATCAGGGCAAAAATCATCAGGCTGGCCTGTACAGTGTCAGTCCAGCTCACCGCGAGGAAACCGCCAATAAAGGTGTAAAGGATCGTCGCCGCAGCGCCCGCCCACAGAGCCGTTTCGTAGCTCATGCCGAAGGTGCTTTCAAACAGACGCGCGCCTGCCACAATGCCCGAAGCGCAATAAATGGTGAAGAACAGCAAAATAACCAGCGCGGAGATAATGCGCAAAATGCGGCTTTTATCTTCAAAGCGCCCGGTGAAATAATCCGGCAGAGTTAAGGCGTTATTATTGTATTCGGTATGAACACGCAACCGCCCGGCCACCAGTTTCCAGTTAATCCACGCGCCTAATGTCAGGCCAATGGCGATCCAGCTTTCGGAAATCCCGGAAAGAAAAACCGCGCCTGGCAACCCCATTAACAGCCAGCCGCTCATATCCGACGCACCCGCCGATAATGCCGTCACGAATGGCCCAAGGCTACGACCGCCCAGAATATAATCGTCAAAGTTTTTGGTTGATCGCCAGGCGATAAACCCAATCAATATCATGCCAAAGATATAGACACAAAATGTCACCAACATCGGTGTGCTAATAGCCATCTAAAGTCTCCAAAAATTATTATCGGCAATGTCGAAACTTGCCGTTATATCTGCCACCGGAACGGGGTAACAGAGTTTATGTTTTACCAGGGCGACCGTATCCTGCCGGAAGTGCTGGTTATTCACAATCGATTTAACACATCATTTACATCAAATTTTATTGCCCAGCGATACTATTTTTCATCAGGTTGCACTTCCTCACATTTTTTACGGTTGCACCTTTCAAAAATGTTAACTGCCGCAGAGAAAAAGTCTGCGTTACTTTTTTAATCCCTGTCATATCGATTTCTTTTATTAACATTTCATTCATTTTTAAGCTTGCTACGTAAGTCACATTTAACGCGGTTGCACAAAGTTGCAACATAATAGATATTTCACGATAACGTTAAGTTGCACTTTTCAGAACAACAGGAGTAATGGCATGGGAACCACCACCATGGGGGTTAAGCTGGACGACGCGACGCGTGAGCGTATTAAGTCAGCCGCGACACGTATCGATCGCACACCGCACTGGTTAATTAAGCAGGCGATTTTTTCTTATCTTGAACAACTGGAAAATAGCGATACCTTGCCGGAGCTGCCTGCACTGCTTTCTGGCGCGGCCAATGAGAGCGATGAAGTACCAACTCCGGTAGAGGAACCACACCAGCCATTCCTCGACTTTGCCGAGCAAATTTTGCCCCAGTCGGTTTCCCGCGCCGCTATCACCGCCGCGTATCGCCGCCCGGAAACTGAAGCGGTTTCTATGCTGCTGGAACAAGCTCGCCTGCCGCAGCCGATTGCCGAACAGGCGCACAAACTGGCGTATCAACTGGCCGATAAACTGCGTAATCAAAAAAACGCCAGTGGTCGCGCAGGTATGGTTCAGGGATTATTGCAGGAGTTTTCGCTGTCATCGCAGGAAGGCGTGGCGCTGATGTGTCTGGCAGAAGCGTTGTTGCGTATTCCCGACAAAGCCACCCGTGATGCGTTAATTCGCGACAAAATCAGCAACGGTAACTGGCAGTCACACATTGGTCGTAGCCCATCTTTGTTTGTTAATGCCGCCACCTGGGGGCTGCTGTTTACCGGCAAACTGGTTTCAACCCATAACGAAGCCAGCCTCTCCCGCTCGCTGAATCGCATTATCGGTAAAAGCGGTGAACCGCTGATCCGCAAAGGTGTGGATATGGCGATGCGCCTGATGGGCGAGCAGTTCGTCACGGGCGAAACCATCGCGGAAGCGTTAGCCAATGCCCGCAAGCTGGAAGAAAAAGGTTTCCGTTACTCTTACGATATGCTGGGCGAAGCCGCGCTGACTGCCGCAGACGCACAGGCGTATATGGTTTCCTATCAGCAGGCGATTCACGCCATTGGTAAAGCGTCCAATGGTCGTGGCATCTATGAAGGGCCGGGCATTTCAATCAAACTGTCGGCGCTGCATCCGCGTTACAGCCGCGCCCAGTATGACCGGGTAATGGAAGAGCTTTACCCGCGTCTGAAATCACTCACCCTGCTGGCGCGTCAGTACGATATTGGTATCAATATTGACGCCGAAGAGGCCGATCGTCTGGAGATCTCCCTCGATCTGCTGGAAAAACTCTGTTTCGAACCAGAACTGGCAGGCTGGAACGGCATCGGTTTTGTTATTCAGGCTTATCAAAAACGCTGCCCGTTGGTGATTGATTACCTGGTTGATCTCGCCACCCGCAGCCGTCGCCGTCTGATGATTCGCCTGGTGAAAGGCGCGTACTGGGATAGTGAAATCAAGCGTGCGCAGATGGACGGCCTTGAAGGTTACCCGGTTTATACCCGCAAGGTGTATACCGACGTTTCATATCTCGCCTGTGCGAAAAAGCTGCTGGCGGTGCCGAATCTAATCTACCCGCAGTTCGCGACGCACAACGCCCATACGCTGGCAGCGATTTATCAACTGGCAGGTCAAAACTACTATCCGGGTCAGTACGAGTTCCAGTGCCTGCATGGTATGGGCGAGCCACTGTATGAGCAGGTCACCGGGAAAGTTGCCGACGGCAAACTTAACCGTCCGTGTCGTATTTATGCCCCGGTTGGCACACATGAAACGCTGCTGGCGTATCTGGTGCGCCGCCTGCTGGAAAACGGTGCTAACACCTCGTTTGTTAACCGTATTGCCGACACCTCTTTGCCACTGGATGAACTGGTCGCCGATCCGGTCACTGCTGTAGAAAAACTGGCGCAACAGGAAGGGCAAACTGGATTACCGCATCCGAAAATTCCCCTGCCGCGCGATCTTTACGGTCACGGGCGCGACAACTCGGCAGGGCTGGATCTCGCTAACGAACACCGTCTGGCCTCGCTCTCCTCTGCCCTGCTCAATAGTGCACTGCAAAAATGGCAGGCCTTGCCAATGCTGGAACAACCGGTAGCGGCAGGTGAGATGTCGCCCGTTATTAACCCGGCAGAGCCGAAAGATATTGTGGGCTATATGCGTGAAGCCACGCCGCGTGAAGTAGAACAGGCGCTGGAAAGTGCGGTTAATAACGCGCCAATCTGGTTTGCCACGCCTCCGGCTGAACGCGCAGCGATTTTGCACCGCGCTGCCGTGCTGATGGAAAGCCAGATGCAGCAACTGATTGGTATTCTGGTGCGTGAAGCCGGAAAAACCTTCAGCAACGCCATTGCCGAAGTGCGCGAAGCGGTCGATTTTCTCCACTACTACGCCGGACAGGTGCGGGATGATTTCGCTAACGAAACCCACCGTCCATTAGGGCCTGTGGTGTGTATCAGTCCGTGGAACTTCCCGTTGGCTATTTTCACCGGGCAGATCGCTGCCGCACTGGCAGCAGGTAACAGCGTACTGGCAAAACCGGCAGAACAAACGCCGCTGATTGCCGCGCAAGGGATCGCCATTTTGCTGGAAGCGGGTGTACCGCCAGGCGTAGTGCAGTTGCTGCCAGGTCAGGGTGAAACCGTGGGCGCGCAACTGACGGGTGATGATCGCGTGCGCGGGGTGATGTTTACCGGTTCAACCGAAGTCGCTACGTTACTGCAACGCAATATCGCCAGCCGCCTGGACGCTCAGGGTCGCCCTATTCCGCTCATCGCTGAAACCGGTGGCATGAACGCGATGATTGTCGATTCTTCAGCACTGACCGAACAGGTCGTCGTGGATGTACTGGCCTCGGCGTTCGACAGTGCGGGTCAGCGTTGTTCGGCGCTGCGCGTGCTGTGCCTGCAAGATGAGATTGCCGACCACACGTTGAAAATGCTGCGCGGCGCAATGGCCGAATGCCGGATGGGTAATCCGGGTCGCCTGACCACTGATATCGGTCCGGTGATTGATAGCGAAGCGAAAGCCAATATCGAGCGTCATATTCAGACCATGCGTAGCAAAGGCCGTCCGGTGTTCCAGGCAGTGCGAGAAAACAGTGAAGATGCCCGCGAATGGCAAAGCGGCACCTTTGTCGCGCCGACGCTTATCGAACTGGATGACTTTGCCGAATTGCAAAAAGAGGTCTTTGGTCCGGTGCTGCATGTGGTGCGTTACAACCGTAACCAGCTGCCGGAGCTGATCGAGCAGATTAACGCTTCCGGTTATGGCCTGACGCTTGGCGTTCATACACGTATTGATGAAACCATCGCCCAGGTCACTGGCTCGGCCCATGTTGGTAACCTGTATGTTAACCGTAATATGGTGGGCGCAGTGGTTGGTGTGCAGCCGTTCGGCGGCGAAGGGTTGTCCGGCACCGGGCCGAAAGCTGGCGGTCCGCTCTATCTCTACCGTCTGCTGGCGAATCGCCCGGAAAGTGCGCTGGCGGTGACGCTCGCGCGTCAGGATGCAGAGTATCCGGTCGATGCGCAGTTGAAAGCCGCATTGACTCAGCCGCTAAATGCACTGCGGGAATGGGCAGCAAATCGTCCAGAATTGCAGGCGTTATGTACGCAATATGGCGAGCTGGCGCAGGCAGGAACACAACGATTGCTGCCAGGGCCGACGGGTGAACGCAACACCTGGACGCTGCTGCCGCGTGAGCGCGTGTTGTGTATTGCGGATGATGAGCAGGATGCGCTGACTCAGCTCGCCGCCGTGCTGGCGGTGGGCAGCCAGGTACTGTGGCCGGATGACGCGCTGCATCGTCAGTTAGTGAAGGCATTGCCATCGGCAGTCAGCGAACGTATTCAACTGGCGAAAGCGGAAAATATAGCCGCTCAACCGTTTGATGCGGTGATCTTCCACGGTGATTCGGATCAGCTTCGCGCATTGTGTGAAGCGGTTGCCGCACGGGATGGCGCAATTGTTTCGGTTCAGGGTTTTGCCCGTGGCGAAAGCAATATCCTGCTGGAACGGCTGTATATCGAACGTTCGCTGAGTGTGAATACCGCTGCCGCTGGCGGTAACGCCAGTTTAATGACGATCGGTTAAACAGGTAGCCGGAGGATGTTACAACCTCCTCCGGCATCATTAACGTGGTCGAATCCCTTCAATAATAATCCGCTGCACGTTTTCAACCGTTTGATTGAAAAACACCTCATCGCGCAACGTCGCGCCTGTCACCGCCTCCACCTGAGGGGCAAAATCGGCGTAATGTTGAGTGGAAGCCCAGATCATAAAAATCAAATGCTGCGGGTCAATCGGCGCGAGTTTGCCGCTTTTGACCCAACCGGCAATCAGCGCCGATTTCTCATCAATTAATGCCTTCAAATCGCCCGTCAGTTCATCCATTAACAGCGGTGCACCTGCCAACATTTCCATACAGAACAGGCGCGAAGCCTGCGGATAATCGCGGGACACTTCCAGCTTCAGACGGATGTACTCTTTGATCGCCGCCAGCGGGGCGAAATCTTCACGAAACGCTTTTAACGGTGCCAGCCAGATATCGAGAATTTGCCGCAGCACGGCAATATACAGCGCCTCTTTTGACGGGAAGTAATACAGCAGATTGGTTTTTGAAACACCCGCCAACTCTGCGATCTGCTCCAGCCGTGTGCCGTGAAAACCGAATTGCGAAAAAGTGTCCAGTGCCGCGCTAAGAATCGCTTTTTTCTTCGCGCTTACTGCGCGCGAACGTTTACCCGTTGTTTTCACTGCGCCTTGCGTCATGCGCTCTCCCCTCTTGTAGATTAGCAACAGGATAGCAAAACCCCCGCCCGGCCTCGACCTTCTGCACTCTCATCGCGCACAGATGCATGTTTTATGTGCAACTGTTTTGACCGTTTAGTCCACTTTTTACCAGATATTTTAGATAACGCAATGTTAACACATTAATAACATTAACTTTTTAAAAACTGGCATCCGCTTTGCAAACAAGCCATTACGCGGCTGAAAAGGATATGCAGGATGCAGCGCCCCGTCTGACTTTCACTTTACGAGACGAAGAGAGGTTGATGATGAAAATTGGCGTATTTGTACCTATTGGCAACAACGGCTGGCTCATTTCGACCCACGCGCCGCAGTACATGCCGACCTTTGAACTGAATAAAGCCATTGTGCAAAAAGCGGAGCACTACCATTTCGATTTCGCCCTGTCGATGATCAAACTGCGTGGTTTTGGCGGCAAAACTGAGTTCTGGGATCACAACCTTGAGTCGTTCACCTTGATGGCGGGGTTGGCGGCCGTGACCTCGCGCATTCAGATTTACGCCACTGCTGCCACCTTAACGTTACCTCCGGCAATCGTCGCCCGTATGGCCGCAACCATCGACTCCATCTCTGGCGGGCGTTTTGGCGTCAACCTCGTGACTGGCTGGCAAAAGCCCGAGTATGAGCAGATGGGTATCTGGCCTGGCGATGACTATTTCTCCCGTCGTTACGACTATCTCACCGAATATGTTCAGGTGCTGCGCGACCTGTGGGGCACGGGGAAAAGCGATTTTAAAGGCGATTTTTTCACCATGAATGATTGTCGCGTCAGTCCGCAACCGAGTGTCCCCATGAAAGTGATCTGCGCCGGGCAAAGCGACGCTGGCATGGCGTTCTCCGCCCAGTATGCCGATTTCAACTTCTGTTTCGGCAAAGGCGTAAATACGCCTACGGCTTTCGCCCCGACCGCTGCGCGGATGAAACAGGCCGCAGAGCAAACCGGGCGCGACGTTGGCTCTTATGTGTTGTTTATGATGATTGCCGACGAAACCGACGATGCCGCTCGCGCCAAATGGGAACACTACAAAGCGGGCGCAGATGAAGAGGCGTTAAGCTGGCTAACCGAACAAAGTCAGAAAGATACCCGCTCCGGTACTGACACCAACGTCCGTCAGATGGCCGATCCCACTTCGGCGGTAAACATCAATATGGGGACGTTAGTCGGTTCTTACGCCAGTGTCGCGCGCATGTTAGATGAAGTCGCAAGCGTGCCTGGTGCCGAAGGCGTGCTGTTGACCTTCGATGATTTTCTGTCGGGAATCGAAACCTTCGGCGAGCGCATTCAACCACTGATGCAGTGCCGCGCCCATCTCCCTGCGCTGACTCAGGAGGTGGCATGATGACAACCTTAACCGCTCGACCGGAAGCCATTACCTTCGATCCGCAGCAAAGTGCGCTGATCGTGGTGGATATGCAAAACGCTTATGCCACGCCAGGCGGCTACTTAGATCTCGCCGGGTTTGATGTCTCAACCACTCGCCCGGTCATTGCCAACATTCAAACCGCCGTGACCGCAGCGCGAGCGGCAGGGATGTTGATCATCTGGTTTCAAAATGGCTGGGATGAACAGTATGTCGAGGCTGGCGGCCCCGGCTCACCGAATTTTCATAAATCGAACGCCCTGAAAACCATGCGTAAGCAGCCGCAGCTGCAGGGGAAATTGCTGGCGAAAGGCTCCTGGGATTATCAACTGGTGGATGAACTGGTGCCGCAGCCTGGCGATATTGTGCTGCCGAAGCCGCGCTACAGCGGTTTCTTCAATACGCCGCTGGACAGCATTTTGCGCAGCCGCGGAATACGCCATCTGGTTTTCACCGGTATCGCTACCAACGTCTGCGTCGAATCGACGCTACGCGACGGCTTTTTTCTGGAGTATTTCGGCGTGGTGCTGGAAGACGCAACTCACCAGGCGGGGCCGGAATTTGCACAGAAAGCCGCGTTGTTCAATATCGAAACCTTTTTTGGCTGGGTCAGCGACGTCGAAACGTTCTGCGACGCGCTTTCGCCCACGTCTCTTGCCCGTATTGCCTGAGGAACTTACTTATGCCGAAATCCGTAATTATTCCCGCTGGCAGCAGCGCACCGCTGGCCCCCTTCGTTCCCGGCACGCTGGCTGATGGCGTGGTGTATGTCTCCGGTACGCTGGCTTTTGATCAACATAATAACGTGCTGTTTGCCGATGACCCAAAGGCGCAAACCCGCCACGTTCTGGAAACTATCCGCAAGGTGATCGAGACGGCGGGTGGCACGATGGCGGATGTGACCTTCAACAGCATCTTTATTACCGACTGGAAAAATTACGCCGCGATTAACGAAATCTACGCCGAGTTTTTTCCGGGTGATAAACCGGCGCGATTCTGCATTCAGTGCGGACTGGTAAAACCTGACGCGCTGGTGGAAATCGCCACAATTGCGCATATCGCCAAGTGAGGCCGCGATGAAACTTTCACTCTCACCTCCCCCTTATGCTGATGCGCCCGTAGTGGTGTTGATTTCAGGTCTTGGCGGTAGCGGCAGTTACTGGTTACCGCAACTGGCGGTGCTGGAGCAGGAGTATCAGGTAGTCTGTTACGACCAGCGCGGCACCGGCAATAATCCCGACACGCTGGCAGAAGATTACAGTATCGCCCAGATGGCAGCGGAACTGCATCAGGCGCTGGTAGCCGCAGGGATTGAGCGTTACGCGGTGGTCGGCCATGCGCTCGGTGCGCTGGTGGGAATGCAGCTGGCGCTGGATTATCCCGCGTCGGTAACTGTGCTGGTCAGCGTTAACGGCTGGCTACGAATAAACGCCCATACGCGCCGCTGTTTTCAGGTTCGCGAACGATTACTGTATAGCGGCGGCGCGCAGGCATGGGTGGAAGCGCAGCCGTTGTTCCTCTATCCCGCCGACTGGATGGCGGCCCGCGCACCTCGCCTGAAAGCAGAAGACGCGCTGGCACTGGCGCATTTTCAGGGCAAAAATAATTTACTGCGTCGACTTAACGCCCTCAAACGCGCTGACTTTAGTCACCATGCGGATCGCATCCGCTGCCCGGTGCAAATCATCTGCGCCAGTGATGATCTGCTGGTGCCATCAGCATGTTCCAGTGAGCTTCATGCCGCCCTGCCCGATAGCCAGAAAATGGTGATGCGCTATGGCGGACACGCCTGCAACGTGACCGATCCCGAAACGTTTAATGCTCTGTTACTCAACGGGCTTGCCAGCCTGTTACATCACCGTGAAGCCGCCCTGTAAGGAATTGCTATGAACGAAGCCGTTAGCCCAGGTGCGCTTAGCACCCTGTTCACCGATGCCCGCACTCACAACGGCTGGCGGGAGACACCCGTCAGCGATGAGACGCTACGGGAGATTTATGCCCTGATGAAATGGGGGCCGACATCAGCTAACTGTTCTGCGGCACGGATCGTGTTTATCCGCACGGCAGAAGGAAAAGAACGTCTGCGCCCGGCGCTTTCCAGCGGCAATCTGCAAAAAACCCTGACCGCGCCCGTCACCGCTATCGTCGCCTGGGACAGTGAATTTTATGAACGGTTACCGCAACTGTTTCCTCACGGCGATGCCCGCAGTTGGTTTACTTCCAGCCCGCAACTTGCCGAAGAAACAGCGTTTCGCAACAGCTCCATGCAGGCGGCCTATCTGATCGTCGCCTGCCGTGCGCTGGGGCTGGATACCGGCCCGATGTCTGGTTTCGACCGTCAACACGTGGACGACGCCTTTTTTGCGGGTAGCACGCTGAAAAGCAACCTGCTGATTAACATCGGCTATGGCGATAGCAGCAAACTTTATCCGCGCCTGCCGCGTCTGTCCTTTGAAGAAGCCAGCGGGCTGTTATAAGGAGCAAACCATGAACATAGTTGATCAACAAACCTTTCGCGATGCGATGTCCTGTATGGGCGCGGCGGTCAATATCATCACCACGGACGGTCCTGCCGGGCGCGCCGGGTTCACCGCCAGCGCCGTCTGCAGCGTGACCGACACGCCGCCCACATTACTGGTGTGCCTGAATCGTGGGGCGTCCGTCTGGCCGGTATTCAATGAAAATCGAACGCTGTGTGTAAATACACTTAGCGCCGGGCAGGAGCCGCTTTCAAACCTTTTTGGCGGCAAAACGCCCATGGAACACCGCTTTGCCGCCGCCCGCTGGCAGACGGGTGTGACCGGATGCCCGCAACTGGAAGAGGCGCTGGTTTCGTTTGACTGCCGTATCAGCCAGGTGGTGAGCGTCGGCACCCACGACATTCTGTTTTGCGCCATCGAGGCGATTCATCGTCACGCCACCCCTTACGGCTGGTGTGGTTCGATCGCAGTTATCACGCGCTGATGCGCCCTGCTTGTTAACCTCCTTAAGGAGACAGCTGATGGCAATGTTCGGTTTTCCTCACTGGCAGTTAAAATCGACCTCTACAGAGAGCGGCGTGGTCGCGCCGGATGAACGATTGCCGTTTGCTCAGACGGCAGTAATGGGCGTTCAGCATGCGGTGGCGATGTTTGGCGCGACGGTGTTAATGCCGATTCTGATGGGGCTGGATCCCAATCTTTCTATTTTGATGTCGGGGATCGGCACGTTACTGTTTTTCTTTATTACCGGAGGACGCGTCCCCAGTTATCTCGGTTCCAGCGCGGCTTTTGTTGGTGTGGTGATCGCCGCGACGGGCTTTAACGGTCAGGGCATTAACCCGAATATCAGCATCGCGCTGGGCGGGATTATCGCCTGTGGGCTGGTTTATACCGTCATTGGCCTGGTGGTGATGAAGATCGGTACGCGCTGGATTGAACGCCTGATGCCACCCGTAGTGACGGGCGCGGTGGTGATGGCGATTGGCCTGAACTTAGCGCCTATCGCAGTGAAAAGTGTATCGGCTTCGGCCTTTGATAGCTGGATGGCGGTAATGACGGTGCTGTGTATTGGGCTGGTGGCGGTGTTTACCCGTGGCATGATCCAGCGGTTGTTGATTCTCGTAGGGTTAATTGTCGCCTGTCTGCTGTATGGCGTGATGACCAACGTTGTAGGGCTGGGAAAATCCGTCGATTTTACTCTTGTCAGTCATGCTGCCTGGTTCGGTCTGCCACATTTTTCCACTCCTGCTTTTAATGGTCAGGCAATGATGCTGATTGCGCCCGTGGCGGTGATTCTGGTGGCGGAAAACTTAGGTCATCTCAAGGCAGTCGCCGGGATGACCGGACGCAATATGGACCCGTATATGGGGCGGGGATTCGTCGGTGATGGTCTGGCAACGATGCTTTCCGGCTCTGTCGGCGGTAGCGGCGTGACAACCTATGCTGAAAATATCGGTGTGATGGCCGTGACAAAAGTCTACTCGACACTGGTGTTTGTTGCTGCTGCCGTCATCGCCATGCTGTTGGGCTTTTCGCCGAAATTTGGTGCGCTGATTCATACCATTCCTGCAGCGGTGATTGGTGGTGCATCAATTGTTGTGTTCGGGCTAATTGCCGTCGCAGGCGCGCGGATCTGGGTACAAAACCGTGTGGATTTAAGCCAGAACGGCAATTTGATAATGGTCGCGGTAACGTTAGTGCTGGGCGCGGGTGATTTTGCTCTCACGCTGGGCGGTTTTACGTTGGGAGGGATCGGTACAGCAACTTTTGGCGCGATTTTACTCAATGCGTTGTTAAGCAGAAAGTTGGTTGACGTTCCTCCGCCAGAAGTTGTTCATCAGGAGCCATGAACAGAAAACCGCCGGGATTACCGGCGGTGCAGATTGTTGACAACGTACGCATTGTTCATGCCGGATGCGGCGTAAACGCCTTATCCGGCCTACAAAACAGTGCAAATTCAATATATTGCAATCTTCTGGTAGGCCTGATAAGCATCGCGCATCAGGCAAGCTTACGTTTGTCATCAGTATCAACCGCCGGGTAACCGGCGGTGATGGCTTTTTGACGAGCTAGAGACAAAAATGCATTCGTCATTGATTAGCCCGGCTAGTTGTCGCTTTTGCCGTGGCTGCTTTTGCCACCTTTTTTTCCTGCTTCAGATGCGCGCTGCGGGTCATTTTTGAAATTCCCCCCGCTGTGCTGTCCACCTTTTTTACCTGCTTCTGATGCTCTTTCGCGGTCTTCTGCAAAATTACCTGAACCGCCTCGATGGTTTGCCATTACTGACCTCCGTCTTGATGTAGACATCATATTGCATTGCATAGGATTAACGCGGCGTATGGCGGTGCCATATTTTCGCTACGTGGGACTAAGCTTAGTGAACTGACGCGGGTGGATCCGCGTTTGGTAATATCCTGCAACAGGTTCTGAGCGAGAATAGATATCATTTCCAATAATTATCCATAAGCCTCTCTTATGATTAAAAAAAACGCTATGGGATAAAAATGTATCATTTTGCGACAAATTTACGCGCTTGTGAAAGTTGTTATAAATCAAATAAGTGGTTGTGAAATTTGCACTCTGAAAAGGACGTCTTATCTTTAAAAGAGTGGTAGCGAATCGCTACGGAATAGAGATAACACGAGGAGTGGTTAGAAATGGCTAAAGTTCTGGTGCTTTATTATTCCATGTACGGACATATCGAAACGATGGCGCGCGCAGTCGCTGAAGGCGCAAGCAAAGTCGATGGCGCAGAAGTTGTTGTTAAGCGTGTACCGGAAACCATGCAGCCGCAATTATTCGAAAAAGCAGGCGGTAAAACGCAAACTGCACCCGTTGCAACTCCGCAAGAACTGGCCGATTACGACGCCATTATTTTTGGTACGCCAACCCGCTTCGGCAATATGTCCGGGCAAATGCGTACCTTCCTCGACCAGACGGGCGGCCTGTGGGCTTCCGGCGCACTATACGGAAAACTGGCGAGCGTCTTTAGCTCTACCGGCACCGGCGGTGGTCAGGAACAAACCATCACATCCACCTGGACGACACTTGCGCACCACGGCATGGTGATTGTCCCTATTGGCTACGCAGCGCAGGAACTTTTTGACGTCTCGCAGGTTCGCGGCGGAACGCCGTACGGCGCAACCACCATTGCAGGCGGTGACGGTTCACGCCAACCCAGCCAGGAAGAGTTGTCTATCGCACGTTATCAGGGGGAATATGTCGCTGGTCTGGCAGTTAAACTCAACGGCTAATCTTCAACAGGAGGATACGCATGCCAACTCAAGAAGCGAAAGCTCATCACGTGGGTGAATGGGCATCTCTGCGCAATACGTCGCCGGAAATAGCCGAGGCCATTTTCGAAGTCGCCGGGTACGACGAAAAAATGGCGGAAAAAATTTGGGAAGAAGGTAGCGATGAAGTGTTAGTCAAAGCCTTTGCTAAAACCGATAAAGATTCGCTTTTTTGGGGCGAACAGACCATCGAACGTAAAAACGTTTAATCAGCGACTCCCCCGCTTCTCGCGGGGGAGCTTTCAAATTGTTGACAACGTGCGCTTTGTTCATGCCGGATGCGGCGTGAACGCCTTATCCAGCCTACATGATCGTGCAAATTCGATATAGTGCAATTCTCGGGTAGGCCTGATAAGCGTAGCGCATCAGGCAATCTCACGTTTGTCATCAATCTCATATTCCCCCGCTTCTCGCGGGGGAGCTTTCTGTTATTTCACCGCTTCATTCAACACGCTATCAAACTTATCCATTGGGCAAAAACCGTTGGCATCTATCGGGCAGCCGGTTAATTCCAGCGTCACACGCTGCGCAGGTGCCTGCAACGTTAACGCATCGGCATTACGCAACTGTTCCGCACTCTGGTACACATATTCAATTTTTATCAAATCGCGATTGGCTTTGCTGTCATGCCAACGCTGGAAAACGATTTTGCCGCCAATCGGCGTGCGTTCGTTCTGGTCATGCAACTGATACGGTTTGAAATCCAGCGCCGTTAACAGAGAGGCAATGTTTGAGTCGTGCCCAACCAGCACTGTGATTTTCGGCGCACTGGCACGATCGGTAACCAGGGCTTTGTCGATATAACTGACCAGCGGTTTCGCGACATTACGCGCCACTTCCGGTGAAGTAAACAGGCTATCCTGGTAACCGTTTTTCAGTTTCGACAACACTTTCCATTGTTGATCTGATTTGATTTCCCCCCAGGCCACCTGATCCATCGGGAAACCTTCGTAGTATTGCAGGGTGAACGCGTCCACCAGCGAGTTGCCCACTTTTAGCGGCCCGGAAACGCCTGGTTCTTCCTGATACTTCGCGCTAAAGGTATTTTTACCGTCCACCAGCGAACACTGCTGTTTCTCTTTGCAGGCTGGTGAATCTTTATAGTTAACGATTTTTTCCAGTAACTGGTAGCTGTCGGTAAGCTGAAGTTTGCCGAGCTCTTTTTCCATTGCCGCTACCGCCTGCTCACTGAATGCGGCGGAATCATCGGTGATCACCGGGTTAAAGGTTGGGTCCATAGTGCCCATTTTTTCCTGGTGATGCACAGGAATATCACACCCCGGGAATGCGCCGGTAATAAAGAACTGTGCGGTCGCAACGGTTCGTTGCAGACTATTGGCATAGGCATAAACGGTGTCCGGCGGCGGGCATTCACCCGTTTTCACTATTCCCTGCTCTGCCAGCCACTCACGCATGTAATGGCCCATATACACTTCCAGCACGCCGCCTTTGGTCGTGAGTTGTCCACCGGGAACATCCCACTCCGGCCATTTATTCGGCGTCGACTGCTCAAGCACACTGCCATTATTTGCCAGAGGCGCACGTAAGTTATGACGGCTCATGAGTAGCACTTGCTGTAGTTGATAGCCTTCCGGCACGGTCTGTGCCTGAGCATTCGAAGAGAGTAAAACCATCCCAGCCACGGCCGCAGCGATTAGCGTTTTTTTCATTCCCATCACCTCTTTAGTTATCAATCAATTAAGAGTGTGACAGAAATATGGCATTTTTCCGGGAACAGGTTCGCAATTTAGCAGATGACGAGGCGGGAAACCGTCAAGCGATAACGGACAGTAGTCGCGCTATCGCCTGGTTTGTATCGTTAAACTAATACCTGAAACAGCAAGGCAAAAAGAATGATATTGGCAATGACAATGGCCCAACCGTTATAAAGCATATATTTCAGGTGAGTAGATTGTGCCAGCCCCATTTGACCGAACATATCCGATGACGGGAAAGGTCCAAACCAGTCCACTTGTGATGAGGCTAATAATACTGCCGTTGTACCCTGTGGCGGCACTCCCGCAGCCATCAACATCGGACCAAATATTTTATGCGTGAAGGTCATCTGAGCAACAGCAGCACCGGGTACATGACCGATAATGTTAAAGGCAAAAATACAGAAGCAAAGCCATGCCGGAGATATCCCGGTTAACAGTGGTTGTGTGTATTCGAGCAACCCCTGATACGCCTGCAGGCTATCCATAAGTTCCAGAATCGGGTTATACAGCCAGTAGAGCAGAAACATCCACACCAGTCTGCCACAGCCTTTATACAGCGCTTGCAGGATCCCGGTTGGGCTTAATCCCCCCACCAGCCCGGTGATCAACGCCACCAACAGCATAACGATAATGGCAAAACTAAAACCTGCTTTTATCACTACGCCAATAACCGCCATCACAATAATGGTTGCAGCAAATGCCAGGGCGCTGAGTTTGCGACGACGATCGCGGGCAGGATCCTCTTCTTCCTGAGTTTTCTCAGAGAGATCCACTTCGTAGTGTAATTTTCCTTCCGTCATCTTCTGAATTCGCCCGGCCATTATCCAGCCAGCAAATAACGTCACGGCGCTCATTGGCAGCCCGACGTACATCAGGTATTGCGGATAAGTCAGGCCGCCGAGTTGTAAAATCGTCACAGTACTGGGAGTAAATGGCCCGGTAAACAATCCCACTGACCCCGCCGTCATCATCAGTGCAGCCACTGTAGGCGGTGTCAGCCGTACTGCCGCCGCCACGGGAATAATCACCGCAACAATAATGGCGTTGCCGCCTGCCATTGTGCCCAGCGCGCCACAGATGAGAATGGATGAGACGACGATACCAAATTTGACCCGTGTCTGGCTGGAAAGCCCGATACGATGCACCACAAATTTGACCAGTTCAACGGCGGCTCCGGTACGTGTTGCCACTTCACCTACGCCTGCGCCAAGCATAATGATCAAACCAACAGTGGCGATAAACGATCCCGTCGATTTTGCCAGCATGGCGCCCATTTCAGGTAAGCCGGTGGAGGTCATTATCATCGCAATAATAATCGATGAAATAACCGCCAGAACAATATCGACGCCTATCAACGAGAGCACCGCTAACGCCACCAGTGGTGTAAAACCAAGCAGTCCGAGTTCATTACCTGGACGCCCCTGGCACCAGAACGCTATCAGTAAAAATGCGATCAATAACAAGCCAATAATGACATTCTTTTTGGTGATATTTTGTCTGGTTAGTGAACCACCAGCGAGCATTGAGTCACTCATATAACTCCTTAACCCCATCGAATCGACTTTCAATATCAGCCGATATATTTGGACAGCTCAGAAAATATCCCCCCTCGTTATTATTGTTAGCAAAATGCGCTGAGGGTTTGTCCGGGTACTACAGGTATTATTCTGAGTTCGTAATTAACCCCTTTAGGTGGGCAAATAACGCATTGTTACCAGAACAGGCGTTACGCATTAAATTTATGTTAACTTAGTGTTACCATGAAATGACTTTTTATCTATCGTCTATAACTCTGGGTTAACTCTTAATGAAACTGCGCCACCTGGAAATCTTCTATGCTGTGATGACATGCGGGACACTTTCACGGGCAGCGGAATCGCTGAATATTTCCCAGCCGGCCGCCAGTAAAGCGTTAAAAAACGCGGAACAAAAACTCGGTTTTCAGCTCTTTCAGCGAGTTCGTGGCAAGCTTCTTCCAACCAGCGAAGCGATCACACTTTTCGAAAAAGCGCAGTCGATTTATCACGAACTCGACAACCTGCGACTACTGGCCGATAACCTGACGCGAGATCCGCGAGCCAGAATAGCCCTGGGATGCCTGCCAAGCCTGGGATTAAGTCTGGTGCCGGAAATAGTCACGGCGTTTTACCAGCAGAATGCGAATCTGGTCATGACACTGACGACAGAGCACACTGAAACGTTGGTTAAAAAACTTGATCTGCGTGAGATTGATCTGGCCCTGACGCTACAACCGATTCAACAAGGGGAAATTATGACGACGCTGATCGCCGAAGTTCCGCTGGTTTATATCGACCGGGACTATCGCCAGGGCGCAGTAGAAATAGACAAGATTGACCAACAACGCTGGATTTCTCCCGGCCCTCATTCCCTTTCCGATGCGATAGCTAAACGACGTGATTTTTTGACGACGCGCCTGAATGTCCAGACCTATTACATGGCCACGGAATTTGTAAAACGCGGAATGGGATGCAGTATTACCGATATTTTCTCTGCCCGTCATAACCTCCCGGCAGAGACGATTCACCCCATCGCCCCGCCAATGAAAATTGACCTTTGCTTGCTACGCCGCGCCGACGTTTCACTTAGCCCCATTACACAAAAATTTGTCGATTTCCTTTGTCAGCAATTACGTCTCCAGCTGCGAGCCATTAACCTTGAGTTATACCCTGAAAATAAAAAGTCAATTGCTCCTCAGGCCTAAATGCTTTGACATAACCCCAACGCATTTATTAGCGGTGGATATCTCAGGTGATGAAAAAACGCATTGTAATTATTGGCGGCGGGGTAATTGGTCTGGCAACAGCATGGGTTCTGGTAAAACAGGGCCATCAGGTGCAATTGTTAGAACGCAACAGCCAGGCAGGCGTCGCCACCAGTTTCGCTAATGGCGGGCAACTCAGTTATCGCTACGTTGCTCCTCTGGCGGATAAAGGCGTACCGATGCAGGGAATTAAATGGATGGGGAAAAGCGACTCCCCCCTCAATATGCGTTTGCGCATGTCATTTAGCCAGTGGCGCTGGTTGCTGGAATTTTTATTGGCCTGCAATAGCCGGACAAATAAACTCAATGGCGACCATATTTTACGCTTATCACTGTTAAGCCGTCAGGTCATGGAAGAGTGGCTGCTGGAAGATAATCTTGATGATTTTCACTGGCGCCGTTCTGGCAAACTGATTATTCATCGCCGCCCGCAAGATTTAGCCAAAGCAGCAAAAGGTATTAATCCGCAATTTCAACAGGCTTTATCACGCGAAGAGTGCGTTCATCTTGAACCAGCACTAAAACATATTGGTCATTCATTGTGTGGCGGTATTTACTCCCCCGGCGATGAAACGGCGGACTGCTATAAGTTCTGCCAGGCATTACTTGCCAAACTTAATGCCAGCGTAAATTTTTCGCTACAAACCGATTGTGAAGTTTTGCAGTTGAATAAAAAAGGCGAGCGCATTGATTCCATCACCACCAGCACAGGAACACTGGTTGCTGATGATTATGTCGTTGCCGCGGGTAATGGCAGTAAGCATTTACTTGCCGAAACCGGGACTCACGTACCGCTCTGCGGTCTGAAAGGTTACAGTCTGACGCTCCCCTTCCCACAAGAAATGGGGATCGCACCGCAAATCAGTGTCACCGACTATGGTCATAAAATTGTCTATGCCCGACTCGGTGAGCGGTTGCGTATCGCCGCCATGGTCGATATTGGCTATGACGGTAATGAACTGCGCCCTGAACGAATCAATGCCTTAAAACAGATCGTAGCTAACAGTTTTCCGCAACTGCAAGGCATCGATGATGCTGAATTATGGACAGGTATGCGTCCATCCACCCCTGCGGGTCCGCCACTATTAGGACGGGCGAAGTATCAAAATCTGTGGATGAATCTTGGTCAGGGCAGTCTGGGCTTTACGCTGGCGGCGGGTAGTGCCGTGGTGTTAGGCGCGCTGCTGTCGGGCGAAGATCCTACAATTTCCCTTGATGGACTGACATGGAGCCAATCAGCTTGAATATCAAACGTAATGACCCACAACCTCGTCTTGCCGCCAGTGTGGAATATGGCAATCTTGTATTTCTCTCCGGTCAGACACCGAAGAGCAATACTCCTGACATCGCGCAACAAACGCGCGAAGTGCTGGAGAAAATCGACGCATTACTTGCTGAAGCGGGCAGTGATAAATTTCATCTCTTGTCCGCTCAGGTATGGCTGAAAGATATCAGCCGCGATTTTGCCGATTTCAACGACGTATGGGTTAACTGGCTGCCAGAAGGATATAGCCCGGCACGTGCTGCCGTGCAGGCTGAGATGGCCCGCCCGGAGATTCTGGTTGAAGTGATGGTCACTGCGGTAAAAGCCGGATAATTCACCATTTTCCGCCCCCTGACAACGTTGTCATGGGGCATCTATGAAGGTTAAACGTCCCCTCTTTTACCTGCCAAAATTCAGGCTGAAAATATCATTTTTAGTTATGTTTTTATCACTGGCCTACGATTTTTTCTGATTTCCCCTACACTTAACTCTGATACCTTGTCAGGGGTTTCCCTTTGTCTGTATTGATTTACGCGAGATAACGCTATGGAATTAAAGGATTATTACGCCATCATGGGCGTGAAACCGACGGACGATCTCAAGACAATCAAGACCGCCTATCGTCGACTGGCCCGCAAATACCATCCTGATGTCAGCAAAGAGCCCGATGCCGAAGCCCGCTTCAAAGAGGTCGCTGAAGCCTGGGAAGTGTTAAGTGATGAACAGCGTCGCGCTGAATATGATCAGATGTGGCAGCATCGCAACGATCCGCAATTCAACCGCCAGTTCCAGCATGGCGACGGTCAGAGTTTCAATGCCGAAGATTTTGACGATATCTTCTCGTCAATTTTCGGTCAACATGCCCGCCAGAGCCGTCAACGCCCCGCCACACGTGGCCACGATATTGAAATTGAAGTTGCGGTATTCCTGGAAGAAACGCTTACTGAGCACAAACGTACCATCAGCTATAACCTGCCGGTTTATAACGCCTTTGGCATGATCGAACAGGAAATCCCGAAAACGCTGAATGTGAAGATCCCGGCGGGCGTCGGCAATGGCCAACGTATCCGCCTGAAAGGCCAGGGGACGCCAGGCGAAAACGGTGGTCCAAATGGCGACCTGTGGCTGGTGATTCATATAGCCCCGCATCCGTTGTTTGATATTGTCGGTCAGGATCTGGAAATTGTGGTGCCGGTTAGCCCGTGGGAAGCGGCTCTGGGTAGCAAAGTCACTGTACCAACCCTGAAAGAAAGCATTTTGTTGACCATTCCGCCAGGCAGTCAGGCCGGGCAACGATTGCGCATTAAAGGCAAAGGTCTGGTAAGCAAAAAACAGACTGGTGACTTGTATGCGGTACTGAAAATCGTCATGCCGCCGAAACCGGATGAAAATACTGCTGCGCTGTGGCAACAACTGGCAGACGCCCAGTCGTCTTTTGATCCACGTAAAGATTGGGGGAAAGCATAATGGCTCATGTTACGGTGACTTTTACCATTACCGAATTTTGCCTGCATACCGGCATTTCTGAAGAGGAGTTGAATGAAATTGTCGGTTTGGGGGTGGTTGAACCGAGAGAGATCCAGGAAACAACCTGGGTATTTGATGACCATGCCGCCATTGTGGTGCAACGCGCGGTACGTCTGCGTCAGGAACTGGCGCTGGACTGGCCTGGGATCGCGGTGGCGCTGACGTTAATGGATGATATTGCACATCTGAAACAGGAAAACCGTCTGTTACGCCAGCGGCTTTCCCGGTTTGTGGCTCACCCGTGAGTGTGGCCGCCGGATGCGATGCTGACGTGTCTTATCAGGCCTACAAAAATCACCGTTCCCGTAGGCCGGATAAGGCGTTCACGCCGCATCCGGCGGCTGTGCCATAATGCCTGATGCGACGCTTAACGCGTCTTATCAGGCCTACCAATCGGCATTATCTCTATTGGTTATCGCAAGCAATAACTGGCTTAGTGCCGTGTAAAAACCAAAGCTGTCATACTGATGGCAACGCACTGCAAACTCTGGTAACCATTGCCGCAGCGACGTCAGTGTTTTTTGCCGCAGATTGTCAACTTCCTGTGCAGGTACAATCCCCTCTCCCCGGGCAAAATGCAGATGACTTAACAACTCAAGAAAAATCGCCAGATGATCTGCCGGTTCGTTGAAATTGCCACTGGTGTCCATCCCAGCCTCAGCCAGTAAGCCTTTGATCACCTGTGGGTCCTGCTGATACGCCGATGCATACGGCAGTGCCGCCTGCCTGTCAGTCATCAAAAACAGGCCGCAAAAGTCGGCGGCCAGTTCCAGACGGGCGTCGTCACGTACTGTCAATGCAGCAATACTTTTCTCCAGCTCATTCACCGCCGCAGTCAGCGGCGGCTCGCGTTTCAGCAAAGAAAACCATTCAGCCATCTGTGCACTGGCGATTTGCGTCAGTTGTTCATCGTCCAGTTCACGGGAGAACAACTGCGCCAGCCAGGCATAGACACAAGCATTCTGTTCCACCGTTAGTGAAGTCATGATTTCACCTGCGGTGCCGGAACATATTCGCACTGTGCCACCATCTCAATCGGACCGCTAAACGCCGTTACCTTTTCTATCGGACCGGTGAATTTTTCAATTTCCACAATGGTCGTATGTGAGCTGGTGGCCTGCGCAAGTTGCGAAGTCCCGATGTCGGGCGTAAGCACATTAGGGTTACCGTATTTACACAGCGCATTGAGCTCACCGCCTTTATCCGGATCATACCAGGCGCCTTCATGGATCCGGATCACGCCTGGTGCATAGAGATCAGAAACCACCGCGCCCACCAGAACCTGCCCCCGATCGTTAAAGACTCGCACCACATCACCGTTAGCAATCCCACGCGCACGGGCATCCTGCGGGCTGATATATACCGGCTCTTTACCCGCTACGCTGTAATGCTGACGCAGTGTTTCAGATTCACACAGTTGCGAGTGGACGCGATAATCGGGATGCACCGATTGCAGATGCAGCGGATACTTCTGCGAACCTGGTCCACCGTGGGAACGTTCAATTTTCTCAAACCACATTGGATGCCCCTGACAATCGTCATAGTGCATGTCGGCGATAGTTTGCGAGTAGATCTCAATCAACCCGCTCGGCGTCCCCAGCGGTTCGAGGTCGGGATCTTCGCGGAACGCCTGATGACGCACGAACATCTGCGGATGGTCATAGACCACGTACTCTTTACTGTTCCACAGCTCATCAAAGGTCGGTAAATGGATGCCGAGTCCTTTGGCCTGCTGGAGCGCGTCCTGCCAGATGCGCTTGAGCCAGCCCATCTCATCCAGCCCTTCAGTAAAGGCTTCCTCACGGTCAAAGCGGCGGCACAACTCGCGGAAAATATCAAAGTCGTTGCGCGCCTCAAATTGCGGCTGCACCACCTGTTTAGTGGTGATAAGCCCGTGGCTGGCATAGTCACCAAACTGGTCGAGATCGTTACGCTCAAACTGTGTGGCTGCGGGTAATACAATGTCGGAAAAGCGGCAACTGGAGGTCCACTGGTTATCAATGGAAATCACCGTCTCCAGCTTGCGCCAGCCTTCGATAATGCGGTTGATCTGCTGATGGCGGTGGAACGGATTGGTCCCGGCGAAAACACACATTTTCAGCGGCGGCAACTTAACTGTTTTGCCGTCCCAGTTGATCTCTTTCCCCGGTTCCAGAATGGCGTCGATATAACGGGCCGTTGGGATGGTGCTGCTGTAACCTTTGTAATCGTTGTTGTTATGAACTGGCGGAATTTTCGTGGCACCGGGAAAACCGCTCAGGATAATCCCTTTACGGCCTGGCACGCCTGAGCCGCTGCTGTGCCAACTAAAACCAAAACCGCCACCTGGCAGGCCAATCTGCCCGAGCATTGCCGCCAGCACCACAATCATCCATGACCACTGCTCGCCGTGCTGCATACGTTGGGCGCACCAGCCGGCCATAATTTGCGTTCTTGTGCTCGCCATTTTCCGCGCCAGCATGCGGATCGTTTCGGCGTCAATGCCACACAGTTTTTCTGCCCAGACGGCATCCTTCGGCTGGCCGTCTTTCTCACCCAGCAAATACGGCAGAAATTGCTCGAAACCGACGCAATAATCAGCAATGAATTGTTTGTCGTACAGATTTTCGCTGTACAGGGTATGGGCCATCGCCAGTTGTAGCGGGACATCGGTTTGCGGGTTAACAATAATATGTTTAACGTGCTCACGCCCCAGATATTCATGCGTTGAACTGACCACCGGGTCGATGCTGATAACTTCGATTTCGCCCGCCGCCACCTTTTCTTTCAGTTGCTCGTAATATTCATAAACATCGTGAGACGGGCAGCGGAAATTAACCTGCTGATTCTTCACCAAATCGGTGCCCCACATGACGATGATTTTACTGTTTTGCAACACTAACGGCCAGGATGTTTGCTGTTCGTAAACTTCCATTGACCCCACCACCCGCGGCAGGATCACCTGCGCTGCTCCGGTGGAATAGTCACCGCCGGTGCTCACTTTATTGCCATGTAGTGCGATGGCTTTCGACAGCATTCCCCCGGCGCTATGAAATTTACCGGATGATTGCCCGCCGCTGGCGGTCAGTAACGCACTGGGGCCATAGGTTTTTTGCACCCGTTCCAGTTCTTCATAGAACATGTCCAGGGCTTCATCCCAAGTGACGCGGACAAAACGGTTATCACCGCGCTGAGTGGTGTCACTCAGATGGCGCTTACGCAGCCAGTCGACTCGTACCATTGGGTAGCGAATACGCGCCGGATTGTGGACGTGATCCGGCAGCCCGGCGATAATTTTCGTCGGGTACTTATCCAGTTCGAACGGTTTCACCGCCACAAAGCGCCCGTCTTTCACCGTCGCGCGAATGGCGCCAAACCGCGAACCGGTCAGGATACCTTCTTTCGACGTAACAGCCTGCGCTGCGTTAACACGGCGTGGAGTTAACAGCGATGGCCCCAGCATTCCGGCCAGCGTTAAGCCACCAAGCTGGGTAAGAAAACGTCGACGTGATGCCTGAAAAATGTCTTTATTTTTCATTATTTTCCTTCCTTATCGCTGTGAGACTTCCCTGCGGTATCCGACGCATGCATTTGCAGATATTTCAGCATGGTGCGTTCTTCCCGTTTATCCAGGCTGGTAAAACCAATCATGCCGTTGATTTGGCCGATCCAACCGTTGGCGTCGTAATGGGTGGTTGCCGACGCGCCGTGGCACTGTTTACAGGCGCTGCTGTACAGCGTATCGCCATAGGCCCAGATTGGTTTGATGTCGTCGACCATATCGCCCTTCTTCAACCATGCGGTGGCCTGCATCTTACTCCACTCGGTTTTGGTGTCAGCAACGGTGGTTTTCTCCAGCATTTTCGCCTGCTGCTGGATATCGCCGCGAATGGATGCGACAAAAATCCGTTTGCCGGGCAACTCAGTCAGAACCCGCTGAGTCCCAGCGCTTTCCGTCCAACCGATGATAGCCACCTGCAACCAGTCGCCGTCACGTTTAAGTACTTTCACCTCAGAGGCTGGCAGCAGTGAACCCGTCGCGTCTTTATCATCCTTTGCTGCATAAAGCGGCTTTATATCTATAGAATAAAGGATGTCTTTATCATCTCTGGCGCTGGCGCGTAGTTCTTCGAACTGTTTACGCGAGCCGCTGCTCATGTCCGGCAGCTGATGGGCAATGCCTTTATGGCAGTCGATACAGGTCTGATTATCTTTCGCTGCGGCGGCCATTTGACGTGCGGCTTCCGGATGCTGCTTCGCATGATCCATCGCGTCGTAGTTATGGCAGGAACGGCAGGTCGCTGAATTGTTCTCTTTCATCCGCGCCCATTCGCGCTCGGCAAGTTCTGCGCGTTTAGCGTTGAATTTCTCAGGGGTATCGATGGCGTGACCAATAACGGTCTGATACACCTCATTACTCGCTTCCAGTTTCCGCTTCAACATTCCCGGTAAATCTGACGGGACATGGCAGTCATGGCATTCAGCTCGCACGCCAGAAGCATTCTGGAAATGCGCCGACTTTTTATATTCTTCATACACCGGCGTCATACTGTGGCAACTGACGCAAAACTCAGTGCTGCTGGTGGCCTTGATCCCGAAGTGAGGTAACACAATCAAGGCAATACCGATCACAATCCCCATCAGCACCAGCGCTAACACCGACCAACGCGCACTTGGCCGACGCAGCGCACTCCATAGTCGTCTCATAATAACTCCTGTAAAAATATAATTTGGCAACTGTGATCTTAATAAGCAAATATGAATAGCGGCACTCGTCAGGATGAATGGCTTATGACAGCATATGAATGGATATGAACAGGAAGATCGGGAAAGCAGGGATGTCACACCATATTGTCATTGTTGAAGATGAGCCTGTGACGCAGGCACGTTTGCAAAGCTACTTCATCCAGGAAGGGTATCTCGTGTCGGTCACAGCAAGCGGCGACGGACTACGGGAAATTATGGAAAACCAGCCTGTTGATCTCATTTTGCTGGATATTAACCTGCCCGATGAAAACGGCTTAATGCTTACCCGAGCCCTGCGCGAACGCTCAACGGTGGGGATTATTCTGGTGACCGGGCGCAGCGATCCTATTGATCGAATTGTCGGGCTGGAGATGGGCGCCGATGATTATGTCATCAAACCGCTGGAGCTGCGTGAACTCGTGGTACGGGTAAAAAATCTGCTCTGGCGTATCGATCTGGCCCGTCAGGCCAACGCTCTCTCTCAGGATAACTGCTATCGTTTTGCCGGATATTGTCTGAATATCTCACGCCACACGTTGGATCAAGACGACCGACCTATCAAACTCACCCGCGCGGAATACGAAATGCTGGTGGCCTTTGTCACTAATCCCGGCGAGATCCTCAGCCGTGAACGACTGCTGCGTATGCTCTCCGCCCGGCGGGTAGAAAACCCCGATTTGCGCACCGTGGACGTATTGATCCGCCGTTTGCGTCATAAACTCAGCGCCAACCTGTTAGTTACGCAGCATGGCGAAGGGTATTTCTTAGCCGCTGATGTCTATTAATCCACCGATTCAGGTAATGTGGTGCACCAAGGATGATTTTCACTCTGGCCAAAAGATTGTGGATGGCGTTTGCCCTGATGGCATTGCTGACGCTGGTGAGTATCTTTGTAGGTTGGTATAACCTGCGCGTTTTAACCCAAAGCGCTCAGACCAACACTCTGGCCCTGATCCCAACCATGAATATGGCCCGTCAGTTGAGTGAGGCCAGCGCGTGGGAACTCTTTACCGCCCAAAATCTGAACAACACGGATAGCGTAGAGATGTGGCAATCCCAGGGGAGGACGTTATCGGCGCAGAAGCTGAAAATTGACACCCTGTTGCAGGGTCTGCGCGAGAAAGGGTTTGAGACAATAGCCATTGAACGGCAAGCCTATGAGATTGACCACTCGCTACGCCAGCAAGGTGATCTGGTCGGCCAGCGGCTGAAACTCCACGATCAACAGCAACAACTCAGCCAGCAAATCGTCGCCGCGGCCGGAGAAATCGCCAACATCGCGCAATCCCAGACCCATTACATTGCAATCGCCACCGCATCACCGCAGTCTGGCCCGCAAAGTGTGTTTGGCCACAATCATAACAGGTCGGCGGAGAGCGCCGTCGAACAGTGGGTTGCTGGCGATCGTGAGTACGTCAGGCAGATGCACGAAATGCGCTTTAGCGCTCTGCAAATACAGCATTTCGTTATGAAACTGGAGCTGGAGGAAAGTGAAAAAAATAAGAACAGGCTGCCTGTTCAATTGAAAAACGCCCTTAACAGGGTACAGCTTCAACAAAGGCGCATTAAGGCCCCACCGGTTCGCGCGCAGGCTGAAAAGGCGCTGGAGACAGTACAACGATATGTCGAGTTACTGGCGCTCTACCAACGAGAAAAAGCACTCAATACTCACCTGCAGACGCTGACGCAAAATAATATTGTGCAGTTTGCACAGTTCAGCAACGAAGTTAATCAGTTGGTCGCAACCATTGAGCAGCGTAATCGGGCCGGACTTACACATCTGGAAAGCGCCAGTGAACATGTACGGTTTAACCTGCTACTGCTGGGCGTCGTTTCACTTTGCTCATTGATTCTGATCCTCTGGCGCGTGGTTTATCGCTCAGTCACGCGCCCTCTTGCCGAACAAACGCAGGCGCTGCAACGCTTGCTGGATGGTGATATCGACTCCCCTTTCCCGGAAACCGCTGGCGTGCGGGAATTGGATACCATCGGGCGGCTGATGGATGCTTTTCGCAGCAGTGTTCATGCGCTTAATCGCCACCGCGAACAACTGGCGGCGCAGGTCAAAGCGCGCACTGCCGAATTGCAGGAACTGGTGGTAGAACACCGCCTGGCACGGGCCGAAGCAGAAAAAGCCAGTCAGGCAAAATCGGCGTTTCTGGCAGCAATGAGCCATGAGATCCGCACTCCGCTGTACGGAATTCTCGGCACCGCGCAGTTGCTGGCAGATAACCCGGCGCTTAACGCCCAGCGTGATGATTTGCGGGCGATTACCGACTCTGGCGAATCATTGCTGACCATCCTCAACGATATTCTCGATTATTCGGCTATCGAAGCAGGTGGCAAGAATGTTTCGGTCAGTGATGAGCCCTTTGAACCGCGCCCACTGCTGGAAAGTACCCTGCAATTAATGAGCGGACGGGTTAAAGGTCGTCCGATTCGACTGGCAACAGAAATTGCCGACGATATCCCAACCGCATTAATGGGCGATCCGCGCCGTATTCGCCAGGTTATTACCAATTTGTTGAGTAATGCCCTGCGTTTCACCGATGAGGGGCAGATTATCCTGCGCAGCCGCATTGATGGCGAGCAATGGCTGGTCGAAGTGGAAGACAGCGGCTGTGGTATTGATCCCGCGAAACTGGCTGATATCTTTCAACCGTTTGTTCAGGTGAGCGGCAAGCGCGGCGGCAGTGGACTGGGGCTGACTATCAGTAGCAGTCTGGCTCAGGCGATGGGCGGCGAACTGACCGCCACCAGCAGGCCGGGAGTTGGAAGCTGTTTTGGCTTACGGTTACCGTTACGTGTTGCCACTGCGCCTGCACCAAAAACAGTCAATCAGGCGGTGCATCTGGACTGTTTACGATTACTGTTGATTGAAGATAACCCGCTAACGCAGCGTATTACCATCGAGATACTTAACACCAGTGGCGCTCAGGTCGCGGCCGTGGGAAATGCCGCGCAGGCTTTAGAGACGCTGCAAAATAGTGAACCGTTTGCTGCCGCACTGGTGGATTTTGATCTGCCGGATATCGACGGCATTACACTTGCCCGGCAACTTTCGCTGCAATATCCGTCGCTGGTTTTGATTGGCTTTAGCGCCCATGTCATCGACGAAACGCTGCGCCAGCGTACCAGTTCGCTATTTCGCGGAATTATCCCTAAACCGGTGTCGCGTGAAGTGCTTGGTCAGTTACTGGCGCACTATCTGCACCTGCAAACACATAACCATCAACCACTGGATGTATCGCAGCTCAATGAAGATGCGCAGTTAATGGGGGTGGAGAAAATCCACGAATGGCTGACATTATTTAAACAACATGCCCTGCCGCTTCTCAATGAAATGGACACTGCCCGCGCCAGACACGACAGCGACAAAATCAAACGTGCCGCGCATCAGTTGAAAAGCAGCTGTGCCAGTCTGGGCATGCGCAGTGCCAGTCAGTTGTGCGGACAACTTGAGCAGGAACCATTAACCGCGGTCCTGCCGCGTGAAGAAATTACGCGTAGCATCGCTGCCCTGGAACTGTGGCTGAATAAGAAAGCCCCGAACCCGATGTGAATCAATATCATCCCGTTAAGAAAACTTAGAATAGTGGCATTTGGTATGCAACTTAACGGGCGGGCAAAATTATGACAGAGAAAAAAAGAATCCGCTGGCAGCGACGGCCAGGCACGACGGGCGGTAAATTACCGTGGAATGACTGGCGCAATGCCACGACCTGGTGTAAAGCGACGCAATTATTACTGTTGGCAATCAATATTTATATTGCCGTCACCTTTTGGTACTGGGTGCGCTATTACGAAACGGCAGGTAATACGGCATTTGTCGCCAGACCGGGTGGCATTGAAGGTTGGCTGCCGATTGCTGGTCTGATGAATCTGAAATACAGCCTTGCAACAGGTCAGTTACCTTCCGTGCACGCCGCCGCGATGCTGTTATTGGTCGCTTTTATCATTATCAGCTTACTGCTTAAAAAAGCCTTTTGTTCGTGGCTATGCCCTGTTGGTACGCTCTCTGAATTAATTGGCGATCTCGGAAAAAAACTGTTTGGTCGACAATTCGCCCCTCCACGCTGGCTGGATATTCCTCTACGCGCGGTGAAATATTTGCTATTAAGCTTTTTTCTTTATATCGCGTTATTCATGCCCGCCCAGGCGATTCACTATTTTATGCTATCGCCTTATAGCGTGGTGATGGACGTTAAAATGCTCGATTTCTTTCGCCATATGGGGAAAGCCACATTAATCAGCGTGACGGTTTTGCTGATTGCCAGCCTATTTATTCGCCATGTCTGGTGTCGTTATCTCTGCCCATATGGCGCGCTGATGGGACTGGTTTCGCTATTATCGCCGTTTAAGATTCGTCGCAATGCCGAAAGCTGTATCGACTGCGGTAAATGTGCGAAAAATTGCCCATCACGGATCCCGGTCGATAAATTAATTCAGGTCAGAACGGTGGAATGTACCGGTTGTATGACCTGCGTGGAGTCATGCCCGGTGGCCTCAACATTGACCTTTTCACTGCAAAAACCTGCGGCAAATAAAAAAGCCTTTGCGTTGTCTGGCTGGTTAATGACGCTACTGATTCTGGGGATTATGTTTGCGGTGATTGGTTACGCAATGTATGCGGAAGTATGGCAAAGCCCGGTGCCGGAGGAGTTGTACCGACGCTTAATTCCACAAGCGCCAATGATTGGTCACTAAATTAGCAACAAGCGGAACATCACCTCGCACGGGGTGATGTTCACAAAATCACATTATTTTGATTTTGACATCATAACTTTCAAGCCCGGTCATTTTCTCCCGCGCGGTGAAGCGAATTTCAGAGACTTCTTTCCCTGTGTTCTTGTTAAATTCGGCGATTTTTTGCGCGATGAAATCTGAGATTTCCGTTTCGGCTTGTTTTTTTAGCTCTTCAATATTCACTGTTAACCTCTTCTGGTCTTAAAAGACAGCAACACGCCAGTAAGGTGTTGGTTCCCGGTACCTGGTCAGGTAAGAAATGTTATAAGCTATCTCCCTGAAAGATTCAATAATCAACAGGTTATCGCTTATTATACATACAGAGTTGAGGAAAAATAAGCCAGATATAAAAAAGGCTCCACGAGGGAGCCTGATATTATTTGGTGAAATCCAGTGGTGTCTGGTCAGTGCGTATTTGCAATGCGATGTTATCAAAGGTGATCATCGTCGATTTGCAGAAAATACACTTTGCACCTAAAGGGTTTCGCTCCGTCACATCGAATGCCGATGTGCGGTACTGTGAACCATGACAACATGGACAGCGGAAATGGAGATGCTGAGTAATAGCGGCAACCTTAGAGCGTAACAACGTTCGCTGCCGAGGGACCACGTTGCCCCTGCTCAATAGAAAATTCGACTTTCTGATTTTCGTTCAGCGTGCGGAATTCATTGCTCTGGATGGCGGTGAAATGGACGAAAACGTCCTTGCTGCCATCATCAGGAGTGATAAAGCCGAAACCTTTATCTGCGTTAAACCATTTTACTAAACCAGTCATTTTATTAGACATATTTTTACTTCCTTCATTTTGGGCCTTTCGGCAAACAGGGCTTTAATACAGAAACTACTTAGTGTTCAGGAGAGAGACTCAAAAGAAGGGGATAATGCCTGATAATGAGAACTGCTTTAGTAAACTACTTTGTATGCTGTCTGTCTTTCAAACCGACGCAGCTATTAACGCATGATAAATAAGATTAAGCAAACTTTATTTTGGCCGTCCAGCGGTCTTAAATAAAACTGGCTTTATTTTATTTAGACCGTATAGTGCAGCGCAGATTTATCAGTAAGGAATTTGTTTGTCCCGTAAAATGACAGGAATTGTCAAAACCTTTGATCGCAAAAGCGGCAAAGGATTCATCATCCCCTCCGACGGTCGTAAAGAAGTCCAGGTCCATATTTCCGCATTCACCCCCCGCGACGCAGAAGTGCTCACCCCAGGGTTACGCGTGGAATTTTGCCGCGTCAATGGCCTGCGTGGCCCCTCAGCGGCAAACGTCTATTTGTCCTGATGGAGAGTGCATGCCGGAATGCGTGCTTCATTCACGATTTGCGTAAAACCAGCCAACGAACACATGCCCTGCGCGTTTCTTTCCTCACATTCTGCCAGTGTCAGTTTTACCTCTCCAGGCGGCGTTTTTAGCGACAACGGAGTTTTGTCACGCATCTGCTGTAGGGTCTGGAATACCAGCGATACCTGAATCCACTGGCTGTTATCACTAAGTCGCCGCCAGCGTTCAAAAACCAGTTCGCCCCCCGGTGGGGTATTATCCGGCTGGCCTGGTAGCGTCCAGTTAAGCTCTAACGCGCCCCCCAGATTCGCCAGATTAGTGTCGTGTCCGGCAATAAATAGCAGTGAAGTGGGTAATGTCACGCCATAAACCTGTTGTTGCGTGTTATTTGGCGTCAGCGCCGTCAGTACTAAATCCAGCAACGGCGTGGCACGACTACGGGCAACATCTGGTGTCCGTTGCAGCAAATAAAACTGCGCGTTATGCAGACTTAGCAAGGTGTTCCACTGGTGTGAATCAGTAATTCGTCCCCAGCCAGGCTCCGGCATTCCCTGTGCCTGTTGCAGGAGAAATATCTCCGTCAGCATTGAAGCCAGGCTTGCCGCACCGGTCAGGGATACATTGTCATCACTCACTTTGAGTTCGGACGGCAATGCCTGAGTCAACGTACAACTTTCGTCCTGATTGTCTCGTTTAAGGCACAGATTTGATTGCTGGAAATTGAGAACCTGCTCCAGTTCGCGAAATGCGGTTTGCCGATGCTCGGTAAACTCCGCTATCGATCCCCCTGCTCTACTGAGAATAGTCGCGGTAACGTTCGGCTTATCCAGTTGGCAAACGCCAGTTTTAAGGGGATTAAACAGGGGATCGGGCCGGGAAGTATCTGGCTGGGTATGTACTGTAATCGTACAGTTGGGTGCCAGCCCGGCAGCAAAGGCTTCACCTGTTTTACGCGTACGTTCATCGACATCCGCAATAATCGCAACCTGATCAGGTTTCGGGCAGCCATTTTTTGCCAGTAAACCGTCAGCGACCAGGCGTTGGCGTTGATAATGCCCAAGATAAGTGACCAGTTCGCCGCCACGCGGGGTCAACCAGCCCAATTTCACCGGCCACTCAGGCCATGTGTCTGGAGTGACATCCTGCATGAGTGGCGTGGCTTTGGTGGGCGCACGCACGCCATGACGGCTGACAATCACCACCCGCTCCAGCTTCAGTTCCGGCTCACTCTGAGCGAATGCAGGTGGCGAGGTTAACGGAATCAGAAGAGATAAAAATGGGATCAAAATCGCTTTCATCGATATGTTTCCGTTTTTCATATCCGACATGACTGCCTGATGCGACGCGTCGTATCAGGCCTAAGTTCGTTGTACGCCAGTCATCCCTTCAGACGCGGATCCAGCCATACCAACACGACGGTAGAAAGCGAACACATCAACAAAATGCCGACGAACCACAATAGATACCACATTGTTCATGCTCCTTAGTACAGCTCATGATCGTGACGGCGCAGCGTTTCAGTCGTCATACGACCCCACATTTTGTAGTAGCTCCATAAAGTGTAGAGCAACACTATTGGCAAAAATATCAGTACAATTACTAACATAATGCTAAGTGTCAGTTGGCTGGAGGTACTGTCCCATACGGTCAGGCTGGATATCGGACTGATACTCGAAGGCATAACAAAGGGAAATAACGTAACGCCAGCGGTGAAAATCACACCAAATTGCATCAATGACGCCATCAGAAATCCCCAACCGGGGCGACCACGGTAAATTGCCATCGCCGTCAGTAACGGGCAGAAGAAACCGAGCAGTGGGAAGATCCACAAAACTGGCGATTCGATGAAGTTATTCATCCAGGCGCCTGGCAGTACCGTCACCATTTTCATCAGTGGATTGGACGGACCGTTGACATCCTGAGCGAGTAACACAAAGCCATCAATACCGACCCACAGCCAGTAACCCGCCAGCAGGAAGCAGAGCATCACCAGCAGCGCAGCGTGTTTGGTCGCCAGTTGTGAACGCAGATGAATAGCGCCAACGGTTTTCAGCTGCAACCAGACGCCCCCTTGCAAAATCACCATACCCAGACTGAGCAAGCCGCACAGCAAAGGGAATGGCGTCAGCAACTGCCAGAAGCTACCGAGATAATCCACGCGTAATTGCGGAGTGAAGGCAAACGGCACGCCGAGCAACAAGTTGCCGAAGGCGATACCAAAGACCACTGGCGGGACCAGACTACCAATGACCAGACCGGCATCCCACATTTTGCGCCAGCGGGCATCCGCTATTTTGCCGCGATAATCAAAAGCTAACGGGCGGAAGAACAGCGAGCACAGCACCAGGATCATCGCCACATAAAAGCCAGAAAACGCCGCTGCATAGACTCTGGGCCAGGCGGCAAATAATGCCCCACCTGCGAGGATCAGCCAGACCTGGTTACCCTCCCAGTGAGCGCCAACGCTGTTGATCACTATCCGACGTTCATCATCGTCACGCGCCACCAGTGGCAGCAGACAACCGATCCCCATGTCAAATCCGTCGGTGACCATAAAGACCACCAGAATGACGCCCATCAGCAGCCACCAGATGAACCGTAATGTTTCATAATCAAACATGACTCTCTCCTTTACCCCTGTTGCTGCGCTGGTTGTTCACTCTGCATCGCACTCGGCCCCAGGCGGGCATATTTCTGCATCAGGTAGACTTCGGCGATTAAGAACAGGGTGTAAAGTCCTACGATCATAATCAGAGAGAAGGCCAGTTGGCCCGTGGTTAATGCAGAGTGCGCGGAGTATGTCGGTAAGATGTCCTGAATCGCCCACGGCTGACGACCAAACTCGGTCATAAACCACCCGGCTTCAATGGCAATCCACGGCAGTGGCAAACTCCAGAGCGCCATTTTCAGCACCCAGCGATGTTGATCGATTTTGCCGCGCAGCGTCTGGACGAGCGCAATCAGCATCACCAGTAACAGCAGCGAACCGCAGCCAACCATGATGCGGAAACTCCAGAATACCGGCGCCACTTGCGGGATTGCGCCACGCATCGCCGCCTGGTACTGCGCAGCAGTGACATGATTCATATCCGGTGCATAGCGGGAGAGCAGCATGCCGTAACCGAGATCGCCTTCTAACTCGCGAAACGCCTGTAATACATGCGGCTCGCGGTTGCCCTGCGATATCTCCTGCATTAACAGCCAGGCTATGCGTCCCCGTTGCAGCCGTGGGTAGGTTTCAGCCATCAAATTTTTCAGCCCGGGAACAGGTTTATCCAATGAATGAGTGGCGAGGATGCCTAACAGGGCCGGGATTTTAATGGCAAAAGCGTTGCGTTCTTGATCTTGTTCCGGCCAGGCAACGAGATGGAACGGCGCGGGTGCAGGTTCGGTTTGCCACTCCCCTTCCATCGCCGCCAGTTTTACCGGCTGTACTCGTGCGACCTCATATGCAGAGCTGTCTCCGAGTTGCAGCGCGCCGATTATCGCCAGGGTCCCGAAGACAGAACCGATGGCAAACGAGCGGAGTGCAACGTCGCGCTCCCGCCCACGCAGCAAATACCACGCGCTGATCGCCATAATGAACATTGCCCCGGTCACATAACCTGCCATCACCGTGTGCACAAATTTCACCTGGCTGACAGGGTTAAAGACCAGATCGCTGAAGCTGGTCATCTCCATACGCAGGGTATCGATATCGAAATGCGCCCCGGTCGGGAACTGCATCCAGCCATTGGCATTCAAGATCCACAATGCGGAGATATTTGAACCGAAAGCCACCAGCCAGGTGACCAACAGGTGTTGGTATTTATTCAGGCGTTGCCAGCCGAAGAAGAACAGACCGACAAAAGTGGATTCGAGGAAGAAGGCCATTAATGCTTCCATCGCCAGCGGTGCGCCGAAAATGTCGCCTACATAGTTGGAATAGAATGACCAGTTAGTACCAAACTGAAACTCCATCGTCAGGCCAGTGGCCACGCCGAGAGCAAAGTTGATACCGAAGAGCTTACCCCAGAAACGCGTCATATCGCGGTAGATTGTTTTGCCGGTAACCACGTAAATAGTTTCCATGATGGCCAGCAAAAAAATCAGCCCCAGGGTAAGGGGCACAAATAAAAAGTGATACAGCGCGGTCAGCGCAAACTGCCAGCGCGATAAGTCAATAACATCCCACATGCTAACTCCTGTAGGCGAAGAGAGGGTAATAACCCTTTAATAGTAGATCCCTCTTTTTATCCTTACAGTTTGTAGGTAGTTGTATTCGCTAATTGCGATATTCACAGGACCGAAAGCGATATTTGCCACCGTTTTTACTGTTGTGCGCTTTCCACCAGCCACTGACAAACCTCGCCGAGACGCTGCGCAGAGTCCGCCAGATCTTCCGGCGCAGCCAGCACAACTTCGGGTATCGGGCAGATTTCATAACTCTCAAGCAGCGGGCCTTTTAAGGTGTCCATACAGCGTAAATGCCAGACATGGCGTAATCCCGTAGCGTTGATATAGCTCTCGCCGTAGCCAATGGTCCGAATCTGAATATTGCCCGATCCGCAAAGACGCGACAGAAAAAGCCGGTCAGCTTCGCTGATGGGTAACTGCGTCAGATTAATACTGTGCGGCTGCGCGTCAGGATTACGAACATGTGCCAGTAATTCATGCGCCAACGGTAGGCCATTCATCAGGCCATCAATGGGGGGCGGTAATAGCGAATCTGTCGGCAGCGCGTTTTGCGTTGCCGCCTGCCACAACGCCAGCGGCGCGCAACCAGCCTCCAGTTTGTCCTCCAGCAACTGTTCGCCGCGACGTCTGCGTACACGCCATAATCCACAGAAGATCGCCTCCTGAATTTCACTTTCACTGCCGTCAGCGTGCTGGATGCGCACTGACACTTCCCCTTCCCCAAGCAGCGTATTGATGAAATGACGATCGTCGGCGTTGAGATTTAACAGCTCGACTGCCAGCACCTCACCCAGCGGCGGCTGGCGTTCGCTTAGTTGATGTTGTAACTCGTTTAACAGCGCAATCACCTGCGGGCTATGCACACATTGCTCCAGTGCCGCCATACTTGGTTCATCATTCACCTGACAGGTAATCGGCAATGGATTCATACTGAAACTGTCGTCGCCAGGTTGTGTTCCCGGTCCCAGCAGATGGAAGAAAGTGTCGCTCATGAGGCTCGCTCCTGTTGCGGTTCGACAAGCCCACGCATCAGGTTTATCAGCTCCGCCCACGGGTGAATGCCGTTCAACACGCCGCGATAGCGACCGCCGGTAAACACCAGGGCGGCGGGAAAGCGAAAAACACCAAAGCGATCGCCAATGGCTTCGCTTTGCGCAAGATCGGCAATCGCCACCTTCCACGCATAGTCTGGAAACTCGCGCAGTAGCTCGCCGATCATTACCGGATTGTCGCTGACTTCAGGCGTCCGTTTTGGGTCACTGCTTAACAACACCACGCCGTCTGGCGTTTGCGTAAGCCAGTCATCAAGATGGGATTCACTGACCGGCGTCCAGCCACGCGCCAGCATTCGTTGCCACAACGCATCAAATGGTGTGTCGTTGCTCATCCCTGCTCCTCCAGCGTCATCCGGTACTGGCGCAAACGAACGCCTTCGTAATTTTCCATCGACAGACAGTCATAATTGAGACAACGAGACTCCTCAGTCGGTTGCGGTACAACTCCCCACTCAGCCAGCTGGACCAGCGCCGCCTGTTCCGCAGCGTGCAGTTGCTCTCGCGCCAGTTCGCTCAGGCTGCCGCCGTAGTCGTCGAGCATCGCCGGTTGCAGGCCGACGAGGGCAATATGTGCTGGCAGATGTCCGCGGATATCTGCCAGCGCCAGCACTTCGGAGAAACTGTTCTGGTGCAGGCTCATTTTCTTCGCGCTGAGATAGGCCGGAATACGTTCTCCGGCATAGGTTCGTAGCGTTCCTGGCTCCAGCCCATAATCAATGGCATCGAGAATCAACAAGTGGCTGGCGCTTTCGACATAGCCCAGCAAGTTCAGCCCCTGAGTGCCGCCATCAACAATCTCCACTTCCTCGGGCCAGTGATAATGGGCATACAGCCGTTCCGCCACCCGCACGCCGAAGCCTTCATCGGCCCACAGCAGGTTGCCCAGCCCCATTACCACCACGCGTTGCTCGCTCATGAACGCTCCTTGTTGCTTTTGACTTTAAAAAATTTGTGGCTGCGGTAGCCGTTCACCATGGTGGAGATCACCGTGTCATCAGACATGATGTCTTCACGCAGCGCCATGTAGACATGACCGATCACAAACGCGCCAATCAGCCACATCCCCAGCCGATGCCAGCTGTGAATGTCCATTGAGTTGCCGCCCGTCCAGTAGAAAAATTCCACCACGTAACGGAACGGTGTGAAGATGGCGTACTGACTGTGCTCGCTGAACAGCGCAAAACCGGTGACGATCATAAAAACGGACATCAGAAAATAGCCGAACATCGCGGCCTGGGCGATGGGATTATGACCAATATCAGCACTCGGGCGTTTGGCCAGAAACAGATACCAGCGGATTTCATACCACACGCCCAGCCACCAGCTTTTACGCCACACTGGCACGATGAACAGCTCGCGGGAGTAGCGATTACCAACAAATGCCCAGTAGATCCGCATCAGTAATATCACGGTAAAAATCATCCCGGCGCTGAAGTGAATTAACCGTATGTACCCCATGTAGAACAGATAAGTCGCCTCGCCGCTGACCGAAGGCAGCGGTTTGCCAATAAAGTAGCCAGTAACCATCAACACTGCCATGCACAGCACCGTCAGCCAGTGCCAGATCCGCACGGGCGCTTCAAAGACATAGTGGCTGACAACGTTGTCGCTTTTCTGTTGCATGATGATTCTCCTTCGCTGTTAACGCACCTGCACGGAGATAAGCTCGCTACCGTCGTCGCCCAGCACATGAGTTGAACAGGCGAGGCACGGGTCGAAGCTGTGCAAAGTACGCAGGATTTCCAGCGGCTGTTCAGGAATAGCCATTTTGGTGTTCATCAGCGCCGCTTCATACGCACCAATTTGCCCTTTGGGATCGCGCGGGCTGGCGTTCCAGGTGGTCGGCACCACGCACTGATAGAGATCAATCTTGCCATCGCGAATGGCGGCCCAGTGACCTAACGCCCCGCGCGGCGCTTCGGTAAAGCCAACGCCCCGGCACTCTTTCGGCCAGGTCGCAGGTTCCCATTTGTCAGTGGAGGCGGTGGCGAGGTTGCCGTTTTTCAGGTTGGTCATCAGCTTGTCAAAGAAGTACTGCAACTTACCTGCGGCCCACTGCGCTTCGTGCGCGCGGCACAAAATGCGGCCCAACGTTGACTGGATGCCGGTAAGCGGCAGGTTCAGTGCCGACATCATGCGATCGACCGACTCAACGGTTGCCGCATCGCCTTTGTGGTAAGCGATCAACGTGCGCGCCAGTGGCCCCACTTCCATCGCATGGCCGCGCCAGCGTGGCGCTTTGATCCACGAGTAGCGTTCCTGTTCATTCAGCTGCTGAATGTTGGTGTCACTGCCTTTGACATCGCCGGGGTTGTACCACGGATCGGTAATACCATCGAAAGGATGACGTCCAACCCGATCGTCGGGATAACGATACCAGGCGTGATCGACAAACTCCTGCACCTGCTGCGGATCAACCAAATCCACTGGCAGCACATTTTTGAAGTCGCCGTTGATCACCGCGCCGCCAGGCATCAACAAACTTTTCTCACCAAAGTCGTTGGCGATATCGGGGAACGCACCGTAGCTGAGGACGCATTGATCCGAAAGGCCCGTGCCGATCTCGCTCCACGGTTTGTTGAACTGGCCGATGGCTAAAGCGTCGGGGATCATCACGTTATTAATGAAGTCCGCCGTACGGGTAATGATCGACTGCACCAGGTTCAGGCGTTCCATATTGACCGCCCCGACCGCGCCGCTTTCGTCAATGTTAATTGCGCATGGCATCCCGCCGACAATCCAGTTTGGATGAGGGTTTTTACCGCCAAAGACCGCGTGGATTTTGACAATTTCACGCTGGAAATCGAGAGCTTCGAGATAGTGGGCAAAGCCCATCAGATTGGCTTCTGGCGGCAGTTTATATTGCGGATGGCCCCAGTAGCCGTTGCGGAAGATCCCCAACTGCCCGCCTTCAACAAATTTCTTCAGTCGGTTTTGCACATCGAAGAAATATCCAGGAGACGATTTCGGCCACGAGGAGAGGCTTTGCGCCAGTTCGGAGGTTTTACGCAGATCGGCTTTCAGCGCATCTAACACATCGATCCAGTCCATCCCGGCGAGCTGATAGAAATGCACCAGGTGATCGTGGCACCAGAGCGTTGCCAGCATAATATTGCGGATGATATTGGCGTTGTCCGGCACTTTAATACCGATGGCATCTTCGATGGCGTAAACCGAAGCCAGGGCGTGTACGCCGGTGCAAACGCCGCAAATACGTTCAACGAACGCCCACGCATCGCGCGGGTCGCGCCCTTGCAGGATGATCTCCAGTCCGCGAAACATAGTGCCGCAGGAGACGGCATTGGTTATCACATTCTGATCGTTGATGTTTACTTCGCAGCGCATATGGCCTTCGATGCGCGTGATCGGGTCGACCACCAGGCGGCGCCCGGCATTGTTGATGGTGTATCCCTGAGTTTCGTACTGAGTGCTCATGCCTGTTTATCCTCGTTGCCCGGCTGTTGTTCTGCTTCTGCAAGTTGCTGGTTATGACGTCTGCGCTGGTCAACGGCGCTGGCGACTGCATGTACGCCAACCGCCGCAGCCACCACGCCAAGCGCGGTTAAGCCGACGGTATCGGCGGTGGAGTGAGTCCCCATTTGCGGAATGTCGACCACGCGACTGTAGAACGAGCCGCGATCCCAGAAGCCATTTTCAGAACAACCAAGACAACCGTGACCAGACTGGATCGGGAAGGAAACGCCATCGTTCCAGCGGGTAGAGGAACAGGCGTTATACGTAGTTGGCCCTTTGCAGCCCATTTTGTACAGGCAGTAACCTTTACGCGCCGCGTCATCATCCCAACTCTGGACGAACTCTCCGGCGTCGAAGTGGGCGCGGCGATAGCATTTATCGTGGATTCGCTGGCCATAGAACATCAGCGGACGCCCCATTCTGTCGACATCCGGCAGGCGATCGAACGTCACCATGTAAGTAATGATGGCGCTCATCACATCCGGGATCGGCGGGCAGCCTGGCACTTTAATGATCGGTTTATCGGTGATCACTTTGTCGATAGGCGTTGCCTGCGTCGGATTGGGCCGCGCGGCCTGCACGCAGCCCCAGGACGCGCAGGTTCCCCAGGCGATAATCGCACTGGCTCCGGCAGCGGCACGTTTGAGTTTCTCAATAAACGGTCGACCGCTGCTGATACAGAACATCCCCTGCTCGCCCAGTGGCGGATTACCTTCTACTGCGAGGATATATTTGCCATTGTATTGCGTGATGATGTCTTCAAAGACTTCTTCCGCCTGAGTTCCGGCGGCAGCCATCAGAGTATCGTCGTAGTCGAGAGAAATAAGGGAAAGAATGACATCCTTCGCCAGTGGGTGAGCGGAGCGGATAAAAGATTCGGTACAGCAGGTGCATTCCAGACCGTGGATCCACACCACCGGAATGCGCGGTTTATTTTCCAGCGCCCAGGCAATCTTTGGTGCCATTCCCGCGCCTAATCCCAGCGAGGTTGCAGCCAGACTGCAATATTTGAGAAAGCTGCGCCGGGTGACCCCCTGACGCCGCATGGCCTGGTAAAATGTCTCCTCGTTATTCATATCGCACGTCTCTTCTCCTTGCGACACCAGCAGGACGCCGGGCGCTTATGGTCGGCAAGCGACGTCCCTGTAGCAAGGCAAACCATCGTTTTACGTGAGATGCTGAAAACGAAAGCTCATCCTTATGCACTGGCGCACGTCGCCAGAAAGTATTGTTAATAAATCGTAGTGAAACTTTTGCACAAAACAATACAAACTGTGTGGATTTGTCTTTTAGCGATAAAAATGGACCTTATTTTCCTTAAGGTTTGGCGCAGAAGAATTACGAGCCCATTTTTATGGCGATAGAATGTCCAAATTGCTGTTATTTCAAGCTATCGACACGCATTTGTCTGTTTTTCAAGCAAACAAACAAATTGGGGGTTTACACGACGCATCGGGATGTTTATAGTTCGCGTCATTCCGGAAGTGTGGCCGAGCGGTTGAAGGCACCGGTCTTGAAAACCGGCGACCCGAAAGGGTTCCAGAGTTCGAATCTCTGCGCTTCCGCCAAATAATCAAGGGGTTACCAAGTGGTAGCCCCTTTGCTTTTTGAACTCTTGGTATAAACCTGGTATACCAATTGGTATATTTTCAGTCTTTAATACCTGCGATTATCTTTTGGATTTTTCCCGCGAGTACATCTTTTGATGACTTTGGTGTCGTTCATATAGCCTCAAAGTTTTTCTGAGCTAATGACCAGTTTTCTGATTAAGCGCAAATCCTCCAGGTTGTTCAGTTCATCTTTCATCTCGCGTTGGCACTGATAAATTTCATCGTTCAACAGAACTGTGCAATAGCCAGCCACTGCGTGTCCTTGCATACAGCGTGAATCCATTTTTGTGTTCGCAAAACCGCACAAGGCTCTTTTCAGCCCGACCTTGTTTTAGGTCAAATTTTCACATCGTTTTGTGTATTTATCTCATAAGCATGACTGATAAACATTTCTACAATAAATGGTGACAGGAGATTTATTTTATCGCGCTATCGGTAAATTCACCTGTCAGACGCAGCATCAACCCAACGCCCGGTTTTTGTTGCGCCTTTAGCTGAAATATCCCGTTTGTCAGTATGTTTGTTCAGAATTATTATGTTACCCCGTCTTGTGTAGCGACCTGTTAGCCATGCCTGAGGCCTCGTTATCACTTGCTGAAGACGGGGCTTTTTTTTACTGTTTAGCAGAAGCCTGCTGGTTTTCCTGCTCTGACTGACCGTTGATTGTCATCTCTCTGATTGAGTGTAAATCCTCCAGATTATTCAGTTCTTCCTTCATCTCACGCTGGCGTTGATAAATCTCGTCATTGCGATCGGCCTGTGCCTGCGCCATTGCTGCCGCCAGTTCTTCCAGCTCAGACATCGACAGTTGCACCTGTTGATTATCGGCGTCACCCCACGTCATCACGTCCCGTGCCGCATCAGATTTTGCAGCCATTACCACGGGTGCAATACGCGCCATCGAGTCCGGCCCCGCATTCCAGGTACGACCGTTCCATTCGCATGTGAACGGCTGCGCCTCCTGTTCTGTGCGCCATGCCTCGATTTCCTGGCGTTTAGCGGCTTTTGCTGCTTCCAGCATTTCCGGCGTGACGCTGAACGGGGCAATTTCGCCCCATTTGCCACTTTGTAGTTCCTGCCAGATGTGCTGGCCTGTCTCTGCTGTATCTTCTGCCGTGGCTGTGTAGGGGATGGGGGTATCCATCCCTTCAAACAAAACGTCGCAGTCAATTGCGCCGGATTCGGTATAGCGGGGATTCGTAATTTCTTTCACTTGCATCATGCAATCCTCATGAATAGCGCAACAAAAGCCTGGTCGCTGTATGTTGTGGGTGCTCCAGACAGTGAAACATAGGTTCCGGGGAGTGATTTGCTCTTGCAGCCGGTAATATAGAATCGCGGTGTTGCCGCATACGTACCAGACGGGGTGAACGGGCACTCTATCGCCACAGGTGCAAGTCGTGAGCCGGGGTAAGTCTGACCACGGGATACTTTAATATTTGTGTCGCCGTCAGCGGTTCCCTGGTATGACGCCAGAATTAAACTTCCTGGCTGCGCCGGGTCGCGCCACTCATTGTTATAATTACTGTTAAACGAATACAGCATGGCCCGGACATCAGTAAGCGATGCCAGCTTGCGCCAGCTTATTGTCGAGTTGCTCTGAGCAATACGCCTGCCGATGTGCAAGCATCCGTCATTATCGTAAAAAGCCAGTATTTTCAGAACCTTCGAAGCATCGTTATATCCGCTGCCATTAAGCCACAGCAAATCAACAATCCCCCACTTGTCTCCTTCAGGTGCGAGGTATTCTTTATCACTGGCGCTGACGTAATAACGACCAGGTTTCGCCCACTGTGACCACCACGACGCCGTATAGCCCTCATGAAAATTTATTCGCCCCTGGCTTTGGTCTTCAAATGTGTAGCCAAATCCGTAAGCCCCGGCGAGTGGCAGATGCACCCTTTGTTCATATTCGGTTCTGGCTGGCCATGTATAAGGGGTGGTAATTACCTGTTTATTTTTTACCCCGGAAATCTGTAAATTCCATTGGGCCTGAGCCAGTGCTGACGGGCCAGCATCAACAATTTCCTGAAAGTTGTTTTTTATCTTGAGATACCCACCCTCCAGAATTTCGTCAATTTCGCCTTTGGCGTTCTCTGCGGATTCTGCGGCTGTCGCTGCATCCTGCGCATATTGTTGAGTCTGCTGCTCGTGTTGTTCTGCTTTCTGCGCGTGTTTTTGTGCGTTCTGTTCGCTCAGTGCCGCATTGTCAGCACTGTTTTTTGAGTCAGTGGCACTGTCAGCAGAATTCTTTGCTGCCTGCTGCGCCTTTTTTACCGCATCAGTAACATTCTGCACGCCCTGCTGCACCTGCCCGGCGTTCAGCTCAACTTCTGAGGCCAGCTGTTCAACTTGCTGTTTGCTGGCTGCTACGACTTCTGCATTCTGCTGTACGTTATCCGCCAGCGTCTGGCAATCATCCTTAATCTTCTGCGCATCAGCTGCGTGTTGCCCTGCCTGCTGCTCGCTTTCCGCTGCCGCTTCCGCGCTCTGCTGCGCCTGCGCCATCATTTCCTCAAAGCGTTTCACCACATCGGGTTTGAGGTCGCCTTCATCAAGAGCGGTCAGAAAATCATTCAGCGTGCCGGGCTTTGAGTCATCGTATACAGCAATATCTCCAACACAATATTCATAATCATCTTTAATCCATTGCCTGAGATAAACACAGTATTTCCCGAGCTGTGCCTCGAACGAATATTCCCCATTATTTCCGGTCACCACGTCAGCAACTGTGCGCATCACCACTTCTGAGGTGTTTACCCGGGATTTCAGAATTATGTGGCATCCGGACATGGGGATGCCTGCGCCATCAATCAGCGCACCTGATATCACTACAGACATAGTTTTTCTCGCGATTAATTAAATCAGGAAGAGACTTCCGGAGAGACGGGCCATTCAATGGCTCTGTATGAGGTTTTATCGGTAATAGTGCTGAAATCCAGCGCCTGCAGCGATTTCGCATAAATGCGGTACGCTTTCAGCTTCTCCCTGTCTTCGTCACTGATTAACCCCAGCAGCAGGTCTGTTTCCCGGTCTGCGGTTAACCGCTTTATATCCTTGAGCTTTCTCACCCGCTCATCTTCTGCCTTTTTACCGTAGTCAAATATGAATTGACCATCCCGGTAAAACCAGTAACCCGACATGTCAATTTGTCGGTTAGCTGTGTTATCTGCAATTTCAATTACACTCCTGTTCCTGGGATTAATTGACGCGGCATCTTTTCCAACCCAGGTAACTTTCCCTGTATCCAGATATTCAACTTTTAATGTGTCAGGTGAAAAATTTTTCTGGATTTCATACCAGTTTTCACCGGATTCTGTATACAACCACTCAACACCGTATCTTTTAGTTAACTCATATTGTTCGGGCGTTTTAGGATTCCCTGTCCGGATATTTTTTAAATGCAGCATAATTACATACTCGCGACGTTATACCAGGTTCCGTTAATCAGTTTCTGAAGGGGGCGGATAAACCACCCGTCGGCAGAGTTATCCCAGTCTCCGTAGCAATAGCCACCCACACTGACATAACCAGAAGGGGCCAGGTTTGAGCCTGTACTGCCCATCTGTTGATAACCACCAAGACGCATGTCCTGCACACCCACTTTATTTTGCAGATAAGCCGATAACCAGCCGCCCCATGCGCTGCCATACACGTTACCGTCTGTGGCAAGCTCTGCGTTGCCAGCCTGCAATTTCCCTGTTGCAGCACTGTTCCCGATGACTTTTAACGACTTCAGGCTGTAATTTTCATTATTAAGAAAACGAAATACTGCCTGGTTGTTTGCATAAACATCCAGAACGCCGTCGCTGTTATATTTAAGGCCGGTGTCGTTATCGCCGATAGCTATTGAGCTTCCGCCCAGTGCGTTCTGAACGCCGATACCTAATGCACCGTTTACTTTCGAACCGCCGCCAACAGATACCGGGTGAGACATGGAAACTTCACCCGTCCGCAGGTTAATGCTGAACGGTCGCAGTGGGCCAATATCGCCTTCTTCCCCCTGATTTTCCCGGTAGGTATGAGATGCAGGTGCTCTTCCGAACGACGAAAAATAAGGCCGAATGCTGCATCAAATATCCTGAGCGCATTAACCGTGCCAATTTTCAGCTCTCCGGACATTTTATCGCCGGAACGTTGAACGGCATTTTTTGCCTTGTCCACCGTGGGTTTTAATCCGAGGTTTTCAACAGCCTCATCCCTGTCTTCCACATCCGAAAGATTCCTGTTCTGTCGCAGAAACAGACCATCTCCGGTTGCCACCTTCAGTGTAACCTGCGCGCTTTCAGCCACTGCCAGCCGGAACTGCAGTGTGGCTGTCACACCATTTTTCGGTTTCTCAATGGCAGCACAACTTCCGACGGCATAAAGCTCACCATCGGTGGTCAGCAGCCCCGCTTCCCTGACCGTAAATCCCCCCACGCCCTCCGGCAGCACAAGATACGCAATAAACTGGTTTTCCTGCTCAGGCGAGACCGCCAGACGTGATATGGTGCCGCGATAAACTTCCCTGACCAGAGCCGTCTGCCCTGCCTCTGGCGTGACAGCATTTCCGTTTCCGTCTCCCACCACAAACTTGTCTAATACGACCGGCGCACCACCCGCCGCAGACGCTGCCTCCAGCGCCTTTCCCTTGTTTGTCAGAATACTGCAATGTTTCGTGGTCACGTTATTCTCCCGCCTCAATCACCACATCAATATGCGCGGTCACCGCGCCACCAACATAAAACTGGCTGTCCTTTCCGATATCCGTATTTACGTCAATGGTGCTCAGGCCGCTGCGTAAATTCTTGGCCTTAATGACCAGCGTCCTGACCCGACTGTAAAGCACACTGTCAGCCCCTTCCCGCAAAAACAGCTCCACACGAAAAGTGTACGGTTTTTTGCGCGGTGAATCCTGCCACCACTCTTTGATTGCTGCCGGAACACCAACCGCACCAAGCGCCCGCAGCACCGCCCCCGCCGTCCCCCGGTGCTGATGTACATATGCCGCATCACGTAAAATCTGCCGCTTCTGCTCTTCGCTCCAGTCGTCCTGCCAGAAATCCACAGCAAACTCCCATGCCAGCCACGGCAACAGATGCAACGGACAGGTATCCGGATTTTTCACCTTTCTGACCATATCCGCATCAAGCGTCAGGATACTTTCTGTTGTGGCCTGCTCCTGTGACCGCTCCGGCCTGACAGCGGAAGGCGGCAGAAGTGAGCGAAACGTCTCTGTCATCACCACACCTCTCTGCGCGTCACATTAACGGCGGCACAACGGGGAGCCGTACCGGTTGCCGGTTCAATATCAGCCCGGGGACTGGACAGAATAACCCGCGCCACACCGGTCTGTTGCAGTGCTGCGTAAATAGCGGACAGCGGCACCATGCCATTAATCCGGTTTGCCAGCCGGGTATAAGACATCAGCGTGTTTTTCGCATTTTCCAGCACTTCACCGGCATCCGGACCGTCCGGTATTTCCAGCTCAGCCGTCACGGTATAGTCATTAATAATGGCGCTTTTCACCGTCACAAAATCCGTCAGCGGACGAATTTCATCAGCATTCAGCCGCGCACTGACCGCATCCAGCAACGCCTCGCTGGCAGTGCCATTTCCTTCACGGGACAATACGTAGACATCCACCTCCCCCGCACGCCCGTGCTCTTCCGGACCATAGGCATCAGCATCCAGCACATCTTCATCAGCAGAACGGGCATGAAAACGATAAGCATTGCGGGCGCCTGCAGTATTCAGTTGCGACCAGGACAACTGAATGCGTTCGCGAAAAGCGTCGTCCTCTTCCATAACCGCATCCGTCGGAGGCACGGCATCCGGATTTGCCGGAACAATCACCATACGTCCGACATTGAACGCCGCGCCAATCTGATCGAGATCGGCATTCTGCGCACTTGCCAGAAAAACGGCCCGCACAGCATCATTCACCCGCTGAAAAGCCAGGGTAAGCTGAAAGGCTGTCACTTCGCCCTGCTTGTAAGCCGGGTCGGATTCCACCAGGGCATCAAATTCAGGATCCAGTTCGCGCAGACGTGCCAGCCAGGCCCCGAAAATCACCGCCGCATCAGGCACCACGATGGCATCCGGTACGGGCAAATCCGAAAGATTGATCACATCATAACTTTCTGCCATAAACGGTTATTCCTCCTGTTGTCACCTGTGTACCGGTTTCCGTATTCGTCCCCATGATATCCACCACACATCCGGCCTCATCCTCCGGAAACGTTACGATCACTTTTGACACTTTCAGCCGGGGCTCCCAGCGTGCCAGCGCCGTCGCCGTGGCAGCTATTATGCGCAGCCTCAACAGGTCATCCCGGGGAGAGTCCAGCAATTCAAAAAGATCGCTGCCGTAATCCCTGACCAGAACACGGCTTCCCACTGGCGTGTTCAGAATATCGCTGACAGACTGGCGCAGATGCGCCGCACCGGACAGACGCTTCCCTGTCCGGCAGTTCACACCATTCATGATTATTTTTTTCCCGATCCGGTACCAAAATAATCCGGCCCTGTTTTATCACCGGATTTTTTGCTTTTGATTTCAGCCACCAGATTAAACGTGAAGGTAAAGCCTGAAGAAGAGAGGGAAAACGCCAGTGACTCCACGAGCCAGCGGCGATCTTCCCGCTTACCAAATCCGGATGTCACCACGCCGGATTCGGCGGTCATGGCAACATATGAAGGACGGCACGGCCCCGTCAGCGTCATTTTCCGGCTGTTGCGTTGCGCCTGCGTTTTTTTTGATTTTGCCTGTTGTTCAGCCGTTTCCTTTTCCGGCTGCGTGTACGGGCTGGTCACCGACGAGCCGTCATGCTCCACGGTTGCCGTTTTGGTTCGCCCGTCAGCCTTGTCAAAATAACGAACCGTGATTTTTTCTTTCTTCTTTTCTCCGGTAGAGCTCCCCCGTTCACCTTCCTGATAATTCCAGGATGACACCACGGAAGGCGTCAGCGTCACGGTCTTCAGGGGCGCGCCCGATACGGTGGTTCCGGCTCCCTGCTCCAGAAACAACCAGTAACCTCCGGCAGGTTTACTGACGGCGTTATACGTCCGGGCAAGGCGGGACAACAGGCTGGCATCCGATTCTGCCACCTGATCCACATGGGTAATGCGGATCCCCGCCAGCTTCTCCGCCACCCGGGCCTTCAGTCCGTTTTCCGTGGCAACAGTTTTCACCAGATCACCCAGCGTGAGATTATCCCAGCTGCGTGTTTTCTGATTCAGCACATCACCGGACTGCTTTTCCGCATTCATGGGGGCAGCGGTAGCATAAATCTCGATCCGCCGCGGCGGGCCGCTGCTGCTCACGCCGCACACCACAAACCAGCCCTTATCCACCAGATTACCGTTAAACCCCATCGCCACCCGCAGACGCGCCCCCTTTGTCGGCAGGGGCAGTGTTTCAGAAAGCAAAGTGATTTTCAGTTCATCAGATTTGGCGGTGGCTCCGCCGTAATCCGTCAGGGTGATATCCACAAGATAACGGGCCAGCACCCGCGTGATATCCCGCCCTTCAGCTGTCACCCGATACGCCGGGCAGAATTCCCGGACGGTCGTGGCAATGGTTTCCTGTTTCTTCTCACTGTTCAGGGACGCCTGATACGCAGCATTTATCGCCTGCAGCTGTTCTGATAATGACGTTATCATCTTCTCCCCTAATCCCACAGGCTGTATGGCGACTCAGACACCTGTTGTGTGATTTCAGGCAACACAATGCGGATCCCCGCCGGATAAACCGCGCCCTTCTCTGCCAGCCCCTGATTGGCCTCCAGCACAAGAGTGAGCACGGCAGACAGATTTTCCGTGCCGTAATGCGTGGCGCAAACCGCATCAAGCACATCCCCGTCACGGGTTATCCAGGTCGTCGGCATAATGTTTCAGCTCCAGACTCCACTTTTTGTTACGGTGCCCGCCACCAGGTAAAAAGCGGTCGGTGGAATCAGAAAAACGCTCCACCACCCACCATCCCAGCACATCACCTTCTCCGCTGACCAGCAGTTGCGGCTCAGCCTTATTCGCCAGGTCATACAACGTGTTCACCGCCTCCGTCCCCGACTTCCCCAAAAAGGCGTGCGATTCCCCTTCAAGGCGGACGGTTCGCCCGTTTTTCCCGGTGTACTGCAGCAGACTCTGCTGCCCGATACGCGACTGCTCGCTCCAGGTCCACCCGGCCTCACGGGTCAGCTGGTTATATGCCGTGGTATCCACGGAAAAGGCGAAATCCCCCAGCATCAGCATGACTCTGGCATCTGCAGCACCACGGAGATAACTGTTGTCACGCTGAAGGCTGTCTTCAGCGAGAGCAATAACCGACCCCACACTCACCAGACACTTCCTCCATCCCACAACGCATTATTACCACTGAAGGCCGGGTTGTTTTTCGTCATTCCGGCAATGGCGTCCGCAATACCCTGTTCGCTCTGTCCGGGCTGCGCAACAATGTTGAAGTTATAATTCTTCACACTGTTGTCATTCAGCTGTGCGCCGGACTGTCCGCTCTCAACAGGAATGGCCTGCACGGCAGCCTGCCATGCCCCCGCACTGGCAAAAGGATCATCCTGTTTTCCGGCAGATCCTGCCTGCGCTGCCGGCAACGAAAAATCGAACGTTTTTTCCGGCGTGAGGTAACTGTTCACCGATTCATGAAACGCATCCGTATCCACAATGCCCATAAAGCCCTTCGCGGCGTTATATTTTTCACGGACACTCTTTTCAAAATCCGGATTATTTTTCAGTTGCTCATCAAGCCAGGCATCCTGCCCGCTGTTCCGGGCCACTGTCCGGGCAGCGGTCATGTCACCACGCCCGATATACTCCAGAATCTGCTTCTGATCGCCCTGTTCATCCGGTAATAACCAGGCGAGTTTTTTGGCTACTGCAAAAATAATTTTTCCGACAAAAATGACGCCTTCGCCGAACTTCAGGGCCGCCGGATACAGCGTGTCCCTCAGAAAAGACACAACTTTTTTAATGCCCCCGCCTTTAAACCACTCTGCCAGGTCACCCGCTGTCTGTTGTATAGCGGGGGCCAGCTCTGCGCCCAGTTGTCCGGAAATTTCTGCAACCGCAGAAGAAAAAACCTGCTGCAAATCAGAAACAGCCTTGTTTCCGGCAAGTGCACCAGCCACACCCTCTTTTGTCACCAGGTTATATTTATCCTGCTCAGCCAGCAGTTCCTGAAAGCTTTTTCCTGAACGTTTGATCAGCATCAGCAGTTTACTGGCTTCACCACCAAACAATGCATCCAGCGCAAAAGATGCCTTTGATTCATCTTCCAGAGACAGCGCCCTGTCGATAATTTTTTCGAACTGCGCCTTATCACTCAGTCCGGCAAGATCGCCCTCCTTAAATCCCAGCGTTTCAAAGGCGTCAGAAAGCGAACTCTGCTTGCCATTTTGTTTATATTCCCCGGCCTTATGCAGGTATTCCTCAAATAAATCCCCGATATTATCGCCGGTCATATCGTACTGTTTTGCCAGGGCGTCCCAGTTCATGTACGTGCGGGTATCCACGCCATACGCAGTCGCTTTACCCGCTGTTTCAGCCGTCTGCGCATTCATGGCAGCCGGAGCAATCAGCGCACCAAGTGCCGTGGTCACGGCACCGCCCCCCATCGCCAGACCGGCATTCCAGGCAAATTTGCCGGTTCCGGCAAGCAGACTTTTTCCCTTCCCCATAAAACGTCCGAGCCGATCGCGACGCTCAAGGCTTCGGTTCAGTTTTTTCTGGGCCGCATCCGCTTTCTTAATTTCAGCAGTGAGCCGGGCGTATTCATCCTCCATCGACTTAAAACGCTTCCCTGCCAGCGCCGCCCGCTTCATTTCTGCTGCCAGCTCTGCCTGCTCCTTACGTAAACGCGCAGCCTGCTGCTCCACATCCTGCAGATTTTTTCGCAGATCCGTCGCCGAACGGCGCCACGAACTGTCCAGTTTGCCCCCGAACGACACGGTGGCCTTAAGATTCTGGCTTACGCTTCCCACGTTTTACTGCCTCCACTTCATCCAGTAAAAATGCCGTAAACACACTGAACGGCATGGACAGATAATCGGAAAGAGGAAAATGCAGCCGCCGCCCGAGAAACCTTAACCCTCTGAAGATTTCGGTTTCGGTCGCTTCCCGGGTGGCAGCATAAAAACATTAAAGGCATCCGTCAGCTGGGCATAATCCGCTGCGGTCAGCAGCCAGATATCCTGCTCACTCAGATTACAAAGCTGCGCAATCATACGCGCCTCTTTTTCCTCCTCTGTTCCCCGGTCTTTGGTGAAGGCAATGCGATCGCGCACCAGCGGTTCGCGCATGGTGATGTGTTCCAGCACAGCCCCGCCCCCCAGAGTGACAGGTGTGTACAGTGTGATGGTGCGGGTTTCACCCGGAATATTCATAATCTGCTCCTTAAAAAAACGGCCCGCAGGCCGTTATGTGTTAATCAGAGACGCACTTTTGCCGACAGACCGGCAAGTACATTCACACCGTTGATCCGGCGTTCAAAACGCTCAGTATCAATCATAATGAGTTCGTTCCCCTCCAGCGTCTGACGGTAATAATTCACCGCGATTTCCACTGTCATCGCATTTTCTGACAGCCCGCTGTTTCCGCGCGCATCCGGCGTCACCGTTTTCACAAAACCTTCGATTTCTTCGGTGGTCCCCAGCGCGGTGCCGTTCGCCAGATAGCCCTGATAGGCCGTGAAGCGGGAGCGGTTGCCACTGACAAATCCGAGACTGGACAGCATGTCTGTATCCAGACCATAGAATTTAATCTGGCAGGTCAGCGCCTCCATGCCGTCGTCAACCGGCGTGGGGGCATCCTGTGCCCCGGTGCGTAAATCAGTGGTGGTTATGGACAGCGTGGGTGGCGTGAACTCATGCGCTCCCTGAATACGGATCCCCTGGCGGAAAAAAGTCCAGGCGCGTAATGTGTTTTTACTGCTCATGTTGCCGTCATCTCCTTAATGCCGTATTCGTTGTTGACGCTCACCCGCATGCTGATAAGTTCCGTCGGCGATTTGGGACCGAAGTCATAGTTGATGTACAGTTCACCGGCTGCCAGCGTTTCGGCGGTATTCAGTTCCGGATCCAACCATGCCCGCCCCCCGAAGATGGCACCTTCGGCCACCAGACGGCGCATATACGCATTAATGGTGCCGATGATGTCGTCCGCATTCTGACGATCGAGCGGGCGGTCAACATACGCCAGCATCGCCTCCTGAATACTGTCTTCAATCACATCCGCAGTACGGCGGACAGACTCGAAATGCCACTGGGGATGGGACGAGCACAGCCGGTTTCCCCAGTGTTTAAATCCGGCGCGGCGAATCAGGGTGGAGACATTCTGCATATTAAGCAAGTTGGCATCGCAGTTACGCTCACCGAGGATAAATTCATCCACCTGCTCAACACCGAGGAGGTTGTAAACCTCCTGGTTTGATTTGCTCCACCACCACCCTTTTTCATAGTCAATACGGGCACGCAGTCCGGCTGCAAACGCCGAATACGGGCGATACACCAGCTGCCCCTCTGCATTACTGACCTGCACACGCGGGCGCAGTAATTCAGTCCGGGCACCGTAAGACTGGCGACGCTGCACCACTTCCTGCAATGTCGCGCCCGCAGCACAATCCACGTACGCCACTGCCCGCAGTTTTCCGGCCACAGTTTCCAGTGCCTTACCCACCGCATCGTCTTCACTGAATCCTGGTGCGATCACAATACGTGGCTGATACGTGGTGACGGATTTTGCCGATGACAGCACGCTGATCCCCGCAAGAATGGCAGCACGCTGCTCTTCCGGCTTCGTTTTTTCTTCCACCCGGACGATCACCGACAGCGCGTTACGCTGGTCGTTAACCTCCGTCAGCGCCTGCTTCAGTGTTCCGCTGCCCCCCAGACGTGAAAGCGCCGTCGTTCCCGCCATCGCCACTGGCGTGTTCAGCGGAAACGGTTCATCTTCACCGCCACTCAGTGTTCCGGAAAACGGCGACACAACACCGTCACCGCTTCCGGTGGCACTCACCCCGGCTCCCGCCACCCCATTCACAGCCGTCACAACATCACTGACGGTGGCATTACCTGCCCCCTTTTCACTGCAACCCAGCGTAATCAACAGGCTTCCGTTTTCCCATTTTGCTGACGTGGGGACCGCACCCGCACTTTTTTCTTTGACAGCCTGTTCAGCAATAACGGTAATGGTATTTCCGCTCCGTCCCCCCGCTTTTGCCGTAAAGGTCAGCTCGTTATCCAGCAGCGGCGTTCCCGCTGTCAGTGTCGCTGCCACAGCTCCGGCAGCCTGCGGCGCGGTTCCCACCACACCAATAATGGCTGTCTCTATTGTGGTTACCGCCACCGTGCCTGCTGTCAGCTCGATGGTTTCCACACCATGTAATTGCCCCATTTGCATTCTCCGGACATAAAAAAACCTGCCGCAGCAGGTCACATTTTCTGATTCGGTACTTTCGTGGTTCCCCCACTGTCTCCGGGATGGTCGTGTCCATTAAACGTTTCCCGGATCCGGCTCATGCTGCCGGATTTATCCGTCACCTCTCCTTTTGCATAAAAATCACTTTTCACCACCACTTCACCTTCAACCATCGTGCGTCCGTTCACGATCAGGTCTTCTGAGATCATGACGTTTCCGTCCAGCACACCATTCCCGGTAATGGCATAGGTGCCCCCTTCCGCCAGAATAATGGTCAGTGAGTGCGTCTCCCGGTTATAGCAAATTTCCGTGCCATCTCCGTAACGGGTGATGTGCTCACTGTCACTGCCCTGCGGAGCCGGTGCCGCACCGGTATTCCAGCCGGGAAAAACACGACCGTTATTCAGCTCCCCGGCCTCTGACAGCACCGTAACCGCATCACCCACAGCAAACGGCTCAAAATCTGCCCGGTTTTTTCCGGCAAACCCCTGACATAATGGCAGCCAGGTGGTCACAATATCCCCCAGATCCACGCGGCATTCCGGAAAACCACCGTCCAGCCGCACCGAGTGGATCACCCCGCGCCGGACCATATTTGCCAGACGGCGCTGTAAATCCCCCAGAACCTCATTCACGTGGCTTTCCCTCAAAAATCAGCCGATAATCATCCACATGCTGTCGCCCGATCTCCGGTGCCACGCCCAGCCAGGCCCGCTGTAGCGGCAGGTTATCCGTGGCAAAGGGATCCATACCAAACGTCACCGTCTGGTTAAATGAAATCTGCCAGACCAGATAATCATCCAGGCGCGGATCGGTTTCATCTGCGTCCGCCGAAATAAAAATGGCAGGCTCCACATTTGCCAGTCCGAACGTCTGCCCGTCGAGCCAGTGCGACAACGCGGCGGCCGCCGAACGGATAAAAATATCCGGCTTTATCGCCTTGCGTTCTTCTTTTTTTTCTTTATCCGGCTCACCGGCACGGTCAACCAGCACCCACAGCGCGGCAGACAACACCACCGTCATCTGCCCGTCTGCATTGCTTTTCGCATCCCAGCCATCCACCGCCAGAAATACCGCCGGAGTGACCAGTTGCGTGACCCGTTCCGGATAGGTGTCCGCATCATTGATCCATTTAAGTTTTTTCAGGGCATCCAGCACAGCAGTGTGCCAGGATGCCATGCATAAGGGTTCAGCCATTACATCCTCACGTTTTTTTATCGGGGGTTCACGGTAATGCCATACTTCGCACGTCGCCGGATGTCTGATTCGAACTCTTTCATAAAAATTTCCAGGCACTCTGCAAAAGCCACATCTTCAACATAATCCATCGTACGGGCATAAATACCGGCTTCAGCCTCCCGGACACGCCCGGTTTCCGGATTTTTGATGATGATTGTTCGTCGGTTCTCTTTGCGACTACGTATCACCAGCCCGTTTTCATATGCGGTGGGAGATAAAAACGAACCGTTGGGTTCAAAAACCGGATCGCTGGCTTTGCGGCGACGCCGTCGGACACGATTCTCTTTGATAAACCGCCCGGTTACCGGGTCACGGAGATCATGATGACGAACACGTCGCCCACGAATGCGTCCGCGCAGATCCTTTATCTTGATCGCATTAAGACCAAACCAGAAGCGGGCTTCATCCATTGCATTACCCCGGGTAATGCGAGTGGAAAAAAGGCGCCTGCGCAGCATGTCCATTTTGCGGGGCGCCAGACCGGTTTTCAGTTCCGCAAGCGCCTTCATGCGCATTTTTGATGCTGTTCGCTTCAGCGCACGGGAATAGGCCATACGGAACTGGTGCTGCGTTGCACCAGCCTGCGCCGCAATATCCCGCAATTCATCTACGTCGATATCGAACAACAGATTTCGCCGGATGCGTGATGTCCGCGCCATTGCGATATCTCCTTATGAAGTTTATTTTTTACTCCATTCGATGGTCGGTAATGACGTCCCCCGTCCACGCCCGAGCGTTACGCGTGTGCGCCCCATTTCATCCGCACCAATATGCGTGACGCGGTAAAATTCGTGGTTCAGCTCCACTGCGCAGTTTGTGCTGAGTCCCTTAATATCCTCTGTCAGTGCGCTGAATGCCGGAGCCTGATCGTTAATTTCTCCACCCCCCGGAACACGAACCGGCGCATCCGGAGATTCAAAAATCACCATAACAGGGCGACGCTCACTGCCAATAGACAGTATCGCCGGACACTCCTCGGAAAAAAGCCGGGAAATGCGGGCATCTGCCCGCATCAGCCGTTTATAAAATCGATGCATCAGTACCCCAGACGCACACAAACACAGGCATCTCCGGCTTCAGCCGATGCCCATACTGTTCCCACCAGCGTATTACCTGATTTCGTTGCAGTCAGTGTTGCCGTATCCGCTTTGAAATACACCAGCTTGCCTTGCGTCAGCGCCTCTGCCTCTTTAGGCAAAGAGAAAACTCCCGTCGTATGCAGAATACCCACATCCCCGTCCGGAATATCAGCGTGAGCAACACCAACAAGATTATCCTGAACAACCAGATCGCCAGATGACACCGCCTTTCCGGTCCCATTCAGCCAGTCGACGTTTTTTCCGTCCTGAACAAAATTTTTTGACATTTTTTTCTCCGGTAAATGCGGCACAAAGTGCGCCGCTTCAGCCATAAAAAAACCGCCCTGTCCGGCGGTTATTTATTGTTTTTTCACTTTGACCATGCCACGCCAGTCAAGCGGTGCCACTCCGGCATCAATGCGCACCTTGAATGCTGCACCATCAACCGTAAAGCCCTGTTGCTGCTCCAGATACGGCGTATCAATACCGTCGAGGTAAGCCACTTCAATCGTGTCACGCCCCTGCGCTGCCACCAGGTAATAATCCGTCGGGCTGCTGTCATCAAGACGGGCCTCTGACAGAACCGTGGCAAAATTCTGAATCGGGTTAATAATGCCGCTGTTCGCATCTGCACCAGGCACGCTGGCAGACTTAATCAACTGATTGGCACGCGACTCAATGGCAACAGGCGTCAACATAAAAGCAGGACGAATGTTCAGGCGACGGTCACCCGATTTCTGGAGCAGCATGGCTTTACGCCCGGAATCCAGCCCCTCAATAGACAAATCGGCAGTCACCAGGTTGCCATGATCTGCATGGAACAGCGGTTTACCATCCGACATTTTCGGATTGCTGGTCAGCACGGCCCAGACCAGATCACCCACGGTAGTACGCGCTGCCGCCCCCATTGCCATCGGAATACGGGTCAGCATATCCAGGTCATCATTGATGATGGTCTGGCGATCAATGCTGAACAATTCGCCATAAGTCGCCAGTGCAATCGGTTCGCCACGATCTTTCAGGGTCACATATTTATATTCAGCCCCCGGCAATACTTTTCGCAGCGTAGGGAAAGTTTCCAGCCCGACACGATGCGCGGTTTTAAAATCAGTCAGCGTTCCCTTGCGGGTCCATTTGTCAAAATTTTCGCTGGCATCATCCCATCCCTGCAACGCAGCTTTATGAGCCACATCCATCAGGATATTGCCGAAATCGCTGCTGCTGTGAGTAAATGCCAGCCCAACCATCGCCATCGGTGCGGAATGACCGGAGATACCGATACCGCGATCAACCAGCGAAGCACGCGCCAGCTCGCGCAGAGTAAAACCGTTATAAGCATTATCTTTTTCTGCTTCGGCATATCCGGCGCGTGCCATCACAGCCGCACGAATGGAATCGCCGACCAGATTACCGTTCCCGGCATGAATATGAACAGCGCCCGGGCCTGCACTTGGTGTCGTTCCGGCTGCCAGCGCCTGCAACAGTTTTTCACGGGCCTGTGCTTCCGTACAGGTCATGTCGTTCAGACACTCCGCTTTCAGTGCGGCATAAGACGGGAAAGAGGCAAAAACTGCGGTTACCGCCTGCACACGTTCCGCATTGGCTGCCATCAGTTGTTGCTGAACCTGCGAAGCAATTGCGCTGATATCCACATTTCCGGTTGATGGTGTCTGCTGAGCAGCGATCTGTTGCGCATTTTGCGGGGTTGCTTTCGTCTCCTGCGGCTGTCCGTTCGTCGTTTCTGCACGTGGAGCAAAAAGCGCGTTAAGCTGTTTTGGCATGTTATGATAATCCTTCAGTTTATTTTGGTTCACACAGGCCGCAGCCTGTAATTCAGGTTCAAGCGTATCAGCGAAGCCTTTTTCCACGGCTTCAGCACCGTTCAGCCAGGTTTCTGCTTTCAGCATGGCTTCCAGCTCATCCTGCCCGAGTCCGGTTTTATTCATGTAGGCTGACAGCATCAGCGCCTCATTGCGATCCAGCCAGTCGGCATAATCACGCATATCATCAGAATCACCGGCGATCCCGCCCCACGGCTTGTGCACCATCAGCCAGGCGTTTTCAGGCATATGCACGGTGGCGCCGGGCAGGCAGACAATCATGGAGGCCATGCTGGCAGCAACACCGTCCACCCAGATATCCACCTTCGCTTTCAGGCGTGACAGCGTGTTAAAGATGGCAAAGCCCTGCATCACATCACCGCCCGGGCTGTGGATATGCAGATCAATGGCGCTGGCCTCAAACACTCCCGCATTTTTACAGTCAGAAATAAACTGCTGCGCGGTGATGCCCCATCCGCCAATCACGTCATAGAGGTAAATTTCCACCCGCCCGGCAGTCTGTGCACGGATTTCATACCAGCACTGACCATTAGCGGCATCCACCCCCGCAAGGCTGGCGCGGGGATTAATCATCGTCCCGCGAAGACGCGGGTTTATCATTTGCTGCATCAGGGATCGCTCCTTTATCGTTAGCGGCGTCAGAATCGAACACCAGCCCGTTTTCCCGGTTAAATTCAGTTTCACGCAGTCGCTGACGTTTGACCTCCTGCGGTGACTGCCCACGGGCACGTATCCACTCAGCCTCCGTCCCGGCACCACCGCGAAGAATGGCCCGCCATGCTGCAGCCTCCTTCACCGGATCAATCCACGGCATCACCGGGCCAAGATAAGTGGCATTGAAAAGTGTGGACATATCCACATCAGGAGAAATTTCAAGAAAAGGTATCGCCTGCTCCAGCCATGCCCGGTACACCGGGCGGCTGTACTGACCGACAAACCACTGCTGTAAAACCCCGTAGCCTTCGTAACCTTCCACCAGCTCCTGACGCTGCGAACTGTAGGAGCCGTTATAGTCACGGGCAATACTGGAATAACTGCCACGGGTTCCGGCAGCCACAGCACGCAACTGCCCGTTCCGGAATTCATAAAGATGAACATTCGGACGATTCGACTCCACCATCCCCAGATCTTCACCGGGGGCCAGTTCGTCAAAAATCATGCCCGGTGAAATATCAAAATACCGGGGTTTTTGTTCTGTGGGTGTCCAGTCGTTATCCGTCGGAAAGCTGGCGGCATCACCACGCTTAATGTAGAAACCCAGCGCGGCAGCAATACGGGCAGCCACACGCTCTGATTCTTCGTAATCTTTCAGATCAGCAATCCGGCGAATCACACCATGTAACAGGCTGACACCTCTCACCTGATGAAGCCGTTTCCGCATCGCCAGATGAAGCATGCTGTCTGCGTGAACAGTTTTGAGATCGGCGCTGAATCCACGCATATTTGCAGGATGGTATTTATAAACCCGATACCCTACAGGCCGCCCCCAGTTGTTAAGAATAATGCCCTGACGGACTTGCTGACCCGCGTTCGTGTTCAGACTGACCGGAACAAAATCTGCTTCGAGAAGTTCCAGTGATAATGGCACCACAGTGGAATGATTCAGACCGGCGACAGGACCACGCACCAGTTGTACGAACATCTCGCCATCACGCAAAGCAGATCGCAATGCCATCCGTTCGGCCTCCGGACGGGTGAACATCCCCGTGACCTCAGGGCGAACAGACCATTCAGACCACAATGCCGAGATCTGCTCTGCCAGCGATTCATGCAGGGTGCCATCGCTTCTCAGTGGTTGTGGTTCAACCTGGATCCCCTGCGCGCCAATAACCCGCTCTTCCAGCTTATCCAGCAGACCAATCACGATATCGTGATCTTCATCCAGCGCCCTGGCCTGCTCCCTTAACGAGGTACAGGCAGAAAAAACCGCAGTCTCGGCAGAACGACTCTCGCGCCGGGCTTTATTCAGGCGTGAAGGCTGCGCCGCCTCATAAGCTCTCAGCAGCATTTTGTTTCTGGCGCGCGAAACCGCCCACCCTGGCGCAATTGCGCCAAGTGCTTTATCAAAAAAACCCATAAAAAAACCTCAGGAGAAACGGGCGAGTTTGTACGGTTTCCTTGTGGGCTGGCAGGCCGCCGCCCAGCGTTTTTCCCAGTATTCAAGCTCCCTGCGCAATGCAACAGGATCATGGTTGGTGATCGCCCTGCCATTCACCCCGGTAAAAGACACACTTTTACCATCCAGGGAATCCCTGTATGCCTGACGCACGATAACCAGCATCTGGAAAATCTCATCTTTTTTCACAACCATCCTCCGTTTCGGGGTAGTGATAACCAGTTTCCGGATAACGCTTCCGGCGACGCTGCTTTTTGCCGCTCATCTCTTCCGGCAACGTTTTTCTTGTCCACTGTGCCGGAAGAACGTCTGTCTGCTGAAGCCCCCGCATCAGCATCCTGCCCCCTTGCCCACTGGGGAGGATTGCTCCAGTCACGGATTTTTTCATAGCCACGCAGAATGGCGACAGCATGGGCATAGCAAAAAAGGTCAAACGCTTCGTTATTCCCTTTTCCCGGCTTGCGCCATTTCCCGTCAGCACCGCGTTCCTCATAGGTCAACTCTTCATAAAACCACTCCCCGAGCCAGTCAGGAAAATGAATGTAGCCCGGTCCGGGCATTTCACGTTGCAGGTTATTGCTTAGTTGATCTTTCAGCAGGTCTGTCTGCAGGAGATATACCGGCACCTTTCCCTGAGCATCAGCACGACGATCGCTTCGCCCGGTATTATCCGGGTGTGTGATGGTGATAATTTTCTGGCGTTTCGTGCTGTCTCCCTTTACCAGAAAAACCCGTCGCCCCAGTCCATCCTGACGACATTTTCGCCAGAATTTATAGGCGTTATCCGTCACCCCGTCCTCACCACCACTGTCCACCGCCATTGCCAGTACAGGCATTCTGCGGGCCGGATCGGACTGGAGCGGATACGTTTTCTCCAGTACATCGGTGACCAGCAACTGCCAGTCTTCAGGATAAGCCCCGGGATGCACAGGTAATGCTTCGCCATTTTCATCGCAGCGCAATGACTGTCGGATGTTATAACGGTCCACCAGCCAGCGTTCGCCGTCCTCGCCATAGCCAATAATCTGCACCACAAACCGTCGGTTCTTCCCGCCCTGCACGTCCACAGCCGCAATAAGAAAACGTACTTTCGGCGGTACCAGGCGCTTACCGTAGTCCTCGGCCCGCTGCATCAGAACATCCGCACTACGCAGCTCCATTGCGGAACGAGGCAAATAAGGTAATCCCCAGTCGGTGTTAATCACCGCCTTCAGTGTTTCCTCACTGCCTGTGGCTTCATATTCCTGCTCAGCAGTCAGTAGTTTGTAAACCAGTTGCGCCCAGGTCTGATACGCAGCAGCCGGCCCTTCCATCCAGGAAGAAGTAAATAAAAGGTAACTAAATGATTATAAAATACTATTTTGCTATGGCCCCATCTACATAGTCCAAGATTTAGTACCTGTTTAAGTGATAAAAAAGAAAAAAAGGCGGCAATACTAATTAAAAGCTAAATATGTCGCTATAAATGAATTTTGATATCGCAATACCATCACGATAATGGTTCTTTCCCGTAGCCGTTTCTTTCCAGCAGTTCACTCATCTTGTACATGCAGGCCAGCCATTATCTGAATCGCTTTCTGCAATTTTTCTCGCCATTTCATCACGTAGATCATCAATAATGCGTTGCACTCGTATGACTGCGGAAGGCTGGAGAGCGCAATCGCGCTCAAGAATATCCGGCAACGTTTCCAGCACCATGACTACGGCTTTAGCCAGAGATGAATATTCACGGGCCACCTCTTCGACAGGGAGTAATTCACGTGAAGCTGCTTCAAATTTCAGCCTTTCATTTTCTGACTGATACCAGGCTTTCCGATCCTGTGGTGACATTTCACCATTTTCTTTCATTGATGGGGTCAGTAGTGCCTGAAGTGCCGGACCGAGTTCATACAGTTTAAGATTCTCACCATTCCCGCCAACAAGCTCCAGCTCACGCAAACGGCGTGAAACAAGATTTCGATTCATGCCTACCAGGTCTGCCAGTTGTGAGACATTAACCTGCATTTTGCTCAGTTCCACTTTACCACCTCACTGCACGGTCGCTTTTTCAACAAAACAAATCAATAATGTTAAAAATCAAAGCATTAAACTTATGCTGCTGCACGCATAAAATATCAAAAATCTCTCGATTTATGCGCGTCCGCATCCCCTCGGTGTTCCATTTTTCAGGAAGGACCCATAAAAAAAGCGGCCCGAAGGCCGCAAAAAAACATAACATGCCTGATTATCTGTTAACCACCTGATGACTTAACCATCCCGCGCCAGTCCAGAGGAGAAACTCCGGCATCAATGCGCACTTTGAAAGTTACGCCGTCAACCGTAAAGCCCTGCTGCTGTTCCAGGTACGGGGTATCAATACCATCGAGATAAGCGACTTCAATTGTATCACTTCCCTGACCCGCAAGCAGATACCAGGATTTCACGCTGTCGGCATCAAGTCGCGCCTCTGTGATTACTGTCAGTGCATCATTGTATGGGTTAAACACACCGCTGTTCTGCGCGTCTGGTAGCGACGTAGAACGAATAAGCTGGGTTGCTCTGTCTTCCAGTTCTACCGGAACTAACAGGAAACGAGGCGGAATATTCAGTACAGCACCAGCATTATTTTTTTGCATACGCATAGCTTTACGGGCTGCACTCAGGCCTGGAATATCAAGTTCGCTGTTAATCAGATTGCTGTGTTTCGCATCAAAGAGCGGGTTTTTATCGCCCATCTTCTGATTGGCCACGAGAACGGCATAAACCAGATCCCCGACTGTGCGGCTTGCTGCTGCCCCCATTTGCTGGGGGATTGAAGTCAGTGCGCTCATGTCGTCATTGATGATTGCCTGGCGATCTATGCTGAACAGTTCGCCATAAGTTGCCAGTGCAATTGGCTCGCTGCGATCGGACGTGGACGCGTATTTATATTCGCTGCCTGGCAAAACTTTTCGCAGAGATTTAAAACCATCCATACCAACACGATGGGCAACCTTAAAATCTGTCAGAGTGCCTTTTTTCGTCCAGGCGTGGAACGTCTCCGGCGAATCTTCCCAGCCTTTCAGTAATGATTTATGCGCCACGTCCGCAAGAATGCCGCCAAAATCACTACTGCTGTGAGTAAACGCCATTCCAACCATGCCCAGCGGATTACCTGGAATGCCGCTTACCCCACGATCCACCAGAGAAGCGCGCGCCAGTTCCCGCAATGAATAACCGTTATAGCGGTTATCTTTTTCCACATCCGCCAGTCCACTGCGTGCCATAAGCGCCGCTTTTACTGAATCCCCAACAATATTACCGTTACCTGCATACATGTTCATTGCTCCTGGTCCTGCGCACGGCGTTGTCTCTTCCGCCAGTTTTTCTAAGTGTTTTTTACGTGCTTCTTCGGCAGTGATGGAACCGCTGATAAATTCTTCAACAATTCCTGGCAACCACTCATACGAAGAATTCTTCCAGTAAGCAAACAAAACGTCGGCTTCTTTTTTTCGCTTCTCTCTTTCGTTTGCTGATCCCGTGTCGCCTTTCTTCATCGATGCGATGATGCTTTCCGGCGTTCTGGTAAATTTCTCTACCAGTGATCCGCAACCAGGGGCCATGGCTAATGCCTGTCCCTCTGCCGGATAAATTTCATCAATAAATCCTTTTTCTTTCGCTTCCTCAGCCGTCAGCCATGTTTCAGCATCCATCATGGCTTTGATTTCTGATTCCGGTAATCCGGTTTTGGCAACGTAGGTATCAAGCATTGCCTTGCCGATTTTTTCCATCATGTCGGCTTTTTTGCGGAGATCTTCCGATTCACCAACAAAAACGCCCCACGGGTTATGGATCATCCACCAGCCGTTATCAGCCATCACGACACGCCGGGCACCGAGCGCAACAATGGTAGCCATTGATGCGGCGATACCGTCGATTCTTGCGACCGTGTGGCCTTTGTACGTTCTCAGGGCGTTAAACATCGCCATGCCGTCAGTTACATTTCCGCCACCGCTGTTTATGGCAACCGTAACCGGGCCTTTTGCAGCCATAAGTGAATCGCGGAACTGTCTTGCGGTTACGCCTTCGATTGGCTCATACAATGAAATTTCCATCAACCTTACCCCTCATGAGGCAAATCTTTTTTGTCTGCCTTAATTCCCAGGCTTTGACGCAACAATGAACGGGCAAGCCAGCCGACTGTTGGCGTGGGAAGATCCATTCCCGTTTCTGCATTTTTCTTGCGAATATCTTCGCGCAAACGGTACAGGGCAAGCGCCGTTTCATTGTCGAGATAAACCGATACAGCTTTCTTTTCGTTCACGTAACACCTCGTTTCAGACTGATATTTGAAGTGTGCAGTGTTGATCAAAATGCAATGATGATCAATTGCATTGCAAAATATGCAATATTCATTTTTGTGTGCCAGTGATAAGCATCACCAATCCCAATCACATTTGACATAGGCAGCTCCATTTGGCAGGTGAAAAACAAATTTGTTTATATATTTCAATTAATTGCAAACTGGTCTGATGACAGGGGGAGAAAAAAGATTGTACAGGTGAAAACAGAAATAATTTTTAATTATCAATTAATTATCACACATGCTGCCGCCACCATGAAAATGCAAAAACCAGCCGTTTTCTGCGCGTCCGCATCCCCTCGGTGTTCCATTTTTCAGGAAGGACCCATAAAAAAACCGGGAAAAATCCCGGCTTCTGTCACTCGTTGCTTAAAACGGTATGTTATCCCCGTACGGATCATCATTTCCCGCCTGTTGTTTTGCCCTGTTCAGTGCGTCAGTAGCCTGGCCCTGCTGGCCTTTTTTGCCGCCCGGTCGCGCCGTTCGCGCACTGATTACGCTGTCTGCGATAACCTGCCAGCCCTGCCGCGTTTCGCCGTTCTGGCCTGTCCACTGGCTTACCTGCATGTTACCCGCCACGCTCACCAGTTCGCCTTTGCGGTGTTTTGCCAGTGCGTCGGCCTGTCTGCAAAACGCCAGGACGGATAACCACATTGTCGCCGTTCCGTCATCGGCCTGGCTGCACGGCAGGGGAACAGCCATACTCGCCATCGCCATTTGTGTTCCCTTGCTGGTGGTCTTTAACTGCGGGTCAGCCACCAGCCGCCCGTAAGCCGCTATCTGTGCTGTCATGCTGTCTGTTCTCCGGTTTTAACGTTGATAGTTGTCACCTGTTCCGCTTCCGCAATCTCCCGTTCTGTCAGCGTGGCAAAGTTTGCCGCCGCTGTGTTCATGAATGCGCTTATCAGTTCGGGATGCGCTTTCGCGTATCCTTCTCCCGCGTTGCGGTCGATGATTTTTATCGCCACCCTCAGCCAGTGCTCTGTAAGGTCAATGGCGCGGTTATGTGATTTCTTCTGATTGTTAAATTTTTCTGATGTGTGCATTTTTATTTTTACCCCCTCGTTTAAAAAGTTTTAGGCCTACCCCCACCTTGTCTACTCTGTCTACCTGATAGATGCTCAGGCCAGTAATGACGCGGGTTTAATGGATGTAGACAGTAAAAAACCACTATCTACCTGATGTCTACTCATCCCTCCGGCTGGCTACAAAAACAGGTAGACAGTGTAGATAGCTTGTAGACAGTAAAAAAAAGCTGTCTACCTAAATTAATACACTGAATTAAAACAACTTTTATGTAATCAGGTAGACAAGGTAGACAGCAATTGCCAAAAATTATAAAAACGCGTCGCAATCGTCGGTTGTTATTGCGTTAGTCTGCGTCACCCCATTAATTTTTCGCGTAATATATTCATGTCCGTAAGCTTTTGCGGCTGGCTTCATGGCCTTGCCAAAGTCATTTACGTTTAGTGGTTTGGTTCTGCCTGCGTATGCCATAAACGCCAGATAGACGCGGTAAAGGCTGTTTCTGGTCGTGTACTTCACGGAATCGCCACCGCCGCCCATCATCAGGCCGCGTGCTTCCTCCAGAAAATTCAGGAACTGGCAAAACTCAATAACCGGATCCGTTTGCTGCTTTATCGCCAGTGCTTCATCACCGTCACGCTGTTCCAGTAGTAAAGCCCGCGCCTTTTCAGGGTCTGCAAAGTTCGCCAGTAATCGGCGGATAATGACGGGGATTTCAGCCGCAATCTTTTCCGGTAGTTCCCTGTCTTTTTCGGCCTCGTTGACGATATTGTCGAAACGGAAAATCACGCGACGACGTGCCACGCCTCCGGCCCGTTCGGTGAATATCATCGGGTTATTATTGGTTGCCAGCACAACCGCCCTGATTACCGCTGTGAAACGCTTTTCATATTTCGGGTTAATTTCCACGGGGTCGCCGCCCGTGATTTTCTTGATGCCCGTGCCTTCGCCTGTATATTTCGGCTGGTCTGCCAGGACAATAAGCCGACTCCCGACAACCTGCGCACGCCCACCAGCATCATCAAGCGATGTCATCTCAGCGCTTACTGTGTTCTGTTTCCCTGCCAGAAGGCTGGCTATGTGCGTGAAAGTGCTCTTGCCGCTCCCGCCGTCTCCGGTGGCCTCAATAAACATCTGCCAGTCGTACCGGTTCGCCATAATCATGTATAGCGCGGCGCATATACGCATCATCTTGCCCGGATCTTTTCCGGCAGCGTGATCAAGCCATTTATGAAAGTTTGGCGCGTTGTCGCGGATATTCTCCCCTGGTACTGGCGGCGTGTATTCAATACCGTTGTGCGTGGTGATCCAGTTCTCCGGCGAGTGCGGGGAAAATTCCCCCGTTTTCAGGTCAAGCGCACCATTGGCGAACGGCAGCAAATCACCGGACGGCTCGCCCATTGGTTCGGCAATAACTTTTAACGCTTCAACGGCGTTACTGATTACGCGCTTGCTGAAAGTGGCCTTATGTTCTGAATAAATCGCCACCATTTCGCGACTCAGTTCCATTGTGCTGACCGGACACCATACCCCGCCGCGCCAGACGTGAACGATTTCACTTTCCGGATGCACACATACGCCATCAAACCGACCAGCAAGCATCTGTGCGCGCTCACTGTCTGCCATCTGTGCCAGTTGCGTATTTTTCTGCTCCGGCATGGTAAGCCCTGCGGCAATATTTTCACGCTCAGCATTCAAATAGCGCCGCCAGTTTTCACACTTCTGACCGTGCATTCCTTCAGGGTAAAAATTCGCATCCTGAATATCTGCCGCCGCCAGCTTCTGACCAATCTTTTTGGTCTCCACTAAATCCAGTTCTCCGGCCTGGTACAGCCTTACGCGTTTTTTTCCATCCGGAACAATTTTCAGCGCATCAAGTTCGGCAAGCTGATTTGGCCCAAGCCACACAGGCGGCACATTATCGCCGGATGCGGGACCGTCCTTCTCCTGCCACTGTTGCGCATGCGACCAGGCATCACTACCCGCGAAAATAATTACCTCTGTGTCTTTGTTTTTTATTCCGCGAGGCTGTTTTTTTACGTTCGGTGCCAGTTTCATTTTTTACCTCTGGATGCGCTGAGCATGCTTTTTATTTTCTTAATATTTTCCCGTGCTTTTTCCCTGCTGGTGGGCTTACCGCGTGTTGCGTTCTGTACCAGAGAAAAATCACGCCGGAACTGATAAACAGGCATCACGCAGTCATAGCCGTACCCATCACGGCGGTAAGTAACACACCGTCCCGCCACGCTTTTAATCGTTACAGTGCCGCCGTATTTATCTTTGAAAATATCGCCGGGGCGGATTTCAGGCCGAGAGAGGCCGCTGGCAGTAAAGCCAGAATTTTTCTGTTTCATGGTTTTTATTCTCCGGTGTGATGCGTTTTATTATTCTCGTGAATTGCCATCACCGTATTTAATTCGTTAATTACTGGCGTTAATAATGTGTGCACGGCAGAAAACATCATGGGATATGATTCATCGCCATTTTCCGGCACTTCCATTAACTTAAGTAATAATGCCTCCATTTCCTTTGCGCGGATTAATGCGTTTTCAGAATGAATAAGAACATCAAAAGGTATTTTATGCATCACACAGTTTCCCCCTGATTCTTTTAGTGTCCTCATTGAGGATGTCTGTAGCTTTTGTCAGTGAGTTTTTGGTAATTATTTTTATTGTTTTAAATTTTCTTTTGTCGTACTCCGACTGTGATTTCTTCTCCATGATCTCTACCATGCAATTTATATCCACAAGCGCATGTATCAGTACTTTCAATGCTTCGCCTGCTGCGTCCGGCGTGTTTTTATTGCACATGGTGCACCCCCTGGCGAATACGGGCGGCGAATACCATCACACAGCCATCAGGAGATTGCTGGCGTGCTTCCTGTTCGCTGGTGGCCTCAATGGTAATCACGCGCGGTTGTGCCGTGCTCAGGGCGATAAAACGCCAGATGTATTTATTCAGGTTGTGCGAGTCCCGCCCTTGCGGGTGTGTGGTATGATTTAACATAGCTACCTCGATACGCTTTCTATCGTTGGTGGTTAGAAGCCCGGTTAGTGTTAGCGCACTGCCGGGTTTCGTCGTTTCTGCACCTTGCATCAACAAGGTGTTGAACACCAATTTAAGCCCTGGTGTTAAACACGTCAAGTGTTGAACACTTATTTTTTTTCCTGCATACTGCATTTGTTTTTTGTAAGGGGTACACAACATGGCGACAAAAGCAGTAAACGCAAAATCACAAACAGTTGCGGCAAGGGTTCCGCATGAAGTTATGAACAATGTTGAGGCGGTAAAAATGCCTGGTGAAAGTACAGGGCAGTTTGTAACAGCAGCATTAAAGCGAGAAGTTGAATACCGCCAGCGTCGCAAGGCCAAAGAGCAGGAATAACCATCACCAGCGCCGTGGTGTAAGGTATTACGGCGCATTGCTATGCAGGACAACACAATGACCGATAAAGAATTGACCAAAACATTATCACCGGCACGGAAAAGACGGCGCAGAAAGATAGAGCATGAATCAGAAAGATTCGCGCCATGTGCTTTTGCCCTTGAGCAATTCCTTAAAGAGTACAGGGAAACGCGCTCATTGCAGGTATGGCAACGAACTGAACAAGACTGATTGCATTGCCCACCAGCCTGATAGCGGCTATCATCCCCGTGCTTATGTTTAGTGTTTTCCCATTGGCGACCGCCCCCGGTCGCCTTTGTTTTGTCACTGAATGCAGTTGTCAAAGTAAAACTCAGGCTGATATTCACGTATCAGCCTTTTTTCTTCTTCCTCCAGCTCACGCTTTTTGCGCTTACATGCCTGTAGCTCCCTCCCCTTCTCGCTGGCACTTATCTGATATTGCTCTTTACGGCGGGAAAAATCCTGTAATGCGCCCCACGGGATACCATAAGCCCCCGTTTTTCTGATACCCGGTATCACATTTCTGAATACCCAATTACTGAAACGATGGGCGAACGTGCCAGGAGTAACAGCTTTGCGACTTCTGGCGATCAGCTTGTAAAAACCAGATTCAGAAACGACGCTATGATTTGGATTTCCGCGAATACCGTAGCTTAAAGCGACGGTATTCTTCTCATCCACATCCAGAGCTTTTAGAGCATCGCGTGAGTTGCTTATTTCCAGAGCTTCACAAACATCCTTTGCAACAAACCACGGATCGCCATTCAGATACACCACGCGAACATCCACGCCATCAAAGCGCAGAACGATTAGATCACGAATATTGCAGAAATTTTTCACTGGACGAGCGTCACCCTTGCCCGTCACGGCAATATTTTTATTCATCGTTTTTTTACCTCACATACAAAAAACCCCGCATTGTGTGCGGGGTATGAAAGATATTATTAGTGGGGATTGGCCTGTTCTCGTTGTTTATCTAACCATGCCTCTACATCTCTACGGTGCCAGGTATGCCGCCGCCCAATTCTGAACGGTTGAGGAAAACCATTGCTTTCATCTTTCCAGAAATTAATGAATGCGCTCATTGCCCCATAGCGCAAAATTTTCATTACGTCTTTAGTAAATAAAATATCTTCATTGGTATTCATTTGCTGAACTCCTCAACCATTTACTATTCTCAAACCTTTCTTACCACAGGATCTATTAATTACCCCTTTTCTCGCCTCATCAAAAAAATCGCCTACCCATTGCATCATAATTTTGCGTTGTTCTAAATAAGTAGTTCTATTATAAATATCTCTTATTTTATCACCACTTTTATGTGCTAATGCAGCCTCAATTACATCGGGGTTAAATCCTTCCTCATTTAAAAGCGTACTCCACATCGAACGAAAACCATGTAACGTTACAATCCCTTTGAACTTACTGGAGGTAATCGCAGTATTTATAGTTTTCCTCCCCATAGGCGCGTCTTTGGTTCTGGATGAATAGAATACATAACGCCCTCTTTTTATTTCCTGCATTGTTCTCAGGATGCTAATGGCCTGTGATGACAGGGGCACAACATGTTCACGATGGCATTTCATTTTATGCTCAGGAATAACCCACAGACCAGCATCAAAATCTATCTCTGACCACTCTGCCTGGATCGCCTCTCCCGGCCTGACCATGGTCAATACCTGGAATAAAAGTGCATTATGCGCTATTTGGTAGTTATGAGGCACACTATCCCACCAACTCAGAAATTCAGGTAATCTTTCTATAGGTAACGCAGCCAATGATTTATTTTTCTTTCCAGCGAATGCAGTCTTTATTTTAAGCAATGGATTTATTTTTAACGCACCACAATTTACGGCATAATTCATAATTTCATTTAATCTTGATATTAATTTTTTTTGCAACGCATTTTTATCAGATACTGCATCCAGTATCTTAATTGCTAATGGCGCTGTAATCTTATCTATACTATATTTACCAAAGAAAGGAACAAGATATTTATATACTTCATATTCGATGTTATTTAACGTAGGCTTCCGCAATTCTGCTCCCTTTTTAAAGGCAACCCATGCATTAGCAACAGATTCAAATGTCTGTAGATTTTTTAGTGCCATCTCAATTTTACGATTTTTCTTCTCTGTCACTGGATCAACTCCACGTGCAATCATTCGCCGAAGTTCATCACGTACTTCCCGTGCTTCCGCGAGTGAGAATTCAGGAAAACGCCCTATCGTGTATGTCTGCCGTTTCTTCGTTATCGGATGGCTATAACGAAAACGCCACACTTTCCCACCAGCTTTACTCACATTCAGCAATAAACCGAACCCATCATAAACAGCATAGTCCTTTTCACGTGGTTTCATCCCCTTAACTTCAGTCACGGTTAATGGCTTTACCGACATCTGTCGCCCTCATTTTTTAGTCCGTCATGTAGTCCATTCAAGTCGATAACAAGCGATAAACTAACTCATTATCAAGTAAAGAGAGGAAACTCAAAAAATCACAACTCATTGAAAAGACTATAAAACGACACCAGAACATAAAAACAGGTAAGAAATGTACCCTACATCCAGAAGCTGGCTATCCTTGAATGACGTGGCGTTCCGGTAACATTCCCTTCTCTGTCAATCTGCTCACCTTCACGCAACCAGACACCGCGACCATTCAGTTCACGTTTCATATCTGCAGTGATTTGACTGCCACAATGCGGACACAATATATGAGCCGCTTCACTGGCTTTTACAGGATCAGGATTGTCACGATATCCCGTCATAGCCTCCATCGATGGCTGGAAATAATCACCACAATCCGGACAAGGCCAGTACCAGCGACGACGATCGCCACGGTTATACAGAGAAAGGATCCCCGTGGTGGGCGGGGCTTCATGCGGTGACGTTCTGCGCCACTTGCTGTTTGTGATTTCACGCCCGGGAGAACTCTCCACCAGCGTCATACCAGCTGACATAAATGTTGTGGTACGTTTTGAAGCCAGGGAGAAACCATCACCTTCGCCATCGATATCTTCAGGAAATCGGTCGTAATCAGTCAGCGCCACACATTTAAAATCAGAGGATGACATGACATTGATGGAAGGCCAGCCGATTTTCAGAAAGCTGCCCGACAGAAAATATTTGTCATGAACGTTGTTATCGTTACGGCGTGGGCTGAGGCGTTTTCTGACCTCCGGGCTGCAACGAAATGTTCTTGCCAGGCGCTTTTTGGAGTGCTCCTGCGCCTTATCCTGCGTCATCTGCACCAGCAAAAAGTCAGACGGATCGCAGACAATGTTATAAACCACCCAGCCATCAATCAGGCCGTTAGTCTTGCCCGTACGGGCAGGACCAACAAAAACAACCGCATCAAACTCACGGGACGACAGGCAGTTCATGGGTTCAATCACATACGGTGCAACCATCGGATCCCACGGAACAGAGTTGCCACCAGATGTAGGGACTCGCATAAATTTTTGTACCGCTTCGGCAACAGGCATTCTGCGCGGCGCTTTAATTAACTGGCCTGTATCCAGTTTCAACGATCTGGCGGTCGCCTGCACAGGCATTATTCGTCCTCCTGATTTTCCTCCTCTGCATCTTCCTGTTTGCTGTCATCTGCCACCCGTCGTGCAATTTCGTCACGCAGATCATCAATAATGCTTTGCACCCGCATGACAGCCGAAGGCTCAAGAGCACAATCGCGTTCAAGAATATCGGGGAGAGTTTCCAGAACCTGCACCATAGCCTTTGCCATTTCAGCAAATTCACGAGCGACATCAGACGCAGGGATCAGTTCTCCGACCTCCTGTTCGAATTTCAGGCGTTCACGTTCTGACTGATACCAGGCTTTTCGGTCATGGGGATCCATCTCCCCTTCAGCGACAGGCGGTGGCAATTTCATTAGCTCTGCCAGAATATCGGTAAGTTTATACAGCTTGAGATTACTTTCATGTCCACCCGCTGTTCGGACATTTTTGATTCTTGATGCGACAGTCTGTCGGTGCACACCAGACAGCGCAGCCAACTGGCTGACATTAAGAACAAGGTGTTTCAGTTCCTTATCCACTTACCCTCCAGTGATGAACAAAAAACGAGCACTTTCGACACCAACTTTTTTTTAACCTTTCATTATCAATAAATTACAGTGGTGGTGATGAACGATGAAAATGCAAAAATTTGGCGATTTCTGCGTGTCCGCATCCCCTCGGTGTTCCAAAATTCAGGAAGGACCCGTGAAAATGGGAATGATTCGCATATCCATACATCGTTAACATGACGTGCATCACAGAAGCCCTACGCATTCACATAGATGTAAATAAAATTATTGTATTCAACAGAGAATCAGCTTAGGTTGAGCGCCTGGCACTTTTTCGCCACCGGCAGATCTTTAACGGATTCTCCCTGGCCGGTTTTTATTCCTGTGTTGCATTATCGCAGCCCCTCACTGAAGGGCTGCTGTAATGCCTGTTACTCACGAATCAATCGAGCATGTTGACCGCTCATTTCGATACGTGAGTATTTCGCATTACCATTAACATATGCAACAATCACTTTCTCACCTGTAGTTTTCCACATAATTACTCCAAAAATTCCAACCTCCTGAAGAGGAGTTTTATTATTGACAATAAAAAAACCCGCCGAAGCGGGTTTGATTTGAATTCATTATTTAATCAAGTTGAATAATATCGTTCAGCACTGGATTCATAATAGGTCCTTCAATATTCCCTCCATTAATACGAATAGGAATCGGCATTTCAATATGAATTGGCACATCCATACGCCCATTTACAGGATGGACGAATACAAGGTGAAGTTTTCGTCCTTCTGCCCCTATGAATCGTCCAATCTGCATACCATACAGGCCAAACATCTTACCTACAGCGGGCCCCGTACCTTGAGTATCATTAAGATAGTCAGCAATACTTTTCATATTTTCTCCAATTGTTGCGTACGCATGGAGAAATTATCATCAGAACCATGCTAACTCATTGATAATGATCATTTATTTCAAAACAACGTCGAACACCATCAATCAACTGGCAAACCTGAGAAGCAGCGTCCAAAAACTGGCGCGCCTTATCCAGACTGACGCATCCCACCAAGAAAAAAGGCACCAGTATCGCTACCAGTGCCCATTTCGCCGCCGTTCGCGGCATTCTGTGTGTCCAGTGTTTTCGGCTCATGTCACCACCAACGCACAGCCCAAATCAGAACAGCGACCGCCACAAGGCGAATTGCAAAGGCCGCAGCCCTTGTCAAATCAAGGCTCGCGGGAGTTTCCACTTCTATACCTTTCATAATGGACAACCTCAAAAAGAATCTTTTATACTTCCCCACGAGGATTTTCTCCGTACTCACTGATCACAATTTCCTCTTTGACGTGAAAACCAAAAACCCCGGACTGTTCCAGCAGCCGGGGTTTTACTTTTTATTTACTGGTATGGGTTCGGCATCTGGCTATTTCATTCCTGGCTTTACTGTCACCGCGACAGATACAACGCACCGTGTCTCCAGTCAGCGTGGTAATGTAAGCCTCATCCTCTTTTTCTACCGGAATACATGGAATACCCCCGCCCCGGCAATACTCAATTTTTGCTGCAAGATGAGTGTCACGCGGATAGAACTCCAGACGATACATATCCCCCAGGACATGCACTTCCTCAACCTGGCGACCATCTTCAGTTACCGTAATTTTTTTCAGTGCGTACATACGTACCTCCGTTCTTTCGTTTTTTGAGCAATAAAAAAGGCCGCCGCAGCGACCTTTTCCGATAAATTTACAAACCAACGCGCTCTTTCATCCAGCCGTACACAAACGACTCGTTGGCTTCCCGTTTCTCTGCCAGCTCCAGATAGCGGTCACCCTGCGTACAGTTCAGGGCGGTCAGCATTACCAGCTCTCCATCCCTGCCGCGATTTTTCAGATATGCCCGTAACGCATTAACAGTTCGTGGGCCGATACGTCCGTCTGCATCCATATCCGGATACAGTTTCCCGCGCAGGTTGAAAGCGTTCAGCCAGCGTTGAAGCATTCTGGACGCCACGGCTGGTCCCATGTTCACGCCCGTGTCGCACAGCTCTGCAGCAATATCCGGTGACAGGTTCGCAATCTGGTCGAATCGTGGGCCATACCAGTAATCCGCCTCGAGTATTTCCAGCGCCTGCCCGCGCGTCAGGTCACGCATATCGCCCTGATATCCGTGCGCACGGGCGACTTTTTCCGTAATGCCCCATTTGGTCGGCCCACCTTTATCATCCGGATGGTTGACGTAGCCGCCCTCTTTACCCAGAACGGCATCAAAAATCTCGTCTTTTGTCATGATATTTTCCTGTTAATTTTTTCCTGCTGTTTACCAGTCGGGATATATTTCCCCCGGCACCCCATACAGTCACCAGCAGTGCGATATTGATAACGGTTTCGGGTATGCTCGGATGACGATAGACCCCGGTCAGAATCAAGATGGTTACCGAGCCGCAGGCAACCATCAGCAACCAGGCGCAAAAAGAGGACTTCCAGCAGTAATTTGCGCCACTTCGTTGATAAGCCAGAAGGACGAGAACAATCAGGGCGCAGGTGAACGCATTCAGCGTAAGAATAAAATTACTTACCCCCATCGCCTCCTCTCCCTTTAGGCCAGAACCGACCAAATAATGATGACGGCTCATTCCCCAACAGCATTAGCAAGCGGACCGATACCGCAGACGCCACCAGCGCACCAACCGAACGACTGGCTGAAATGCTTTCCGGTGTCAGCAAAGTGATAACCGAAGACGAGAACGGTGCGGCGACAATTCCCGCCATCAGTGACGCGATAAAAAGCAGCAATTTTCCCCAGACCGGGTATTCGCGCGCCGACATAACAAAAATAATGGAACCTGCAAAAGCCCCGATTAATACGCCTGGCTCAATCCAGTCGAACAGGCCGACAACGGTTACCCCGCCAACAGCCAGCCCGGCCTGTGTCGTGCCGGATACTGGTTCTGCCATAACATCTCCTGTAAATAAAAAAGGGCCACCAGCGGCCCGTAAAAAACACCCCGTCAAAAGCACCGGCATCCGCAGATGCCCTTTGCGTGGCGTTATTTGATGCGCGCCAGATGTGGCGCAAAGAAATGAAATAAAGCTTATCTGAAATTAAGGTTAATCTGAGGATTTAAACTATTTTTAAAGCTTAGTAATATTAACTCGTCCCCAGAAGGGGGCCAATACTTATTCTTCTTCACGGACTTTGTCCCGCGGCGTTAATCCGACAGCCGCGCTTTTTTTTGCGCCATATTCATCGCTGACTTACATGGCATTGCCACACGGACATTATCAGTGTCCGTGCATTCTTTTTTTCCGGATTGATAATAAAAAAACCGCCCAGTGGAGGCGGTTGGTCAATGTAATGGATGTATCATTTTTGTTGTAATGTATTCGAGGTGTCGGGTGCCTCCCGAAATATCCATCCCTACAACAGATATTGTGATTCCCCGCTAAACCACTATATAAACCACCCTCGCACTGAGGAACACCTCTGCGGTGCTGTTTACAACACCAGAATGATGCATCACCGACCCTGCCAGGAAATACAAAATCTCCACCGATAATGCACCATTCTGCTGCCGTAAAAAATCAGCACTGAGGCTACACCCGGCCTCAAATCATAGCCAGAGAACAGAATGCTTTTTCAAAACAACCTGCTCCCACGTAATAAAAAAAATACGCCAGTGCCGCAATACAATAAGGCTTGTTTCAAATGCTGGAGCGGGTAGCGGGAATCGAACCCGCATCATCAGCTTGGAAGGCTGAGGTAATAGCCATTATACGATACCCGCATATGGTGCCGACTACCAGAATCGAACTGGTGACCTACTGATTACAAGTCAGTTGCTCTACCTACTGAGCTAAGTCGGCATTGGTTCCTCAAGAGAAATAAAAATGACCGCGCTTACATCCCCTTCGGAACCGATGACAGATATTAATAATGCCGGTTCTTTTTTCAATAGAAAGCCATGTCAATATTCGTAAATATACGTATGCATTTTTATTATTTCTAAATTTTAAAAAAACAACATACACATTTAACGTACTGCACCATTTTTCAGACACAAAAAAACCCGCTTGGCGGCGGGTTTAAGCTGTGTGGCGAAGTAACCACTCTTAACAGGATATCCGGATTTTTACGATCGTAAACATCTTTGTGTTACATTAGTATTCTCCGTCCACACATATAGGCAAATTCGTATATCCCGGTTTATGCGCCATATTCAGCGGCGCACAAGTCGGTACATTTTTTTTCTGCTGAAACGCTGTCTTCTCTCGCCGGTCTGGTTGGCTATTTTTTATACTTGATGTATTTTTGCTCGCCTTATTTATTTTTTTCTTTTGAATAGCTGGTTTTGGATCTTCGCCCTGTTTTATGTCTTTGCCCTTGCACACTCCAAAATAATCAACATATCCTTCCGAGCAAACTTCCTGCTTACTTGCTCTGTTATCCCTGTAATAGTGATGATGCTGCGAACGATGAGATGATCTTTTATGTCTCCGTTTTGCGTCCGCAAAAGAAGAAAAAAGCAAACACATCACCAATGTTAAGAGTAATGATTTTTTGAACATATCCATCCTGTTTACTGTATTACCAAAAACTTTTGCTATTCTCTCCATTGCGCCGCTGTAAAAAATGACATAAATCAAACCGACACAGCCCAATCCATCTCCAGTGAGACATTCAGCATCATCAACATACCATCAATTACCCCTTCTGCTTTTTGTAGACGTTTACCAATACACGTATCAGAACACCCGTGTTTACGTGCCAGCGCCATAAACGTCATTCCCCCAACGTAATAATCCACCAGTAGATCATGCTGATCTTTGTTATTCTTATTCAGCCGGGCCATGCACCCACAAATGATCATTGCGTCATCGTCGGAACATTGGGGACGTGATTTCACCTTCGACGGTATTAACCCTTTAAAACCTGCAGCAATAGATGACCATGTAACATCCTCGTGGTTATTTGCCACCCATGCCCCCCATCGCTCCAGAACCATCTGAATATCACGCGCCATCGTTATTACCTCTGATTTCGTAAATCTTCACGCCCAGTCGCCCACCTGGAACGAGCTGACCGCGCACAATATTAATTTCATCAAACTGCTCGTCGTCGATAAGCAGTCCTGCATGTGTCAGTGCATCCAGTGGTGCCTTCAGGATATTGTCCAGGTCGCGGCGGCGCTTATCCGGTGGCTCTGCAATAATCCTGATTGCCAATCTACCGGACAGATTTAATTTCAGTCGCTGCTGGCGAACAATAAGCGCCACATCCCGGCGATAACGCTCACCGGCTTTTGATACAAAATATGTGCTGCCACGACGTCGCCAATAGGTGTTCACCGTCGGCGGGTAAGGCAAAACAAACTCTATACGCATCAGTAACCTCTTTTACCCAAGCACGCCGGTTGCAAAGGCGTGATCAAGAAAACGGAAAATTAAATCAATCTGGGAACCATGCTTTTCTTCAAATGCCAGCGGATCAGCATGAAGTTCGTTGTGATGCTCCCGGCACAGCGGTAGCGTGAAAATATCGTGGGCTTTTGTCCCTATTCCGCCCTGACCGTGGCCTATCAGGTGGTGGGGATCGTCGGCTGGCTTACCACAACACGCACACGGCTGCGCCTTAACCCAGCGCGTGTACTTTTCATTAACCCAGCGGCGACGTTTTGGTCGCTTCATGAAAGATTCCGGAGACTCCGGATCAACAGCGATGCTTACCACCGTCTTTTCCTGTGGCAGGCTCTGTTGCTGGTGGACGTGAGGCGGTAACGCAATATTTTTTGTGCGCTGCTTCAGTATGCTGGTGGCTCTCTGCTCTCCCGGTACGATGTCGCTTTCGCGATATACGGAACGGATTTTTTCCACTGGTAATCTCAGCGAACGACGTATTACTGCCTCCGGTAATGCGTCCGCTACCTGATTGCAGACCGCCCACCAGGATAATTCAGCCAGCGATAATTCCCGCTCCCGCGGGCCGTTCATTGCGTGACGGGTGACGTCAATCATCCAGGCTGCCAGGTTTTGTTGAGCCAGATGTTCCAGTGATTCGGAGGTCTGGTCGCGCAACTGGTTGTCGCAGTGCCAGCACAACACCATCGCGCCAGCACCGTAACGGTGAATGACGGTTTCACTGTGATGATAATCGCCGTGTGGCCACTGGCAGGATTTAACATGCCGCAGTAACCAGTCAGACAGTGCACCAGCACCGCCAGCAGCACGAATCACCCGTTCGTCGCTGAAAAATGGCAGTAACGATTTATCTTCCGCCAGCGGCTGGCGAACGGCGGGAACGACTCCGGACGGCAGACCGCGCATGCTTTTCGGTTCAGGCTCCACCAGCACTCGAGGGTTATGAAATACTTGCATGGATTCACGGCCCGGCCTAAGGACCACCAGCCCAAGTTCCGGTACCGGAACAGGTCGAAGCAATACCCGCACGTTACCTCCAGATGCGTTGCTGGAATGTGCGGGACGGACGCGGTGGGCGCTCGGAGTACGGCAGTCTGACGTAGATTATCCAGTGACGATAATCGAGACTGAGGGCTTTCTTAAACTCATACCCACGTCTGCGGTAGTTATGAATCAGCCATTCGGCCTGTTCTTCAGTGCAGGGATCGTGCTGATACCAGTCATATTTGAATGCGTGAGAGCGCCGCCCGTGCCTGCTGGCAAAGACGGCTGAATTATCAGAATTGTGTGGTCTGGAATTTTGCGCCATCGGCTTTCTCCGGTGGCACAGTGTTACTCAACAGGGGGTTCAGCCCTGTGCTGAATTGTAGCTGAATTCACACATCCTCAAAAGCAGAAAAGCCAGCTTTAAGCCCGGCCTCTTTCAGCCCCCGTAATGATGTGACAAATTCATCTTCACGCAAAATAAAACCGTCCGTCATAAGCCCGTCCACAAAATGAATTAACACAGCTCCACTCTTCCTTTGTTGAGACTGTAAACATTTAATGCGGCAGTAACTGACAATAGATCCATTCTCAACGCGCACGGCATAGAGGCCATTTTCACTAAAAATTTCACGCAATTCTTCGATTTTCATCTTCAGAATCCTTCCAGATAAATAGCTCTCCCCTTCTCAGGGTCCATCCCTCTTATCCCTGCGCGCTACTTAAGTGAATCGATTCTAGTCAGGTATACCCGCTTATCAACAAACGAAGGTCGGTTTAATGGCTGAATCGGCTAAAACTTGATCTGTTAAAGCAAAAAATGCTGAGCGGATAATCTCCGGATATGTTAAAGGCGCGCCAGTCGGTAAACTGGACGCGCCTTAGTTACGTTTCCCGCTATTACAAGAACAACAGGATCAGCTGTAAAACAGCAATGATGATCTCGATTACCTGTTTAATCAGGTGTCGGGCGTCCATCATCCGTTTTCCTTACGTAAGGAAGTGGCAGAATTGACTGGCTCTGACATTTCCCCAAAGTCAATTCGTGCTTCTGTTGAGTGTTGCTTGCCATCTTCCAGGTTAGAGCCCTGACAGCACCACCTGTTTCACCGGGGAAAATCCGTTTCAGCACCTGTTCTGATAACAGTAACGTTCTCAACAAGTTGCATTTTACACAACTCGCGATATTAGGAAAAGCTAATAATTTCTTGAAATTTGCGGAGAATTAAGTAATCTTAACCCTGTTGAGTGTTGCCTGCCTGTACAAGCAACAAAACAGTGGTTATATGCGAATTCACACCACTTTTCGCGAAAACCATCAAAAAACCCCTGACCTAACCAGCAGGGGTTTTTTGTATCTGGTTTAAAGCTCCATTAATTTTCCGGCCAGTTCATCCCGTGGCATTACCAGCCATCCGCGCGATTTAAGCAAAGTCAGGGCTTCTTCAACCGTCACCAGCTGACCAGGCGCATAACTTCGGATGAAGGCGGTCTTATCGTCACGGATTGCCAGGTGAAAATCGATATTCATTTTACCCGTAGCGCGCTCTTTCTCGTACTGGTTGAAGTAGCTGTCTTCCAGTTTTTCGAACACTTCCCACGCCTGATCGGTTTCCAGCATTTTTGCGTGGCGGGCTGCTCCGCGTTCTGTCCAGAGTATAAGCGAGCGGGTTTTGGGCGAAATTTGTAACTGACTTACTGTCAGTCGCAAATTTTTAAGCTCCTCGCCCATAACCTTAAAAAAATGTTTACCTTCAATAAAACGCACAGAGTTGCGCTTATGATTTTGCTGGATACTGTTTACATCCGCGCCATAGAGGTGCGCCAATAGTTCTGTGGTAATAACTGGGATCTGATTATGGGTAATCGGGGAAAGGTTTTCGACAGAAATTTGAGTCGTCATGATAACGCCCTCTGGTTGATGAATTTAACTATCACCACCGTCAGGTTCCAATCATTGGGTGGTGAGACGTACAGGGTTGGAACTACCGGATCAACCAACCGGCGAGCCTTTCGGCTCCCCCATACGCCCCACCATAATTCAGATGTGTGTGCTTACGACAATAAAAAACACGCTCGCGGCGTGTATCTGTCGCGGTTGAATATCCGGGGTTCCAATCCCGGCGCCAGATTTTGCTGACGCGTCGGAAATATAGCCCCGGATTAGTAATTACGTCAACCCCAGCGGCAAATCGAATACACCACCAGCGCCACCGCCATCGCAATTCCTACCGTTGTGAATGCCTCAGGCCAGCTCACTTATCCCCCTCCTCATGACCTCCCCGCTCCCACGGGATGACCAGATCAACATCCACCTTCGCAGCAGCTATTTCTTCCTGTGGAAGGGTGCCATAAAATTTACGAAGACTTTTCGACATTCTCTCGAAAAAATTAGCCATGTATAAAACACCATCCCCCGCATCCTCTCTGATGCACGAACTTGTATACGCCTTTAGCAAATCCAGAAACGATATACGTAATGCTCCAGCACACGTATCAAATAAATCCTCATCCTGCTCACCCTCAATGTAGGGAATTATCATATACGGCGGCACTGATACCCACACCTCAACATCATCAGCACAACTAACACTGATACTCGCAGAGAACGATTCAGGAACATCATCCTCCGGTTCAGAGCCAGTTAATGGCACGCACCATTCCTCACCAGTCCAGACGAATTCTTCCAGTAGCTCAACCCCATCGTTCGGTAACACTTGTGCTGGCGGCGCTGCATAAAGTGGTGTTATTTCTGCCCGAAAGTCACCCACTTCATGCAGTCGCACCCACCGTTCGGCTTCTGCTTTGCCAGAATACATAGCGGTGAACGTATTATATTCATGGTCAATTTGCGTGAAGGTTACCTTCCACGCCACCGGCTCTGCTTCCAGCGATGCCAGCGCGATACGAAACACATTGGCAAGCAGGCTGTTTGAAGATCGGTTATCGTGCGCTGAATCGCTCAAAAAGCCAGTGATGAAGGATTTAATCTCCGCGTTTTCTCTGGTTATAGTGGTCATGTCAGTTTTCCTTATACGGATTAATTTTATTGTGCAGTGTGTTGAACGGGGCCCATACAACGTCGTTATACAATTCAATAACTGGCTCAATTATTTTCCCGATTGCCCAGACAAAAATTAGCGGGGATATCGGTATCATTAACACAACAAACAGAATGAGAAACAGAAATTCTGTCGCTCTACTTTTTCGCGGATATTCTTTTCTGAATAATGTAGTCATTTCTTACCGCCCTTTCGGGCGGCCTCCTGATGTTCTGAGGGTGAAGAAATCCCTCCGGTTAAGGATTAAATTTTTAACAGTGTTAAATTTAATTATTCAGTTCTGGATTTTGTCGCCCTGCGTATCCGCGCTTTCGCGTTACGCTCAATCTGAATTAACTTTTCTATATTTTTCCGCCTTTCCTGCTCCTCCTGGCGCAATAGCCTTACATCATCTGCCAGTCTGGTTTCTTTTTTCGCCACAGAGAGCATCCAGTCAAACGGCTCCACAACTGCACCACAGATTTTGCAGCGGACCTGACGCTCTTTTTCGTCAACCCGGACAGAGGCGTGATGGCAATATGGTCTTTCCGATGGCTCATAAAGAAAATTAACCTGATTACGTGGGTCATCCTCTTTTACCGGAAATAAAACGATATTGCTTAACTCATCTTCTGGTTTTATTTCCATGCTCCTCTCCTTTGATGCGGATGCCAGCGGTAATTGAAGCCTGATAGCTAATTTCACTCACAGCATCACCTCCTGATAATTACCCTGATAGAACGCCAAAATCCGCTGCATAACCTCACTCTGCCGGCACTCACGGCAGATTATATTCAGGCGTCTGTCGTAGAGGCGTATCTCTCCGTCTGGTAACTTTCGAATCAGTGTCTGGTCAGTTGTTTTCTCCGGTGTCTTACGCCATTCACGATACGCCTGCTCCGATGCAAAAACACCGTATTCCCCGGACATGTATAAATCGCCACAAGCCAGCACATCCACAAGGCAGCGTCGGACCGAATGCCAGCCTGCCCCAGTCGCTCTCTCCAGCTGCGACATCGTCATGCGTCCATTTTTGCGTACCAACCCGATAATTCGTGCCTTCAGCTCTTCCCGCTGTTCGGGTGTAAAAACTTTTGCCACAAGTCCTCCTGAAAAATCACCTTCACAATTCATACAAAACCAGCTGCCTTCCGGCGTTCATACTCCCGTTTCAGCAACTCAATTGGTGTTGGCCCCGACGGGCGTTCTGGTGCTGCCAGTTGCCGCCGGACAGGCGGAACGCTGAGGCCATTACCAACATGCTTTGCCCATTTCGTCAGCTGCCGTTCTGCAAGCCGTTTTAACTCCCCTTCGGTCATCTGACGCTCAATCCCTTTTGCCCGCATCTCGAGGCAAATGTGATACAGCACGGGCTGGGACCACGGATATTTATCGCTTCCGTCGTATCGCCAGGACTCATTGCGCCAGCGGCGGTATTCCTCCATCACAGCATCCACCGTCAAACCGAATGGATTGGCCCCGCTTTCCGAAATCAGCGCCACAAACTCAGCCAGGTCCGGAGGCCATGTTTCACCCGCCCGGCAGCGGTCCATGCACTGTCGGCAGACCTGCCGGATTTGCTGCTCAGTCATCGCGCCAATCTGTGCAATCCAGAGCTTCGAAGGTGCGGCCCCGTTCTTCTGGGTCCAGCGGTTCGAATAAACCTCCCCCATGAGTTCCCACAGCTTCCACGCCGTTTCCGTCGCTGATAAATCCGTTTTCACGTTCCCACTGCTCACGTGCTGCCCGAATTTCCTGAACTGCCCGTGATGCGGTGCCACCTGGTGCTGCTGCATGGTTWCCCCCTTGCTGACTGGTTTAGCCCTGCGCCTGACGTGATTTACGTG